>JAJDZT010000155.1 GCA_022824525.1 Silicimonas sp. | reverse complement strand
AAATTCAGCCAGCCCGCACCCAGTTCGGCAATCATTCGACGTCCTTTCGGACCGAACGCGGAAATCCAAAGCGGAACCTCGTCCTCAACATTGATGAGGCCAAGATCGGGATTCAGAAACCCGATCTTGCGCTGCTTGCCTTCAAAGTCCCAAGTGACAATCTCACCGCGCACCAGGGCGCGGACGCGATCGACGTAGGTTCGCATCCTCTCGAGCGGTATGGCGCCGAGTCCCATGGTCCTGCGGGCAGTGAAGCCCGTGCCGACACCCAAGTCGATGCGCCCGGGTGCCAGCCGGTTGAGCGTGGCAAGGGCGTTGGCCGTGACCGGCTCAATTCGGTTGGACGGCACCAGCACACCCGTGCCCAGCCGGATGCGCTCCGTCTTTTCCGCTGCAAGGGCCATGCAGATGAACACGTCAGGGTTGAGCAGTTGGGTGTCGTAGAACCAGGCCGAGCTGAACCCCAGTTCCTCCGCCCGCTGGACCCATCGCCAGCTGTCGGTCTCGGATGCGAGCGCGATGCCGTATTCCATATCCAGCTCCAAGCCTCGTTCTGTTACGCGTTAACCTGATCCAAGCGTTCGATCAGACGGCGCAGCATCGGTAGCTTCCTCCCCCGCCCCTCCTCTCGAGACAAGATGTCACGGGATATCCCGATGTCTTGGGCCATGACCTTGCCGCCGTGATGAAACTTGTTGAAGGCGTGGAAATCCAGCGGCACCGCGGCCTTGCCAGTGCCCTCCCACATTTTTGCCAGTAGGTTCAATGGCCCACCGAGAGCGGAAACCACTTTGCCGAGGAAGCCGTATTGCGGCAGTGCGACGATTTCCAGCGTGGCCTTCTCCGCAAGTCGCCAGGTCTCAGTCTTGAACATGTCTTCGGGTTCCGGCCAGCCTTCAACCACAAACGCAACGAAGGCTGGCGACAGGAAGTATGACGCGCAGTCCGCAACACGGAGATTGGGCATGACCGTGCAGGTCGATGTGCCCGAACGACCGTACAATTCGGCGAGTTCCTGTCCGAGCTCCCGATTCGTGCGAGTCAGCATCAACCCGGCTTTGCCTTTGCCCAAATGCGTGTACGCAAACACGCAACCCGCCAACCCTTCCTGGTCAATGCTCGCATCGAAGCGCTGACCTGGCAGCGGGACGTTATGGCTCAGCAGGGAAAAACTGCCAAACAGACACCGATCGATTGGCAGCCCGGTGTGCTCGACAATAAAGTCCTCTATGCCTTCTGCGGCACCCAAGCACACGAACACCGCACTGCTTGCTCGAACGGCATTGCCCAGGTCGCGAAGCAAGGCCACCCCCTCGTCAGACTGCATGGCAGAGCCATCCAGAGTGGTGAGCACGTAGTCAAACTTCCGCGCAGCCACCTCATCCATATTGCAAACGGTGTCGTAGTCAGCAAACAGCTTAACTTCGTGGTCTTCGTAGCAATAAAGCCGCTTCGGCATCTGGCCCATCTCTTCCATACGGCTCGGCCGCACGAAAAACGTGACTTCGACGCCAGACAACGCGAAGTGGTAGCCGGTGACCAGCCCACCTGCGCCTGCGCCAACAATCAGAACATTCACTTTGGGCAATGCGTTAGTTGCCTACGTACACGACCACCGTCAGGCCGCCTTGCTGAGAAGCGCATCGATCTCGGCTCCCTGATTCGAGACCAATTGCCCCGGCATCGCGTTGCTGCAGGCCTCACTGTTGTTGAAGATCGGCTCGCCATTGACGATGACCCAGTCGATGCCCCGCGCCGGCACGATGCGCCGCCAGTCGCCGTTCGGCAGGTCGTTCCGAATGGCGTAGTTGTCCCGCTCGTACCCGATCGAGTCGTAGTCGTAGATGTACAGGTCGGCGGCGTTGCCCTCGACCAGGGTTCCGCGCCGGTCGAGCCCGAGAATCCGGGCGGGGAGCTGGCTCATCCGGAAGTGCGCGTCCTCCAGCGACAAGGCCCCTTCCTCCCGCACCAGCCACGAGATCATCTCGGTCGAGTAATGCCCACCGGAGAAGAACTTGACGTGGGCGCCGCCATCCGAAGTGCCCGGTATGCAGCGCTTGTGGCGAGCGATCTCGGCGTTCATTGCAGGATCCTGGCTGAGAACCTCGGTGGTGCGGAAATCGGCGTCGAGACCTGATTGGGCGACGATGTCGAAGAAGACGTCTGTAACCGGCCGCCCCGTCTCCGCGGCAATCTCGCCAACGAGCTTGCCTTCAAACTGGGTATAACCGCTCGCGCCGTGGCTCTTGTGGAGGATGAACGACTCGAGCGAGCCACCCGAGGCCACCATTGCCTCTGGGTCGTAGCCCTCGCGCATTCGAGCGAGATATTCGGGATCGCTCACCTTGGCAAGCTTGGCCTCATCGTCGCAGATGCTGAACTCGCGAAAGATCGGTACCCCGTCCCATAAATTCCATTCGCGAGCTCGAAACTCATTCCAAATTCGACAAACCAGGCTCTGACCATACATTTGCAGACCGCGTGCTTCGCATTGGTCCAGCCATTCAAGACGACTTGGGTGGAAGTCAGGCATCGGGTCAAACGGGGCAATAAGGTTACTGATGATCGGCCGACCACTTCGAATCGCCAATTCCTCGGCGACATGGCGATAATCGGCGACGGGACTGTCGCAGAGGACCTGGATGCATCCCGCTCCCCGTTCCCGAAGGGCGTCGGCGACCACATAGGCGTTCTCGACCGGCATGGAATCCGTCGGCATTGGCGTGCCGTCAATATCGACATGGCCGTTGTCGTCACCCTGTTGGGTCAGCGAGAAGCCGATGGCGCCGTGGTCCATCGCTTCGTGCAGCATGTCCTGAAGTTGCTGTCGTTCTGCGGCGGTGGCCTGTCGATTCTTGGCGCCGTCAATACCCATCACATAGATGAGCATCGAGTTAAGCGGGATGTAGCTGGCGAGGTTGATGCCGAGCGGCTGCCGCTTCATGTGCTCGACCCACTCGGGGAACGTGCTCCAGTCCCAGCCCAGCTCCTGCTTCATCGCCGCGTAGGGCACCTGCTCGGTGTTCTCCATCATCAGCATGTAGCGCTCGCGGTGGTCCGGCAGGCAGGGCGAGAAGCCGAAGCCGCAGTTGCCGACGGCGACGGTGGTGCAGCCGTGCCAGCTGGAGCTCGTGCAGTGGGGGTCCCAGTGGATCGGGGCGTCGTAGTGGGTGTGGGGGTCGATCACGCCCGGCGCGACGATTCGCCCTTCCGCGTCGATCTCGCGGGTGGCGGTGTGGTCGCCGAGGGGCCCGATCTTCTCGATGCGGCCGTTCGAGATGCCGATGTCGGCGACGTACCGGGGGAACTGGGTGCCGTCGACGATGGTGCCTGACTTGAGCACTAGGTCATAGTGGGGCATGCGCCTGACTCCTCGAAAATGGAGACGAATTGTACTGGATGGTACGCAGGAATGCCACACAAAAGCGTTGAAATAAACAACACGTAGAAATTACACTGGATATGTTGCGATTGGCCCGAGGGAGTGCAGAGAAGGCAGAAATGACCCCCTTTTCTCCAATTGTGAAATGTCCCTGTTCGAATTCAGGACATTGGGCTTGGTCCGAACGGTCGGGGTGATGTCAAATCCGCCGCCGAGTCCGGACGCCGGGTTTACTCGGGCACCCTCTCGGACCTCGTCGAGTCGCTCGCCGTCAGGCCGCCTTGCGCAGGAACGCGTCGATCTCAGGGCCCTGGTTCGAGACGAGCCGCCCGGGCATCGCGTTGCCGCAGGCCTCGCTGTTGTGGAAGATCGGCTCGCCGTTGACGATGACCCAGTCGATGCCCTGCGCCGGCACGATGCGCCGCCAGTCGCCGTTCGGCAGGTCGTTGCGAATGGCGTAGTTGTCGCGCTCGTACCCGATCGAGTCGTAGTCGTAGACGTAGAGGTCGGCGGCGTTGCCCTCGACCAGGGTCCCGCGCCGGTCGAGCCCGAGGATCCGGGCGGGGAGTTGGCTCATCCGGAAATGGGCGTCCTCAAGCGACAGGGCCCCCTGCTCCCGCACCAGCCACGAGACCATCTCGGTCGAGTAGTGCCCCCCGGAGAAGAACTTGACGTGGGCGCCGCCGTCCGAGGTGCCCGGTATGCAGCGCTTGTGGCGGGCGATCTCGGCGTTCATTGCGGCATCCTGGCTGAGCAGCTCCGTCGTGCGGAAGTCGGCGTCGAGGCCCGATTGGGCGACGATGTCGAAGAACACGTCGGTGACCGGCCGCCCGGTCTGGGCGGCGATCTCGCCGATGAGCTTGCCTTCGTACTGGGCGTAGCCGCCCGCGCCGTGGCTCCGGTGGAGGATGTAGGACTCGAGCGAGCCTCCGGAAGCCGCCATGGCTTCAGCGTCGTAGCCCTCGCGCATGCGCGCCAGGTACTCGGCGTCGCCCGCCTTGGCGAGCTTGGCCTCGTCGTCGCAGATGCTGAACTCGCGGAAGATGGGGATGGCGTCCCACAAAGTCCATTCACGAACTCGGAACTCGGTCCAAATTCGGCAAACCAGGCTCTGGCCATAGATCTGCAGGCCGCGCGCCTCACAACTGTCGAGCCATTCGAGGCGGCTTGGGTGGAACTCCGGCATGGGGGCGAAGGGAGCCACCAGGTTGCTGATGATCGGCCGGCCGCTTCGACTCGCCAGCTCCTCGGCGACGTGGCGGTAGTCGGCGATGGGGCTGTCGCAGAGGATCTGGACGCATCCCTCGCCCCGCTCCCGAAGGGCATCCGCGACCACGTAGGCGTTCTCGACCGGCATGGAGTCCGTCGGCATCGGCGTGCCGTCAATGTCGACATGGCCGTTGCTGTCGCCCTGGTGGGACAGCGAGAAGCCGATCGCGCCGCTGTCCATCGCTTCGTGCAGCATGTCCTGGAGCTGCTGGCGCTCCGCGGCGTTGGCCCGCCGGTGCTTGGCCCCGTCGATGCCCATCACGTAGATGAGCATGGAGGCCAGCGGGATGTAGCTGGCGAGGTTGATGCCAAGCGGCTGTCGCTTCATGTGCTCGATCCATTCGGGGAACGTGCTCCAGTCCCAGCCCAGCTCCTGCTTCATCGCCGCGTAGGGCACCTGCTCGGTGTTCTCCATCATCAGCATGTAGCGTTCGCGGTGGTCCGGCAGGCAAGGTGAGAAGCCGAAGCCGCAGTTGCCCACGGCGACGGTGGTGCAGCCGTGCCAGCTGGAGCTGGTGCAGTGGGGGTCCCAGTGGATCGGGGCGTCGTAGTGGGTGTGGGGGTCGATCACGCCCGGGGCGACGATTCGGCCCTCCGCGTCGATCTCGCGGGTTGCGGTATAGTCACCAAGGGATCCGATCTTCTCGATGCGGCCATTCAAGACGCCGATGTCGGCGACGTACCGGGGGAACTGGGTGCCGTCGACGATGGTTCCGGATTTGAGCACCAGGTCGTAGCGGGGCATGCGGTTGCTTCCTCAGAATTTGAGTTGAATAGTACTGGATGGTACGCAGGAATACCACACAAAAGCGTTGAAATAAACAACGCGTAGAAATTACACTGGATAAATTGCGATTGGTTCGAGGGGAGTGCATTCGAGATGAGCATTAACTCAATGACGGCTATTGTATTTTTTTCCAGCATGTCGATCGCTTTCGCAACAGGGGAAGCCTCATCTACTGGTGATATGTTGATTGAAAACATCCGGATAATCGACGGTAAAGGAAATGCCCCGGTAGAAGCTCAGGACGTATTGGTGGCAAAGGGAAAAATTGCGAGGGTGGCGGACCACGGAGAGTTCGAGACGGCAGCGGAAGTGAAGCGCGTGGACGGCGAAGGCCTGACCCTGATGCCTGGCCTGATTGACGCGCATTCCCACATTTTCTTTAGCAGGGATGCCGACTGGCGCAGGGGTTTGAAAGAGCTTTTGTACAGCGGCATCACCTCTGTCAACACCGTGGGCGGGGTGCTTGAGTTTGAGATGGAGGCCAAGGAGATCTTGGCCAACAGTGATGAACCGTTTCCGACAGTCTCCTTTTCTGGATACCTTCAAAATGGCATATCCGAGGAAGGAAAGTTGCCCGATGAAGTCGATTCCACAGGGATGATACTTTCCCTAAAGAGTAATCAGGATGTTGTATCCGCACTGGACAGGCATCAGGCCGCAGGCATTAAGATGGTCAAGGCCTATATGCAGTTGCCTCTTCGCCGCTTGGAGTTTTTTGTCGATGAAGCGCATAAGCGAGGAATGCGCGTCGTCATTGATTCCAGCAGGGCAATTGGCACGGTGGCAATAAACCGTACTGGTGTGGATGGGTATGCGCATCAGCCTTGGCACTTTCCTGCTAGCCGGGAGGAAATTCAGGATGCAAAGCAAAGGGGCATATGGTTTCTCTCCACCTTGAACGTTTTTGAGTTTATGGCGTCCACAGAACGCTATCCGCTCGCGGATGAGGTGGAATACCTAATCACGGAGCCCCTAGTTTCGCCATTCTACGAAGAGGAGGATATCCGTAGTGCCAGCAGTGGCCTCCATATGTTCATAGATGGTGTAAAGAACACCTTCGTACAACAATATGGAGAACGGTATAACGAGGACGCAGACAAGTGGTTTGAAATAGGTTCCGAAAACACAAGACGTCTTTTTGCTGCCGGGATACTGGTGGGTATGGGCACAGATACCACCGGACATTGGGCGCTAAGGCCGCCCGGCTGGCTGCTGCACTATGAAATGGAGCTGTGGACCGAGGCCGACATCGCGCCAATCAAAGCGATACAGGCTGCCACCTACAACAATGCCCGTATTTTGGAAATCGATGATAAAACCGGATCCATATCAGAGGGTTTGGAGGCCGACCTGCTGATCGTTGCGGGCGATCCGGCGGCAAACATTAGAGATACAAGAAACATCAGGTACGTTTTTCTTGATGGAAAACTGGTGGATCGCCCGTCTCTGGTGTCAAGTAAGTCAAACTGAGCGGCCGGCTGTACGCTTCCGCTGGTTCTTGGTCACACGATTGATATAGAATTCGAATGCTATTCGGGGATCATCATTGTGGCTGAAGAACTCGCAGAACTTGATTTGAAAATCATAGAAGCGTTGATCGAGGAACCACGGCGTTCCTATCGCTCGCTGGGGGAAGATCTCGACGTTTCTCAACAATTTGTCGCCCGCAGAGTGAATTTCCTCATAGAAAATGACATTCTTCGAATCACCGTTCAAAAGGACTTTGAAGCGGCTGGCGCACACTTTCCTGCCCATGTCGATGTGTATGTTACGCACGGTAGCAAAGAAGACGTAGCCCAAGCACTAGCCGGCTTAGATGAGGTAACCAACTGCCTTATCACTGCCGGTCGGCCTGAAGTCATTATTAGAACAGCCACTCGCAACCAAAAGCACTTCGTCGAGTTCATGCAGAACAAGGTCACGGCGATAGAAGGCATTGAGCGAACCGAAACACTTACCGTGCTCAACATAGAGAAATACAATCTGCACTACGCGAGCATAGACTTATGAAAGAACCGCTCGATGACTTCGAAGAACAGTTGTTCGAGATTTTGAAACCAGACGCTAGGGTCAGCAATCGCGTGGTGGCAGACGAACTCAAAGTCACTGAAGGTGCGATCCGTCACCGACTAAGGAAACTGACGTCAGCAAAATCCATGCGCGTCAGCGCACTCGTCAATCCCGCCAAAGTCAATCAGACAGCAATCGTTGATGTTCGCCTGGTGGTGGAAACCGCAGCGATAAAACGAGTGATCGATGCCCTAAAGGAAATCGACCAGATTGGCTACGTCGCGTTGGTTTCTGGCGCATCCGATATCCTCTTCATTATGACCGACGAAAGCCTAGATGACTTGTTCACGCTGTATGAGTCGAAGATCATAGAGCTTGAGGGTGTGATAACGGGAACGATTCACGTGATTCGCGGTATCCATAAACACGTTCTCGAACTCACTCACATTATGGAAGACTGATGTAGTCGTGCCGCGGATTAACCTATGCAGGCTCAAAACTGATAGGCAGCGCTTCCATTCCGACCATCCCCGAGAAGTGACGAAATACGGCTTCACCGGCAAGCTGGGGATTTTTTATTCTCTCAACCATGACTGCCAGCGCTTCTTCAAGCAAGGCTCTCGCCATAAACATGCCAATACAAATATGGATTCCACGACCAAAGGTAATGATCCTGTTCCTGTCCCGGTCTGGATTGAACGCATCTGGGGAGTCATAGAATGATTCATCGCGGCCCGCGTAGGTAAGCGGCAGCATGAGCATGGTGTCTTTCGGAATCAAGGTGTCGCGGTATTTGATGTCAACATTGGTTACACGGAACGTCGCTGAAATTGGGTTGTAAAACCTCAATGACTCATCGACCACTTTCTTTACCCGACCCGGATCGTCTGCCACTTTGCTCCATTCTTCGGGATGATCCAGCAGCACCTTCATCATCAGAATTAGCTGGTTTTTTGTCGTGTCGTAGCCAGCGGAAATCAGGTTAATCAGCAGCACGCGCAGTTCTTCGTCGGATAATCTCTCGCCATCAGTCGCGAGATCAACCAGCGTCTGCAGCAGATCATCCTTTGTCTCATTACGTTTGCGCCGCGCATCAACCAGTTCATCGGCGTAGTCAAACAAATGGGCCAGTGCCCAATTCAATTTGGCAACCGTTTCATCATTCAGACTGAATGCATCTGATAGCACGATCACCCACTCTTCAAACCTTTCAATGTCATCGGTTGAAACACCAAGGATGTCGCACATCACAGTGATCGGATATCGCGCTGCAACTTTCGTGAAATCGCACTCTGCCGCCCCATCGAGTGAATCAATGATCTTGTTGATGGTCCCCTTCATAAACGGACGATACTTAGCAGCTTCCTTCGCGGTAAACGCAGGCGCCGAAATCCGGCGAAGGCGTTTGTGGGCTTCGCCATCCAGCGCCAGGAAAAAATGATCATAGAAGCGTTGGAACGGCGTGCCCTTCTCGACTCCGACCATGTTGGAAATGTCTCTGATCGGGGTTCTACAGCGATCGTCCGTCAGGAAGTCCCTCATCGCCTGTTGATCAAGGACGATATAGCCCATGGGGAATCTGGCTACCCAGTTCTCTTCCCTGGCCACCGAGTAAATGGCATGGGGGTCATTGACGAAGTCCGGATCATGAATTTCGATCTCCGCCATTTCCAGATCTGCGAGTTGCACTTCTTCCTCCAGTGAATCCTCGCAGATCGCTCTAGGTTAGTTCATCGCTGCTTTGTTGGCCGCCTTACGTTTGGCAATGTCCTGTGCTGATTTTTGGGCCTCGGCATTATTGAAGCCCTCCATACGCACAATCTTGTCGTCTTCCCAGTAATAGACGTGTACATATTCTTGAACAAAGGGCGCGCCATATCTGTGGCCCCGAGTGCGGTTCCTTACCACGGCTATATTGTCCTCAACGACAACCCAGTACCTATCAACCTTTAGACCGTGCTCAAAATTGACATCTTCAGCCCCTTTCAGGTAGAAGTTCAAAAAGGCTTCACGGCCGAAGAAGTATTTTCCCAATGGTCCTGTTGTGTGGTAATGCGCCTCAACGTCATCCGCGTAGAATTCGCTGAACTTGACAATGTCCTCCTCCTTACCGGAATGCAGGTACTTCAGAAACTCTGTCATCATCGCTCTGGTTTCTTCAGTCGTCATCTCACCAGCGTATACCGCCGCAGGCGTAGTCATTCCAATAGTCATCGTAAACAGCACACCAGCAATATGGAGCAAGCGTATAGCTCTTTTGACCATTATTAGTTCTCCTCAAACTAGAGTTGTACCGACGCTGCAGGCCGATGCAGCGGCGGACAGAGACAGCCACTACGAATATGGTCGTAGTGGCTCACAATTTGATCTAGAAGTCGTACTGTACCTCCAGGCCATAGGTGCGGCCTCGGTTGTAGTTACCCAGCTGCAAGCCCACGGCTCCGAAAGGAAGGATCCCCTGTATCGTCTCTTCGTCTGATACGTTCTTCACGAATGCCCGAAAACTGAGGCCTTCGACAGCACCCAGGGTAAAGTCTGCATAGAGATTACCTATGGTGTACGAATCCTGAAAGGCACCAGGCTCAGAATCGAAGAAACTATAGCGTACGTTGTCACTGTAATAGAGTTCACCGCGCAACAGGAGTGCATTGCCATTGTTGAAATCTGCACCATAGCTCAGCGCGAGGGTCCCTGAGAAGTCGGGGGCCCGGAGAAGGGTTTTTCCGCCGACATTAACAGTGGGCGCCCCCGGCGCTCCATGGGGGTCAGCCAGGAACAGATCATTCTGCTCGGTATCCAGGAAACTTCCGGACAGTTCCATGGTGAAGCTATCAGAAAGTGCATACTGGAATTCGATGTCAATCCCCTGAACGTTGGCTTCACTCGCATTCTCGACCACTGTCGCAAGTCCCACAAGCTGAGTCACCTGCAGATCGGTATAGTCATAGTCGTAGATTGCTACATTTAGCAATCCAGCACCGTCAAACAGCGTTGTTTTCAATCCGATTTCGATTGCTTCGATACTTTCCGGATTGAATGAATCCAGGCAATTGGACGGATCGTAGCCACCTGATTTAAAGCCCTCTTGCCAGGTGCCGTACACCACTGCATTCTCGCCGAAATCGTACTGGAAGCCGACCTTCGGATTGGTATCGCTCCAGTCCTCACTTCCACTTACCGGCACTGGGCAGGCAAGAGAGCTGAATTGAGTAATTTCCCTGTCCTCCGAATTGTATCGAATACCGGCGATCACCCTGAATTGTTCAGTTACGTCGACAGTCACGTCGGCGAATGCCGCCCATGCTTCACTTTGCTGATCAAACGAAAGCGCAACGCCAAATATCGGAAAAGCTGCTGTCTGAAGAAAGTCGTCTTTGAGGTAAAAGAGACCTGAAACAAGGTCGATCCGCTCACCAGAGTAGTTCAGGTTAAATTCCTGGGATAAGGAATCCGACTCAGATTCAATTCCACCTGTCGCCGGGAAAAACGCAGCCGAAGAGTAATCAACATCATAATTCAGCTGACTAAAGGAGTTGTCCAAGAAACCGGTTGTGGATTTCAGGCTCCACTGATCATTGATGGCCCAATCTAGCGTTGCGGTAACGGAATCCTGGGAGATCTCCCCGCTCGCGTCAGTGTCCGAGACCACTTCATTGACATTGGTGGTATGGTTTCCAGGAAAGAGATAAAAGGCAGCTGCGGGGTTTACGATTCCCAAAATTTGCGCCGGAGATATAGTCTCATTTTCGACAGTGGTGGCGTTGACATCTATGGTTAGATCGTCGCTAGGTGTAAACCTCAAGGCCAAACGCCCACCGATGGTTTCATTTGCAAAACCATCCGGAGACCCACCGCCTCCAACCACCTTGAGGTAGCCGTCTTGGTCGTTATAGTAAAAATTGCCTCGCATGGACACCGTGTCAGACAATGGACCTGACAGCATCACGTTCGTACCAACCCGACCAAAGTTGCCAGCGGTCACGCTGACGCTGCCCTCAAATTCCTCGGTGGGCTTGTTGGTTATGTAGTTGATCGCCCCACCGGTAGAGTTACGGCCATACAACGTGCCTTGCGGTCCCTTCAATACCTCTACCCGCTGTAGATCGCTCACAGCAAGTGCAACGGTTCGAATCCTTGTTTGATAAACACCGTCAATATGCTGAGCTACCGCAGGATCACCACCAGCGTTGGTTGAATTCGCGCCGATACCCCTGATTGCAAGCAGGCTGGAACCATTGAAATAGCCGGCAACGAGCCCTGGCACCGTGAACTGTAGGTCACGGTTGTTGGTTATTTCCGTCAAGTCGATTTCGTCTTCGCTGAAGGCCGTCAACGACGCAGGCACGTCCATCACGGAAGTTTCACGTTTAGTTGCCGTTACGACGATTTCCTCAATGGCTCGTTCTTCCGCATAAGCCGCCAACTGAACGCACGAAACAACCAGCGCCGCCATCAACCGTTGGAAATTCTTCATTGCACTCTCCCCGGAAATTTCAACCCCATGAATTTGTCGTAAGCCAATGCAAATGTCAACTACTATTTGTAGACTGGGATTACATTCACGAATGCAAATGCGCAATAACCACGCACTCCGGGTTCCAGTATTCAGCTAGCCAGCAATCGCCAGGCGCCATAGCCGACCAGCCCGGCGGCGGTTCCGGCGGCCACGTCGTCGATCATCACGCCGAAGCCGCCCTTGAAGCGCCGCTCCAAGGCTCCGATGGGAAAGGGTTTGATGACGTCAAAGACGCGGAAGAGAACGAAGCCGACCAGTAGCCAAAAGGCCTGCCGGGGCAGTGCCGCCAAGGTGATCCAGACGCCGACGACTTCGTCCACCACCACTTGGGGCGGGTCGTTCAGCGCGTGACGCCGGCAAACCTGCGCCGTGGCCAGCCAACCGACGAGGAAGACGATCGCGCAAGCACCGACCTGCCAGATCACCTGCGGCGGAATCAGCAGCCACAACGCGACGCCCAAGGCTGATCCCCAGGTGCCGGGGACCAAGGGGAGCATGCCAGCGCCGAACCCGCAGGCGATGAAGTTTGCGGGGCGCTTCAAAGAACGCCAGTTTAATTCAGCGGAAATGGCGAAACCCCTGCTCATCGACGCGCTGGCCATCCAGATGCAAACCGCTGCCGGAAGCCACCTCGCCGATGACCGCAGAGCGCGCCATCAGGGGCTTGTGCGCGGTGGTGAAGGCCAAGGCATAGTCGTCGCCGCCGGATAGCGCATCGTCGAGGCTCGCGCCCTCGGCCAAGGGGATGGCGGCGCTCTCCAAGTGCAGGGCGACGCCGCTGGCGGCGGCCACATGGCCAAGGTCGGCCAACAGACCGTCGGAGAGGTCGATGCCGCTGCTGGCGTGGCTGCGCAACTCCGGCGCCAGCGAAAACGGCGGCTGGGGCCGCCAATAGGAACGCTCCAGTGGGCTAAGTTGACCGGGCTTCGAAGCAGCTAGGTCGATTTGCTTCAACGCCGCCGCCGCGCCGCCCACGGGGCCGCTCAGGCAGATGGCGTCACCGGGCTTCGCTCCGGAGCGGGCCAGCATGGTGCCGGCTGGCGCCCAGCCCTGCACACTGACGGTGATGGTCAACGGACCGGCGGCGAGATTGCCACCGGCGATCCGTGCCCCGGCTGCGGTTGCGGCCTCGCCCATGCCCCGGGCCAAGGCCGTCACCCAACCAGCATCCCCTTCCGGCAGGCTAAGCGCCACCAGCGCCCAAGCCGGGGTCGCCGCCATGGCGGCCAGATCGGAGAGGCTCGCCATCAGGCAGCGGTAGCCGATCAGCTCGGCGTCGGCGCGGGCGGGAAAGTGGACATCCGCCAGAAAGCTGTCGATGGAACTGGCAATGTCCTGCCCCGCCGGTGGCCGGACCACGGCCCCGTCGTCGCCCGGCCCGAGCACCAGCCATTCCGGGGCGTCGCCGCCCAACTGCGCGCGGATGCGCTCGATCAGGGCGAACTCATCCATCAAGCGTCCGATCCCATTTCGCTGGACCGCAGCCGGCCGGCCAGCTTGTCCAGCACGCCGTTGACGTACTTGTGGCTCGCCTCGGCGCCGAACAGCTTGGCGAGTTCGATGTACTCGTCGATCACCACCCGGGCGGGCACGTCCGGCCGGTGGCGCAGTTCGCAGGCGCCCAAGCGCAGGATGGCGAGTTCGACGCCGTCGAGGCGCTCCCGGTCCCGGTCAAGCAGGTCGTCGTAGAGTTCGTCGAGTTGGCTGGGGCTGGCCAGCACCCTGCCGAGCATATCGTCGAAGAAGGGTCGGTCCGCTTT
>JAJDZT010000131.1 GCA_022824525.1 Silicimonas sp. | reverse complement strand
CTGGCACCCGCTGGTCGAAGAGAGGTGCCAACGCGATGCTCGCGCTCAAGAACTGCGTCATGAACCGCCGGGTGCCCGACTTCCTGGACTGGAAGGTCAGGCAAGCCGTCGCAGCGAGTCACTAACTTGGGCTACACCCCTTATCACTTTCGTCGCCCTCATCCAGATTATGGACAATTTCAAAGTCCTGGAACCGATCATCGGGTTTCAGGCACAGGCGCATGCCACGTCGCTCAGTTGGATTATCGTGAACGACCTCGGTGGGGAGACACGGCAGCTTTCGGCGGCGGCCACGACATCCGTGCTGACGATCATCGGCGTGGCGATCCTGTTGTCCCCGGTCCTTGTGCGCACTTGGCGCGACTTCAAGTCGGGAGCGCATTGAGATGTCATCAAAAGCACAACGCATGCCTGCCGGCCTGAGGATCGCAACCAGCGGGTTCATTGTTGTTTGGCTCATCATCGCAGCCTTCCCGTTTTTCTGGACGTTTTGGGGCAGCTTCAAAGTCGAGCTTGATTTCTTCTCCATCGCCGATTGGACGAATGCGCTTTTTGGCCCAACCACCGAGGCCACCTATGGTTCGCCCTTCACCGGTGCCGGTTACCACGGCGCGTGGATCGAGAACGAGTTCTGGCGGAACGTCATCAACACGTTCATTGTCTGCGTGTTTGTTGTCACCACGTCGCTCACCATCGGAACGCTTGGCGGTTATGCACTCAGCCGATCCGGTTTCCGCTACGTGGTCTGGCTTTTGATAATTGCGCTTATCTTCCGGGCACTGCCTCAGGTCACGCTCGTCGCCGGTTACATGTTGCCGTTCTTTGAATGGAACGTCTGGGGCATTCTGCCGACAGCCATCATCGTGCTGGTGGCGATGAACCAGCCCTTCACACTCTGGATGCTGCACTCGTTCTTCCAGAACATCCCGAAGGAGTTGGACGAAAGCGCCAAGGTCGATGGTTGCACGCAGTTCCAGGCGTTTCGACATGTGATCATCCCGGTGATGTGGCCGGGCGTGATCACCACTGGGCTGTTCAGTTTCCTCCTGGCCTATAACGACTTCATCGTTACCTCGCTCCTGTTGTCCGAGAGCAACCGGACGATGGTGCCGGAAATCGCGGCCTTCCTGGGAACAACTCAAACTGAGGGCAACGTGATGTTCGCCGTTGCTGCCGTTGTCTCTGCCACGGCGCCGCTCTTTGTCCTTGTCATGTTTTTCCAGCGTCAGATTGTCAGTGGCCTGACCGCTGGTGCCGTAAAGGGGTAAACCCAATGTCTGTCGAACACCTCAAGAAATCCAAACCCGAAGCCGAGAAGAAGGAAGAAGATGCCCAGGTCCGTGCGACGGTCGAGGCAACACTGTCCGATATCGAGACGCGCGGGGATGCCGCCATTCGGGAGTTGAGCCAGAAATTCGACAACTACGCGCCGGAGCGCTTCCGCCTTGCAGACAGCGAAATCGAAGCCGCAATGCAAAAGGTTTCGACGCGCGACATGGAAGACATCAAGTTCGCTCAGGCGCAAATCCGGCGCTTCGCTGAAGCCCAGCGCGCCAGCATGACGGACATTGAGGTCGAGACCCTGCCGGGCGTGATCCTTGGCCACAAGAACATTCCCGTTCAATCTGTGGGCTGCTACGTTCCCGGCGGCAAATTCCCGATGGTGGCAAGCGCGCACATGTCGGTCCTCACCGCTTCGGTCGCGGGTGTCCCGCGGATCGTCGCCAGTGCCCCACCGGTGAATGGGGAACCGCACCCGGCCATCGTTGCAGCCATGCATATGGGCGGCGCGCACGAAATTTACGTCATGGGCGGCATTCAAGCCGTGGGTGCCATGGCCATTGGCACGGAAACGATCGAACCGGTGCACATGCTGGTGGGACCCGGCAACGCCTTTGTCGCCGAAGCCAAACGACAGCTGTTTGGACGGGTAGGCATCGACCTCTTCGCCGGCCCGACCGAAACCATGGTGATTGCAGACGAAACCGTCGATGCAGAACTTTGTGCGACCGATCTTCTTGGTCAGGCCGAACATGGGTACAATTCGCCGGCTTGCCTCATCACCAACAGCCGCAAGTTGGCGACCGAAACGCTTGCGGAGATTGACCGCCTGCTTGAGATTCTCCCGACTGCGGAAACTGCCCGCGCCAGTTGGGAAGACTACGGCGACATTGTTCTCTGCGAAACCTATGAAGAGATGCTCGATGTGGCCAATGACATGGCTTACGAGCATGTGCAGGTGATGACCGATCGGGATGACTGGTTCCTCGAAAAGATGCATGCCTACGGCGCGCTTTTTCTTGGCCCTCGCACCAATGTGGCCAACGGCGACAAGGTGATTGGCACCAATCATACGCT
Organism: Silicimonas sp.; assembly: GCA_022824525.1. Taxonomy (GTDB): domain Bacteria; phylum Pseudomonadota; class Alphaproteobacteria; order Rhodobacterales; family Rhodobacteraceae; genus JAJDOD01. The sequence continues at coordinate 29,607 of JAJDZT010000131.1, read as the reverse complement.
TCCCACGAAAAAGGCCGGACGTTACACGGGTGGACTGTGGGTCGGCAAGTTCCTGAAAACACACAGCTACCAGAAGGTCACCACCGACGAGGCCGCCGCAATGGTTGGCGAATACGGCTCGCGGCTCTGCATGCTTGAAGGCTTTGTGGGCCATGCCGAGCAATGCAACATTCGCGTCCGCCGTTACGGCGGCAAGAACGTGGCCTACGGAACGGCGGCGGAGTGAGCACGCCCGCCGATCTCAAGGCCCGTATAGCGCCATGGCAAGCGGCGATGGCGACGTCCCCGCGTACCTTCAGATCGGCGTATGAAGACCTTTTTTCGCGGGACTGCACCGTTCGTATGTGTGCGCCTTTCGGAGACCGGACACTCGACTGGCATCTGAACGACTATGTCGCGCTTCTCGTCGCGTTTCCCGATCTCGAACGCCGCGACATGATCGTGACCGCCGGGACGACACCTGAAGGACAGGACTGGGTCGGGTGTATGGGCAACTACATGGGCACGTTTCTGGCCCCGTTCCTCGACATCCCACCGACAGGCCATCTGGCGCATATGCGGTATCACGAGTTCTTCCGCCTGGAAGACGGCAAGGTGACCGAAGCGCAGATCATCTGGGACATCCCCGAGTTGATGATGCAGGCCGGAGCCTGGCCGATGGCGCCGCAGCTTGGTGCCTTCCTATGCACGCCCGGCCCGATGACGCAGGACGGACTGACGGACTATGAAGAAGGCGAGATGGCACTGAACCATGTCATCGCCATGCTGACCGACCTTTGTCGGCATCCGGCGGAAGGTGGGCCCGAAGTGATGCAGCTGGACCGATACTGGCATCCGCACTTCAACTGGTACGGCCCTGCCGGAATTGGCACGGGACGAGGTATTTCAGGCTTCCGTCACTGGCATCAAATCCCGTTTCTGCGTGCAATGCCGGATCGCAAGCTCGACGCGATGGGAGATCTGATGAGCCATTGGATCGCCGAAGGCCCTTACGTGGCCGAAACAGGCTGGCCCAATATGCGACTGACGATAACGGGCGACGGCTGGATGGGCATCGCGCCCGCCGGACAAGAGGTGACGCTCCGTTCACTGGATTTTTGGCGGTTGGAAGGAAATTTGATCCGCGAGAATTGGGTTTTGGTGGATCTCCTCGACCTCTATCGTCAAATCGGGGTCGATGTGCTTGCGCGAATGCGCGAGTTCAACGCGGCGCGCAGCCTTGCGCCGATCAAGATTCCGAGCGGCCTATGACGGTGTTCCTGCAGGAGATATCCCCGAACAATGTGAGGCGGTCGCGCCCCCTCGCCCATTGCAATGGCAGGAGTGCGGACGCATGAGCAAAGTCACATCTCTCGATGTCGCCGAACGCGCCGGTGTCAGCCAGTCAGCAGTCTCGCGCGTCTTCACACCAGGGGCATCGGCCAGCGCCAAGACCGTGGAAAAGGTAAAGAAGGCGGCAGAAGAGCTGGGGTACAGACCGAACGTTCTTGCGCGCGCCATGGTCAGCGGAAAAAGCCGGATCATCGGCCTCGTCGTTGCCTACCTTGAAAACCAGTTCTACCCGGTCGCCCTTGAGCTTTTGTCGAACGCGTTGCAGGCGCGGGGCTATCACATCCTGATTTTCACGGCACCAAATTCGACAGACGGTGTAGACAGCGTGATTGCGGATCTGATGGATTACCAGGTGGACGGGATCATTGCCGCAAGCGCATCGATGTCCTCACCTCTTGCCAAACGTGCCGATGCCGCCGGGATTCCCGTGGTGCTGTTCAACAGGGCGCAAGAAGGCGATGGCTTCTCGAATGTCACTTCCGCGAACGTGACCGGAGCGCGGAAGGTGACGGAATTCCTTATTGAAACCGGGCATGAACGGATTGCTCACATTGCAGGTTGGCAAGGCAGTTCCACGGGGCGTGACCGGCGTCGCGGTTTTGAAGAGGCACTGAAGGCAGCGAACCAGGCGGCCTTTGCGATCGTTGACGGCATGTACCGGAGAGACGTCGCCATGGAATGCGCGAGGCAGCTCATTTCAGGGACGCGGCCGGATGCCATCTTCGTTGGTAATGATCACATGGCCTTCGCCGTGTTGGATGTGTTGCACGACGCGGGCATTGCCGCAGGGAGGGACATCTCCATCGTCGGCTTCGACGATGTACCACAAGCGTCTTGGGCGTCTTACGACCTCACAACCTATCGTCAGCCTGTCAATCGCATGGTGGAAGCGACCGTCGAACTCTTGCTCGACCAGATTGAAGCGGGCAAGACGCACCCGAGAAAGATCGAGATTGAAGGTGAATTGATCCTGCGCGGATCGGTGCGCCAACTGCAAGGAGCTGCCCCATGAAGGGCTTTTCGAACCGGTTTACAGACTTCCCCGACTACATCATCGGCATAACGAAGGAGATCTGGGAAGACCGCGGTGTCGCGACACTTGAACACTACTACTCCGAAGATATCCCCGTGCGCTCGCCGATGGGCATACAACGCGGCAACAAGGCGGTCATGGCCTCCACCATGGCAACGATCAACGAGTTTCCGGATCGTGAACTGCTGGGCGAGGATGTGATCTTCTCTGACGATCCCGAGCACGGGCTATTGTCGTCGCACCGTCTCTTGACGAAAGCCACGCACACGCGGGACGGGCAGTTCGGCGCCGCGACCGGCAAATCTTGGGTCGTCCGGGTCATCGCGGATTGTGCAGCCAAGGAAAACACAATCTATGACGAGTGGCTGGTCCGCGACTACGGCGGCATTGTGCGGCAGTTGGGAATGGATCCCCGCGACTATGCGTATCGACTGATCGAGGCAGAGGGCGGGCCCGAAAAAGCTTCGCGCCCCTTCACGCCCGAGAGTGACGTCGATGGTCCTTACAAAGGGCGCGGGAATGCAAATGAGTGGGGCGCGAAATATGCACAGACTTTGACCCGCCTCATGGACGCCGACTTCAACCATATTCTCACCGAATATGACCGGGCGGTGATCGGCGAGTATGCCGGCGCACAGACTGCCATCGGGCGTGAGGCGGTGACTGAATTCTGGGTTGGTCTGCGTTCCGCCTTCCCGACCGCGACTTTTACTATCCATCACCAGATAGGCATGGACGCCGACATGCTCTCACCTCGTGCCGCCATTCGCTGGTCTCTGGACGGTGTCCATGACGGTTGGGGGAGCTTCGGACGCCCCACAGGCGCACCGGTGCACGTTATGGGCATGAGCCATGCCGAGTTCGGACCGTGGGGGCTCCGACGGGAGTTCACGCTTTATGACGAGGTGGCGATCTGGAAACAGATCGCCCTGCATTCGAGCTGAGGCTGGGACGCGAGAGCGGGGCTGTGGCCGCTCTCGTCTCTTTGCCAGCAACGCTCTGCCAAATCGCCGCGGATCACCCCGGGGCCCATGACGACTACGAAGGACCAAATGAATGAATGACCTGTCCGATCGCATTGTGCGCTATGGCGCGTTGCAGCCCTGCCGCACGGCCTTCATCGACGCGCACACACCCGGCTCGGATTTGAAGGAGAACTTCACGATCATTGGCGGGGGCGTTTCCGAAAGTGCGGACCAGCATGTGCACATCAACATTCCGCACGGCTTCAACATCGGCGCCGCAGGACAGCCTCCGAAGTGCAGAAACTCCCTTCACTCGCACCGGACGGCTGAAGTTTTCTTCGTTCTTTCAGGGCGTTGGCGGTTCTTCTGGGGGCGTTGGGGCACGGCTGGAGAAGTGGTTCTTGAAAAGGGAGACATCTTCAACATCCCAACCGGCATCTTCCGCGGTTTCGAGAACATCGGCGAAGACTACGGAATGATCATGGCGATCCTCGGCGGAGACGATGCCGGTGGCGGCGTTATCTGGGCACCGCAGGTGATCGAAGATGCAACCGACCACGGGCTGGTTCTGGCGGAAACGGGAAAGCTCTACGACACGAAGAAAGGCGAGCATTTGCCAGACGGTGTCGCACCGATGGAAAAGCTTTCGGAAGACGAAGCCAACGCCTTTCCTGAACCGACTACAATGCAGGTCATCGGCGGCTATGTGCGGCGGTATTGGGACATGGTCGCATTGGCCGACAAAAATCCCTGCAAAGTGATCGGCGAAACCGGGATCATTCGTGACAAACCCGGATTCGAGGTTGATCTGGTCACGCGTGCGTCTTCAACGGAAGAGATGCACCGACATGACCGGCCCTCTGTTCTGATGCCGGTGACGGGCCACTGGAAGGTCGTCTGGGAAGGCGGTGAAACGGTACTGGCGCCCGGTGATACGATGAGCGTTCCCGAGAACCTCGATCACGCCGCGTGGCCCTCCATGACGGGGGACGCCGCACTCTACCATATTGTCGGAACGGATGATCCAGCGGGGGCCACATGGACCGGATGAAGGGTATAGTTCTAACCGGGCATGGCGGGCTTGAAATGCTCGAGTGGCGAGAGGACCTCGCCAAGCCGGAACCCGGACCTGGAGAGGTGCTGATCAAACTGGGAGGAGCCGCGGTAAACAACACCGACGTGAACACGCGACTTGCGTGGTACTCGAAAGGCGATGGGGACGCCGAGGATGCCACGTGGTCTGGTAAGCCGTTGGAGTTCCCGCACATTCAGGGTGCCGATGGCTGCGGCGTGGTCGTCGAAGCCGGACCCGGCGCTGACGCGGCATTGGTCGGTAAGCGTGTTCTGATCGAACCTTGCCTCCGCGAAGTGGCGGGAAAGCCCGTAACGCCATTCTGGTACGTCGGATCGGAAGTGCCCGGAACATTCGCCGAATACATCGCCGTGTCAGGCAGGTACGCGCATGTCATTGACACCGACTTGTCAGATGTCGAGATCGCTTCTTTCGCCTGTTCTTATTCAACAGCCGAAAATATGATCGTTCGGGCTGGCGCAAAGGAAGGCGAGCGGGCCATTGTCACGGGCGCCTCAGGCGGGGTTGGCTCGGCCGCGGTCCAGTTGCTGGTCGCCCGCGGTCTTGATGTGACAGCGGTTACGTCACCGTCCAAGGCGGATGCAATGCGCGCACTCGGAGCCAGCGTGTGTCTGAACCGGGACGAGATACCAGAGGCTCGAAGCTTCGATCTGGCAGTTGATCTGGCGGGTGGACCTGGCTGGGCCGATCTTATCAATGCGCTGAAGCCGTTCGGACGCTATGCCGTCGCTGGCGCGGTTGCCGGGGCCGACGTGCCGTTGGACCTGCGGGACCTCTATCTGAAAGACCTGTCCTTCTTTGGCTGCACCGGACTTGGAGACGGCGTTTTCGCGGGACTGGTCCGCTGGATCGAGACCGGCAGGATCAAACCCTTGGTCGCAGAAACGTTTGATTTGAAAGACATTCGAGACGCACAGACGGCGTTTCTTGAGCGCGGGCACATTGGCAAGATCGGATTGAGAATCTCGTGAGGCCGCGATGATGCAGAACATCGACGCCGCTCCGGAGGCAACCCGAGAGATCTATGACCGGCACGCCGAAGCGTATGACCGGGATCGGTCCCGGGCGTTTTTTGAAGCACGTTGGCTGACCCGGTTCTGCGATGCCTTGCCTCGTGGTGGGCGCGTTCTGGACCTGGGATGCGGTGCCGGCGAACCGATTGCCGCATGGCTGATCGCTGAGGGATTTCGTCTCACCGGTGCGGATTTCTCTGAAGGTATGCTGACAATTGCAAGAAACCGATGGCCGGACGGCGATTGGCGCGTCGCGGACATGCGCCATCTCGACCTGCATGAGACGTTCAACGGGATCGTCGCGTGGAACAGTTTCTTTCATCTGACGCCCGATGAGCAACGAGACGCATTGCCAAGGCTCGCAGCTCACCTTGAGCCAGGTGGTCGGCTCTTGGTCACCATTGGACCGGAGGCGGGCGAAGTCACCGGACAGGTTGGAGGTGAGCCGATTTATCACGCATCGCTGTCGCCCGCAGAGTATGCAGCCTTGCTGGAAGCGGCCGGATTGCGGTTGACCGCGTTTCTTGCAGAAGATCCGGGATGCCAGGGCCATACAATCATGATGGCCGTGAAGGACGTTTGAACATGAGCCAATGCTGTCAGTCGTACCAGAGATCGCATCTTGCGACTTTGATGGGACGACCAAGTTCTATGAGCCATTCGGGTATCGCTAGGTGTTTCGACTGGAGCGCTAACTGGGTTTGCGGCGCGATGCAGGCGAACTCCTCTTCAACAAGTGGGAGGATCGAAGCGCAAACCATCGACCCAGACGGCCATCTGATCATTTATGGAGCCGCCGATGACGGCGGGTTTTGGATTTAACGGGAGGGATAATAAGATGACGGGGATCAAGACAACGCATGTGGGCTCCCTGCCCCGGACGCAAAAGGTCGTGGACTTCATTTTCGCGCGCGAACGGCAAGAAGCGTATGACGAGGCGGCGTTTGACGCGGCGATGACCGAAGCCGTTCTGGAAACCGTCGGCAAGCAGAAGGACGCTGGTGTTGATATCGTCTCGGATGGAGAAACGTCGAAAATATCCTATGCGACCTACGTAAAAGACCGGTACACGGGCTTCGATGGAGACAGCCCGCGGAACGCTCCGGCCGACTTGAAGCTGTTCCCCAAGTTTCTGGAAAGGTTGGCAAATGACGGTGGCACACCGAAATATGCGCGACCGATGTGCGTAGGCGAGGTCAAGTCAAAGGGACAGGGCGAGCTGCAGAAGGATATCGCAAATCTGCAAGCAGCGATGGCCGCGCACGGGGTGGAGCGCGGCTTCATGAATGCTGCTTCGCCCGGGGTCATCTCGCTCTTCTTGCAGAACGATTTCTATCCAACCCGAGAGGCCTATCTGGCTGCGCTCGCGGATGCCATGAAGGCGGAATATGAAACCATCGTGGGGGCCGGTCTTGACTTGCAGCTTGATTGCCCCGACCTCGCACTATCCCGGCACATGCTTTTCTCGGACATGTCAGACGAGGAGTTCGTCAAGGTGGCCAACATGCACGTGGAAGCGTTGAACCATGCGCTTCAGGACGTGCCCGAGGAGCGTGTTCGGGTTCACATCTGTTGGGGCAACTACGAAGGGCCCCACGTGTGCGACATCCCGATGGCACGGATGTTCGACACACTCATGTCCACATCGGCCCGATACGTGCTTTTCGAGACCTCTAACCCACGCCACGGGCATGAATGGGCCGTGTTCCAGGAGCGAAAGGCCGACATTCCAGAGGGAAAGGTGCTTGTTCCGGGGGTTGTCGACACAACGACCAATTTCGTTGAGCACCCCGAACTGGTCGCTCAACGCATTGAGCGGTTCGTCAATATTGTCGGATCAGAGCGTGTGATCGCGGGAAGCGATTGCGGTTTCGGTACGTTTGCAGGGTTCGGGGCGGTTGATCCGGATATCGCCTACGCAAAGCTGGCTGCTTTGAGCGAAGGCGCGCGCTTGGCTGCTTCCTGAAGCAAGCGGTGCGCCTTGGGCGCACGCAACTCAGTCCTTGGAACGTGGCGCCCTAGTTGCGTGCGAGGGTCCAATATGCCGCCCCTCGGACGCCGCTTCGCAACACCGTGAAACTGGCCAATTCCGTTCCGGCCTCGGACAGTGCGTTGAGTGCCGCCTCAACATCTCCGTGCCCGTTGAACCATCGACCGGTCTCGGTTTCGCTGATCAGAATGTCCCCGGCGCGAAGATTGGTCGTCGATTGGCCAAGTTCGCGAACCGACGTGGTCCAGCTCTGCCCGTCCTTGCGGGTTTCGAGGACTGTCCCGTCCGCAAGGGCAATCTCACGCACCACCGGCACGGCTAGTTCGCCGGCTCCTGCAAATCCCATCACTGCGTCACGATATTGAACAGGTGCACGGATCAGGCCATCGACTGCCGTTGGCATGGCATCGAGCACGTGGATGGAAAGCGGTGTATCCGGGCGAAGGGGTTCACCTGCGAAGTGCGTGATGATGGTTCCTTCCGCAATCCAGTCACCGGAACGAGAGAGGTCGGCATCTGTTGAGACGGAGGTGATCTTTGCACCGGCAGGCTCGCCGTCCGTCGTCAGCTCGGAGCTGAACGGCATGGCGACGTTCCAGTACGAGTGGGCAATCTGGGTGTGCAGAACTGCGCCCGTGGGCCTGGCTGCTGGCGGGGTCGTGTCGGCTCCGATATCCGTGTCTGCTGCAACGCGCGGCAAGGCTGCCACGTAGACCGGAGGGTCGACAGGCTCGAATGCGCCGAAACTGTCGCCCTGCGGCGTGGCTTGCGCCGACGCGAATGATGAAATGTCCAGCTTACCTGTCAGTGGCGGAGGTGGATCAAGTGGCGCTGGTATGGCGGGAAGGTTGGCTGCACCCAATGGGGTATCCAGTGCCAAGACCTTGCCTGGGCGGCCGATGCTGCGGACTTCCGCAATGCGAGGGCCGGAGTCGCTGTTCAGGGACGGCAGGGAAGACCTCACCGGCGAAGTCCCTATCGTCGGAGCCGAAGCAATCGTCGTTTCACCAAGAACGGGTGCCCGGCGATCTGCTTCGTGAGCCGTATCTGAAAGTGGGAAGACACCTTTTGGGGCCAATTCGGAGCCGGGCGGTTGAAGCCCCGCGTCCACCATTGTCGGGAGTGGCGACGGGAGGTCGAGAACTACCGTCTTGGGCGCTGGTTCTGAGGTCGGCAGAGCTCCGATGAGAAACGCAGTTCCGGCAAGGAGGGCGATTGCGCTGATCCCCGCGACCAACAAGGTTTTGTCTTTGCGGGCAGCCTGCGCCCCGGAAGTCTTTGCAACTTCGTCGAAAATCGTGAGGCTTTCCATCACTGCGGTCGCAGGACGGGACATGATCGAAAGACGAATGATGCCTGGCTTGATCATGGCGATCCAGGCCTCCGCAGTCTGCAAACGATCGTTCGGCTCGAAAGCGAGCGCCTGGTCGATCGCGGCCAAGAATTTCTGCGGATAGCCTTTTATGTTGCCAACGAGCGGAACGTACGGATCAGGATTGCTTGCCTCCAATGCCGCCCGACGGGCTTCACCGTCGATCGGCGCCTCGCCCCGGATCATGTGATAAATCGAAGCGGCGAAGGCGTAGAGATCGCTGTACGTTCCCTGATCCGCCCCAGCCACATAGAATTCCTGCGGCGAGTACCCGTCCTTCACGAATTTCATCTTCGCCAAAGCTTGTTGGGTCTTCTGGATGTGAAGTCGAACTGCTCCAAAATCAATCAGCACCGGTTCGCCAGAGCGGTCGATCAGGATGTTGTCCGGGGAAATATCTCGGTGAAGCATGCCCATCCGATGCACGTAACCGATGGCATCAAGCATGGTGAGCGTCAGTTTCTGGATTTCTCGAGATGTGAGTCTTTTGTCGGTTTCAATGAGATCGAGCAGGTCGGGACCATCGACGAAGTCCATCGCGATATATGCGGTGTTGTTCTCTTCGAAGATCTGGTGAACGTGAATGATGTTTTCGTGCTTCAGGTTGGCAAGGCTTTGCGCCTCGGTCACGAAATTCCGCACAATGGCAGAGATCTCATCCTGATAGCGGGGCCGCCTCGTACGCATGGTCTTCCCGTCGCGGTAAACCATCTCGGCCGGGAAACATTCCTTGATCACGATCTTACGGTTCAGGCTGTCTCGTGCGGTATAGGTGATGCCGAAGCCGCCACAGTTGAGATAGCCCTCGATCGTGTACTGACCGATCAACAGCTTGGTGCCCGAGGGCAAGTAATTCGGACCACTATCCTCCTGCAAGACTGACCCGGACTCGGCGTCCCGGAACTTTTGCAGGTCAACGACTTCGTTTTGTTGCATTGCACCACCCCAATGCGATTTATCCAGCTCTGTTGTGCTGGACTGGTAAACGATTGGTTTACGGCAACATTGTGGTCAGACCTTGGCGGTTTTGAGTGTGTGGCGCTGAAGTCCCTTGTTTGACGTAGGGTTCTGCAGCCGAACGCTTGTGGCAGACCCGAGGCAGGCCCAAAAATCGGCGCGCAAACCCCACGAAGGGATTGTTTCCACTAGGGAAATAGTAAGGCTAGGGAGCTACAACGGAAAAACGTCCGTCTTCGAACTCCTCCTTTGGACGGACCCAGACCTGCCCGCTTTCATCGTCATAGATGACAACCGGACTGCGATCGGGCTCCCAAACACCTTCTGCTATGACCCGATACAAACCGCCTTTGCGATGTCGGTGTGTCGCCTGCCAGAACTGCTCACTCATGTGCTGAGAACCGATCCAAGAATGTCATTCGGGCGATATGTGGTACAGCCCTTGCACCCTTGGTTATACGCATCGAGGTACACTTGCTCAAAGTCATCGAAAGGAATGTCCTCCGGACAGTTCACTGTTTTGGAGATCCCCGTATCGACCCATTTTTGAGCGGCAGCCTGCATGACAACGTGATCGCGCGGCGAAAGGTCTTCGACCGTGACGAAAGCCTCGGGCAGAGAGGCGTTTTGGCTGTGCATCTGGTGATAGACCCAAGCGGCGTAGTCTTCGACGCGCTCAATGCGCTCCTCTCCGTTGGCCATCACGATGCGCCTATTAAAGGAGGCTGAAAACACCGGTTCAATGCCCGACGAGACATTGCCGCCAAAAAGAGATGTGGTCCCGGTTGGTGGCAGCGTGGTGATTACACCGTTCCTCAGGCCGAAGGCCGCGATTTGCCGCCGCACGTCCGGGTCGAGATTGGCGAGCGCCGGTTGAGCCAGATGGTCAGCGGCGCGGAACATGGGAAAGGGACCGCGCTCCGCCGCCAAACGTGCGGAGGCTGCATAGGCCGCGTTCTTGATCCGGTGCATCCAGGTATTCACATGCTCCAGGGCAAGGTCCGAGCCATAGCGGGCACCCACCATGATCAATGCGTTGCCCAAGCCGGTCAAACCGACACCGATGCGACGCTTGTTTCTTGCCTCCCATTGCTGCGCGGGGATCGGATAACGGCTGACGTCAATCACGTTGTCCAGCATTCGCGCTGCCGTCGCGACCAGTGCTTCGACCTGATCCAGATCCATTTCCGCCCGATCGGTGAACGGCGCCTTGACGAGCCGCGCGAGGTTGATCGACGCCAGAGGACAAGCTCCGTTTGGCGGCAGCGGTTGTTCAGCGCAAGAATTCGTCGCCGCAACTGTCTCAAGATAACTCACCGGGCTTTCCTGATTTATCCGATCAATGAACAGAACACCGGGCTCGGCGGCCCTGTAGGTGTGCTCCATGATGAGTTTCCAGAGTTCTCGCGCCGGAATGCGACGTAGAACCTCCGCGTTCCACACCAACGGCCAATCGGCGTCGGCCGCGACCGCCTCCATGAACGCGTCCGAGACAAGCACCGACATATTGAAACGATTGAGCCGCGCGCCTGTGGATTTCGCAGTTACAAAGGCTTCGATGTCGGGGTGATCGCAGGCAAGCGTTGCCATCATTGCGCCACGCCCCGTACCGGATACAAGCATCTTGCAGATTGCGTCGGCGATCTCCATTGCGGCGAGTGGCCCGGCGGCAGGGCAATCGAGACCTCTGACAAGGGTGCCGCTGGGGCGGATCGTCGAGAAGTCGAAGCCGATGCCTCCGCCCATCTGCATGGTTAGTGCGGCATCCCGCATGGTCTCGAGGATCCCTTCCAGCGAGTCCGGAATGGTTCGCATGACGAAGGTATTGAACAGGGTGACATTGCGGGTCGTTCCGGCCCCGGCGAGGATACGCCCGGCGGGCAACAGCCGGAAACCGACCATGGCCTGATAGAACTGGCGTGCATAGACATCAGCAAGACCCTCCGGTTCAGCGACCGCAACGCCGCGCGCAACGCGCCGAAAGGTGTCTTCGACCGACTGGTCCACGACCTCTCCGGCTGAAACATACCTGTATTTCTGTTTCCAGATTTGCTCGGCGATCGCCTGATCAAACGATCCACCGAAGTCACGCACGACATCGGTAAGCAACATTTCCCAACCCTCTTACGTTATCGAAAAGATCTTTTGAGACCTTCAGCTTAGCTAGCGAGCTTTTCACGGCACTAACCAGCAGTCAAAAAAATTCACATTTAATATTAATAGCTTAAACTTTGTTAACTTGGAGAGGCCGCTTGTTTACCAAAAGTGCAGCCCACACACAAAAGAAACCCCTTGAGCAGGAACAATTAAGTTCGTGTTCATTCCGGAGAACTACCCTAGGCGAAATTCAAGACGCGTAGGTGACAATGATTACTCTTTTCGCATGCCTTGGTTCCGGGAATTGCTACAAACCCTGGCTCGCCATGACCCAACTCGGAATTCCTTTCGAACTCGAACTGATTGACGTTCTGAAGGGGGAACAGAAATCGCCCGACTACCTTCGCGTGAACCCCCTGGGCGTGGTTCCTTATCTCTTGTTGAACGACGGACGCGGAATTGGCGAAAGCAACGCGATGCTTTGGTACCTCGCGGAGGGTTCGAACCTGATGCCAGGCACCGCAGAAGCAAGGGCCGAAGCGCTGCAATGGATGTTCTTCGAGCAATCCAAATTGGAACCGTTCATCTCCCCGGCCAGATTCTTCACCACAATTCTGCCGGAAGAACGGGAGCGACGCGCGACGGACATTGCACAATGGCAGGTCGCCGCCTCGACGGGTCTTGCACGCCTTGATGCCCATCTTTCGGGGCGAAAATTCATGCTTCCCGAGGGCTTTACAATCGCCGACATCGCCATCTTCGGCTACGTACACGTGCTTGAGGAAGCAGGCCTGAAGATGGCGGATTACCCGGCGATCTATAGATGGTGCGAGGCTGTCCGCCATGTTGACGGATATCGCGCGCTTGCAGAACTTGGGTCAGATTTGAACCAGGCGGCGTAACTTCTCTGAACGGGCAGAAGTGGTTATGGCCAAGCTGGATCAGCTTCAAACACCCAGTCACAACGGATTGGAGCCCATTGGTCCGGTCCGCCACTACTTTGAATTCGCCTACAGCCTGCAGACCCCAATCTGGGTTTTCGACATAGATAGTTGTCGTGTCCTTTGCGCCAACAAACCCGCGTGCACGCTCTGGAGGGCCGAAGACGAGGCCGCCCTTTGCACCCGGGATTTCGGCCGAGATATGTCATCCACGGTGCGTGAAAGGCTCCAACAATATCAAACCGACGTAGCCAGTGGCTCCACGTTCAAGGAAATGTGGACCCTTTACCCAAATGGCGAACCTCACAGCATTGAGGTTCTCTTCTCGGGCTTCCCCAAAAATGACGGTCGTTTCGCCCTGCTTTGCGAGGGAACCCATCACAAGGAAGACTTGCCCGAAAATATCCGAAGCCTCGAAGCACTGCTTCATACCGATGTGATGATCTCACTCTTCCGGCGCAACGGACCGGTGCTCTACATGAACCCCGCCGCTCGGAATGCCAGCCCGACTTCGCAAACGGGCCTCGCATCACAATTCGCGGAACCGCAGGACTATGACACTCTCATCTTTGAGATTGATCGCAAGGGAGAGCACTCCATGGTCGCCGAGGTTGATACGGCGCATGGAAGACGGTGGCACAATCTGACCGCAAAAGCGTGCCTGGATGCAGCAACCGGTGGTGCCGCAATTCTTGTCACAGCGAATGATGTTACAGAGTTGAAGAATGCCCGCGACAAGGCTCGGTTTCTTGCCAACCGCGATCAGCTGACCGGGTGTTTCAACCGGTCCTACCTGCAGCATACCGTACGGGAGGCATCTCGATCCAAGCACAAAAAATGCGGGCTTCTGTTCTTTGACATAGATCGCTTCAAACAGATCAATGATCGACACGGCCACGAAATGGGGGACATTGTCCTCAAGGCTCTGGCTTCGCGGGCATGCGCAGCCATCAAGAAGACCGACCTACTTGCCCGACTTGGTGGTGACGAGTTCGTTATTCTGTTCGAGAATGCCGAAGATAAGAAACAATTGGAGCGCGTGGCACAAAGATTGCTCGAAAACCTTCGAAGACCGCTTGTGCACAAGTCAGTCAAACTGAACCCAACCGTGAGTATGGGCCTTACTTTTTTCACTCCAGAACGCGACAACTTCACAGCCATCCTGCGACAGGCAGATATTGCCCTTTACGCGTCCAAATCGGAGGGGCGCGATCGGCTTACAGTTTACAACGAAGCCCTTGGCGCCACAGCCGACGCACGCGATCAGATCGAAAGCGACCTGAAGCGCGCCATCGAACGTGAGGAATTCGTCCTTCATTTCCAACCGAGGGTCGACTTCGCGTCTGGAGAGATTGTGTCACTTGAAGCGCTGGTCCGATGGAAACACCCGACCCGCGGCCTGGTCATGCCGTCAGACTTCATTCCATTTTGCGAGGAATCCGGTTTGATCGAACCGGTCGGGCACCTCGTCCTCCGAGCTGGGCTGAACCATGTCATCGAGTGGCACAAATCCGGCCTTGATATCGGGGTGTCTATCAACATTTCTCCCACTCAGTTCGACGACCCGAAACTGATGGAATCGCTCGTGGAATTTGCGGGCGATCCCGGGTTCCCGGAAAACCAGGTCGAACTCGAGCTCACCGAGAACGTTCTTGTGGGCGATCGGACCGTCCTCGCGGGACGGCTGCGCGCAATAGCGGAACTCGGCTATCGGATCGCCATCGACGATTTTGGCGTCGGCTATTCGAACCTGTCCTATATCTCGGATTTCCCGGTGCACTGCATCAAGATTGATCGGTCCTTCGTTGACCGCCTGCCGGAGTCGGGACCGGTTGTCCGCCTGATACTTACCCTCGCACGTCAGATCGGAGCCATGACCGTGGCCGAGGGGGTGGAAACAGACGTCCAGGCTGAATGGTTAAGACAAGCAAGCTGCGATCAGGCCCAGGGATTTCTGTTCTTCCATCCCGCTCCGGTGGAGCGCGTCTTGGAGCATATTGCCCACGGGGCATCTGCAACTGCTTGACGCACTTGAATTTCCAGAACAAGCTTAAGTAGAGGACGGCCTTTGCCGCTGCGCGAAGGGAAAACGGTTGGCCGATTGAGGCTGGCCGAGGATCGCACAGCTGGGACGGTCGTTCAGGCGTGCTGCGGCACGTGTGACGCGGCGACCGATACTCCGGGGAGGATACAAGGAGAGCGGTCGCCGCAATCGCGTTTGCCGTCTTTGATTAACGGCGTGGCCATGTACGTTGCGAACGAATGCCTTGGTCGAGAAGGAACGGTTCGCCCCGCCAATTTCTTCCTTTCCACCAAACAAGTCGGAAAAACCGACCTGTGTCTCAGGTCGGAACAACTCGGCTGGAAACCAGACATCGAAGAAATCGATCCACAGGCAGACGCCAAAAAGAAAGGCAGGTGACATGTGCACCTGCCCTTTTGCGAACTGCTTCGCAGTCGTGATTCCGGAAGTCCCATAGTTATGAAGCCGTGCCCTGCCCCTGTGCGGTTACCATTAGGCGCTTCACGTTCGGCATGTGCCGAATTGAGCGGTGTGAAGCGCGCTACGTCAATCAGAACACCTGTCTTCGCCTACATCATCCCCAGCGAAAGGCCGGTGGAACCGATCATCAGCGGCAGACCAACTTCATTCGATACGCTTGTCCTTCCCTTCCAGCCTTTTTCCAAGACTTTTCTGGTTGATGGCCCAAAAATGGAAAACTAAACTCCAGAAATCAATCGATAGGTTGGATTTTATTGATGCAAAATTTCGATCTGTTTCGGCTGGATGGTCATACACTCCGCGTTTTTGCCTCCATTTGCGAGACCGGGTCTGTCAGCCGAACAGCGGATGCGTTCGGGGTAAACCAGTCCACGATCAGCCACACCTTGGACAAAATGCGCTCCGCCGTAGGCGATCCGCTGTTCATCAAGTCAGGGCGAGGCATCACCCCGAGCGAAAAAGCGCTCTCGATCCTGCCGCGTGTCTTGAAGATACTTGCCGACATCGAAGGTCTCGTCACGCCCGAAACTTACGATCCCACACTCGACAAAAAGCCGTTCGTCCTGGCCATTCCTACGCCAGCACTCCTGACCGACATGAAGTCTTTGCATGCAAACCTCTTCGCGGCTGCGCCGAATTTGGAGTTCGAGTTGCTACGGCTCGCACCGAGAGAGCGTCTGACCCATATGCTTCAACACGATGAAGCCGATCTCGCCATATCAGTGGCGGGCTTGCGATACCCAGCCCTGTTGAACCACTGCCATTACGGTAGCGACGAACTTGCGGTGTTTTACGATCCAGACTTCCGGGGGCCGATTACTTCCGCCGAAGAATACGCGGAAGCCAGACACGGGGTGGTCAATTTCGGCGGCCAAACCAAAAGTGTGGTCGAACGCGCGCTAGGTGAACTCGGCTTCAAGCGAAAGATATCGCTCGTCGCGCCCACGGCGTCCATGTTGGGCGACATGATCCGCGGGACCGATGTCGTTGCGACAATGCCGAAGCGTCTTGCCGCAACGTATCATAACCTCAAGCACACCCCGCCACCTTTTGTGTTGCCGGCAATCGAGTATCAATTGGTTTGGCACAGACGCTACGAGCAATCAGGCCGAAACATGTGGCTCCGAAAGATTGCCCTGAGTTCGCGTCAAATCACCGTCGACGCCTGACGTCTTCTGTTGAACGCCCCAAAGATCGCGCGCTAGACTTCCTGGAGTGTCACTGGAGAGGCGCGCCCGTTGAAGAGATCACGAAAAATCATTTGGGTGAGCAGATGACCCCGGGGTTTTCTGCATCCCCCCAGAAGCAAGCCTATGACGTCATAATTATTGGCGGTGCGATCATGGGCTCATCAACTGCTTGGTTCCTCACGGACAATCCGGACTTCGATGGTTCGGTCCTCGTTGTCGAACGCGATCCGACATATGAGTTTGCCTCTACGACCCATACGAATTCCTGTATGCGGCAACAATTCAGCACAGAGTTGAACGTACGCATCTCTCAGTTCGCCGCAGACTTTGTGAAGAACATTCGTGAAAGAATGGCCGGAGACGAGCGCGTTCCGCATCTTGCAATACAGTCATACGGTTACCTGTACCTAGCCGATACCGAGGCTTTTGCAGCACAGCTTCGCGCCAACCAAAAGGTCCAACGGGCGGCAGGCGCGTCGACGGAACTGCTTACCGCCGAAGAGATCAAGGCAGCTTACCCATTTTACGACGTGGACGACATTATTCTGGGGTCGATCAACCGGGTCGACGAAGGGTACTGGGACGGCGCAACCGTTTTCGACTGGTGGCGGCGACAAGCACGCGAACGTGGTGTGGAGTATGTCGCTGGTGAGGTCGTCGCCATAACCCGGAATGCATCCGGAACGCGTGTCAAAAGCGTTACGCTTGCTTCCGGCGAAGTTATTTCCTGCGGTCAGGTCGTGAATGCATCGGGGCCACGCGCAGCGCGCACGGCCGGAATGGTCGGGATCGATCTGCCGGTCGAACCTCGGAAGCGTTACACCTGGATATTCAAGACAGAGAAGCCGCTGGATCAGGAACTGCCGCTGACAATTGACCCATCGGGCGTTCATGTGCGGGAAAACGGTGGAGGCACGTACCTTTGCGGCGGACATGCCGATATCGACCCCGGGGTCGACCATGACGATTTCGCGATGGACTTCGGCCTATGGGAAAACAAAATCTGGCCTGCCATCGCGACACGCATCCCTCAGTTCGAAGCCGTCAAGCTGCAGTCCGAGTGGGTCGGTCATTATTCAATGAACACGTTTGACCACAACGCGATCACCGGCCCGCATGAAGTCATTGAGAATTTCATCTTCCTCAACGGGTTTTCCGGACACGGCCTTCAGCAATCGCCCGCAATGGGACGCGGCACGGCGGAATGGATTACATACGGCGCGTATCGCAGCCTTGATCTGACGCCTTTTCACTTTGACCGGATCAAGGCAAGCAATCCCATTCCAGAGCACGCGGTGATCTAAAAAACTACGGCTCTAAACCCAATATCTACTTGTACCGGTTACCAGCTGAACGGTCTTTTGGAGGGTCAATGAAAATTGCGTTCGACTTGCGCTTGCCAGCGCGAACCTTCAAACCATTTCAACAGATTGGACAACCGACTCAATAGGGCTGATACGTGTCGCTATTCTTCATCGTCGCTTTGCCATTCCTGGGCGCGCTGCTTCCGGGCATCATGAACTCTGCCGGGCGTGCCGCCTGTGCAGGGGTAACTTTCACCGTTTCGCTCGCCGCCTTCGTCGGCCTGCTCACGAATTTGCCTGCCGTCCTTGCAGGTGAGGTTGTGACCGCTCGGGTGGAGTGGATGCCGGAGCTAGGGTTAAACTTCACGCTCATGCTAGACGGGCTTGGCTTCTTCTTCGCCTTCCTGATCCTTGGCATTGGGCTATTGATCATAACTTACGGTCGCCACTATCTGAGCCGCGACGACCATATGGGCGAATTTTTCACCTATCTGCTCTTGTTCCAAGGCGCGATGGTGGGAATTGTTCTTTCGGATAACATACTGCTTTTGCTCGTTTTCTGGGAACTTACATCGCTTTCGTCCTTCCTGCTGATCGGATATTGGAAGCACCTTCCCGAAGGCCGTCAGGGTGCCCGAATGGCGCTGACCGTCACCGGAATGGGCGGTCTCGCGATGATTGGCGGGATGCTGATCCTGGGGCAGATTGCGGGTAGCTATGATCTAAGCGTCATCCTTCAGAATCGGGAAGCGATCCAGGCCGATCCACTCTATGTCCCTGCGCTGATTCTCATTCTGCTTGGGTGCTTCACCAAGTCAGCGCAGTTCCCGTTCCACTTCTGGCTGCCGCACGCGATGGCCGCGCCCACACCGGTCTCGGCCTACCTGCACTCCGCGACCATGGTGAAGGCCGGCATCTTTTTGATGGCACGCATGTGGCCAGTCCTGTCTGGAACGCCTGAGTGGTTCGTCATCGTGACGACCGCTGGTCTCATCACGATGGTGCTCGGCTCAGTCATCGCATTGTTCAAACACGACCTGAAGGCGCTCCTCGCTTTCTCAACGGTGAGCCATCTTGGCCTCATCACGATGCTGCTTGGTACGGGCACCACATTCGGCGCATTTGCAGCGGTCTTTCACATCCTGAACCATGCGACGTTCAAAGCCGCGCTCTTCATGTCGGCCGGTATCGTCGACCACGAAGCCAAGACGCGCGACATCAGGCAGCTGGGTGGCCTAAGGACGTTGATGCCAGTGACGTTCACGATTGCCACGCTCGCTGCACTTTCAATGGCCGGGATACCGTTCTTGAATGGCTTCCTTTCAAAAGAAATGATGCTTGAGGAAACGACACATACCGTCCTGTTCGGAGTGTGGTGGCTTGTGCCGGCATTGGCGACCTTCGGGTCTCTCATGTCCGCTGCCTATTGCTTCCGATTCATTGGCCACACCTTCCTCGGCCCGGTGCGCGATGACTACCCGGCGAAGCCGCACGATCCCAACGCAGGCATGTGGATGCCCCCTGCTCTGCTGGTCGTGCTTGTGGTTGTGATCGGAGTGGCTCCGTTCCTTGTGCAAGACTTCGTCATACTTGTCGCCAAGGCGGTGATTGGTGGCACGGCTGATCTGGAAGTTAAGTACATCAAGATTTGGCACGGGCTTGTGCCAGCGCTTTACATGTCGGTCGCCGCAGTTGTCGGTGGCCTGCTGGTGGTGGCTATTTTCAAGCCTCTTCTAAAGATCTGGGACGCGGCACCGCGTCCCGAGGCCAAGGTGATCTTCGAGGCCATAGTCGAAACGGCAGCGGCCGCAGCCCGGGGATTCACACACAGCCTGCATAACGGGGCCTTTACCCGCTATGCGATGATCGGCTTCGTTGCGATCGTTGCCGCCGGTTACCACGCTTGGGCAACAGGTACGGTTGGCGCAGCAACCCGCGACCTGCAAGAGGCGGGAGCCGTGCCGATTGCGGGCTGGGCGATGCTTGTCGCATCGACCGTTGGTCTGGTCTTCCTGCACAGGAACCGCTTCCTCGCCCTGATCCTGATCGGGATCGTCGGACTAATGGTGTCCATCGGGTTTGTCTTCCTTTCCGCTCCGGACCTTGCGATGACGCAGTTCACGGTTGAGGTTGTGACAATCATTCTTCTCCTGCTCGCGTTGAATTTTCTGCCGAAACAGACCCCTGTCGAAAGCACGGCGCTTCGGCGCATACGCGATGCAGGCGTTGCAATTGCCGGTGGTCTTGCCACGTTTGCGTTGGCTTACCACTACTTGCTGAGGGACGCCGTATCGACGCCAATCTCCGAATTTCATCTTGCCAATTCTTACAAGGGCGGTGGCGGGACAAATGTCGTCAACGTTATCCTCGTCGACTTCCGGGGCTTCGACACCTACGGCGAGATCATTGTTCTCGGGATTGCCGCGCTGTTGATCTACGCGTTGACGGAAACGCTTCTCAACGGGCCTGTTCGTCGACGCCTTTTGAACCGCTTGCCTGACCAACCGCGCGCTGGCGACATGCATCCAATGATGATGGTTGTCCTGACACGCGTCATCATGCCTGTGGTTCTGATGGTCGGTTTCTATATCTTCCTGCGCGGCCACAATGAGCCGGGCGGAGGATTCATCGCCGGTCTGGTGGTCTCCATCGCAGTCGTCATGCAGTACATGGCGTCGGGCTTCTCGTGGGCTGCTGCGCGGATCCGCTACCCGTACCATGGCATCATCGGTGCAGGTGTTTTGATTGCCGGCCTGACCGGGATTGGATCGTGGTTTGTCGGCAAGCCATTCCTGACCTCCGATTTCACTTATGTGCGCATTCCGCCGTTCAACGAGTTTGAGCTGGCAACGGCTGCCCTGTTCGATCTCGGTGTGTTCCAAGCGGTGGTCGGCGCCGTGATGCTGTCGCTTGAGAGTTTCTCCCGCCTCGCCCACAGACCGAACACGCCGGAGAGTGACCACCCCATGGATATCGATCCTTCACGCGACGAGGCCCCGCCTGTTGTGCCGGGCCTCGAGAAGGAGGGTGGCTGACATGGAACTCCTTGTGGCATCCGCCATCGGCGTCATGACGGCTGGAGGGGTCTACCTCGTGCTGCGCCTGCGCACATTTCCGGTCATCCTTGGCATTTCGCTTCTGACCTATGCCGTGAACGTTTTCCTTTTCGCGTCGGGACGCCTGACTGTTGGTGCGCCGCCTATCCTAAGGGATGACATAACGGCCTATGCCGACCCCTTGCCGCAGGCATTGGTGCTGACCGCAATCGTGATTTCCTTCGGAATGACAGCTGTCGTCGTGATGATCGGACTTGGTGCGTTCCTTGGTTCAGACGATGACCATGTCGATGAACAACCGGAGCCCGAGACGACGGAGGGCGAAACATGAGCCATTGGATCATCGCACCGATTATTCTTCCGGCGCTGCTTGCACCGTTCATCGTGTTGGCTGCGCGGTACCACATCGGTATTCAGCGGGTTTTCTCCGTCGCCGGTGTGCTCGCCCTGATAGCGATCGCCGGAGCGCTCGCGTGGCAGGTCTCCGACGGCTCTGTGATCTATTATCGTCTCAGCGACTGGGCCGCACCCTTTGGCATTGTGGTTGTCGGCGACCGGTTGTCGACGATGATGGTTTTGCTCACCTCACTTTTGGCGCTGTTCGTTCTGCTTTATGCGATCGGCTCTGGCTGGGATGACCGGGGGCGTCACTTCCACGCCCTGTTCCAATTCCAGTTGATGGGCATTCTGGGCGCATTCTTGACGGGCGACCTGTTCAACCTCTTCGTTTTCTTCGAGGTTTTGCTGATCGCATCTTACGGCCTGATGATCCATGCGGGTGGCAACGCCAGATTGCGTGCCGGCGTGCAGTACGTGCTATTCAATCTGATCGGCTCGACACTCTTCCTGTTCGCGCTCGGCTCGCTTTATGCGGAGACCGGCACGCTTAACATGGCAGACCTTGCTCAACGCGTGACCGAAATCCCGGCAGAAGAAACGGTTGGCATTCGCGTCGCCGCGGTATTGCTTCTGCTGGTCTTCGCGATCAAAGCCGCTCTCGTCCCACTGCATTTCTGGCTGCCTTCGAGCTATGCCGAGGCCCCTGCCCCTGTGGCCGCACTTTTCGCAATCATGACGAAGGTGGGCGCCTATGCCATCATCCGGGTCTACACGATGATCTTCCCGCCTGACTTGGAGGTGACGTCCGGTTTGCACGACCTTTGGTTGCTTCCAGCGGCACTTGTCTCGCTCGCCATCGGAATGGTGGGCGTCTTGGCGGCGAAGAAGATGGACCGTCTCGTCGCCTACTCAATTGTCGGGTCCATGGGCATGGTCATGGTCGCCATATCGCTCTTCAGTCCGGAAGGGATCGCTGCCGCGCTGTACTATATTGTGCATTCGACATTGGCAGGTGCGGTTCTGTTCCTGATTTCCGACCTCGTCCGGACGGGACGCGGCAATGTTGATTTGACGTCGCAACCGCCAATGATGGGCACTTATCTGACCGCAGCGATGTTCTTTGCCGGAGCAATCGCCATGGCGGGCCTGCCCCCGTTGTCGGGTTTCCTCGGCAAGCTTCTGGTCCTGGATGCATCCTTCGACAGCACGCTGGTCGTTTGGGTTTGGGCCGTGGTCCTGACCTCCAGCCTGATAAGCATCATGGGCTTCGCACGCGCGGGAAGCGTCGTGTTCTGGAAAGCGCACAGCTTACCGACCATGGAAGAACCGGTGGAGGTCGCAAGCCGTCCGTCCATGCTCGCGTATGCCGCGACAGGCGGCCTCTTTGCGTTGCTCACCTTGCACACGGTCTTTGCCGGTCAAGTGCACGGGTACACCACCACGATGGCCAAACAGCTTTTTGCACCTGATGCCTACATGAGCGTTGTTCTCGAAACCCCGGGCAAGCTCAGCAAACCCAAGACAGAAGAGGAGAAGTAGAAATGGGGGCCGCCTTTCGTTGGCTCATGCCACATCCGTTTTTGACGCTGATCCTCGCGGTTGTCTGGGTTCTGCTTCAGAACAACGTGACCGCAGGAATGGTGGTTTTCGGTATCATCCTCGGCATTCTGATCCCGTGGATCACGTCTGCCTGGTGGCCGGACACGCCAAAGGGCTTTCGGCTCGGCAAGATGCTGTCCTACAGCGTGATCGTCATTTGGGACATCGTTGTCGCCAACATACAAGTGGCGTGGATTGTGCTGACAGTTCCAAACTCCAAGCTGAAGCCAGCCTGGATCGTGGTGCCACTGAAACTGAAACAGCCGGAAGCCATTACTGTGCTCGCCGGTACAATCACGCTGACACCGGGCACTGTCTCCGCCGACCTGTCCGACGAAGGCCACAGCCTTCTGGTCCATGTCTTGCACACTGATGATCCTGATGGAGTACGGGACGAGATCAAGGATCGCTATGAACGCCGCCTGCTGGAGATATTCGTATGACCGCCGCAGCTTTGATGAACCTCGCAGTGATCGTTGCCTTTCTCGCACTCGCGGCGGGACAGGTTCTGTCCATGGTGCGTCTGGTGATCGGACCGACTTCGGGTGATCGCATCCTTGCTTTGGACACGATGGTGATCAACGCGCTCGGACTGGTGATCGTTCTGGGCATCCATCAGGGACTGGAGGTTTATTTTGAGGTCTCTCTCCTCATTGCCATGCTTGGCTTCGTCTCCACTGTCGCCCTTGCACGGTTCATCCTCAGGGGAGACATAATCGAATGATGCTGGAAACTCTTGCCATCTATGCCGCCGCCACCTCGCTCCTGATCGGTTCAGGCTTCGTCCTCGTGGGTGTGATCGGACTGCTGAAATTCAACGATCCAATGACCCGATTGCACGCGCCGACAAAGGTGGGCACGGTCGGGATCGGGATGTTGCTTCTTGCGTCGATGTTCAGTGCGTATGCAGACGGTGACGCATCCATTCACGAAGCGCTGATTATGGCGTTTCTCTTCGTGACCGCGCCCGTTTCGGCCAACTTCATCGCGAAGGTGAATATCCACAAGCGAGATTGCGATACCCCGCCGTCGCCCCCAAGGGACGACACATGGTCAACGCTTCGTACGCCGGAAGAAGACCAAAGCTGATCTATCTCAGACCTCTCCGTGCGATGTCGTGCGCGAGCGCGGAAATGATCCGCGTCCGCGCTTCTGCAATCGATTGGAAACCCCCATCCGGATCAAAGGGCTGAACAAGGCGGAAAGAGATTGCGCGATCTTTCCGAACTTGTTCGCCATCTTCGTCCTCCAACTGGTGCGCCACGTAGTACCGCCCTTGCGCCACGAACTGGCCGGAAGCTTCTGCCACAAAGGTTTCGATCCGCACTTCGACGACAGCTTCCGCGTCCTCTCGGAAAGGCCATGGATCAGACGCGACGACACGCCCCGTCAGATCGGCAAGCGCATTCGTCAACCGTAGGGTAACGGCGCGTGTCGGGTCGTCCGCCCAAAGCCGTTCCGGCGCGGTCGTGATGGCACCTCCACCGTCGGCAATCGCGATCCCTTCCTCAGAGGCATAAGACGGCAAGGATACCTCTCGGAGCGAGATTGTTTTTACGGGGATCGAAACGCGGTTGTCCTGTACGGGAACCGTCGCGGCGTACCGGACCGGGTCTGCCGTTTCTCCGCACCCAAACAGAACCAGAGGAGCAAGACAGATAAAGCGAATAGGCAGCATGAATGTCCCCTAGCGTCCAAGAATGATCGAGTTCGGATTGCGTTCGAGTGTCTGCGCGAGTTTTTCGATCGCGCGAGCCGCGTCCTGAACATCTCGGAGCGCGGCGCGGGCAGAGCGATTGAGCTCGGAATTCTCACCAAAGCCGGACACTGCGGCGGAGGTCTCAGCGGCAAGATGTTCCAATTGGCGGATCACGTCGGGCAAATCTGCTGCCGCACTTTCAACGGCAGCGCTCGCGGCACTTGCGGAAGCCAGCGCGCTGTTCAGGTTATCCACGGCCCCACCGGCGCGCAACTCGGTGAGGGCGGCTTCAAGCTCGGCCAGCGTATCTCCCAACCTCGCAGGCAACGCTCTCGTGCCTTCGTCCGACAGTAGCAAACGTGCGGATTGCACCGCTTCGGAAAGTTCAGCGACAAGTTCCTGAAGCTCAAGCGCTTCGGCTTTGGCCGCGACCGCATTGAGCCGCTCAATCAAGGCAGGGACACCTTCCACACTCGTGCCTACACCTGTTGCGGCCTCAGTCGTTGCGTCCACAGCCGCCAACAGGCGGTCAACTGCATTGGCGGCTTCGATCTTTTCGACAACACGGCGCAAGTCGGCCGTCAGCGCCTCAAACTCCTTCAGCAGTTCCGATGCCTGACCGGGCAGCGCCTGAACCTGCTCCGAACCGGAAACCGCGCGCACATCGGCCACCAGACCCCGCACATCGCTAGGGATTGCCTTGATGTCCTCATCGCTTGCAAGGGCGTTGGCGGATGTCAGAAACGTGGTTGCCGCCTCCAACAGCTCCTCGATTGGCAGGTTGTTGATCCGCTCCATCACGCCTTCTGCGGTCGCCGATACGTCAGAGATTTCAGCAGGTGCGACGGGAATAATGGCAAAAGGATCGCCTGCCCTGTCCAAGGCAGCAAGCGCAGGGTTGGACACGTCGACCAGTTCGACCTTCAAGCCACCGGTCAGAATGGACGCGGAGACCAAGCGGGCCCGCAAACCATCTGCAACCCGGGCTTCGAGGAAATCGAGCGCGGCTTCCGTGCTCGCCTCTGCCAATCCAAGCTTGGAGGTTCGAAGCAAGATTGACGTGGATAGCCGTACATTCGCGTCGCCGAACCGTACCTCGTCAACGATACCATTCAGGTTTGTCACCTCACCCACATTCACACCATCCAGCAAGACTGGTGCGCCGACCGTCAGGCCACTGAAGTTATCCTCGAAAATTGCGGTCAGGTTCAGAACTGGTGCCCCATCGTTCTGGAACAGGCTGGCACGGGCCGCGCCTTCATCGGCAAAAATTGTGAAGTCAGCTCCATCGCTCACTGAGCTGCCGCCCGAAACGACCGTGTCGAAAGCGACACCACCGGCAATGAGGGTGGCAAGCGACGAAAAATCGAGCTCAGCGCCATTCGCGCCAAGAGAAAACGTGAACCCGGAGGTATCCCAAAAACGCGTGTTCGAAGATACGAGCCTATCGTACGGGGCATAGATTATGGCCTCGGCGCGCGCGACAGTGCCGTCGGCCGTCAGTTCGGCAGGACCGATCCGACCAACTTCGACGCCCTTGTGCAGGATGGGTGTTCCACCAATCAGTTGCACGCCAGAACCGGCGGTGACGCGGAAAGAAAGTCCTTCTTCGCCGCTCCGAAGAAGCGGTGCGCGAGGTACGCCAACATGTTCGGCGACCAAACCGCCGGGGACGCTGTCCCACGCCGCTTCGATGAATACCCCGGACAACACGGTATCGAGACCGGTGACCCCGCGCGTCGAAACTTCCGGCTGCACGATCCAGAATTCGGCATCGCCGTCGACATAACCCGCAATGTCTGGATCAAGGCGAACGGTTACACGGACCTTTTCAAGTGTATCGGAGAACCCGACATCTTCCACTCTGCCGACCGTCACGTCGCGAAAACGCAATTCGGTCTCGCCTTCACGGATGCCTGTTGCTTCTTCGAAGAGAATGTCCACAAGCGGGCCTCGGTCCGCATAGGATTGCCAAGCCGCCCAGAGACTCACCAGAAGTGCCGCAAGCGGCACAAGCCAAACGAGTGAAACGCGCTCCAAAATGGATCGCCGCCCATTTGATACCGGAAGATCAGGTATTTCGCTCACGGCGCCCGCTCCACCGGTTCGAAGCTGTCCCAGATACGCCGAGAATCAAAGCTCTGGGCCGATAGCATTGTGAAGATCACGGAAAACGCGAAGGCGAGACTTGCGGGTCCAGGTTCGATCGTGGCCACCGCGCTGAATTGAACGAGTGACGATAAGATAGCGACAACGAATACGTCGATCATCGACCATCGACCGATATACTCGACCACATCGTACACGACATGTCGGGTGGCTGGCGCTGTTAACGCGCGACTTTGGACAGAGAGCGCAAGCCAAGCGATGCAGATGAACTTGGCCACAGGAATGCCAACACTGGCCAGCAGAATGATAATAGCAATGCCAGGGTCACCATAGACAAAGAGATCAATGGCCCCGCCGACGATTGTGGACGCTTCGTCTTGGAACAAGGTCTTCGTCAGCAGCATCGGCTCGGTATTGGCCGGAATGTAGCAAATCACACCGGCGAGCCACCACGCCCAGACGCGCTGCAGGCTTTTCGGATCACGCGAAGCAAGCGTCGCACCACAGCGCCCGCAACGTTGCGTTTCGATGGGCCAGGCCTCGGCGCAATTCTTGCAGCCAACAAGACCAGCTTGCCTTGCGGTCAGGACTTTCTTGTCTGGGTGAGCGCGTTCCATACCGACCAACTACACAGGAATCTGTCCTGGATGACAACAAGCGCAACCAGGACTGTAAACATCCAAAACGCTTGACCAAGCGACACTTGGGCAAGGTCCGTAATCTTGACCAATGCGATCGCGCAACCGATGGCAAATACCTCTGCCATGGCCCAAGGCTTCATATTTTGAGCGAAGCGAAAAGCCGGTGCCGAGAACCGCGCTGGTGCACGATCGAAGACAAGCGGCGTCAGCACGTAGATGAGCAGGCTGGCGCGAACGGCGGGAATTGCCAAGACCAGAGCCAGCATCAAGAGGACGAGAACCCGAAGTACCCCATCGGAAAAACTGAACGCGATGTCCAAAAGCGAAGAACTGCTGCGGAACCCTTGTATCTCCAAGGTGAGAAAGGGAAAGAACACCGCCGCGAAGATGAGGACAAGCGTTGCCAATGCGAGCGAGATTATGAGCATCCCCGCCTTCCTGCGAGGCGCTGCCAAAACGGTGTGACAGCGTGCACATATCGAGAGCTTTCCTGTGTCGACCACTGTAGCCCGGTAGAGTGCGTCACATTGCGGGCAGACGACATATCGTTCGCTGGCCCGCGCCAATGGCTAAACCTGCATACCAGCGGTTTCGGCGATCGCGGGGAGGTCAACTCGGCCTTCGTCTCCCACCACGACAAAGTTGGCGTCTCGCCCGCCCCATGAGACCATGTCAAAAGCGCCTATCGTCTGGGTCGCTACGCCTTCGCGCGGCGTGTCGGTCTGGATCAGGCAAAGGGCCACGACACGCATCTCATCGTCAGTGAACATCAGTTGTGCCACGGGTTTCCCGGCGGCGACCAGAAGACGCGCGCCCTGGAAGGTCAGGCCATGTTCCGCGAGGTTCGGAATACGTACTTCGGCGCCGACGGTATTGGTAAGCCATGTTTGTATATGATCGGCTTCGTTTGCGCCGACCTCGACAAGGTGCCTTTGCTGAGATGCATATACACGGTGGTAGTCGGCAATATCAACGAGCCAGCCGGGCGCTGCTGCAACAGGAGTGCCCTGAGACAGGCCAGTGAAATATCCCCCCGCTCCGCCGAGGCCCAAGGCGACCACTACGGACGCCGCTGTCAGGTAACGACGGATCGACGGGGGCTCTTGAACATTCGCAGTGCCGCCTTCCGGTGCATCGCGGACCGCCGCGGCCAGCGCTGCCGGTACGGGTTCGGAGAGAATTTCGGCAAAGGCCTCCTGCGCCAAAGCATCGGCAGCCATCAGGGCTTCGAGCTCTGCCTGAAGCGCCGGATCGTTTTCGAGAGCCCGTTCGATCTCGCGCGCCTCTGCTTCCGGCAACTCGCCGTCAAGATACGCGCTCAGCATTTCCTCATTCTCAATCACTGATCCGCTCCCGAGGTCTCGGCAAGGCTCGCTGCCAGCGCTTTCCGCGCGCGATGCACCCGGCTCATCACCGTCCCGACCGGTATGTCGAACAACTGGGCTGCTTCCGCATAACTAAACCCTTCAACAGAGACGGAAAGGAGAACGGACGATAACTCTTCCGGCAAAGACGCAATTTTTGAATGCAAATCGCTGCTCGCCACGGCTGCTTCACCCGTTTCAACGGTCACAAGCTCATGTGCTTCCTCGGCAGGCACCTGCCCCTGTCCCATCCGCACCTGACGTTTCCGGATCTCGCTGATCCAAAGGTTGCGCGTGATACGAAACATCCAACGGTCGAGAGGTTGCGTCGGGTCCCATTGGTCTGAGCGCGATAACGCTCGAAGACAGGCGTCCTGCACGAGATCATCCGCTTCCGCCGCAGAGCGTGTCAGCGAACGCGCAAAGCGACGAAGGCGCGGGAGCAGCGCTATCAGGTCGCGTTTCATGTCCGTCGCCACATTGCCCTCACGGCTCACCGGCTGGATCGTGTCCACCCGGCTCCTTAGTGCAATGACCGGACGCGGTATGCAATCCGTCCAAACTGGCGATGACAACTCAATATCGGCGATCACAACCGGCTCCTTTTCCTTTGTTCGCTAGGGTTACGCGCCGGCTCCGCAAAAAATTCCCAAAAAAAGTGAATGACCTCGGGAATATCCTTCCCGGCCCGCGCGTAAGGCAGTCAGTGAGATTGATTTCACGCCCCGTCAGACAAGGAACCAAGGACCTATACCATGAAACGTACCATCGCCATTCTTTTGAGCATTCTTGCACTTTCTGCCTGCGAGAGCGGCGGCCTTTATGCAAGCACGTCGGACAGCAGTTACGCGTCCACGAACTACTGATTTTCTTAGAGCCTGACCGAAAAGTAGTTGAGCGATACCAGCAAGTTGTGATTCTCTGTTTCTTGAAAACACAGAACGGAGGATCGACTGTGCCTTGGACTGATACCGCCCGCAAAACGTATAAACGCAAAACAGATCGTTATC
>JAJDZT010000088.1 GCA_022824525.1 Silicimonas sp. | reverse complement strand
CGAAGGCGCTGGCGACCTGTGTCGATCAGGCGATGCTGCTCCCACTCTTCGAAAGTTTTTGCGAAATCATCGATACAACAGAACAAGGCAGTGATAGAGGTGTTCATGAGGGGAATTCCTATCCGTTGTTTAGTATTCACGGATACTAAATCAGGTAACGCCTGATCTGGGAATCCCCTCACCCTCGCTTAAGCAGAATCCGGGTTGAATTACATTCCGGGTGTTACCGACGAAGACGGCGTGGCTTTCGGCATCTTCGCGCTGGATATCTTCGACGATTCGCTTCACGCCGCGTCTGCTCTTTGGGCGCTTGTCGCGGCCATCCTGTCGGCGCGCGCCGCGCGTCTGTTCCTGCTGATTTTCGGGACGCTTTATCTCGGTGACGGCACGTTGGGGTTGATTACAGGGTCTGGCTATCTCGACTTCGGCATCTTCAACAATGGCGTGCTTGATCTGCCGTTCGGGTTCAAGGTCATGGCGAACCTCCCGCATATCGGGCTGGGTGCGATTGCGCTGGTGGCCGGTCTGATCGGGCCGCGCGACTGATGCGGTTTCTGCTCCGCTGGATCTGGCGCGGGTTCCTTGCGCTCGTGTTGCTGGTCGTGCTGCTGCTTTTGCCGGTTGGATACGTGGAATTCGCGTGCGTCGGGGACGAATCGGAGACGGACACTCGTATCGCGCTTGTCGACGAGGACTGGCGGCGCGCCGAAAGCCGAACGCTGACCACCTATCCTGAATGGCACATCGTCCACGCCTATGATGATTATGCCCGAGTGATCTCGACCGGCGATCCGCATGAATTCGGGTACGTTCGCGCTATCGCCGGTTTCTGGACGTCGCTTTGCGCGCTGAAGGAACGCGCCGCCGAAATGGGTGGCATGACCAACAACCAGAAACTGACGATATACACGATTGGCGTCAGTTTTTCGGCGGAACTGCTTGGCAAGGCGGCCTATGAGGAAACCGCAGGCCGGATTGCGACCCTGATCCGAGGCGAAGAACGTGCCGTGCTTGATGACCGGAGCGCGGAACGCGCGGCGGAGTATGGCCGCTTCCTACAGCAGGTGCCTTGGTACAAGTGGCCGTTTTCGGATGACATAAAAATTCTGGAGAACGAAGGTGGCGACGGTTTCCGCGACCGCGAACGCCGCTTTGCGCTGAAGAACGAAGCCATCGCGAAACTGTACTATGCCGGTTTGATTGCGCAGGCGGTGGAAGACATCGGGCCGGATGAATTGCGTATGCGCTCCGTGGTTTCCGGGCTGTCCGAAGAGGTGCTTGGCGGGTTCGAGGGCGTCCAGATCGTCGCTTCTCGCCCTGAAGGCATTGAAATCGAAATCGACCGCTATCGCCGCTTCACTCGTCTGGCAGAACGGATTGCCGCCGAGGGTGGAGATTTCGTCGAAATTGCTGGAAACGATGATATTCTTTTCACAGCGCTTTCAGACGCGCCGCTGTCGGAAGGGGCGCTCTACTCCTTTGAACGTCAGGGCTATGGCGATTTCCGCCACCTGATTGTCCTGCCGGTATCTGGTTTATCGGAGAAGCTACGCGATTTGGGTCAATTGAGGCTGGAACACATCCATGACTATTAACCGCATCCTGCTGACGTTGCCCTTGGTGTTCGTTGGTTGGATTGCGGTAATGGCGATCGTGTTGCGGTTTTCAGATGCGGCCCCGGCCGCCGTCGTTCCCTGGCCAACATCGGGGTTTCTGAAAAACCTGCCGCAGCGGGCTGCGATCATCGATGTCAACGGGCTGGCGGTGACATTCGCCAATCGCCCCGATCTGGCACGTGAGCTTTATGACGCCGGAGCCTGGCTGGTGCTGCCTGCCGGACTGACCGGGTGTCTGCCCCTCAGCCAGCGGCAAAAGGAGGCACTGGCGCGCCGATGACGCCTGCTTTGCGGATGTGATAGCCTGATCAACAGAAAGAGATCCGCCAGCCACCCCTTGGTTCTTGCGCGAGACATCGCATATAAGTCGCGACGAACCAGAACTGGGGATGACCATGCTTGAACTGAATCCGAACGGCTCAGACAGCGCGCCGGGCGACCTGATCAAGGACAGCTCGGAAGCGACGTTCATGGCGGATGTGATCGAAGCCAGCCAGTCTGTGCCGGTCATAGTCGATTTCTGGGCTCCATGGTGCGGACCCTGTCGTCAGCTGACCCCCGCCATCGAAAGCGCGGTCAAGGACGCACGGGGTGCGGTAAAGTTGGTTAAGGTCAACGTGGACGAAAACCAAGCGATTGCTGCCCAGCTTCGGATTCAGTCCATCCCGACGGTCTACGCATTCTGGCAGGGTCAACCGGTAGACGGGTTTCAAGGCGCATTGCCGGGGTCCGAGTTGAAAGCCTTCATTGATCGCGTTGTGCAGGCGGCAGGCGGCGAATCTGGGGGTGGTTTGTCAGATGCAGTGGAAAGTGCCGAAACGATGCTTGCCGAAGGCGCGGCAGCGGATGCGGCGCAGGTCTTTGCTGCGGTGTTACAAGAAGATGCGACGAATGCAGCCGCCTACGGTGGGCTGATCCGCAGCTACCTTGCACTTGATCAAATCGATCAGGCAGAGGGATTGGTCAATAATGCCTCGGAAGAGCTTGCGGGCTCTCCAGAGGTGGAAGCCGCGCGGGCTCAATTGGCACTTGCCGTGCAAGCAGCGGATGCGGGACCAGTCGCAGAACTCCGGGCAAAGGTGGAAGCCGATCCCGAAGATCGCGAGGCGCGCTTCGATCTCGCGCAGGCACTTCATGCAAATGGGGATGTCGCGGAGGCCGTGGACACACTTTTGGACCTGTTCCGCTTGGATGCCGAATGGAATGATGGGGCAGCGAAGGCGCAGCTCTTTACGATTTTTGAGGCATTGAAGCCGAATGATCCGGTTGCGCTCCATGGCCGTCGTAAGCTGAGTTCCATGATTTTTGCCTGAGGCGGAGGTCGGGCTAGTTGCCCCATATGATCTCAAAATCCGATCTGCCAGAAACGATCCCGGTTTTCCCGTTGCCCGGAGCCTTGTTGCTCCCGAGGTCTAGGTTGCCGTTGCATATCTTCGAGCCGCGTTACCTTGCCATGATCGAGGACGCGATGAAGACTCCAACGCGCCTTATCGGGATGATCCAGCCGCGAAACGGCAAGATGGACGGCGACAAAAAGCTCCACGCAATAGGATGTGCAGGGCGCTTGACTGCCTTCTCGGAAACAGAGGACGGGCGATACATGATCACGCTGTCTGGTTTGTCGCGCTTCCGAGTGAAAGAGGAAGTCGAGGGGTTCACACCTTATCGCCGTTGCAAAGTTTCGTGGGATGGTTTCGATCGCGATCTCGGGGCGACTGAGCACGATCCGGGGCTGGACCGTGCCTCATTCTTTCCCGCCCTGCGCTCGTTTTTTGAGGCAGAGGAACTTCGCACCGACTGGGAATCCCTCGAAGAAGCAGAGGACGAGCTGTTGATTAACTCGCTTTCCATGCTCTGCCCGTTTGAACCTGAAGATAAGCAAGCACTGCTTGAAGCGCCGTCGTTGGAAACCCGTCGAGAGACGTTAGTCACGCTTATACAGTTTGCGCTCCGTGGAGGTGCTGGCGGTGAGGACCCGCTTCAATGACTGACACTCCAAAATTCGACCGTCGTATGCTGGAGGCCTTGGTTTGTCCCGAAACGCGTGCTCAGTTGACCTATGACGCGGAGAAGCAGGAGCTGGTTTCGAAGGCGGCGCACTTGGCCTACCCAATCCGGGATGGAATCCCCGTCATGCTCGTTGATGAAGCGAGAAAGCTTGAGTGACGGTTAAAGAGTTTGACCTTTCGCCAGGCGGGGCAGCTCCCCAGTAAGTCCAGCAGCTTCGCGTATCAGACCCCGGCGTAAGCCCGGGAACGCGTTGGTGGCAGCCAGCCCGATATCTCGGATAAGGCGAAGCGCCGAATTATCATTTGAAAATAGTCTGTTGAAGCCATCTGTGGCGACGGCAAGGGCTGCGGTATCGAACCGACGCCAACGTTCGTAACGATTAAGGACATCCGGACGCCCGATATCTTCTCCGCGACGGTGAGCATCTGTCAGAACCTCCGCAAGAGCTGCGACGTCCTTGAGGCCCGCATTCAAACCCTGACCTGCGATGGGGTGCACAACATGAGCAGCGTCGCCGACCAATGCTACTCGTTTGGCGACAAAATGGTCGGCAATGGAAAGGCCGAGCGGGTAACTGAAACGGGCGCCCGCAAGCTCGATTTCGCCGAGGAAACTGCCGAACCGCGGTCTCAACTCGTTCAGGTAATTGGCATCCGACATCGTTTGGATCTGTGCTGCACGGGCATCGCGTTCGGTCCATACAATAGAAGCCCGATTTCCCTGCAACGGCAAAATTGCGAGCGGCCCCGACGGCATAAAGTATTGATGCGCAATGCAGTTATGCGGCTTCTCATGGGCGATTGCACAAACGAGAGCGGTTTGATCGTAACGCCAACCAGTGCGCTTGATGCCGGAACGGTCAGCGATGGCACTTTTTTTACCGTCACATGCAATCAGTAGCCTTGAGCGCAGGGTTGTGCCCGATGTTAGTGACACCGTGATGCCGGTGGCTTCTGCGACCTCGGACGCAACGCTGTCATGGTCGATATGCACGACGCCGGCATCATTAGAAGCTGCCAGAAGTGCTGGGCGCAATTTGCGATCCTCAGCCATGAAACCCATTGGGCCTTCTTCGATCTCAGCGTGATCGAAGGCCAGCATCAGTGGCGATGGCGCTTCGCCAGCGCGACCGTCCGTAACCTTGATGCCGAGAATCGGGGAAGTGTCCGCAATTCGGTCCCAGACACCAAGCGTGGACAGAACTCGCTTTGATGCGATCGACATGGCGTAGCTTCGACCATCGAATTTCGCGTTGGCGCGGACCTTCTGCGCGACCGCGTCGACAAGAGTTACGGCGAAGCCTCCTGCACGAAGCGCAAGGGCCATCGAGAGTCCGTTCAGTCCGCCACCCGCAATCACGATATCAGTGTCGAGATCCATGCTTTGGAATATGTGTGCTACCAGCGCATTGTCCATGCGCTGTCCTGCCGCTACCTTCTGCACCATGGAAGAATGGCTCACACGACCCGCTGCCGATTTGGGGCGCGATATCGAAGCGGGAAGGCTATCCCCGCAAGACCTGGCGGAGACATATCTGGAGGCGATCGAGCGGCATGAATTCCGAGATCGGATTTACGTGCGTTTGACAAAAGATCGCGCGCGCGCGGAAGCGGCTGCAGCGACGGATCGTGCGAAAAGAGGGCTGCGCCATTCGCCTCTCGATGGCGTCCCGATTTCCTGGAAAGATCTTTATGACACCGCGGGCGTCGCGACCGAGAGCGGTTCTGCTCTCTTGTCGGGTCGGGTTCCGGATCGTGATGCGGAGGTTTTGACAAAGGCTACCGAGGCTGGACTTGTTTGCCTTGGTAAGACCCATCAGACCGAACTGGCGTTCTCGGGGCTTGGACTGAACCCGGTGACGGCCTCCCCGCCTTGCGTGAATGATCACGGGGCGGTCTCAGGCGGGTCCTCGTCGGGGGCTGGCACTTCGGTCGCTTTCGGATTGGCGGCGGCCGGGATCGGGTCCGACACCGGCGGGTCGGTGCGTATTCCGTCGGTCTGGAACGATCTGGTCGGGCTGAAGACGCGGCACGGGCGGCTGTCACTTGAAGGCGTGGTGCCGCTTTGTGCGCGGTTCGACACGGTTGGTCCGCTTTGCCGGACGGTCGAGGATGCGGCCCTGATGTTTGCCGCGCTTGAAAACGGTCGGCCTGCCGACCTGACGGGTGCAAGCCTGAGCGGCGTACGGCTTGGTATTTTGCGGACGGTGGCAATGGAGGCGGTCGAGGAGGTGCCTAGCGCCGCTTTTGAGAGCGCCGTCAACCGGTTGGCTGCTGCCGGGGCTGTCGTCGAAGAGATCGACGTGCCTGCGGTTGCAGAGGCGATGCCGCTCAGCGGCACGCTCTTCCCGGCAGAGGCTTATGCGACATGGCGCGAGCGGATAGAGGCAGAGGGCGAGAAGATGTACCCGCCCGTGCGCACCCGCTTCCTGCAGGGAAAGACCATCGGTGCTGCGGACTTCATCTCGGCCTGGCGCGAGTTGGATTGCCTTAGGCTTGTCTACCGGGAAGCGGTCGCGGGGTTTGATGCGGTGATCTTGCCGACCTGCCCGATCCTGCCGCCCAAAATCGAAGCGGTGACGCAGGACGAGGCGCATTTCACCGAGCGCAACCTGAAGGCGCTCAGAAACACGCGGATCGGCAATCTGATGGGGCTGGCCGCCGTGACGTT
The DNA here is from genome assembly GCA_022824525.1 of Silicimonas sp. Lineage (GTDB taxonomy): Bacteria > Pseudomonadota > Alphaproteobacteria > Rhodobacterales > Rhodobacteraceae > JAJDOD01. The sequence continues at coordinate 5,791 of JAJDZT010000088.1, read as the reverse complement.
GCCCTCCGGTACGCCGTCTTGCGGGGTGACATTCCAGGGCGACAGCGAAGAGCGTTTGTTGCGCATCGCTGCGGCGGCAGAGGCGGCGCTTAGATAAAGCGCCCCAAATGCCACAAAAATCTCGCGCGAGCGCAAATGGCGATGGACCCACGGATTCTCAGCCGCTAAGGTTCTGAAAAACGGGGCGATACGACCCCGAACTTGAGGCAGAGATGGTGTTTCCCGAGCGGTTTTCGAACCTACCGGCATACGCATGGCCGCGCCTGCGCGCGTTGCTCGACCCTGTTCAGGCGGGGGGCGAACCTATCAACCTGACCATCGGCGAGCCACGGCATGAATTCCCAGATTTTGTTGCATCAACGATTGCCGAACATGCAGCGTCATTTCGCAACTATCCGGCCAACGATGGCGCGCCCGAGTTGCTCGATGCGATTTCTGGGTGGTTGATGCGGCGCTTTGGGATTGAAGTTCCAACCGCACAAATCATGGCGCTGAACGGCACGCGAGAGGGTCTTTACAACGCGGCCATGGCGCTATTCCCCGAAGAAAAGAACGGTCAGCCTGTCGTTCTTGTTCCTAACCCCTTCTATCAGGTTTACGCGATCGCCGCGATTTCCGTTGGAGCCTCCGCACGATTCCTACCTGCGACCGCTGAGACAGGTTTCTTGCCTGATCTCAATGCGCTTGATGCTGAGACGCTGAACCGGACGACGGCGTGCTATCTGTGCTCACCTGCAAACCCCCAGGGTGCAGTGGCATCTCGAGAATACTGGAAGGACCTGCTCGCTCTCGCCGAAGAGTTCGACTTCAAGGTCTTTTCCGACGAGTGCTACTCGGAAGTGTACCGCGACGAAAAGCCGGTGAGCGGTCTGCAAATGGCTGTTGAAACCGGTGCTGATCCCGAACGTGTGGTGATTTTCCACTCGCTTTCGAAGCGCTCCAATCTGCCCGGTCTTCGTTCTGGTTTTGTTGCAGGGGGACCGGAAAGCATCCGACGTATTCGCCAGCTACGCGCATATGCTGGAGCGCCGTTGCCAATGCCGCTGCAGCACGCGTCGACCAAGGTTTGGGCGGACGAAGAGCACGTGGAAAAAAGCAGGCTTCGGTATGTCACCAAGTACGACATCGCGAATGCTGTTTTCGAAGGCATCGATGGGTGCGGCGCACCGGAAGCAGGCTTTTTCCTGTGGCTTCCAGTTGAAGATGGTGAAGCAGCTACCGTGAAGCTTTGGAAGGAAACAGGCGTCCGGGTGCTGCCCGGGGAATATCTTTCGCGCGACGTGGACGGGTTCAACCCCGGCAAGAACTATATCCGCGTCGCCATGGTGGCAGAAGAACAAGAACTGCAGCGCGGGCTTACGGCGCTCCGCGACTGTTTATACTCGTAAGGGAAGATTGAGGCATGGCGTATCAGGCAAGACATCGTGACCCGCTATTCGACAGCGACACACAGGCGATCATTGAACGACGAGGAAAGGAACTCGTTGGTGTTCTTCTTCTTGCGCTTGGTGTCCTCTCGATGCTGGCCCTCTGGTCTTATTCCGCCGACGATCCGAACTGGCTTTCTTCAACTGATGCTCCGGCACAGAACATTCTTGGTCCGGTCGGAGCGGCGTTTGCCTCACCGCTCTATGTGATCGCTGGGTATGGCAGCTGGGCCATTTCTCTGGTGCTCCTTGTCTGGGGCGCGCGTTTCGTTTTCCACTACGGGTCTGACAGTGCTGTCGGGCGTGTGATCTTTGCGCCGATCGCCGTAGCGCTTGTCTCGGTTTACTTCTCGACGCATGTTCCTGGACCGAATTGGCCTCATTCATTTGGGCTGGGTGGCCTGTTTGGTGACACCGTTTTGGGTGCGATCCTGGGGCTTCTGCCATTGCCTGCTGGTGTTGGCCTGAAGATCATGTCGCTGGCGTTGGCTGTGGGTGCCATAGCGATGCTGGTTTATGTCCTTGGCTTTGACCGGCATGATCTGTGGCTTTACATCAGATATCTGATCGGTGGCTTGATCCTGATGTATCACACCGTGCTATCGCTATTGGGGAATGGGGCCTCCGGAACCATTCGCATGGCAGCAGCGGCGCGTGAACGCCGTACTGAAACGCGCAGCGAGCGTGCTGAGATTGAAGACCCCGATATGAGTCCAGCCGTTCTTCGCGCTACGCGGGGCGTCCGGTCTCGCGACAATGCCAAGGATCGAATTCTGTCTTCATTGCCGTCGCTTTTGAAACGAAGAAGCGAGGACGAAGACGCTTTTGCCTCCATGGAAGGTGAGGACCGGATCAGCGCACGTATCTCGGATGCCGTGAAAAACCGTGTGCGTCGACCCGAGCTTCGTGCAGAACCACCTGTTTCTGGTGATGCGGCAGCAAAACCGTCGATCTCAATGCTTGACGAAGATGGAGAAATCGCGGAACTGCGTGCGCTGGACGATCAGATGCAGTGGCCGGAACCGGAACTCGCAAACCCTGCCATGGATCGGATTGCAACACCTGAGCCCAAGGCGAAGGTGCAGCACAGCGCGAAGAAACCGGTCCCATCACGTCGTGCCAAGGCCGAGGCGCAACCGTCACTCTTTGGCGAAGACAGTGATTTCGAAATCCCGCCTTTGAGCCTTCTCGAAGACCCGGCCAACATTGAACGCCACCACCTCTCGGACCAGGCGTTGGAAGAAAACGCGCGCATGCTGGAAAGCGTGTTGGATGACTATGGCGTCAAGGGCGAAATTGTCAGCGTTCGTCCCGGCCCGGTTGTGACAATGTACGAGCTTGAGCCTGCACCTGGTCTGAAAGCGTCCCGTGTCATTGGTCTTGCCGACGATATTGCCCGATCCATGTCCGCACTTTCGGCCCGTGTATCGACGGTGCCTGGTCGCTCTGTGATTGGTATCGAACTTCCAAACGAGAAGCGCGAGATGGTGGTCCTGCGCGAAATGCTCTCCGCGCGAGACTACGGTGATGGCAATCAGAGACTGCCTTTGGCCTTGGGCAAGAATATCGGTGGCGACCCAGTTGTCGCCAACCTTGCCAAAATGCCCCACCTTTTGATCGCAGGAACCACGGGTTCCGGTAAATCCGTGGCCATCAACACGATGATCCTGTCACTGCTGTACAAGCTGACGCCGGAAGATTGCCGGTTGATCATGATCGACCCGAAGATGCTCGAGCTTTCCGTCTATGACGGGATTCCACATCTATTGTCACCTGTTGTGACCGACCCGAAGAAAGCCGTCGTGGCCTTGAAATGGGTGGTCGGCGAAATGGAAGAACGATATCGCAAGATGTCCAAAATGGGTGTTCGGAACATTGAGGGTTTCAACGCACGCGTGAAGGATGCCCTGTCCAAAGGCGAGATGTTCTCGCGCACTGTACAGACGGGCTTCGACGATGAGACCGGCGAACCGGTATTCGAAACAGAAGAGTTCGCTCCGGAAAAGCTACCCTACATTGTTGTCATTGTGGATGAGATGGCCGATTTGATGATGGTTGCAGGCAAGGAGATCGAGGCCTGCATTCAGCGCCTTGCGCAGATGGCGCGGGCGTCGGGTATCCACCTGATCATGGCCACACAACGCCCGTCGGTCGATGTGATCACTGGTACGATCAAAGCGAACTTTCCAACAAGGATCAGCTTCCAGGTTACCTCAAAGGTCGATAGCCGTACGATCCTTGGCGAGATGGGGGCCGAGCAGCTTCTGGGTCAGGGAGACATGCTTTACATGGCTGGTGGAGCCAAGATCACACGAGTCCACGGTCCTTTTGTTGCCGACGAAGAAGTTGAAGAAGTCGTCAACCATCTGAAGAGCTTTGGTGCCCCAGCTTACGTCTCCGGCGTTCAAGAAGGTCCGGACGAAGAGTCGTCTTCCGACATCGACATGGTGTTGGGTCTCGGCGGCAATACCGATGGCGAGGATGCGCTCTACGATCAGGCCGTTGCTATCGTGATCAAGGACCGGAAATGCTCCACATCCTATATCCAGAGGAAGCTTGCGATCGGATATAACAAGGCTGCACGCCTTGTGGAGCAAATGGAAGAGAACGGATTGGTCAGCGCGGCAAATCACGTTGGCAAGCGCGAAATACTTGTGCCCGAGCAAGTTTAGGAGATTTGGCGCGGCCGTTCGACATTGCTTTGTGAGCCGGGCCTTTCTACCGCGGTTCCCTCCGAGTCTTTCGGAACTGAGATATCTGGATAGGCGCTGGCACGCCCATGTTATCGCTTGTCACTGGAGGAATATGCAGGCTCCGCCTATATCGAGCCCAACTGATATGAGGCAAACCATGTATCGCAGGACCTTTCTTGCTACCGCCGCTGCTTTTGCTGCGACACCTGCTTTGGCAGCGAAACTCTCACTCGACGACATCTCGCGCTATTTGAACGGGATTGAACGGGCAACATCTGACTTTACGCAAGTCAACGACGATGGAACGCTTTCCACTGGCAAATACTACATGCGTCGCCCGGGTCGCGTGCGGTTCGAGTACGATCCGCCAGAGGAACTTCTGGTGATCGCCGGTGGCGGACAGGTTGGAATTTTTGACGGGAAGTCAAACGTGCAGAAGGCAGAGCGCTATCCGCTTCGCAGGACGCCGCTCAATCTAATTCTCGAGCGGAATGTAAACCTTGCGCGACGGAACATGGTAGTCGGCCATGACTTCGATGGCACTGCAACCATCGTGACTGCACAAGACCCCGAGCACCCGGAATATGGGAATATCCAACTGAAGTTCACCGCGAACCCGGTCGAATTGCGCCAGTGGGTCGTCACAGACGGGCAGGGCGCCAGAACGACCGTTATCCTCGGTCAGCTGACGAAGGTGAATGATCTGCCGTCGACCCTCTTCAACATCAGTTATGAAGAGGGTCAACGGGGGGTCAAACCTTAAGCTCTATACGAAGCCGCAAGACTTGAGCTGCGCATCGTACATGATTGCGCGGTTTGCTACCTCATCCGAGACACGAAGCAGCCAAGCTTTTCGGTAGTGGCTTCCGCGTGCATATCCTGCGCGACCTTCATGATAGGCCAGATATTGGTTCTTCGCGTCAGACAATGGGATGCCGAGCCCGTTTTGTGACTTGGTGAAGTACCAACCCATGAAATCAGTGGCATGGTGGATGTTGTCACGCCTTGCGCGCCAGCCACCATGCTCGGCTTGATATTCTTCCCACGTCCCGTCAAGGGCCTGACCGTACCCATAGGCGGTGCTGATACGCTCGCCTGGGAAAAGACCCAGAGACTTCTTGCGCGGCGTTCGCGCGTTACCGATGAACTTGCTTTCCTGATAGATCGTCGCCATTTGGACGGCGACGGGAACGCCCCAGCGATTTTCCGTCTGTTGCATGGCGTCCAAATAGTGGGGGCGCTGCTTTACGATGGAACATGCATTATCAAGATCTCTAGGCGCCTCATAGCTTCCCGACCCACAGGCGGAGACCAGCAGGAAAAGAATCAGGGCGCGAATGGGTCTGCTCATTGCCTCAATCCGCTTCTTATTGTTTCTGACAGGTTAGCAAATCCACGAGAATTCGCAAAGGTGCATCGCAACATTCAGCTCTATTCGCGACGATTGCCTTGAATCTTACTGTTTTGAGTGGAATCACAGTTTGTTTCCGTGAAAATTCGCAATTCCATTCGACAGCGCTTAGCTGCCTGTCTTAGAGCCTGACCGAAAAGTAGTTGAGCGATACCAGCAAGTTGTGATTCTCTGTTTCTTGAAAACACAGAACGGAGGATCGACTGTGCCTTGGACTGATACCGCCCGCAAAACGTATAAACGCAAAACAGATCGTTATC
>JAJDZT010000098.1 GCA_022824525.1 Silicimonas sp. | reverse complement strand
GATAACGATCTGTTTTGCGTTTATACGTTTTGCGGGCGGTATCAGTCCAAGGCACAGTCGATCCTCCGTTCTGTGTTTTCAAGAAACAGAGAATCACAACTTGCTGGTATCGCTCAACTACTTTTCGGTCAGGCTCTAAGGCGGCTGTCCCATGCAACCTTTGCACGCCTCCGCCGTCGCGTTCGACGGTCGAGCACTGCTGATTGTCGGCAAGTCCGGGAACGGGAAGTCCACACTGGCGCTGGAACTCGTGGCGCTTGGCGGTTCGCTTGTTGCGGATGACCGGGCGATACTGACCCCTCGCGACGGTGGGCTTTGGGTCGAGGCACCCGAACCACTTCGAGATCGCATCGAAGCGCGTGGTCTTGGCATCCTGACCTGCCCGACCACACCCGCATTTGCGCAGGCGGTTGTGGACCTGGACCAGTTGGAAACCGTCCGCTTCCCGGAGCGACGAAAGATCAGCCTTCTCGATGTTGAACTGCCACTCCTCAGAAAGGTTGAGAGCCCCGCATTCGCCGCTATGCTGCGTCTCTATCTCGTCGAAGGGTTCGCAACATGAGCGCAGCACAATCCAGCGCCCGGGTTGTTATCGTTACGGGTGCCTCCGGGGCCGGTCGCACCACGGCGATCAATGCGCTTGAGGACATCGGCTTCGAGGCGATCGATAATATCCCTCTCACTTTGTTGGAGCGTGTCTTCGAAAGCCCGGTCCAGCTTCCGCCGATGGCGATCGGCATTGACGTCCGCAACAGGGACTTTTCGATCGACGCGGTTCTGTCCGTTCTGACCCGGATCGAGGATGGGTCCGAAGTCGACGTGGAAATGCTTTTTCTGGAGTGTCGACCGGACGTTCTGATCCGCCGCTATTCTGAGACCCGTCGTCGGCATCCGCTTGCGCCGCAAGAGGCACCGGAAGCCGGCATTGAGCGGGAGGTGACCTTGCTCGCCCCGCTGCAAAGCGAAGCAGATCACCTGATCGACACATCGGATATGACGCCACACGATCTGCGCTCCGAAATCGGGCGGCGTTTCGGGGGTGCCGGGTTCGACGAACTCGTCGTTTCCGTTGACAGCTTTTCATACAAACGCGGGTTGCCCCGTGGTGTCGACATGATTTTTGACGCGCGGTTCCTGAAGAACCCGCACTGGGAAGAACATCTTCGCGCGTTGGATGGTCGCCATTCGGACGTGGCGGCTTATGTATCCGGCGATGATGGCTTTGCGCCCTTCTTTGAGAAAGTGCTGGAACTGGTGGCTTCGCTTCTTCCGGCCTTCAAGGCGGAAGGAAAGACACATTTCTCGGTCGGGATTGGATGTACCGGTGGTCAACACAGGTCGGTTACCGTTGCGGAAAAGCTGTCGAAAGCGCTTGCAGAGAAGGGGTGGCGGGTGTCAACTCGCCACCGGGAATTGGAACGGCGCGGCAAGGCATAGTCGCGTGATATGGGGTAAGACCGTTTGATCGGTATAGTGATCGTGGCACATGGAGGTCTGGCGGCGGAATATCTGTCGGCAGTCGAACATGTGGTCGGCAAACAGACCGGTATTTTGGCCATCCCGATCGAACCCGACCATGACCGTGATCGAAAACAGGCAGAGATCTGTCGCGCGGCAGATCAGGTCGATACCGGAGATGGCGTCGTGGTGGTGACGGACATGTTCGGCGGCTCTCCGTCTAATCTGTCCTTACGCGCCTGCAACCCTTCCGACCGGAAGATCCTCTATGGAGCCAACCTGCCGATGCTCATCAAACTGGTGAAGCTTCGACACAAGCCGATTGGCGATGCCGTCGCTGCGGCCCTCAAGGCGGGCAGAAAGTACATCGACAGTTTCGATGGCGGAGGATGACGTGTTATGCCCGGGGAGATGACACGAGTTTTGACGATCGTAAACGAAAAGGGCCTCCACGCGCGGGCATCGGCAAAGCTTGTCGAACTTGTTGAAGGTTTCGATGCTGACGCCGAGGTTTCGAAGGACGGGTTGTCGGCCACCGGGGACAGTATCATGGGGCTTCTTATGCTTGCTGCTGCGCGTGGCTGCCAGATTGAGGTGACCACGAGCGGTGCGGAGGCGGAAGCTCTCGCCGATGCAATCGAAACCTTGGTGGCCGACCGCTTCGGCGAGGATACATAGAGCATGGCCCAATTGACGAACACGCCGGGCGACGACACGACCCAGGACGGTTACATCCCGTACGACAAACGGCGTTTGAGCTATGCCAACACCTTCCCAAATCCAGCGAAGCGCGGCGTTATCCGCACGATGGAGTGGATGACTGGCAAGCTTCGCCTGCTCAGGCTTATTCGCAAGTTCGAGCGTCAGGGTGTTGAGACGGGCCAGGGCTTCTGGCCGAATGCGCTGGATGTCATGGGCATAACTCTCGATACGCCCGAGGACGAGATTGCCCGCATTCCAGCGACCGGACCTGTCGTGGTCGTCGCAAACCATCCGCACGGCCTTGTCGATGGCATGGTTCTGGCCGAACTGATCGGACGTGTCCGGACGGATTACAAGATCCTGACGCGCTCGCTGTTGACGGGTATCCCCGAGATTGAGCAGTTCATGATCCCGGTTCCGTTCCCGCATGAAGAAGAGGCAATCCAGAAAAGCCTGACGATGCGCAAGACGGCCATGGCGCATTTGGCGTCCGGCGGGGTCGTGGTCCTGTTCCCATCGGGGGTTGTTGCATCATCCGACACGTGGTGGGGTCCGGCGATCGAGCGAGACTGGAACCCGTTCACGGCGAAGATGATCCTGAAGTCCGGCGCGACGGTCGTGCCGATCCGCTTTCCCGGTGCGAATTCCCGCGCATATCAGATTGCCGACAAGGTCAGCGCCACCTTGAGACAGGGTTTGCTTTTGCACGAGGTCGTGCACGCGCTCAACAAGTCGCAGCGACCACATGTTGGAAGTCCCTTTGATCCTTCCGATATTGCTGCAAGGGCCTCAACACCCCGAGAGTTGATGGCCTGGATGCGTTCCGAGACGCTCTCTTTGGGAGAGGCGTGAAACCGTCGTTAGGACGGAAAAACCTGCCAATACCCATTCTGATGCTTTGAAAAGAAGCTCCTGCGGCTGGTGGCGAAGCCGCTGTTATCGGCGGCGACGCATGGCTCTCGGTCCTATCGCGTGGGAACGGGCGGATCCTGACGATAGTCGTAGAACCCGCGTTCGGTCTTGCGACCCAACCACCCGGCCTCGACATATTTGGTAAGCAGCGGACAGGGCCGGTATTTCGTGTCGGCCAGCCCGTCATGAAGCACGTTCATGATGGCAAGGCACGTGTCGAGGCCGATGAAATCCGCCAACTCAAGCGGCCCCATCGGGTGATTGGTGCCAAGCTTCATGGCACTGTCGATGGAAGCGACGGAGCCGACGCCTTCGTACAGCGTATAGACCGCTTCATTGATCATCGGCATCAGGATGCGGTTGACGATGAATGCCGGGAAATCCTCTGCGGTTGCGGAGGTCTTGCCCAGCTTCTCGACCACGTCTTTCAGTGCGGTGTACGTGGCCTCGTCGGTCGCGATGCCCCGGATCAATTCGACGAGTTGCATCACTGGCACGGGGTTCATGAAGTGGAACCCCATGAACTTCTCCGGGCGATCCGTTCTGCTTGCAAGGCGTGTGATTGAAATCGAGGATGTGTTCGACGTGAGGATCGTATGCGGCGCAAGGTGCGGCACGATATCTTCGAAGATCGCAGCCTTGACCGTTTCACGTTCCGTCGCAGCCTCGATCACAAGATCTGTCGGGCCCAGATCCGACAAGGAAAGTGTCGTTGAAATGCGTCCGAGTGCAGACGCCTTTTCTTCAGCGCTTATCTTGTCGCGGCTGACCTGTCGTTCGAGGTTCTTGTCGATCAGGGCGAGAGCGGAATCGAGAGCATCCCTGCTGACGTCATTCATCAAGACATCATAGCCTGCCAGTGCAAAGACATGCGCGATGCCGTTGCCCATCTGACCGGCCCCGATAACCCCAACTTTCTTGATTTCCATCTGCCCGCCCTCGCGTTGCTCGCGCGACCATAGGCGGTGGCCCCGGTCCTTCGCAAGGGCGCGAGATGCCTAAAATGCTGCTTTTAGCGATATCTCAATGGGTTGGCCGGAATGTTGCGCACACGTTGTCGAGGAAACGGTATGCGTGAGGCGATTGTACCCCAGTTAGATGAAGTCCCGGTGGAAGAGCTGGACTATCACTATTACCACTTGCCGGATTGCCGGATTGCCTTTCGTGGGCCGTTGCAATCGTTCGATGCCCCTTTTGTTGCCGTTCTCGGGGGCACCGAAGCGTTTGGAAAATACGTCGCCTGCCCATTCTCTGATCTTGTTGCCGATCTTACGGGGCGTACCGTGGTAAATCTTGGTGTCGCTCAGGCGGGATTGTCGCTCTTCAGCGAAGAGCAGGTTCTTCTCGACCTCGCGTCGAAAGCGGACGTGACGGTTCTTCAGATCCTGGGCGCGCAGAACATGTCCAACCGGCTCTACAGTGTGCATTCGCGGCGGAATGATCGCTTTCTGAGTGTCTCGCCTGCGTTGCGGGAGCTTTATCCGACCGTTGAATTCACCGACATTCACTTCACCGGCCATCTGCTCAGCACGCTTCGCCGCACGTCTGAGGCGGCCTTTGCCGTTGTCGTGGAGGAGTTGAAATGGGCGTGGACGCAACGCATGCGGCGCGTGCTGTCGTTGATCGACAGTGAAGTCATCCTGCTTTGGTTGTCGGACCGTAAACTGAGCAAAACCAGCGATTCTCTCGATGAGGAAGAACCGCGCTTCGTTGATTGGTCCATGATTGAGGAACTCGAAGGGAGCTTTGCGCACCTAGTCGAGGTGGCCATGCCGCCGGATCGTTCGTTGGATGGAAAACTGTATCCGGCGCAGGAAGAAGAGGCCGCGCGGCTTCTGCCAGGCCCGGCGGTGCATCGTTGCATTGCCGATGCCATCGCGCCCTTGATCACTGAACTTGGAAACAACCCGGGCCGCAAACGTGACGCGACCCGGGTCAGTCGTCAGAGTTTTTCGATCAACTCGGGAACGGCCGTGAACAAGTCTGCCACGAGTCCGTAGTCTGCCACCTGAAAGATCGGTGCTTCTTCATCCTTGTTGATGGCAACGATGATCTTCGAATCCTTCATGCCGGCAAGGTGCTGAATGGCGCCCGAGATGCCCACGGCAACGTAAAGGTCAGGAGCCACGACTTTACCTGTCTGGCCGACCTGCCAATCGTTCGGAGCGTAGCCCGAGTCGACTGCCGCACGAGACGCGCCGACCGCTGCGCCAAGCTTGTCGGCGAGCTTTTCGATCAACGCAAAGTCTTCTTCGGAGCCGACACCGCGACCACCGGAGACGACCACTCCTGCAGATGTAAGTTCTGGCCGATCGCTTTCGGCGACCTTGTCCTCGACCCATTCGGACAAGCCGGGGTTCTCGGCCGCCCCAATGCTCTCGACCGAAGCCGAACCGCCTTCGCCCGCCGCATCGAATGTAGATGTGCGGACCGAAACGACCTTGGTCGCGTCAGACGACTTGACCGTTTGGATCGCGTTACCGGCATAAATTGGACGCTCAAACGTGTCCGCATCGACAACACCAGAGATGTCCGAGATCACCATGACGCCCAGAAGCGCCGCGACGCGCGGCAGGATGTTCTTGGCGTCCGTCGTCGCAGGCGCGACGATATGGGAATAGTCGCCAGCCAGTGACACGATCAATGCAGCCGTTGACTCGGCCATGCGGTGGCCGAGAGATGCATCTTCCGCGACCAGTACTTTCGACACACCGTCGATTTTCGCCGCCGCTTCGCCAGCCGCGGAAGCGGACCCACCGGCACACAGCACGGTGATGTCCCCCATGGCCTTTGCTGCGGTCACGGCTTTCGCGGTTGCGTCGACGGACAGTTCACCGTCATTCACTTCAGCAAGAAGTAGTACAGCCATCAGACAGCCCCCGCTTCCTTGAGTTTCGTAACAAGCTCGTCGATGGAGCCCACGATTTCGCCTGCCTTGCGTGCTTCCGGCTCGGTCGTCGAAACGATTTCGAGACGCGGGGCGACATCGACGCCGTAGTCAGCCGGTGTCTTCTCATCCAGCGGCTTCTTCTTCGCCTTCATGATGTTCGGAAGCGACGCGTAGCGCGGCTCGTTCAGACGCAGGTCCACGGTGACGATCGCGGGCATCTTCACCTTGATGGTTTGAAGACCACCGTCCACTTCGCGTGTCACGGTGGCGCTGTCGCCCTCCACGCTGACTTCGGATGCGAAGGTGGCTTGCGCCCATCCGGTGAGCGCAGCCAGCATCTGGCCGGTGGCGTTCATGTCATTGTCGATGGCCTGCTTGCCGCAAATCACGAGGCCCGGCTGTTCTTCATCGCAAACGGCTTTCAAAAGCTTCGCGACGGCCAGCGGTTCAATGTCGGTGTGAACATCGTCTGCGGCGACGATCAGGATCGCGCGATCAGCACCCATGGCAAGCGCCGTACGGAGCGTCTCCTGGCTTTGCTTGACGCCGATGGAGACGGCGATGATCTCTTCCGCTTTGCCGGCTTCCTTCAGACGGATCGCTTCTTCAACAGCAATCTCGTCGAACGGATTCATCGACATCTTGACGTTTGCCAGATCGACACCGCTGCCGTCCGCCTTGACGCGAACCTTCACGTTGTAGTCGATCACGCGTTTGACGGGCACAAGGACCTTCATCTCTCGCATTCTCCTTTTCTGTTACCCGACGGTGTAGCGAAGCCGCGCTGCAGAAAACAGGTCAAAATCGACGCGTTTTTGACTCGCGACGCCGCGTTTCATGTTATCCTCTGTGAAAAACAGGAGGATTTTTTCATGGAGAAAGTCAAGGGCATTGGTGGTGTTTTCATCCGGGCGCGCGATCCTGCCGCACTGACGGCTTGGTATCGTGACATGTTGGGCGTGGATCCGGCGCCTACGGATATGGAAACACCGCCCTGGGTCGCGGAGGGCGGGGTCACGGTTTTCGCGCCTTTTGCCGCCGACACCGATTACTTCCCGGCAGAGCAGCAGGTGATGATCAACTTTCGGGTTGGCGATCTGGATGCGATTCTCGCACAGTTGCGCGCAGGCGGCGTTGAGCCCTTCAATGAGACGGCGATGGACGGTATCGGCCGATTTGCGCACATCCGCGACCCGGAGGGCAATGCCGTAGAACTGTGGGAGCCGTCCAGCTAGCGGTTCACCCCCGCCTTTCGTGCCTGCGCTCCGCTCTTCCGGGTGACGAAACGTCTACGAGACGTTTCGCCGCTTTCAGCGGTTCGCCCCCGGAACCCACAGCACGTCTGCGCGTCCATCCTCATTGGCGACGCGGGCCGCGCAGAAGAACCAGTCCGAGAGACGGTTCAGGTATTTCACCGCGGCTTCGTTCACCGCTTCCATGGTGGCGAGTTCGACCGTGAGGCGCTCAGCGCGCCGCGCCACGGTACGCGACAGATGGAGATGCGTCGCAAGGGGGGATCCGGCAGGTAGAATGAACGACTTTAGCGGTTCCAGCCGGGCAATCATCTCGTCAATTTCGCTTTCCAGCCGTGCCGTCTGTTCTGGCGACATTCTCAAAACCGGGTAACCGGCTTCGCTGTCTTTCTCCATGTCCGGTCGGCACAGGTCCGCACCCAGATCGAACAGATCATTCTGAATCCGGGAAAGAGCTGCGTCAAAATCACCCTCGGCATGCAGTCGGCACATGCCCACGGTCGCGTTCAATTCATCAACCGTGCCGTAAGCTGTGACCCGCATCGAATGTTTGGCGACGCGCGCGCCGTTTCCGAGCGCGGTTTCGCCCGCGTCCCCGGTCTTGGTGTAAATCTTGTTCAGAACGACCATGTCAGCTTCCTTTTTGAACCCAAACGAACAAGAGTATCAGCAGAATCGCGATGAACTGTGCGTAGATCCGCCAGCGCATGATCCTGTTGGCATGTTTCCGATTGAAATCGCCGCCCTTCGCAAAGCCACCAATCCCGGTCAGCAGAATGCCAACCACCACGAGGCAGGCGATCGCGACGACGATAAACAGCGGTTCTTCCAAAAGCATGGGGCAGTCTCCTTCGCCGACCAACTAGAGCAACCCCGCGAAAAAGCGAAGCCTCAGGCTTTCAAAAGCACCTTGTCAAAAAGTCGCGTCGGAAGAATCCGTTTCAGCACCGCCATGACCTTCGTCGGTTTGGTGATGCGGTAGCGTGGACGCGGGTTCAGCAACGTCAGGGCATCGATCACCACGGACGTCACGGCGCTGGCAGGCAACTCGAACGGGTCGGGCTTGTCTTTCGTCGGGCGATAGAGGCGGGGTTCCAGCTTGTTCTTGTACTCTTCGCGCCGAGGCGATTTCTCCGGGTCAATCCACTTTTCGTAATGTGCGATCGAGTTCTCGCGGATCAGGCTGGTGATCGGGCCCGGTTCGATCAGGATCACATGAATATTGGTTCCCTGCAGCTCCAGCCGAAGCGTATCCGCCCAACCTTCCATCGCAAACTTGGTGGAATTGTATGCGCCACGCCAAGGCAAGGCCGCGAAGCCAAGCACAGAAGAGTTCATGAGAATGCGCCCGTGCCCTTGCTTCCGAAACACCGGGATCAGCTGCCGCGTCAACTCGTGCTGAGCGAAGAAATTCGTTTCAAAGTTGGCGCGCAACGCCTCGGTCGGAAGGTCTTCCAGCAAGCCGGGGGTCCCAAATGCGCCGTTGTTAAACACGGCGTTCAACGTCCCGCCCGTTCGCTTCAAGGTCTCGGCGACCCCGGCGTCGATGCTGCCCTGACTGTCGAGATCGAGGACGAAGCTTTCAAGACCTTCGCCTTCCAACCGTTCGCAGTCCTCCGGTTTGCGACAGGTTGCAAAAACCCGCCAGCCTTTGCGTTTCAAACCATGGGCCGCGTCGTATCCGATGCCGCTGGAACACCCGGTGATGAGGATGGATTTCTGGTCAGCCATGCGGCAGGGTTTGCGCAGGAGGTTATGGCTATGTCAACGCATCTTGCATCGTGCCAATGTGGTCAGCTTGCAGCACAATTCGAAGGTGACCCGGATTTCGTCATCGTGTGCAACTGCAGGGCATGTCAGAAACGCACGGGGGCTCCGTTTGGCACTGGCGCCTATTTCCTGAAGCGCAACATGAGCACCACGGGTCCATCGAAAAGCTGGAAACGCACCGCTGACAGTGGGCGTGCGTTGGAGAACTTCTTCTGTCCGAACTGCGGCACGAACATCTACTGGACGCTTGAGATGAGGCCTGACCATGTCGGCGTGGCATTTGGATCATTCGAAACCGAGCTTCCGGATCCCGTCAGGGTGATCTGGACGGAAGAGCAGCACGACTGGATTACGTTTCCGGACGCGCTCCCGCATTTTCCGAAAGGGACGCCGGAGCCAAGCTGAGACCGTTCAGCCCGGGCGTTGCTGGTTCAGGAACTTGCCAAAAATCCATCCGGAAGCGGACCCGTCCGCCAACCGAATTTCGAACCATCCATCATTGTCCGAAAGGACCTCGGCTTCGGTGCCGAGCGTGACCGTTCCAACGACCGGATTCGAGGTGCCGGGCCCCCCGCGCAGATTCACGACGCTTCCGGTGACATACCAGAAGCTGCGCTGCGGCTCAGCCTCGGCAAGCGGCGCGGCGGACGTACCTGCCGCGGCGACACGAATGGTTTGCGGCTCAGACTTACGTGCCGAGCGAAACGCGCGGCCCGCTTCCACGGCCAGTTCAACGGCCTGAGCATCGGAGATCTCGGAGACATGAACACGCGACTGCGACCCCGCGAAGGGAAGCGCCGCAACAGTTACAAGTCGGATGCCCAGTGGCTCAGCGCGTGCCACATCCTCGGGACGGCGCGATTCATCGCCAACCACGTACAAAACACCAAAAATCCCGGCGAGCGTCACCGCGACCAATCTAAACATTTCTAATCCCCCCCAAGGGCTACGCCTGTGTAAGCGCTGTATGTGGCAAAATACATTCGGTCCTTGGGCGAGTTAGGGGGAAATTTTTGGTGTGTCTTTCATATCAGTCTGCGCTTTACCCCCCCAAAGAGCAGGGCTAATACAGCATCTATGAGTGACGACGCCGATACCCCCAATATCGAGGGGCAAAACCTCGCAGAACCGCTACGGCGGGCGATTGGCGATCGTTATCTGACCTATGCGCTTTCGACGATCATGCACCGTGCCTTACCCGACGTCAGGGACGGTCTGAAGCCGGTTCACCGGCGAATCCTCTATGCAATGTCGCGACTCAGACTGTCCTCTTCGGGCGGTTTTCTGAAGTCGGCCAAGATTTCCGGCGACACGATGGGCGACTTCCATCCGCATGGGGACGGCGCGATTTACGATGCGATGGCGCGTCTCGCGCAGGACTTCAACGTGCGCTATCCGCTCGTCGACGGTCAGGGCAATTTCGGCAATATCGACGGCGATAACCCTGCTGCCTCCCGTTATACCGAGGCGCGGATGACGGCGATGGCGGAAGCCCTGCTGGAAGGTCTGGATGAGAATGCGGTCGACTTCCGTCCGAACTATGATGGCCGGTTGGAAGAACCCGCCGTTCTCCCGGCGGCCTTCCCGAACCTTCTGGCCAATGGGTCAAGCGGCATCGCCGTTGGCATGGCCACCAACATTCCGCCGCACAACATCACCGAGCTGTGCGACGCCTGCATTCATCTTGCCAAGGCCGACAATTCCGAACGGGTCCGGGACGATACCCTGCTGGATTACGTGAAAGGTCCCGATTTCCCGACCGGTGGCACCATTATCGAACCGCCGGAAGCCATCGCGGAGGCCTATCGCACCGGCCGCGGCGGGTTCAGGGTGCGTGCGACATGGGAAGTCGAAGATCTCGGTAGCGGGCAATGGCAGATCGTTGTCACCGAGATTCCCTATCAGGTGCAGAAATCGCGCCTGATAGAGAAGATCGCCGAAACCATTCAGACAAAAAAGGTGCCGATCCTTGCCGATGTCAGGGATGAAAGTGCCGAAGATATCCGCATCGTTCTGGAACCGCGTTCGCGCAACGTGGAACCGGAGGTTCTGATGAACATGCTTTACCGGAACTCCGATCTGGAAAGTCGGTTCAGCCTGAACATGAACGTGCTGATCGATGGCGTGACGCCAAAGGTTGCGTCGCTGAAAGAAGTGCTGCGTGCATTCCTTGCCCATCGCCGGGAGGTGCTGGAGCGCCGGTCGCGTCACCGGGTTGAGAAAATCGAGCACCGTTTGGAGGTTTTGGAAGGGTTCATCACCGCCTTCCTCAACCTGGACCGCGTGATTGACATCATCCGTTACGACGACGATCCGAAAGCCGCCCTGATGCGGGAGGATTGGGCGAAGGATCACGTGCGCGCCACGTCGGAGGACGATTACAAGACACCTGCGCCGGGCGAAGGAGAGCTGTCCGAGGTTCAGGTTGATGCGATCCTGAACATGCGTCTCCGGTCGTTGCGGCGTCTGGAAGAGCTGGAACTCAAGCGAGAACGCGACGAGTTGCAGGCGGAATGGGCCGACCTTCAGGATTTGCTCGAGAACGAGGGTCGCCAGTGGAAAACAGTCGCTGACCAGCTTCGCGAGGTGAAGAAACAGTTCGGCGATGCCCGCCGCACGCAATTTGCCGAAGCTGTCGAGATTGAAGACGTGCCGCTTGAGGCCATGATCGACCGAGAGCCGATTACAGTGGTCTGTTCGCAGATGGGCTGGATCCGGGCGATGACCGGTCATATCGACTTGGCGCGCGAATTGAAATTCAAGGACGGTGACGGTCCGCGCCATATCTTCCACGCGGAAACCACCGACCGGCTGCTGGTCTTCGGGTCGAATGGACGGTTCTACACTCTGAGCGCTGCGAACTTGCCGGGGGGACGTGGCATGGGGGAACCCGTGCGACTGATGGTTGACCTGCCGAATGAAGCCGAGATCGTTGCGCTCTTCATTCACAAGCCGGGAAGCAAACTGCTCGTGGCGTCCACCGCAGGGGATGGGTTTGTCGTCTCCGAGGACGAAGTCGTCGCACAGACGCGTGCCGGAAAACAGGTGCTTAACGTTCGCGGAGACGTGCGCGCTGCCGTTTGCGTGCCGGTCGACGGAGACCACATCGCGGCTGTTGGGGAGAACCGCAAGATGCTGGTCTTCCCGGTTTCCGACCTGCCGGAAATGGGTCGAGGCAAGGGTGTTCGCCTGCAGAAATACAAGGATGGCGGGCTTTCCGATGCCCGGACATTCAGCTTGGCGGAGGGACTGACGTGGCTTGATCCCGCAGGTCGCCAACGCACTGTGACCGAGCTTGATGAATGGAAGGGCGCACGCGCCTCCGCCGGTCGCATGGCGCCGCGCGGTTTCCCGCAGCACAACCGCTTTACCTGAGCCGGGGTTCAACGCGAACGGATGCTTGATTTTCCTTCGTCGATGACTTACGTGGCGCCCGATATTGCACCCATCAAATAAGGCAAGAGGGCGATGGCGAAGGAAAAGTTTGACCGCAGCAAGCCGCATTGCAACATCGGCACGATTGGTCACGTTGACCACGGCAAGACGACGTTGACGGCGGCGATCACGAAGCAGTTCGGTGAGTTCAAGGCGTATGACCAGATTGACGC
>JAJDZT010000096.1 GCA_022824525.1 Silicimonas sp. | reverse complement strand
GATAACGATCTGTTTTGCGTTTATACGTTTTGCGGGCGGTATCAGTCCAAGGCACAGTCGATCCTCCGTTCTGTGTTTTCAAGAAACAGAGAATCACAACTTGCTGGTATCGCTCAACTACTTTTCGGTCAGGCTCTGAGGGCGCGACTTGCCAAGATGATTTCGGTCTCGGCTTCGAGCAGTGTCCGCGACCACTCTTCAATCGACACGTTTTGAAAACGCCCCAGCAGATCAACCGCACCATGCGCGAGGATGGTCGGGGGGAAGTGATTGAAAGGACTGCGACGCGTGTTTTCCTTCAACTCATCCGATATGCGCCTTTTCAATTTCTTGGCGACGTCAGAAAGTCCTGCTGGATCCTTGGGTTCCAAACGGTCCGGGTCATATTCTAAGGCGAGGGTGTTGCTGATGTTTGCAGGAAGATCGAAGCCCTTGCGCTTTAAGACAATGGGCTTCTTCCACATCCCAGTCGCCCAACCATACTCGATGAACGCATTGGGTTTGTCGCGAGCCGTCATCACGACAATGACCAGATCCGAAGTGTCGATGAGTTCGATGACCTTGTCGCGGATCGTATCCTGATCCAGGTCGTTGAATCGGCGTGCGTCCCAAATCCGCAGAGTGAGTGGCTCTTCTCCGGTCGCAAAAGCAGTTTCGACAGGTTTGAACACGTGCTTCCTCAAGGCTTCAACTTCCTTGAAAATCCGTGCCTCTTCTCCGGACGTCGCGCTGTCATCGCCAAACGGGGTTACAAGAAAGCAGGTAACGACATCCGCGGACTTTCCGTCCATGTCGACATCTTCACTTAAGTCTTCATTAACCATGATCGCCTACCGTCAAATTGAGTTAAGAAAATTCTCCGGGATTCATTCAATGTCCAAATTGCAGAAGTTGCGGCCGAAGCAGCGCGAAAACTGCGCGCCTATGTCGAAAACCGGAGAACTCGTACCTTTGCCTTTCGTTGACCTCGAAACGGTAATCGCAAGCATGAAGATGCTTCGAAAGTTTCCCAACCAGGAAGTCCTCGACAACTTCAATCGCGCCACCCCTTCAAAAGCACTACGTTAGCTCAACAACCAATCTCGCCTTGCCTCGCTCGGTCTCCAGATATGTTTTGGAAAGAGACCTGCCGTTCATCCGCGCCGCCGTATCAATCCAACCGCGGACGTTTTGCGACACGCGATTCAATTCCATCCTGTAGTGGGCCGGATCGTGTTCGCCCGGGACAAGATCATGAAAGACAAGCTTTTGCATGCCTGCCCCGGCATCGTCCGACAGTGCCGTCGCCAAGGCGCGCGCCATCACTGGATCGCTCTGGGACCCCGCCTTGAAATCCGTGAAAACGATCGTGCCTGGCATGCTGTCTTTTTCAAATCGCAGCCAGAATATCGGATCGTCTGAAAGCGCAAGCGAAACAGAGAAATCGTCTTCCCGCCGATCAAAGACCTGGAACACGCCATGAACGACGTTGTTATCAGGATCGGGCCGGGCGGGTGTCATCTGTCAAATGGACTTTCTGAATAGTGTTCGGCATCATTAAGATACTGTTAACATTCACTCTGTCAAAGCTGTCATGTTTCTACTCTTTGCTCTTCAGTCGCCAACCAACATCGGGATGATCTTGCGAACTGCGGAAGTCTTCGAGACCCGCGTTATCGTCTTTGATCCGCACGGTGTTATGAGCAGCGAGCACATTGAAAAAATTGCTGATTTTGCCTGTGGTGCGCTTGGGCGTCGACCACCCGTTGTCTCGGATGATATCGCCGAGTGTCTTTCTCATGTGAAGGGCCGCTTGATCGCGACAGGGCTGGGAAGCAACGCCAAGCCACTTCCATTTCACCAATGGGAGGAAGGCGACTGCATCGTTCTAGGGAACGAGTATGACGGCGTGCCTGACGACTTCGCGTCGCGAACAGACAGTATGATTTGGGTGCCAACGACTGATCAGCATCTGCCGAAACCACGTTCAACAAATCCCATTGATCCCAACCGGGTAGAAAATGTGCGGAACAACGGTGATGCCAGTCTGAATGTCGCCGCGACAGCAGCCATCATTGGCTACACTCGGTTTCAGGCACTCAAACCGTTGTTGGTCCCGCGGAGCTAACCAGTTGAGTTTGAGTTTGGACCATAGGTAGCGAATGCGGACAAAGCGTCGCCAATATCTTCTTCGCTTAGTATGACCGGTGTTCCGCTTCCTTCCGCCAAAACGAACATTCGCGCAAGCGCCTCGAGTTCCTCCATTCGCCAAAAGGCGCGTTCAAGTGTTTCGCCGGCCGCAATGGCCCCGTGATTGGCAAGAAGACAGGCGGTGCGTTCGCGCATTGCCAGAGCGGCACCGTCAGCAAGCTCTGAGCTTCCAAACAGCGCGTAGTCGACCAGTGGCACGTCGCTGCCTCCGAAGGCAGCAATCATGTAATGGCAGGCAGGTATGCTGCGCCGCTGAATCGCGATCGCCGTTGCGTAAGGGGGATGCGCGTGCACGACCGCGACCATATCGGGGCGTGCCGCCAGGATAGATTGATGAAAGCGCCATTCGGAAGTTGGTTTGATCGCACCCGACGGGTCTGGTTCGCCATGTTGTGGAATGACAGGGAGCAGGTCGGGCCGCAACTGATCTGATGGAATACCGGAAGGCGTGACCAGCAAACCGTTCTCGACCCTCACTGATACGTTCCCCGCCGTGCCTTGCGTGAGCCCCGAAGCCGACATGAGACGACACACCTCTACTAAGGACTGGCGTGTTGAATGGGTGTCTTCGAGTGTGAGTGGCACCTATCTACTCCGCAGCAACAGCAAGTTCGGGAAACAGCGATGCCAGAGCGGCTTCACTTGCATCGCAAACCCCGCGCTCGGTAATCAGACCGGTGATCAATCGGCTTGGCGTGACATCGAAGGCTGGATTGCCCGCGGGCGTGCCGGATGGTGTGACCTGCACAACGCCCAGAGCATCGTTTGTGTCGACCCCCTGCACATGTGTGACTTCCCGTGGATCGCGGTTCTCTATGGGGATTTCGGCCACGCCGTCTGTCACGGTCCAATCAATCGTAGGTGACGGCAGAGCGACGTAGAACGGGATGTTGTTGTCTCGCGCAGCAAGAGCTTTCAGATACGTGCCGATTTTGTTGCATACATCGCCCGAGCGCGTTGTGCGATCCGTCCCCGTGATTACCAGGTCTACAAGCCCGTGCTGCATCAAATGCCCCCCCGCATTGTCCGTAATGTACTCATGCGACACGCCATGACTGCCAAGCTCCCACGCCGTCAGCGCCCCTTGGTTGCGAGGTCGCGTTTCATCAACCCAAACATGAAGAGGAATGCCTGCATCATGTGCGTGATAAATTGGGCTAGTCGCCGTTCCCCAATCCACCGTCGCGATCCACCCCGCGTTACAATGAGTGAGCAAGCGAACAGGCTCGCCTGCTGGCTTCTGCGACGCAATATTCTTAATCAAATCGAGCCCATGCACACCTATCCTGCGGTTGATTTCGACGTCTTCGTCGGCAATCTCATGCGCGAGAGACAGGGCAGCGGTCGCGCGGTCACGCGCAGCGACCAGACGTAGCGTTTCGCGAGCGCGATCAAGCGCCCAACGCAAGTTAACGGCGGTCGGGCGCGTTGCGTTGAGCAGTCTCCATGCGGCGCCCAAGCTCTCGTCCGAAGGATCGTCCGCCATGGCACGCGCCACGCCATACGCAGCCGTGGCACCTATCAGAGGCGCCCCACGCACCCGCATCTCCCGGATGGCGTTGGCGAAATCGTCCCGGGTGCGAACCTGTTCGACTACGAACTCGTAAGGAAGAGATCGCTGATCAATTATTTCCAGAACCTGCGCTTCTGCGTTCCACCACAAAGATCGGTAATGCTTGCCGTCGACCTTCATCTGCGGGTCCCCCAGGTAACAATGCGGTTCAAGAGGCGGTCCATTGGTTAACATTCTTTGATCACGCCGTGCGGTCAAGGAAGCCGTTTCACGCAGGAATTCCAACTGCTAGCGTATCCACATGAAAATTTTTTCGAAGACTGAAAGCATGAGGGACTCTGTGATCGCGGCGCTTTCGCAGATTCCGTGGCCCAGCAACGATGTCAAACGGCCGATGTCGTTGTTGGCAAAATGCCCCGAGGCGAGTGAGACACCTCTGGTCAATTCGAAGGAGCTTGCAACGAGAGCGGGCGTTGCATCGGTTTTCTTGAAGGACGAACGCGAGCGCATGGGCCTCGGAAGCTTCAAGGCGCTTGGCGCTGCGTATGTGATTGCGCGCGATGCAGAAAACGGGAAGGCTCGGGAAAGAACCTACGTCACTGCGAGCGCCGGGAACCACGGGCTGTCAGTTGCCGCCGGAGCGCGCGCTTTCGGAGCGAATGCAGTTGTTTTCATCGCTGAAACAGTGCCGGAAGCTTTTGCCGAACGACTGAGATCGCTCGGCGCCGTGGTTAGACGGGAAGGCGCAATTTACGAAGAAAGCATGGCCGCGGCTGCAAATGCGGCGAACGAAAATGGTTGGGCGCTCCTCTCGGACAGCTCCTGGGAAGGGTATGTCGAGCGGCCTCACACCTTGATGGAAGGCTATTTGGTTTTGATGGAAGAAACGGTTCGCCAGATCCCTCAAACGCCGTCCCACATATTCCTGCAAGCGGGCGTGGGCGGCTTGGCAGCGGCGGCCGCTGCTTACGCGAGGCACGCCTGGGGCGATGCACCTCGGATTGTGGTTGTCGAACCAGAGGCCGCCCCTGCACTCTTTACCTCAGTTAACCATGGCGGACCGGTCGTCACTGAAGGGCCAAGCTCCTGTATGGGTCGGCTGGACTGCAAGGAACCTTCCCTGATTGCGCTCAAAGGTCTCGCCCGGGACGCGGATACCTTCATGACAATTTCCGAGACAGAAGGATTGCGCGGTGCAGACGTTGCAGCCCGACTTGGACTGGAAAGCACTCCATCCGGCGCAGCCGGGTTGTCCGCCCTGCTGGCTGCGAACAAGGATGCTCTCGATCTTTCAGAAACATCGAATGTCCTTTTGATTTTGAGCGAAGGTCCGGAGGGATGACACAGCCAACCCGGGGCTTTGCAACAGACGAATACCTTGCACGAGCGACACAGGCGCAAGCATTGATGGGCGAAGCGGGTCTGGATGCGCTTCTACTGACAACTGAGCCAGAAGTAAGGTACTTCACTGGTTTCCTCACAAGGTTTTGGGAGAGCCCCACACGCCCCTGGTTCGTGATCTTGCCGATCAGCGGCAAACCCATAGCCGTCATCCCCTCGATTGGCGCTCATCTCATGAACACGTGCTGGGTCGACAACATTCGAACCTGGTCGTCGCCCGACTATGATGATGATGGCATCGGCCTCCTTTCCTCGACACTGCAAGAGGTTGTTCCAACCGGCGGGAAGATCGGATTGGCAGACGGATTGGAAAGCTACGTGCGGATGCCGCTTGCATCTCTGCGTTCGCTTGAGGCGCGACTGCGCGACCGCGAGATCGTCAGCGACAACGCAATCACCCGGCGACTGCGCCTGATCAAATCTGAAGCAGAAATCGCGAAGATTGCTGAAGCGGCCAAAATCGGGAACCGCTCGTTTGATCGGGTCGCGGAGTTTGCGGAAACTGGCACGCCGCTCGCCCAGCTCTTTCGCGACTTTCAGCGCGTTTGCCTTGAAGAAGGCGCGGACTGGGTGCCCTATCTGGCTGGCGCGGCCGGTCGCGGTGGCTATGGTGACGTCATTTCGCCAGCCAATGACCAGCCGCTGAAAATCGGCGATGTCATGATGCTGGACACAGGTCTCGTCTGGGATGGTTATTTCTGTGATTTTGATCGCAACTTCAGCGTCGGGGCTCCGTCTTCCGAAGTACTTTCGGCTCACAACCAACTTATCGATGCGACCAGTGCCGCCTTTGAAATTGCGAAGCCGGGCAACCTGATTTCCGATCTCTTCGCCGCGATGCAATCCGTGGCCGATCCGGAATGCAATGCCGGAGAAGCAGGGCGACTTGGTCACGGCCTTGGCATGCAACTGACCGAGTGGCCCTCGATCATTTCCACCGATCATACGCCTTTGGCACCGGGGATGGTGCTGACACTTGAGCCGTCCGTTTCGCTTGGGAACGGGCGACTGATGGTTCACGAGGAGAACATTGTGATCCGTCAAAACGGGCCAACCTTTCTAAGCGTGCCGGACCCGCGAAAGATGCGGGTGATCTAATGAGGCTGCCCTACGACCTTGAACCAAGACGTCCAAAGCAGGTTGGCCTTGTGGTGCTGCAGGCAGATGAGACCATCGAACAGGATATGCGAACGCTCTTGCCGAGCGATGTCGAATTGCTGGTGTCACGCGTGCCTTCCGCGGAAGTGCTGACGTCAAACACCATCCGGGAAATGGAAGCTCATCTCACAGCTGCCGCCGCGCTGTTGCCGCGCGGTGCGCAGCTTTCGGTCCTCGGTTACGCCTGTACGTCCGGTACTGCGGAGATCGGAACCGAAAAAGTCGCCTCGCTTTTGCGCTTGGGCGTTGGCGCAACGTTCACGACTGATCCGGTTACGGCTTTGATCGCGGCGCTGGCGCAACTTGAGATCAGGCGGATTGCCTTGGTCAGCCCATATGTCCAGCAGGTATCTGCAACGTTGCGAGACGTTCTTGCTCAGGCCAACGTGACAGTCACCGCCTTCGCGAGTTTCGAAGAACCGCTTGAAGAAAACGTTGTTCGCATTTCCGAGAAGTCCATCACCACTGCTTCAGAGGCCGTGTCAGACCACCAAGACGTAGACGCCGTATTTCTCTCCTGCACGAACTTGCGCACCCTTGGTGCGATCCCGATCATTGAAGAAAAAGTCGGAAAGCCGATTTTGTCCAGCAACCAAGTTCTTGCCTGGCACATTTGTCGGCAGTTGAACGCCACGCCCCCGAGGGAGGCCCCTGGTCGAATTTTCAAAAACTTATAAGATTATGATATTATAGTATAATTATTCTCAATTCACTTCTACTAATATTTTAGTTTGACAGTACGGCAAGACTCCGCCTAGCGTCGAAGTCAGTCGGTGGAGGCCGACTCTATAGATTTTTGGGAGGACTCAAGATGCGGAAGTATCTGTTCTCCGCGACTGCGGTGATTGCCGTCGTTGCGGGGTCTGGGACTGCGTTTGCCGATGCGGCAGCAGCTCAGAAATGGATTGATCAGGAATTTCAACCATCCACGCTTTCGAAAGATGAGCAGATGGCGGAGATGGAGTGGTTCATCCAAGCGGCGGAGCCGTTTTCGGGCATGGAGATCAACGTGCTGTCGGAAGGCATCCCGACACATGGCTATGAATCGGAAGTGCTGACGAAGGCGTTTGAAGAGATCACCGGGATCAAGGTGAACCACCAGATCCTCGGCGAAGGTGAAGTCGTTCAGGCGGTGCAGACGCAAATGCAGACGCAGCGGAACCTGTATGACGGCTACGTCAACGACTCGGACCTGATCGGCACGCACTCGCGCCTGCAGTTGGCCTACAACCTGACCGAGATGATGGCCGGTGACTGGGCTGGAACGACAAGCCCGACGCTCGATCTAGATGACTTCATGGGTATCCAGTTCACCACGGGACCGGATGGCAACCTTTACCAGTTGCCGGACCAGCAGTTCGCGAACCTCTACTGGTTCCGCAAGGACTGGTTCGACGACGAAGCGAACAAGGCAGCGTTCAAAGAGAAGTACGGTTACGATCTTGGTGTACCGGTCAACTGGTCGGCCTACGAAGACATCGCCGAGTTCTTCACGAACGACGTGCAGGAAATCGACGGCACGCGCATCTATGGCCACATGGACTACGGCAAGCGCGCACCAGACCTTGGCTGGCGGATGACTGACGCATGGCTCTCCATGGCCGGTGCCGGTGACGTCGGCGAGCCGAACGGTGTACCTGTCGACGAATGGGGCATCCGGATGGAAGCCGGGTCCTGTAATCCGGTTGGCGCAAGCGTCTCGCGCGGTGGTGCGGCAAACGGCCCGGCGGCTGTTTACGCAATCCGCAAATGGGATGAGTGGCTGCGGAACTACGCCCCTCCGGGTGCGGCGTCCTACGACTTCTACCAGTCGCTGCCTGCGCTCAGCCAAGGCAACGTGGCCCAGCAGATCTTCTGGTACACGGCGTTCACCGCCGACATGGTGAAACCGCAGTCTGAAGGCAACAACACGGTCGATGCCGATGGCAACCCGCTCTGGCGGATGGCCCCCTCGCCGCATGGTCCCTATTGGACCGAAGGTCAGAAGGTCGGCTACCAGGACGTGGGCTCTTGGACGTTCCTCAAGTCCACCCCGTCGGACCGCGCTCAGGCCGCATGGCTGTACGCCCAGTTCGTGACCTCCAAGACGGTCGATGTGAAAAAGTCCCACGTGGGTCTGACATTCATCCGCGACTCGTCGGTCAACCACGAGAGCTTCACCGAGCGTGCACCGAAGCTTGGCGGACTTGTCGAGTTCTACCGCTCGCCTGACCGCGTGGCATGGTCGCCGACCGGCATCAACGTTCCCGACTATCCGAAGCTGGCCCAAATCTGGTGGCAGCAGATCGGTGACGTGAACTCGGGCGCGTTCACGCCGCAGGAAGCCATGGACCGTCTCGCCGAAGAGATGGACATCACCATGGCCCGGATGCAGGCGGCTGACGAAGGCGCCAACGTTTATGGCGGCTGCGGCCCGCGTCTGAACGAAGAGCGCGATGCCGAGTATTGGCTGAGCCAACCGGGTGCACCGAAGGCCAAGCTCGACAACGAAAAGCCACAGGGCGAGACCGTCAACTATGACGATCTGGTCGCGCGCTGGCAGCAGTAAGCAAATGCGTGGTCCCCTCCCTCCCGAGGGGACCAGCACACTGGCCGAAGCGTATACCCTGCGTTTCGGCCACACGACTGGGGCGACACAGGTATGACGATCGAGTTGAAAGAAGCGAGCAAGGTGGTGCGCGGCATCACCCATATCAAACCAACCTCGCTCAAGCTGGAACCCGGGCATTTCAATGTGCTTCTAGGTCAAACCGGCTCTGGAAAA
The DNA here is from genome assembly GCA_022824525.1 of Silicimonas sp. Taxonomy (GTDB): domain Bacteria; phylum Pseudomonadota; class Alphaproteobacteria; order Rhodobacterales; family Rhodobacteraceae; genus JAJDOD01. Next base: position 13,251 of record JAJDZT010000096.1, on the reverse strand, counting down.
ACGTCTCTCATAAAACTGATGGCCGGGCTTGATCCAATTGCATCGGGCCAGATCTACATGGACGGCGAAGATGTCACGAAACTGTCCACTCAGAAACGGAACATCAGCCTCGTCCATCAGTTCTTCGTGAACTACCCTCATATGACCGTTTTCGACAACATCGCCTCCCCGCTTCGGGTTGCAGGCATGGCCACGTCGGAAATCGAAGGCCGCGTTCAGGAGGCCGCCGATATCCTGCAGCTTGGCCCGATGCTGAAACGACGCCCGCAGGAACTTTCCGGTGGCCAGCAACAACGCACGGCCCTCGCCCGCGCGATCGCTAAAGAAAGCCGGGCCGTGTTCCTCGATGAACCGTTGGCAAACCTCGACTACAAGCTGCGTGAAGAGCTTCGGGAACAGTTGCCCGAACTCTTCGCAGGGCGCGGCGCTGTGGTGGTATACGCCACTTCCGAGCCGGAAGAGGCTCTGCTGCTCGGCGGATACACCGGCTTGATGGATGACGGTGTTGTCACGCAGTTTGGCAAAACAGCCGAAATTTATCGGAAGCCCGCCACTCTGACCGCAGCCCGGGTTTTTTCCGATCCTCCCATCAATGCCGCCTCAATCACCAAGGCGGGCAATCAGGCAACGCTAAAGACGGGTGTTGCATGGACCATGGAAGGTGAGGCTGCGTCTTTGCCAGACGGCGACTACACAGTGGCCATACGACCGCATCATGTGTTGCCCGTTCAAGCGAGTTCAAACGACGTGATGTTGAACGGCATCGTACAGGTGACCGAGCTTTCCGGGTCGGAATCAAGCGCACATTTCCAGATGGGTGCGGATGGCTGGGTATCGTTATCTCACGGCGTTCATCCATACGAAGTCGGGGAAGACCACCAGTTCTTCATGGATCCGTCCAAGGCCTTTTACTTTACACCTGACGGGAGCCTCGCCGCCTGATGGCCAAGATCACGCTCTCCAATCTCCGGCACTCCTATCTGGCAAACCCAAGCGGGCCAGCGGACTTTGCCCTGAAAGAAATCGACCTCGATTGGCAGGACGGCGGCGCCTATGCCTTGCTTGGTCCCTCCGGTTGCGGAAAGTCCACGCTGCTGAATATCATCTCAGGTCTTTTGACACCGTCCGACGGTCGCATCCTTTTCGATGACCGCGACGTGACGGACTTACCACCGGACCAAAGGAACATCGCACAGGTGTTTCAGTTTCCTGTGATTTACGACACGATGACCGTACGCGAAAACCTTGCCTTCCCCCTTCGCAATAGAGGCGTGAACGAGGCGAAGATTGCCGAACGTGTCGCCGAAATTGCAGAGATGCTCGAAGTCGAGGAAATGCTCGACACCCGCGCCGCACATCTATCGCCGGACAACAAGCAAAAGATCTCGATGGGCCGCGGACTGGTGCGCGATGATGTGAATGTCGTGATGTTCGACGAACCGCTCACGGTGATTGACCCGCATTTGAAGTGGAAGCTTCGGTCAAAACTGAAGGAGCTGCACCAAAGAGTGAAAGCGACGATGATCTACGTCACCCATGACCAGACTGAAGCGCTGACCTTTGCTGATCAGGTTGTGGTGATGCAGGAAGGCGAAATCGTTCAAATCGGCACGCCCGTTGAACTTTTCGAACGCCCGCAGCATACATTCGTCGGTCACTTCATCGGTTCCCCGGGTATGAACATCTTGCCGGCGACAGTCGAAGGCGAACAGGTGTTGTTTCACGGCCAACCGATTCCGGTAGAAGGCCGTCTTTCCGGCGAAGGTGGCACAACTGAATTGGGCGTTCGGCCCGAATTCGTTTCGCTCGCGGAAAACGGTGTTCCCGCGCGCGTTCGGAAAGTTGCGGATGTCGGGCGGCACGCTGTTGTCGAGGCAATGGTTGGCAATACGTCCGTGAAAGCCGTGGTCGATCACGCAAACCTTGAGCAAGGCGCGGAAGTGCACCTTGCTTTCCGCCAGGACCAGACGCGGCTTTACCGAGACGGTTGGATCGCGACGGAGGCAGCTTCATGAAAACCGAAAACCAACGCGCGTGGTTCTTTGTGTTGCCAGTGCTCCTGCTGGTGGCCTTCAACGCGCTCGTCCCAATCATGACGGTCGTCAACTACTCCGTACAGGAAACATTCGGGAACAACGTGTTCTTCTGGCAAGGCCTTGATTGGTTTGAGCAAATCCTGACGTCAGATCGCTTTCACGCGGCACTTGGGAGACAGTTCCTGTTTACGTTCCTGATCCTGATAATCGAGATACCACTTGGGATCATCGTGGCACTTTCCATGCCAAGGAAAGGTTTCTGGGTCCCGGTCTGTCTGGTTCTGATGGCGCTTCCCATGCTGATCCCTTGGAATGTTGTTGGCTCCATGTGGAACATCTTCACATTGCCGAAGATCGGGTTGCTTGGGTACTTCATGAACGATGTGCTGGGCGTGAATTATGACATGACCCAGCAGCCGCTTTCGGCCTGGATCACGATTGTCGTCATGGATGTCTGGCACTGGACTTCACTCGTGGTGCTTTTGTCCTACGCAGGTCTCGTTTCGATCCCTGACGCCTACTACCAAGCCGCCAAGATCGACGGAGCCTCTCCCTGGAAAGTCTTCCGCTACATCCAATTGCCCAAGATGAAGACGGTGCTGACCATCGCAATCCTTCTGCGCTTCATGGACAGCTTCAACATCTATACCGAACCTTTCGTGCTGACCGGCGGCGGCCCCGGCAACTCGACCACCCTTCTGTCGATTGACCTCGTGAAGATCGCACTCGGTCAGTTCGATCTTGGGCCAGCGGCAGCAATGAGCCTGATCTATTTCGCGATCACACTGTTGGTGTCGTGGCTCTTCTATACGCTGATGACGAAGGATGATGCGAAATGAGAAAACGGTCTATCATCCCCATCCTCTACATCGCGTTCCTGATGCTGCCGATTTATTGGCTGGTGGCGATGAGCTTCAAGACAACAGGCGAGATCCTGTCCGGGTTCAGCCTGTTCCCGCAGACGTTCACGCTGGACAACTACCGCGTCATCTTCACTGACCCAACTTGGTACTGGGGATACATCAACTCGATCATCTACGTATCGCTGAATACTGTGATCTCGGTTTGCGTAGCCCTGCCCGCAGCCTACGCTTTCTCACGTTACCGATTCCTCGGCGACAAACAGCTTTTCTTCTGGCTGTTGACGAACCGCATGGCGCCGGCCGCGGTTTTCGCCCTGCCCTTTTTTCAGCTCTATTCCTCGATCGGATTGTTTGACACGCATTTGGCGGTCGCATTGGCCCACTGCCTCTTCAACATCCCGCTTGCAGTCTTGATTCTCGAGGGCTTCATGGGAGGCGTTCCGAAGGAATTGGACGAGACCGCCTATGTCGACGGCTATTCCTTCCCGCGCTTCTTCGTCACAATCTTTATTCCCAATATCAAGGCAGGTGTCGGCGTGGCGGCGTTCTTCTGCTTCATGTTCTCTTGGGTGGAACTGCTTCTTGCGAAAACGCTGACGGCGGTAGAGGCCAAGCCGATTGCAGCGACGATGACGCGAACAGCATCATCGGCAGGATATGAGCTGGGGCTTCTGGCAGCAGCGGGAACGCTAACGATCATTCCCGGTGCCATCGTGATCTACTTCGTCAGGAACTACATCGCGAAGGGCTTTGCCCTGGGGAGAGTATGATGCGGCATCTGATCTTTTTCCTCGCAACCTTGGCCGCTTCTCCTGTGTTTGCTCAGGGCTGGGGCAACGTAGCGAAGAAGGAAGAAGAAACCGGCTTTTCCTGGACCGCGCCGCTATGGCCATCGTTCTGGATGGCTTGGACACCCGCCACCTTCGCGTTGTTCTGCGGCATTTTTGGAGCAATCGCGGTGATTGGGTTGCTTGAAGGCTTCAAGTTCAGGGATGGCTTGGAGCGCAAGGGCATCCTCGGGCTGACAACAACACTTGGCGATCGTCTTTTCATTACACTCCTTGGAACAGCTTACATCTTCCTCGCCTGGCTGGGGCTAATGGGGCAGCCACTGTGGTGGCCGCTCGCCATAAGCATCCTTTGGGGCATCTTCGTGTTCCGGAAAGTGTGAGATTTTGCTTTGAAACACAAAATGCATAAGCTTTACTCATCCCGTGTAGTGAGTGAGCGTTTTTGCGGGACGGGACAGCAATGAAAAAGAAAAAAAATGAAATGCTGACCGAGGTCGAATTGGAGTTCATGAACGAACTCTGGGCTCTGGGAGAGGGAACCGTGCGCGACGTGCTGGAAAAATTGCCGGACGACCGTAACCTTGCCTACACTTCTGCGGCTACGATCCTGCGCATTCTCGAGGCCAAGGAATTCGTGACCAGTCGAAAATCGGGAAAGAGCCACATCTATACCCCGACGCTGGCGAAAGACGTTTACCAAGCCCGCTCACTCAAAGACCTTTCCGCAAAGCTTTTCGACGACACGCCTGCCTCTCTTGTGGCCGCGCTCGTGAATGACGAAGGCATCAGCGAGGAGGCACTGGGGCAAATTCGAGCGCTCGTGGATCGGAGGTTGAAAAATGATAGCGGGTGAAGCGCTGCTCGATACGTTCATCAACGCCAATATAATGTTTTTATTGGCTTTTTCTCTTTGGTTCGTTGTTCGAACCGTGATGCAACATTCCGGTCTAAAACACGCCTATGGCACCCAGCTTAGGCTTCTGAATACGGTGTTTCTTGTTGTGATCGCCGCACCGGTGATCGCTCTTGGCTTCACAGCGCTCCAAAGTTCAGGCGTGGCAAAAGGTGTCTCATTGAACCTCTCTGACATGGTTGTCGCCTATTACCTGAACGGCGGTTTCCAAATGAACGCAGCCGAATTCGAAGGCCTTGTCCACGCGCGAGACAATTTCATTTTGAATGTCCTGCACGGTGCCGGCTTCATCGCACAGCTCGCGATTGCTGCGTTTCTGATCGGCTTCTTTATCGGCATGGTTCGGTTGATTTATTCTATCTTTTGCCTCTTCCGAATTGTTGCGCACAGCTATGCGTGGCGTTGTTTCGGGCGGGTGCACATTCGGCTTTCTGACCGCACGCTTGTCCCATTCTCCACGAGAGGTCTTCGAAACTATTACGTCGTGATCCCGTCTCACATGCTAGGAGCGTCGGAAGAAATGCGTGTCTCCCTGGCACATGAGTTCCAACACATCCGGCAAGGAGACCTCGAGTGGGAAATTCTGCTGGAAGCACTGAAGCCAATTTTCTTTCTCAACCCCGCTTACCACGCATGGAAGAGACAGGTTGAGGATTTGCGGGAGTTCAACTGTGACAGTGCCGTGCTCTCAACGGGACGCATAAAAGTACGCGCCTATTGCGACACCCTGATGTCAGTCTGTCAGAAAACGTTGCGCCGAGATCGCGCCTTCGTCATCGCCGTCCCGAAAGTGACGCTTGTCACGGCGGATCGATCCGCACTCAGAGACGGCAAGGTGAGCTTTTTAGAACATCGCATCCTTTCCGCGCTCGGCGCCCGTCGTGTTCGCTTCGAAAGACTGCTGTTCACTGCTGTCGCCGTACCGCTGGTCGTTGCCCTGACATTGACCACGTTGGCCATCCAGCGCCCGGGCGATTGGAGCCACGATCGTTTGATGCTTTCAACGGTCGTCAATTTGGAACGCCTCGACGAGATCAACCGGCTTTCAACCTTCGGTCGCGTAAGAGACTAGAGTTCCTTACCTGCGCGACTTGCGCCCCAGCGAAGACGAATGTTTGCGCCCAGCGAAGCCAGTGGCTCAAGGGGAAGCCTTTTGGGGCGGTCAGATTCAAGCATACGATCCAAAGCTGGCGACGGCACACCGGTTGCAAGATCTGCTGCCAACATTCCAGCCAGTGTCCCCCGAACCGTTCCGAGACCATTTTGGCAGCACGCTGCGAAAAGCCCGTCGTCCACCTCTCGCACAACTTGAACATCGTTGAGGCTGAGACAGAGCCGACCACCCCAGCGATACTCCATGTCGACATCCGGCAGCATGGGAAAACGGGCCGCAAAGGATCGATAATGTGTACGTCCGATTTGAGAAAGCCGTTCGTCACTTACCTCCATAGAAGGATCAAAGGTAAATCGGTTTCGGACGACGATCCGATCACCGCCCTGACCCGAAATGCGTCGCACCGTAGATCCTTGCGGGTCAGCTGGAAGAACACCCCATGTCTGTGCACCGCCCAACCGGACAACCTCATCCGATGTCAGCGCCCGCGTCATGGAAGCGTAAGTAAAGACATGCATCAACCGACCGGCTTCAAACCCAAAGCTGTTGATGTGTCCATTAACTGCCATGATCACACGCGGCGCAGTCACCCGGCCACGCTCCGTTGTTGCAATCCAATCACCCTGACGCTCAAGTTTGATCACAGGGCTTAACTCGTAGATCGTGACTCTGTCTGAGCGAAGACCCGTAGCGACGCCACGTACGAACATAGCCGGCTGAATGATCGCCGCTCCCGGCGTAAAAAGACCTCCGTGATAGTAATCCAACCCGGTCAGATCGCGCATTGCCGTGGTGTCCAGCAATTCGTAAGGCTCTTTCAGATCGTTCAAATGAGCGGCATACGCTGCGTTTGTCTTCAGTCCTTTTGACGTTGCGGCCGCATTGATCTTGCCTGTTCGACTGAATGCTTCTTCCGTCAAACCGAAGGAAGCAACCATGTCCTCGGCGAAATCGATTGCCCTTCGGTTGTCGTCGATCCGTGCGCGATCCGCATCCAACCCGCTTACGTAACTGGCCGAGGATAGGTCGTGCGGAAGATCAATCATGAAACCCGAGTTTCGGCCGGCTGGCCCTTCAGCCAGTCGCGTGGCATCCAGGATTGTGATCCGATCTCCTCGGCAGGCAACCGAAAGGCGTCGTGCCGCGGCCAGCCCGGCAAATCCAGCACCTATGATCAACCAATCCGCCGTTTCCACTCCGTCAAGCGTTGTTGGTGAAGACGGTTCCGGCAACAGCCGATTCCAAGCCGCTGGACCGGGATCGCGCGGAAGCCGGGAGACGTCCATTAGTGGTCCTGATTCAGAGCGTCTGCGGCGGGAATTTCGCGTTCGCGGCGCGCGATATAATCGCGCAGTGCTTCGTCGGTAGCGGGATCGAGGCGGGGCTCTTCGTACTCTGCCAACATCCGGCGTGCCTGCGCCAGAGCGCGTTCGGGCGTTTCGATCGCGCCTTCCGCCTGCCACTGCTCGATGGCGCTATTGTCGAATAACTCCGGCATGAAGAACGCCCGCTGGAAGTTTTCAAGTGTGTGCGGGTGCCCAAGATAGTGACCGCCCGGGCCAATATCCGCCACAGCATCCAAAGCAGCGTCGAAATCATCCCAGCGCACACCTTCGGCCATGCGATAGGCCATGGCACATTGCTCCGCATCCACGAGAAACTTCGCAATGGAGCAGTGCATGCCCGCTTCATTCCAGCCGGCCGAGTGCCATATGTAATTGGCGCCTGCGAATATGATTGCTTGCAGGGTCGACGCGCTTTCGTAACCCGCCTGTGCATCAAAGGTTTTTGCGCCCCCAAGCGTGTTCGAGGTACGCCAGGGGACACGGTAATAACGAGCCATCTGCCCGATCATGAAGTTCATCAGGCTGATTTCCGGCGTCCCGGCCATCGGCGCCCCGGACTTCATTGAAACGGTAGACAAGTAGTGGCCGTAGATCGCAGGGCACCCTTTGCGGACAACCTGCGTGTAGGCGAGAGCGGAAAGCGCCTCGGCATTCAATTGAGCAACTGTCGGCGCGACCGAGGCTGGCGTGTTTGCACCGCCGAGGACAAAAGGGGAGCAAAGCACCGGCTGGTTCCGACGACAAAAGGCACGCATGGCACCCAGCATGGTTTCGTCCCAAACGAGCGGCGAGTTGCCATTGCAGTTTCCCGTTACAACTGGATGCGTTTCGAGGAAATCGTCACCGAAAAGTATCCCGCACATCTCCATGACGTCTTCAGCATTCTTCGGGCTGGTCGTCATACCCATGAACGTTTTGTCGGAATGCTTCATGGAGGAATAGGTGATCCGGAGATGCCGATGGCTGATCGGGTGATCCATCGGTTCGACGATGTGATGTGCACTGGAATGCATCGCTGGAAGCATGTGGCTCAACTTGTGGAAGTTCGCGAGGTCGTCGAGTGTCGGCGCACGCCGCACGTCATCGAGATCGCGTAGGTAAGGTGCGCCTGTCATTGGAACGAACATGGAATAGTCATTTCCGAACGGCAGGTTGTTTGCAGGGTTCCTTGCGTGAAAGGTGAAGTTTTCTGGGATCGTCGAGATAAGCTGTCGCACCATGTGTCGGTCAAGATAGACCCGCTCTTCTTTCACCTTGGCCCCAGCCTGCTTCCAATCGGCAAGCGCGACGTCATCGCGGAAAACAACACCCACGTTCTCGAGAATATGCATCGAAGCGGCATCGATCCGTTCGATCTGTTCGGCATCCATTGGTTCCGTTAAAGGCAGGCGGCGTTTGAGCGCAGGCAGCATCGTGACATCCCGCGCTTGCCGAACTGCCTTGCGCGCACCCCGGCCCCGGCGCGTCTTGCCGACGGCCTCAACCGTCATTTTCCAGTCCTCGAGCTTGAGCAGTCGGTCGTTCACCAAACAATGGACAATGTGCAATTGCATCGTTCATCTCGAATGGATCTCTCATCAGAGCGCGCGGCATCAGAGGCGCTCCGTATCAGCAGGATCGGTGAGGTCGATCCAGATCGTCTTGAGTTCGGTGTACTGGTCATGGGCATGCACCCCGTTATCGCGCCCACCGAACCCGGATTGCTTGTAGCCGCCGAAGGGCGTTGCAGCGTCTCCCTCCCCGTAGGCATTCACTGTTACCGTTCCCGCCCGGATGTCTTTTGCCACGCGATGAGCGGTGCGGACATTGGCGGTGAAAATGCTGGCAGAAAGACCGTAGGCGGTATCGTTGGCGAGAGCGACGGCTTCATCTGTTGAGGCAACCTCGTGGACAGAAAGGATGGGGCCAAAGACTTCGTCTTTTGCGAGTGCGTCATCTTTTGAGACTTCGTAAACCTTGGGGGTCACGAAAGAACCGTCCGGTTTGTCACCGTCCCGCAAGTAACCCGACACTTTCTTCAAATGCTCCTCGTCTACCAACGCTCCGATATGGTTTGCAGGATCAAGCGGATCACCTGTTTTCCAGTCCCGCAGCCGCGCCGTAATGTGATCCATCAGTGGCGCTTTCACGGCCTTATGGACGATCAGGCGCGAGGCCGCCGAGCAGTTTTGGCCAGCGTTCCAGAAAGCGGCATTCACAATATGCTCGGCGACGTGGTCGAGGTTCTCTGCGTCCTCCAAAACGATCGCTGGGTTTTTGCCGCCACATTCGAGGACGACCTTCTTCAGATTGCTTTCGGCCGAATAGGTCAGAAAGCGGCGCCCAGTTTCAGTCGAGCCAGTAAAACTGACCATATCGACACCCATATGCCGTCCGAGCGGTTCGCCAACTGTGGGTCCATCTCCCGGTAAGACTTGCAAGACTCCACGTGGGACACCCGCCTCATGGGCAAGTTCAGCGACCCGGAGCGCAGTCATCGAGGTTTGCTCTGCAGGCTTCACAATGACTGAACACCCGGCCGCAAGCGCTGGTCCGATTTTCCAAGCGAGCATCAGAAGCGGGAAATTCCAGGGCAGGATGGCAGCGACAACTCCGATGGGTTCGCGTACGATCATCGAGATGGCGTCATCCCCCGCTGGACCGGTCTGATCATAAAGCTTGTCGATGACCTCTGCGTGCCATTTGATCGTGTGGATTGCTTCCGGCAGGTCAATCGTTTCGCAATCGCGGATCGGCTTGCCACTCTCAAGACTTTCCATCACCGCCAGATCGCGTCGGTTCCGCGTCATGAGTTTGCAAAGACGGATCAACACGTCTTTGCGACTTGAAGGATGCGTACGCGCCCAAACGCCTTGGTCAAATGCTTTGCGCGCTTTTTGGACGGCAAGATCAACATCCGAAGGGCTTGCGACCCTTATCGTTGTAATCGTTTCGCCGGTGGCCGGGTTCGAAGTTGGCAAGTCCACGCCATCTCCCGGTCGGAATTTCCCGTCTATGTACGGCGCGGAGGGACAGTCCAGCGCATCGGCTATGGCCGCGTATTCGTCGCGGGTCAGAAGGTGGGTCATGCCTTGGCTCCCTCGATGGCGACAATCGTGCCGTTCATGGTTCGAATGACTTCTTCCAGCTCACGTCGGTCATCTTTGTTCAGCGGTTGCAAAGGCTTGCGCGGCGGACCGGCTTCGATGCCACGCAGCGTCAATCCATGCTTGATGCACTGAATGAATTTACCGCCTTGTTCGAGAACGCGCATCAGGGGCAGCATCGCCGACATGATTGCCCGGCCTTTGGTGAAGTCGCCTTCGAGCGCGCAGGCTTTGTAAAGCGAAAGGTGCGCCTCCGGCGCAAAATTCGAACCAGCGCAGACCCAACTTCTGGCACCCCAAGCGAAGAACTCAAGCGCCTGATCGTCCATTCCGCAAGAGAGTGCGATATGAGGATAGTCGCGAGCCAGCATATGCAAGCGGTTCGGATCACCAGAGCTTTCCTTGATCGCGCAGAAGTTAGGCGAGCGTCCCAACCGATCTAGACAGTCTTCGTCCATGTTGACGCTCATCCGGCCCGGATAGTTGTAAAGCATCACAGGCAGGTTGGCCGCGCGGTCAATGGCGAGCGCATGGAGCGCGATCTCCCGCCCTGTCGGGTAGGCATATGGCGGCGTCGCGATCAGAAGCGCGTCTGCCCCGGCCGCCACGGCCGCCTCAGCGTAGGCCACACTGTCCTCTGTGCGCATGGCGCCAGTGCCGACGATCATCGGGACACGACCTGCGATCAACGCTTTGGCACGCGCCATGAGATCAATACGCTCCTCGGGCGTTTGGGCGTAATACTCGCCCGTTGTACCGGCGACGATAATGCCGTGCACACCCGCCTCTATTAGCTGATCAAGGGTGGCCGCCAACGCGGCTTCGTTCAGCGAAAAATCCTCATGATAGGGCGTGACGACCGGTGTGTAGATGCCTTCAAACCGCATTGGCTATCTCCCCCAGTTCCATCGGCAATGGGTCAGGCCTGACAAATCGCTCAATACGGTCACGGGACAGGTCCCAGTGCTCGACCGTCAATGCTACCGCACGCTCGGCGTCATGATCAGAGATCGCGTCGATCATGGCGTCATGTTGCGCCACGGCAGTTTGAATAAGCTTTGTATCGCCTTGGCTCTCGGGAGAGTAAAAGGTTTGCCCAAGTCGCGTGTGGTCGATCAGCAATCGATCCAGGCAGATCGACAAATAGGGGTTTCGCGCCATTTCCCCGACTATCTCGTGGAATGCATGGTTCGCGAGCGCAGCGGCTGACGGTTCCTTGTCACCGACTGCCTTGCGAAAACGATCTTGTGTTTTTCTCAAGCGCGAAAGGTCTGGCTGTGTCCGATGCTCAGCAGCAAGCCGCGCAATGTTTGCATAGATGGCTGGTGCCGTCTGAAAGAAGACGCGCATGACTGAAACATCCATTGAAGCGACCTTGGCTCCGCGATTTGATGCGATCGACACGTACCCAGCACCCGCCAGCCTTTGCAGAACTTCTCTGAAAGGGGTTCTCGACAATCCATACTCGGAGGATAGCGTGACTTCGTCGAGGTCGACGCCCGGCTCCAGTGCGAGTGTCAGGATCCTCTTTTTGAGGTCAGCAAGACAGGTCTCTTTTGCCGAACTTCCCATTGCATCGCCTTTCGACGCCATTTGTACACACGATGAATACAATCTCAAACAGCAAAGATTGAAACCCAGTTCACGCTGCCTAGGTAGCTGATGAGCATGAGTGAACCTCTCAAAAACTCCCGCCCCATATCTGTCCCATCAGGGCGGTTGAACCGTGTTTCCCGGATTGGAACGCTTGCGGCCGGTGTCTTCGGCAACATGGCGGTAAATGGCCTCGTGGAACTCAGCAAGGGCCAGCGGCCGCAGGCCAGAGATCTTCTGATGACCCCCCGCAATATCAAACGTGTGGCAGACGAACTCGCCAAGATGCGCGGTGCAGCCATGAAGGTTGGCCAGCTCATATCAATGGACACTGGCGAATTTCTTCCCCCAGAGCTGGCGGAGATCATGGCGCGGCTCCGCGCGGAAGCGGACTTTATGCCGCCCAAGCAACTCAAACAGGTTCTGAACACCGAACTCTCCGATAATTGGTTGAGCCGTTTCGGTAAGTTTGACGTCAGACCAATTGCGGCCGCGTCCATCGGACAAGTGCACAAAGCCTGTCTGAAAGACGGGCGCGACGTCGCGATAAAGGTGCAGTACCCGGGCATCGCGCGCAGCATCGACAGCGATGTGGCCAACGTCGGTCGACTTATCAAACTGTCCGGCATGATGCCCCCGGGCCTGGAACTCGAACCTTTTCTCGATGAGGCACGCAATCAGCTGCACGAGGAAGCTGACTATGTCGTAGAGGCCGCGCACCTCGAGCGGTTCCGTGGCTTTCTGGCTGAAGACGAGCGCTTCCTACTACCGCGCGTTCTGCCGGAGCTTTCGACACAACGCGTGCTCGCCATGGACTTCATAGACAGCAAGCCGATCGAGCACCTTCTTTCCGCACCACAAGACGTCCGTGATCGTGTGGCAAGTAATTTGATTAGGCTCACAATGAAAGAGTTGTTCGGATTCAAATGCATGCAGACCGATCCAAATTTTGCCAACTACCGGGTCGAGGACGGTTCCGGTCGAGTTGTCCTATTGGATTTTGGTGCCACACGCGACATTCCCGATGGCATCGTTGAAAACTACCGGTCGCTGTTCCACGCCGGGTTGGCGGACGACGAAGATGACGTTCTTGAGGTTCCGGCACTATCCTTAGGTCTGATCTCGTCGGATATCGAACCACGGCATCGGGATACGATCTTGGGTATGTTACGATACGTTTTTCGAGAAGTATCGCGAAACGGCATTTTCGATTTTGCCGCGTCAGACATGTTCGCACAGCTGCAAAAACAAGGTGAAGCAATGGCTGCGGAGCGTGTCGTGCTCCCGCCACCGCCGATGGATGTGCTCTATGTTCAGCGCAAGTTTGCTGGGATGTTTCTGTTGGCGACGCGGCTTCGTGCCCGCGTCGCCCTTAGAGCCTGAATCATAATTAGTTAACATATTGTAATAATTACGTTATTGCCCGCGCCACCCGTCGCATCAGGAACCGGCACGCGGCCAATTGGACCCAAGCCAGAGAACTGGCCAAGGTACGCTCCACGTCCTTCG
>JAJDZT010000027.1 GCA_022824525.1 Silicimonas sp. | reverse complement strand
GATAACGATCTGTTTTGCGTTTATACGTTTTGCGGGCGGTATCAGTCCAAGGCACAGTCGATCCTCCGTTCTGTGTTTTCAAGAAACAGAGAATCACAACTTGCTGGTATCGCTCAACTACTTTTCGGTCAGGCTCTTAAGCCGGATCAAGGCGATCACACTGGATGGCGACAATCTTCTGATAGCGGACGGCTTCGGCGGCTTTCAGCGCCTAAGTAAGACAGGGGAACCACTTGCTGCACCGTTCAAAGTCGCGTCAGGCTGGGCTGACACGGAGGGCATCGTCCTTGACGAGGCGGGTCAGATTGTCTCGGTCGAAGACGATCCCGAACGCCTCTCGTGGATCGCACCCGACGGCACCCCGAAACGCGTGATCGACACAACCACGATGACGCCTCCCATATTCGAGGCGCAAGGTATCGCACGCGACCCACGAACTGGACACCTTTTAATCGTCGATGACTTCGAGGGGTCCAATTCCCTTTACGAGTTTGATTCCAATGGGGATCTTCTCGCAAGCCAGTCCCTGTTGGAATATGGGATCGATCCAGAAGGTATTGCGATCCGTCCAGGTTCCGACCAGTTGTTCATCGCTTTCGACCAAGGCGCCGAGATCGTTTCATTCACCTACACACCAACTTTGCCCGAGGGCGCAGATCCTCTGCCTCCCGGAGCTGATTGCATGTTCTTTTGACGTACTAGAGAGCTTCGCCTTCGACCGATCGCTCCAGCCGCAAGATTGCGTCTTTCAGCCCTTCGCGGTTCGGATGAATTTTCTCGACTTCCCGCCATGCGGAAAGTGCATCCTCTTCGTGACCCAGTTCTTCCAGGATCAACGCAAGCCCACTCATTGCAGCAAAATGGCGCGGATTAAGACGAAGGGTTTGCCGGATGTCTTCCAAAGACAGACCGTAACGGCCAACCTGGAAATATGCTGTCGCGCGCCCGTTGTACCCCTCAGCGAATTCAGGTGCGTGATCAATCAACGCGGTGAAGTGCCGGATCGCCTTGATATTGTCGCCCTCTTCCAACGCATTTCGTCCGCGCGTCAGCAAAAGGTCCATCGACGGAGAACCTGACTGCGACCATATCTCGTAAATGCGACCTTCGATTTGGACAGCTGCCGAAGAGTCTGCGCCCTTCAGCCCTTCAAACAAGGCTTCCAGTTCATCATCATTCGCCATGCCTGGCGTCGCCACCAGAAGTGCCGCTACGACGTAATTGAGAATTGATCGGTTTCGAACCATAACCTGAACCTAGCGCAACGGGGCGGAATTGTTAGCCCCCTAACGGTCAAGTGAGGACAAACCAGATGAGCGACGTAATCGAGCATGCGGTCACCGCGTTGAACGAAAAACTGACGGGCGGCGCATTCGATGGGAGTGCAAAGTTTGTAATTGAGGGCGAAGGCGCGATCATGCTGGACGCCGATGGTGCTCGCGCAGGTGACGAAGACGCAGAAGTCACGATGACTGCCGATACAGATACCTTCCGAGAGATCCTTGATGGTTCGCTCAACCCTACAGCCGCATTCATGTCTGGGCGCCTCAAGATTGACGGAGACATGGGTGCCGCAATGCGTCTCGCACCTGCGCTGAGCTGAGGTGACAGAGGTCGCTCCGTTCCACGCCGACCTCGCGTCGGCGCCCCCAAACGGCAGTGTCGTTTGGCGTCACACGGATGACGGGGTACGTCTCCGATTGGCTGCCTGGAGACCGGAGAATGCAAGGGGAACAGTGCTCCTGTTCCCTGGACGCACCGAGTTCATCGAGAAATATGGTCGTTTCATCAGTGACTTGAATGCTTCAGGTTGGGCGGCTGCGACAATTGATTGGCGTGGCCAGGGACTATCGGACCGACTAGACGACAATGCTCATCTGGGTCACGTTCTGGAGTTTTCGGACTACCAGCACGATGTGCACGCCTTAACCGAATGGGTCCACGAACTCGCTCTCCCTGCCCCAAGCATGCTGCTTGCACATTCAATGGGAGGATGCATCGGGCTAAGAGCTCTGATTGACGGCCTCGACGTATCGCGTGCAGTTTTTTCAGCACCGATGTGGGGCATTCAGATGCCCACATTCCTGCGCCCTTTGGCCTACGTGCTCCCGCCGGTTGCTCGATTGATGAAACGCGAGAACCAGTTCGCGCCCGGCACCAAACCGATCAACTACATTACCGAGACCGAGTTTCAGGAAAACATGCTGACCTCAGATCGCGAGACCTATGCTTGGTTGGGCGAGCTTTCTGCTTCAGCGCCGGAGTTTTCCCTTGGCGGTCCGTCTGTTCAATGGGTTGGAAGCGCGACACAGGAACTTGACCGTCTCTTTGCAGCACCGCGACCGGCGTTGCCGACCCTCGCGTTTGTTGGAACGGACGAGAAAATCGTTTCCATTGACGCCATTCACAAGTTCAACCGAGATTGGCCTTCTTGCGAAGTGCGCGTGGTCGAAAGTGCGCGGCATGAAATGATGATGGAAGCCCCAGAAATCCGACAGAGATTTCTGTCGGAGACGCTCTCATTCCTCGACGCTGTTTGATCAGGACGCCTTGCTCTGTCCCAATACCGTTACGGCGCGTTCAAGCTTCGAAGTGACACGAATTCGTCTGAGTTGTGCCCGCAGCGGATCAGCGTCTCCGTCCAGCCCCAAAACTTCTGCAAGACCTTCCCGATCGACAAAGCCGCGATTGCGCGGACCAACCCGATCAATATTCGCAGCGCGTTCACTTAGGGATAGTTCGGGCTTGCAGGCGCCCGGACAAGGAGAGATGTCCCGCAGAAAACATGCTTCGGGACCTTTGCAGTACTTAAACGCACACATCAGACTTCACTCGTTACTTGGTCACACAAACACGGGTACATACCCACCCGCTTCCAGACATCTTTAGGGTAGAAATGTGGCAGAACTAAGGCGAACATCAATTTTTATTCAATAAAACAATAGGTTTAGCCGCGCACTGTTGTTTCGAAATTAGAAGAAAATGGGGCGCGCCTCGCCCCACCGAAGCGCGCCCTTGCCCCACCTAGCCGATGCGTGGCTGGCTCACGAAGAGCCGCTCAAGCCGCATCGCCCGGCATTCAATTCCGTTCCGAAGAAAGCCTCCGGTCGTGCATTTGCTGATGTCGTGAGAAGAGGTGGTGGTCGAGTTTCGACACACAAAGCTCCGAATTGGAATTGCCCTCACCCTGGCCCAAACCGACGAAATTGGGACTCTTCGTCGAACAGACCTGAAAGCTTTCCGAGGACGACATGGCATCGCCCGATACGGCAGCGCGGGACAGATGAATTGACGAACCGCCCATACCAGCGTTTGCCATGACAGTGTCAAGCAGAGCCGAAGACCGAGACGTACGAAACATCGCCACCACCAAAGTACTCATCACACACACGAGGTCGGGGGATACTGTTGACCTCAACTCATACACACGAGAGACCGGCAGACATCGGCCTCGTAGACTTTTTTAGGTCAGGATTGTGGCGAGAGTTGGGCGGAAAACCGCCTGTTGTCTCCGATTTCAGGTCGATTTCGGAGACAGTCATCCAAGGGCAGCTTCATCGTTGCGAGGAACAAGACGGCACACCAAAGAATGTGAACTTTTCATGCCGATTTCGCGCGGGACCTAATGGTCAATTAGCGATTCTGCACGACGGGTCCGCACGCGACGCGCGGACCCTGGTGCTTGGCCTAGCCTGCATCCTTGTAGGATACCTGCTTCACGTCGGCGTCCGGATCAGACTTCTCGCGCCGCACAAGAAGACGGTTCAGTGCATTGACGTAGGCCTTCGCCGAGGCAACGACCGTATCCGTGTCGGCTGACTGCCCCGTTGCGATCCGCCCGTCCTCTTCCATCCGGACACTCACTGTTGCCTGTGCATCAGTCCCTTCGGTCACGGCATGCACCTGATAGAGCTGAAGGTGCGCATTGTGCGGAAACAACGCCTTCACAGCGTTGAACGTTGCATCAACGGGACCATCACCTTGAGCTGTTGTTTGATGATCCTTACCATCGATGGTGAGCGTTAGGTCCGCCGATTGCGGCGCCTCGGTTCCGCAAATGACGCGCAGGAACTTCACTTTGATGTGGTCATATTCCTCACCAGTTTCCTGGTCCCGCATCAAGGCGATCAGGTCGTCTTCAAACACTTCTTTCTTGCGGTCAGCCAGCGCTTTGAAGCGCACGAACACATCGTTCAACTGGTTGTCGGCAAGATCAAAGCCCAACTCTTTGAGCTTGGACCGCAATGCCGCCCGCCCCGAATGCTTGCCCATGACAATATTCGTCTCGGAAAGACCGACGTCTTCAGGCCGCATGATTTCGAACGTTTCGGCGTTCTTGAGCATGCCGTCTTGGTGAATGCCGCTTTCATGGGCGAAGGCGTTCTTGCCGACGATGGCCTTGTTGAACTGGACCGGGAAGCCCGAAACGGTGCTTACCCGGCGTGAAATGTGCATGAGTTTCGTCGTCTCGACACCAGTGGTGTAAGGCATGATATCCCCACGCACCTTAAGCGCCATGACGACCTCTTCGAGTGCCGTGTTTCCTGCTCGCTCACCCAGACCGTTGATCGTGCATTCAATCTGGCGCGCACCACCTTCGACTGCCGCCAACGCGTTCGCCGTCGCCATGCCAAGGTCATTATGACAATGAGTAGCGAACACCACTTCGTCGGCGCCCGGCACCTGTTCGATCAGCTTGCGAATGATATCGGCACTTTCACGTGGCGCTGTATAGCCAACGGTATCAGGGATGTTGATCGTGGTCGCCCCGGCTTTGATCGCAATCTCGACAACCCGGCACAGGTAGTCCCACTCGGTCCGTGTCGCATCCATCGGCGACCACTGCACGTTATCGCAAAGATTGCGGGCGTGAGTGACCGTGTCGTGGATGCGCTCGGCCATTTGGTCCATGTCGAGGTTCGGGATCGCCCGATGCAACGGCGACGTTCCGATGAACGTGTGGATGCGCGGGCGTTCGGCGTGTTTCACCGCCTCCCAACAACGGTCGATATCCTTGAAGTTGGCACGGCTCAGCCCGCAGATCACAGCCCGTTTGGATCGCTTGGCAATTTCCGTGACGGCTTCAAAGTCGCCTTCTGACGCGATTGGAAACCCGGCCTCTATGATGTCGACACCCATGTCATCGAGAAGCTCTGCAATCTCCAGCTTCTCGTCATGGCTCATGGTCGCGCCCGGGGATTGTTCCCCGTCGCGCAATGTCGTGTCAAAGATCAGGACGTGGTCTTTGTCTGCCATGATCTCTCTCCTTAGATTCTGGGTTTCTTGGCCGGTTCCGCATCTGCGTCACCAGTGTTCGGGATGCCGCGCGGCTCAATAAGAAGGACTTTACACTCCTCCGCAGCGCGAGGACGATGGACGACACCCTTGGGTACAACAAACATCTCGCCCTCACCGACACGGCGGGCGTTCTCACCTTCGATGTCCATCTCCATCTCGCCTTCAAGGACAAGGAAAAAGTCGTCGGTGTCATCATGCTTGTGCCAGGGGAACTCGCCCTGGAATTTGACGACCATCACATCGTTGTCGTTGTAGTCGGCGACGACATGTGGATCCCAATGGGTGGAGAAGCGCGAGAGCTTCTCGGACAGATTGATCGTATTCATGGATGCCTCCTTAGCGGTGTCTTTCTGGCGCTGGAACCCCTCTGAGCGGTCGCGCCGAAAGGCACGCTCAGAGGCGGCTAAGGAGAAGAAGCAGGTCAGCGCGCAGAAGGCGCGTCTTGGCGATATGTTGGACCTGTTTCATGCGGCAGACCTTAGGACTGCCCGACAAATCTGTCAAAGGGCAATCTTGAGGCGCGTATGCGACAGGTTTCGTCGCAAATGGCAGTTGATGGGGTCAAACGCGCTTGGTGAACTCGTCGCACGAAGAGGGAGGAGACACCCATGCCAGAAGTGCAGGTCGCCGAAGCGCCATCCGGCAAACCGCTACCGAGCCATGCGAAAGTTGTGATAATTGGCGGTGGTGTCGTCGGGTGTTCGATCCTTTTCCATCTGGCCAAATTCGGCTGGAAGGACGTGGTGCTGCTCGAGCGCGATGAACTAACCTCCGGGTCGTCCTGGCATGCAGCCGGGCAAATCCACACGATCAGTTCTGACCCGAATATCTCTCGTCTTCAGGGATACACCATCGACCTTTACAAGGAGATCGAGGAAACCTCTGGCCATTCCGTCGGGCTTCACATGACCGGCGGTTTCTATCTGGCATCGAACAAGACTTGGTATGACTACCTGAAGCGGGAACGCTCAAAGGCTCGGTATATGGGTCTGTCGCAGGAGTTCATCTCTCCACAAGAAGTCGCGGACCGGCATCCGCTTATCGATCCGAAGCACTACCTTGCTGCGCTTTGGGACGATCAGGATGGCGACCTCGACCCTTCCGGGGCCACCTACGCCTTTGCCAAGTCCGCCCGTGTCCACGGCGCACAGTATTTTACGCACACGCCGGTAACAGCGACGAAGCAGCGCGCCGATGGGTCGTGGGATGTGACGACCCCAAAGGGCGTGATCAATGCCGAGCATATCGTGAACTGCGGCGGGCTTTGGGCGCGGGAAGTCGGGAACATGGCGCACCTGCAACTGCCCGTGCAGCCGATGGAACATCATTACCTGCTGACCGAGGATATCCCCGAGATCGTTGCGGCCGAAAGCCGCCTCCCCTGCGGGATAGACTACTCGGCCAACATCTATTTCCGGCAGGAACGCAATGGTCTGCTTCTCGGCACATACGAGCAGGTCGGCACACCGTGGAAGGTCAACGGAACACCTATGGATTTCGGGCACGAGCTCTTGCAGCCCAATCTTGACCAGATCGCAGATCGTTTGGAGTTCGCCTTTGAACGGATTCCGGTCCTTGGTGAGGTCGGCATACGGCAAGCGATCAATGGCCCTTTCACCTTCGGTCCCGATGGGAACCCGATGATCGGGCCAGTGCCGGGTATGAAGAATTATTGGTGTGCCGTCGGGGTCATGGCCGGCTTCTGTCAAGGTGGCGGCGTCGGGCTGACAATGGCCGAGTGGATGATCGACGGGGAACCTTCGATTGATGTCTGGGCCATGGATGTCGCGCGTTTCGGAGATTGGGCGACGCCGGATTGGGGAACAGTCAAATCAACAGAGAATTACGAGCGTCGCTTTGTCATGACCTTCCCTAACGAGACGTTGCCAAAGGGTCGCGCCCAAAAGACAACTTCGCTTTATGATCGCCTGATTTCCAAGGGCGCCGTGATGGATCAGGGGTTCGGACTGGAACATGCTCTTTGGTTTGCGGACGGCCCGGACGATGCAAACGAAGTGCCGACGTTCGAGCGGAACAGGAGCCACGCTTATGTCGCGCGCGAAGTGAAAGCCGTTCAGGAAGCTGTCGGCGGGATCGAGATCGCGAACTTCTCCAAGCACGAATTCAAGGGTGAGGGTGCGCGGGCCTACCTGGATCATGTACTGGCTGGGCATGTGCCGAAACCGGGGCGGTTGATGTTGACGCCGATGCTCACTCCGAAAGGAAAGCTATACGGAGACTTGACCGTTGGATGTCTGGCGGAAGACCACTTCATGCTCTTCGGTTCAGGCGCCATGCAGGAAGCACATCGACGTTGGTTTGAAGCTTCGCTGCCAAACAATGTCACTTACCGTAACGCGTCCGATGATTGGCACGGTATCGCGCTTTCCGGACCCAAATCTCGTGATCTTCTCGCACGCGTGACGCGACTTGATGTGTCCGCCGATGCATTACGCTTCCGCGACATCCGACAAACAGTGGTGGCCGACGTGCCTGTCATTCTGAACCGGATCAGCTTCTCTGGCGAACTCGGCTACGAAATCTACTGTCATCCGCAATACTTGATGCGGCTTGCAAATGGCATTGAGGCCGCAGGAAAGGACCTGGGCTACCGCTGGTACGGCGCTCGTGCACTGATGAGCCTGCGCCTTGAGAAAGGCTGGGGTGTCTGGACGCTGGAGTATCGACCGGATTTCAACGCCCTTGAAAGTGGCATGGACACATTCATTGACTGGGAAAAGGAATTCGTTGGCAAGGCCGCAACTTTGGAGTTCCGCGCGGCTGGAACGGCCCGAAAACTCGTCACCATGGCGATCGAAACAGATGGCATTGATGTTGTCGGCGACGAGGCGATCCTGTGCAGCGGTGAAGCCGTTGGCTATGTCTCGTCCGGTGGATTCGCCCATCGTGTCAGCCGGTCCGTGGCCATGGGTTACGTTTCCACCGAGCACTCAGCGCCCGGCACGCTTCTCGAAGTCGAAATACTCGGGGAGATTTGCGCAGCGGAAGTCCTGGGCGGTCCGCTCTACGACGCAAATGGCGCAAACATGAGAAATTAAAACGCCCGGTTGGGAGATGAGCACCAACCGGGCGTTTAGCAGGTTGTCAGATACTGCGGCTGTTAAAGTCCCATTTTCGCAGCAGCAGTGTACATTCCGACAACCTTGTTCATGTTGGCCATGGCCGTGTTCAGGTTCTGAAATTTGGCTGTTTCCATGCCCTCATCCACCTTTGTGCCAGCAACGACGGCTTCTAGCGTCGGTTTGATCTCGTTCCACTTGTAGTAGACCGTATTCAGACCAGACGAGATTTCACCGTTTGGCGGCGGCATGATCCCCGCATCAGGCATTCCGTGCATCAAGGCGACCAGCGATGTCTCGAACATCGCCATTGTACCCTGAAGCTGTCCTACCGTTTCGTCCGTCCCGAAACCGGCGGCGATCATGCAGGACTCTTTGGACATCTTCTGCGTCAGCATGCGCTGCCGACCCGAAATATCAATAACCATGGATTGAGATTGAAGCATGGACGCCGGGTCTGAATACTGAGCCACAAGGTCAGAAACGAGCACCTTTGCGGACCCCAAAACAACCATGTTTTCCGAGAGAATTAGGTCAAGGTTTGCCTTCGAACTTTCCCCGGCGATCATTGCCTCTGCCGCGGCTTTCATAGGCTCCCACTTGCTGCGCAAATCATGGATTTGAGACAGCGTTTTTCGTTTGGATTCCTCGCCAACAATTTTCAGATCGGGGTCACCGAATTCAAGGCCGGTCAGAATTTTCTCAAACTCAGCCGTTGCACCTTTGAGAAGCTGGGACGCACCTTCAGTGTCGATGCCTTTTGCAAGGTGACAGGCCGCAGACGGTATCCGCTGCGAAAGCATCCGTAGCTTGCCCGAGAAATTGATCCGCTCCTGCGCACCGATGTCTTCGACGAACGCCGCGCGAATGGGCTTCGTTTCGTCAGCCACAGCTGTTCCCGCGAAGGCCACCAAGGCTGTCGCAGCTGCGAATGCGAGGTTAAGTTTCTGGGACTTCATCTTAGTTACTCCTTAGTCGTCACGAACCGAGCAGTGCGCCCGATCCCAGATCGCGCGGATGTTGAGTCTTGGTGCGGTCCGAAGATGTCTTGAGGAGTGCCGTTCACGCGGATCAACATCTTCACGACGGTGGGACAACACGCGTCGGAATGTGCCTTTCTGCTCGCTCGCGAGCAGTGATCCGCACCAGTCATCGGATACCTCTTTCACCTATACAAACACGTCTGAACACTCGCTTGCGTCCAAACCCAAACATTAGCGTGGCTAACAGCTAATTAGTTTTTGTGATTGAAATTCGGCTGGATTGTAGTCGATTTGCGATTTTTTTAGTCATTTGAGCGCGTTAACGCCAATTGTCTGCACAAATACCGCATTCAGGCATAGCTCGTGTGGCGTGCGTCAATCAGGGGTAGAACTGGGCAACGCAAAAAGACCACACGCACGTCGCATCAGAAAAGCAACCGTCGTCTCTCGATCAAGCCCGTACGTCCGCGAAAAAATCGCAATCGGTGGCGCAGCGAACCCTGACAATGGGCTGGCCGAAAGTGCACCTCCCCGTCCGCAAGGCTCTCGCGACAACGGCCCTACAGCTATCCAGATGGGCAGCCCGTTTTTGAATAAATTGGAAGGGCGATTTTCCAGACCAATTCTGGATCGATCGAAATCGTGGGTTCGTTTAAGGCTGGAGGCAGTTGCTGCCGACGGTGAGACAGAGAACCGAGAAGCGAGTTCTACAGCTTCACTGTTCGATCAGAGCCGCTAGATTAAAGCCCTCGACCCACATTTCGCCCTGTCGCTCGATTGCGAAACTGAAGCTCGTCCGACCTGCGGCCAATTCCCGGTCCAGGATGGACTTTAGGGTCGTGTTCTGGTCCAGCTTCTCACCGGTTGCCATATAGGCAACAACCTTATCGCCGACCCGGAAAGCAGACCCGGCGGGGGCCTGAACAACCCGGGTAACCGTTGCACCGTCTTCCAATGCAGAGACAAAAGTCAGCCCATTCAGCAAGACGGTCTGGCGCTCACTTCCAACGGTAAGTCGACGCTCGATTGCCGCGTCGCTCAGGCGAGCGTCTGTTCCAATGACGATAGTGGCCTCACCGCCCCCTGAGCGAACAGCCTGTGTCACCAGACTCAAAAGCGCAGCGTTGTCGGCAACAGCTGTACCATTCACCGAAACTATGCGGACGCCGGGCGAAAGCCAGAATGGTCCCGTCTCACTAACGGTCGTTACAACGCCTGGCTCTACCTGCGACAACTCAAAAGGCACGGAAGGCACATCGATTTCCATCACCGAAGCGGCTTCGATTGTCCCCACATTTGTCGTGGCGCTCGCGGTTTCGCTTTCCACCGGCTCCTGCGGTCGCACTTGTGGCCGCGCGTCGGCCGAGAGCGGTGCTTCAACCACAGTCTCGAACAGTGCGACCTCAATGACGTCGCCGCCTCGAGAGACGAGAACGATGTTTTCTGAACTGGCGCGGTCTTGATCAGAAATCAGGGCATCGTACAGCGACGTCCTTGCGTCCATCCTTGCCCCCGTGGGCAAATGCTGAAGTACCACATCCCCCACGGTCAACTGCGTCGTCGCGTCGGCCGGGACTTCCGTGACAGACGTTTGCCAAGCGCCATCCCGGAACGCGCTCTCAAGCTTCACACCGTTTTCTAGGGTCACAATCTCGATGATCGGGACCATAAGTGAAAATTCTTCCGTGACATCGCTTTCCGAAGGCGCGGCACCAATCCGAAGGTCCAATTGAGTTTGATCCGAAAGCACGCTCGACTGACGCAAGAGGGCCGGAATATCCTCAATGTTGTCGACTTCGATACCGTTCACGGAGGCGATCCGGGTGCCCGTCTGCAGCCAGCTCCAAGCATTCAGAAGAACCTCACCAACATGGCTTGGGTCATCATCTGCGGCGGAAAACGGCAAGCGCACTGACCATGTCGACGCAATCAGTGGACGTTCTTCTTCAAGAACATCAGAAGCAGCTACCTCTTCGACTGATGCTTCGGTTTCCTCTTCTGGCTCCACATCCGCCACATCAAGCGTAGCTTCCTCAGCCGGTTCAGCCTGTTCCGCAATGACCTCAGGCTGTACAGCCGCCAGATCACTATCAACATCAGAAGCTTGAACTTGCTCATCAATTTCCGCGACCGTCTCCGGGACAGGCGCCAACGTATCTTCTTCGGGACTCTCGGTCGGCACTTCCGCAAGAAGCGTCTCAGGCCGACTTGGAGGCGCAGAGACATTTTCCAGGGTCGCCAAGACACTTGTCTCGACCGGTTCCTCAGCAATTTCCGCTACGTCTTCGGTCAAAGGCAATTCGGGCGGCGCTTGATCACCAATATCTGGCTCAGCATCCAAGGATGGCACCGCAGCAACCTCTGCAGGTGTGCTCGGTGCTTCCTCGGCATCCTCAGCTTCGGCAACTGCCACATCGACACTGACAGGAGACTCCGTTGGTTCCGGAGCTTCGGAGGCAATGGCGGGCTGCTCGACCTGCGCCAGAACGTCTGCGTCATCATCCGGTCGCATCGCGAAGTATGCCAACGCAACGCCGGCCGCCAACACAAGTCCGCCGCCCCCAACAAGTGCAACTTTCGAAACGCCTGCATTTGCGTTCGCGGCAACGATCGCGGCGCTCTGCTCTGACGACGGCGCGAGACTCTCACCGTGTTGGATGTGCGATAGCCAATCCTCTGCGGATTGCATGCGATCCTTCGGAAGGATCGACATCGCCTTGTCCAACGCTGTCGAAAAGTTCTTTGAGTAATCGTCTGACCGGGTCGCAAGCGGAATGTAAGGATCAGGTTCACCCGCAGCAAATGCTGTTAAGCGCGATTGGCTATCGGGCGGCAGGTCCCCGGTAATGATATGATAAAAGCTGGCCGCCAGCGAATACAGATCGCATGATGGACCCTGTTGGCTGCCAACAATATAGAATTCCTGGGGCGAGTACCCATCCTTCACGACGCGCAGTGCGGATAGAAGGCGACTGGCCTTCTTGTCGGCAGTCTCCCGAGCCGCACCAAAATCGATCAGCACGGGCTCATCTTCCGTACTCACGATGATGTTGTCGGGAGAGATATCTCTATGCAGCAATCCTCTCGCATGCACGTGTCCGATCGCGTCAAGCATCCGTTCAAGATAGCTCTCGATCTGATCGGACGTCAGACCATCCGCGTCTTCCTTTAGGATTTCAAGCAGATCACGCCCTTCGACATAGTCGAGGGCCATGTAGGCGGTGTTATTCTCTTCGAACACCTGGTGCACGCCGACGATGTTGGGATGGCGAGCCTTGGAAAGCGTCAAAGCCTCTTTCGAGAAGTGGCGGACGATTGATTTGAGCTCTTCCTGATGCGCGCGGGACCGAGGCATGACCGAGTGATTCTGGCGACGGCAGAAGCTTCCAGGAAAGCACTCCTTGATGACGACGGGGCGCTTCAGGCTATCGTAGGCAAGGTAAGTAATCCCGAAACCGCCCGCGGCCAGGAACCTGTCGATGGTGTATTGACCCAGCATGAGCTGGGTCCCGGGCTTCAGCTCATCGGCGAATTCAATCTCGCCTTCGCCTGCCTCGTCGCCATTGATCATTACTCGGTCCTCGCACCCAGAAACTTCGAAACTTCGTGTACTATCGCGAAACAATGCGTCGAATTTATGGTTATCGGTTGTTAAGCGTTGGGAAAGTGTCAGACAAAGTTGCTGAATCTACGCGATTTTCTGGCTGAGCCGCACCGAATGGTTCGGGCGCGAAGCTGACAAAATGCGGAACCAATCTTGAAGCGAAGTCCTCACTGGCCACAAATCCTTAGCGAAATCTGTCAAAATTTGGCGCTTTAGAACAAGCGTCTCGAAAACAATCGGAGTGGGAAAACTTGGTTGCGGGGGTAGGATTTGAACCTACGACCTTCAGGTTATGAGCCTGACGAGCTACCGGGCTGCTCCACCCCGCGCCAAGGTTTGGTCTACTTATTGCGAGTCGTTTTTGACCGCAAGAGGCGTATTGCAAACTTGTTACTTTTCGCGTCACACAATTTCTGTGCTAGAGCCTAAATCCATGTTCCTGCGCGGTTTTCTCCTCCTGGTCGCCTTCGTGAGCCTCTCGGTCGCCGCGACAATGTATTTTCGCCAGGACGTGTTGATCGCGCTTGGTTTGATTTTGACCCAGATAAAGGTGATCGCCAAGAAACTGGCCGGCGTTGAATTGCCAGCCATATTGGCTTGGCTCAAACTCCAAGGCTCCGCGTTCTTCCGGATTGAACTCCTGAAACGATGGTTGATGACAACGGTGCTGCCACTCTTGCTCGGCAAAGCACTTCTCCGAAAAATTGCAGCATTTACAGAGCGATATCGTCGCGCGGTGCGTCTCAGATATATGCGATTGCTCAGATGGTATCGCCGCTTGGGCAGATGGGAAAAGGTCCTGTCTGCGGCCGTCATTCTTGCAGCAACCGTCGCGCTTTCGGTCACCTCGCTAGGTCTTTGGCTGATCTTGTTCTCCGTAAAGCTTCCACTCTGGCTGGTGGCCGTCGCGACCGCCTTGGGGCGGATGGTGATAACCAGCATCGAGAAAATGGTGTTTCGCGCCGCCGCATTCCTGCAGCTTTCCCTCCTATGGAAGGGCCTCAAAAGACTTCTGCCCGCCTCATGGTTGGCCCGGAAACGCCGCTTCGATTATCGCGTGGCCCGCACAGTCATCCGAAAACGGCGCCTCACTTTGAAGCAACTGGAGGCCCGAAAAGACAGCCTTCCGTTCCGCATGGGGCTTTTGGTGGAATACATGCGCTCCGGATCGAAATAGCGTCAAAGTTACTCAAATCTGACCGGTAGACTTCAACCGAATTGCAAGACGGCTGAGGTCTTCGTAGAGGCGCCCGGCCTCGTCATTCCAGTCCGCGACATGTTTGGCCTGAGCTTCGACAACGTCCATATCGCCGCGAGCCGCCGGCCCCGTTAATGCATCAACCGGACCAAAACGCGCAACATTCTCGGCGGTGGCGTTTAGCAGGCTTTCGTTGAGCCGCGCAGCGATGTCGATCGGAACGCCTGCATCCTTCCACGCCGCTTGCGCAATAGCTTGGAGAGCCGTGGCGAAGTTGTTCGAGAAGACGGCAGCGGCGTGGTAGAGCGCCTTCCGGTCGCTCGGGATCCGGAATGGCAATGCACCAAGCTTTTTTAGAAGAGATTCAATAGCTTCGATCGCCAGCACATCTCCCTCTATTCCGCAGGGTGTGCCCTTGAAAACCGAAGCGGCAGTCACGGGATCCGCAAAGCTGAGGTTTGGGTGGGCACTGGCCAACTGCCAGCCTTTGTTGCGCAGCGGTGCCATGACATCTGCCGTATGGAATCCGGAGCAGTGAATTGCCACCGCGGGCGTTGCCTTGCTGTCACCAAGCACCTCAGCCGCCTTGGCGATCTGTGTGTCCGGAACAGTAAGAAGCCAGATATCGGCGTCTCGCATATCGTTGAGATCGGTTGCCCTGCCACAACCTGCGTCCGCTACGGCCTGGTCGGCAGACGCGCGGGTCGCACTTGCAATGTCCTGAACTTGATCCCCCAAGAGGTGGAGGAAAGTACGCCCGACGCGACCGGCGCCAACTATGTTCACGATCGGCATGGGGCCGAGCGTAACAAGGAGATGATGAGACCGGAGGCCGCGAGGGAGGCGCGCGGCGTCCGGCCTTGCTTTTTTGTCAGCTTGCGGGGACCTCCGGTTTGAAGACGGCGAATTGCATCAAGCGGCACTGGTTCGGGCCAGCTTCGCCTTGGGCGCGGGCGGTGTCGGGCATCGGCGCGGGGATGCTTTCATCGGTGCAGCCGTCGCGGTAGGTGGCCAGCATCTGATCCACACGGCCTTCGATGACCGGGCCATGGTCGTTGACGACGAGGTGAACCTCGGCAGCGTCGGAGGCCTTGAGGCCCGCGCCGAACCAGCCGCCGTTCAGTGCGCCTTCGGTCTGGTGATAGGCGAAACGGGCATCGCCGTTTTCGTCGACGATCACGCCACCGGCATAGCCGACATCGCTGTCGACGATCTCGGACCGCTTGAGGACGTCTTTGGAGGTACAGGTGTCGCCTTCGCAGGCGGCGGGGTTGTTGATGACCACAAGCCAGAGGGTGTGGACGTTGCCGGGGGTGAGGGAGTTGGTGTCGATATTGACGAAAATGCCGTCGTCATGTGTCGCCATGCGAGCGGCGGCGCCTTCAACGGTTTTCACGTCGCCTTGGGAGGGGTGGGATTTAACCGGCGCGGTGCGCACGTCGTCAGCGAGCGTTGCGGTTGCGGCCAGCGTAAGGGCCGCGGCGGTCAGGGTTGTTTTCAGCATCGGTTCGAGTTCCTGGTTGGTTTCGATGCAGAGGGTATCGACGACCCGAGTTTCAGGCGTTTTTCAGATCGTGGCGTGTTTGGCTTCAGTTGTTTCAGGTGGGTTTCGTTTCTCAACATTTGAGAAGAAGCCGCGTCAGCGCCGGGACGGGAATTGCGCTGCTTGCTTTTAGACGAAAGCGCTAAATGGCGACCAAATGTATCTTCTGCCTGGCCTTATGCAAGCGGCACCCACAGCGCTGGCCAGCGTAACGGAACGGCGCTGTCGCGGTGAGGCTTCGCCCCTTGTTTGCTCCGCCTGCTTTGAAGTCACTGAAGATGATAACATATCTAGCTATCGTCTTCCGATGAGCCGAACTTTTGCCAAAGCGCAAATCCCCCGAGGATCACCGCGGCGGCAATAATCATTTCCTGAACTGGTTGCGGATTGTCTCTTTCCCAGCCGAGCATTGCGGTCCAATAGAAAAGAACAATTACAATACCGAGACCCCAGATTTGAGACCCAAGTATTCTCCAAAACCTCTCCGATAGTGGAAGAGCGCACAACAACGCTAGGATCGCGCCAAAGATCCAATACGCGACTGGCAACTTTGCATCCGAAAATAACCACAAAAAAACCGGCCCATATGCAATGAGCGCAAAGAAAGACCAAGAGGCGATCTTGCCAATCTTAGTTGCAGAACCGTTGTTCATACTATCCTGAATAACAAAAAAGCCGCCCCAGGGGCGGCTGTTTTTCTGCGAACATCGTCGAGAGATCACACTCTTTGTGCTCATTAGGTTTGGCGGTGACCTACTCTCCCACGTCTTAAGACGCAGTACCATCGGCGCTGCAGCACTTAACGGCCAGGTTCGGGATGGGGCTGGGTGTTTTGCTTGCGCTATGACCACCAAACCAAAGGAACACAAAGAAATCCAAGTCGCGTACACGTTAGTGTATGCTCTTTGATCGAAGCCAGTCTGCTTCTGGATCAAATCAAGCCTATCGGACAATTAGTATCGGTCAACTGAGCGCCTTACAACGCTTACATCTCCGACCTATCGACGTCGTAGTCTACGACGGTCCTCAGGGATACCTTGTTTTGAAGGGGGCTTCCCGCTTAGATGCCTTCAGCGGTTATCCTTTCCGATCATAGCTACCCAGCACTGCCGTTGGCACGACAACTGGTCCACCAGTGGATCGTTCACCCCGGTCCTCTCGTACTAGGGGCAACTCTTCTCAAGTATCCTACACCCACGGCAGATAGGGACCGAACTGTCTCACGACGTTCTAAACCCAGCTCACGTACCTCTTTAAACGGCGAACAGCCGTACCCTTGGGACCTGCTCCAGCCCCAGGATGAGATGAGCCGACATCG
>JAJDZT010000015.1 GCA_022824525.1 Silicimonas sp. | reverse complement strand
GATAACGATCTGTTTTGCGTTTATACGTTTTGCGGGCGGTATCAGTCCAAGGCACAGTCGATCCTCCGTTCTGTGTTTTCAAGAAACAGAGAATCACAACTTGCTGGTATCGCTCAACTACTTTTCGGTCAGGCTCTAAGAGCAATCTGAGCCTTGGCATTTTGTGAAGGCTCTTCGGCTACTGAGAATACTTATGTTTCGCGTCGGTACTCGTTGATTAACCTTGAACGGTGCAGAACGCGCAACTTCTATCCCCACAATTTCCCCCTTCCCAAACCCCTCCACATCCCCTATACGCCCCAAGTCCCGGGCAACCCCTGGGGCATTTCGTCCGAGACGGTGGGTTCGCGCAGACGCTCGAATAATTCCTGCCTGAGACGGGAACAGAGGAATTCGTGCCGGGGCAGCGCCTCGGCGGCGCTATTCACGACGGACCCGTAAGGACTCGTGGGGCAGATGCCTCTAACTGAGCCGGGAGGGTCCCCCTCCCAAAATGGAGTGAAACTGTGGATAGAGCCCAGAAAGAAAAAGTGGTCGAGGAACTCGGCCAGATCTTCGAAAGCTCTGGCGTTGTGGTCGTAGCCCATTACGCAGGTCTCACGGTTGCTGAGATGCAGGACCTTCGCGCGCAGATGCGCGAGGCCGAGGGTTCCGTGCGTGTCGCCAAGAACAGGCTCGCCAAGATCGCCCTTGAGGGAAAGCCCAATGCACATTTGGCTGACCTTCTGACAGGCATGACCGTTTTCGCTTATTCCGAAGACCCAACGGCTGCGGCCCGGGTCATGGACAAGTACGCCAAGGGCAACGACAAGTTGCAGATCCTTGGTGGCTCGATGGGTGAAACGGCGCTTGACGCCGCCGGTGTGAAAGCCGTCGCCTCGATGCCGTCGCGTGAGGAGCTTATCGCTTCGATCGTTGGCTGCATTGGTGCGCCTGCTTCGAACATCGCCGGTGCGATTGGCGCACCTGCTTCGAACATCGCAAGCATTCTCTCGACCGTCGAAGAGCGCGCGGAAGCCGCTTGAGACCTGTGTGGGTAAAGCTCACGCGTTGGAACACATATTGGAAACAGGAACAGTATAATGGCTGATCTGAAGAAACTTGCAGAAGAGATCGTGGGTCTCACGCTTCTCGAAGCACAAGAACTGAAAACCATCCTGAAGGATGAGTACGGCATCGAGCCCGCTGCTGGCGGCGCTGTGATGGTTGCCGGTGCAGCTGGCGGCGACGCTGGCGGTGCAGCAGCTGAGGAAAAAGACGAATTCGACGTCATCCTCAAGTCGGCTGGTGCACAGAAGATCAACGTGATCAAGGAAGTGCGCGGCATCACCGGTCTTGGCCTGAAAGAAGCCAAGGACCTGGTCGAAGCCGGTGGCAAAGCCGTCAAGGAAGGCGCGCCGAAGGCAGAAGCCGAAGAAATCAAAGCCAAGCTGGAAGCAGCTGGCGCGGAAGTCGAACTCAAGTAATCGACCTCCCAGATTTCAGGAAAGGCCGGGGCGTTCGCTCCGGCTTTTTTTGTTGAGATGATCGATTTGCGGCACAAAGCGGGCGTTCGCCGCATCATTACTCAATGGCGGCTTCACAATGCGAAAATCGGTCAACGCTAGCAAAAGGGCAATCCGCCATCATCCTAGGAAAATTCAATCTGTGCCACCAATGTCGGCCTTTGTCAGCTCCTCCAGGATGATGATCCTGTTGCCGCCGACAAAGTTAAGGTCAATTTCACCCTGCCAGTGGCGTAGAAACATCAATTCAAGTCAGAAAAGTCCCGGCAAAGGCTGCGTAACTATAGATCGAATTTTGGGGCACCATCTTGGATCAGCGGAACAGGAACTTCGCTTGATTAGATGAGGGAACTAAGTGAGGGAAATTCAATTTGATTCAAGGCTGATCTAGGTCTACCTCCACCTCAGTCTTTTTGAAATCTCGTCAAATAACTGTTCTTCCTTAAACCTCCTGTCTTTCGGTATTTTATCGATCTGGTCGTTCCAAATTTTTTTAAACGATTTTTTTTCCTCAACTAGAAAATAACACTTTTCGACGGCGTCACTACTAAGCACGATGGCTAACTCACTCTCAATCGCCGGATTTCGATGACGTAAGTCAACGAAGATTATTCCTGCCATGTCGATTAGCCGGACCACGGATTGAATCCAATTCGCATCTGACTTTGCCCGGAGTGCACCGAAATATATGAGGTCTTTCTTTGAAAACTTGAGTTTGTGTTCCTCCACACCAGAAAAGAGCGATACAATTTTATAGATTAAAAAGGTTTTCCTCGAAAAGTCGTTGTGCAAATCGATCGAATCTTGTCCGCTCGCGCCAAGAATAAGAATCTCGGCAGGCCACCCAATATTAATTATTACTCTAGATGCGGAAAAATAAAAAATGAAAAGGGACGACAATAGGAGCGTCGTCGACCCAAGAAAATTATATAGAGTTAATAGGACGGTTGCGACGAAAGACCACTGCATGAATAACGTCGAAGTATGGATACGGTGGCCTCCCAGTGCGTGAGTCCGCTTTGAATCAATATCCAACATGAACTTTATGTCGCGTGCTCGCGGGACACGAAAGCTCTTTAACCTCCAAACCACTCGAAATATATCGACCGCAACCCAATAAATGAAAATCACTGATATAACTATCTCAATCACGAACATATCAATTAGCCGAGCCCAGTTGCATCAATTCGATACTTTCAGTATTTTGGTCGTAGAATCCGCATTTTTATCTGTTGGTATTGCTCTAACGAGATACTCGCTAATCTCAGAACATTGAATTGTCTCCGCATTTGGAATCGAGCGCAAGAGCATGACGCACGGGTCGCGCCTAGACTCGGTCAGTGGCGCTTTTGCTGGAGCGGAAGTTCACAGCATGAAAGCCAATGCTCGGATAGAGCTCAAAGCGGTCGGTCACCCTGGTGGCAAAGCCGTCAAGGAAGCTGGAAGCCGAAGAAATCCAGGCCAAGCTGGAAGCAGCTGGCGCAAAAGTCGAACTCAAGTCATCGACCTCCCAGGATTCAGGAAAGGCCGGGGCGTTTGCTCCGGCCTTTTCCATGGTTGTCAGCTGTGCGGACAAAGCGAATGGACAGCCCGTATCCGGGGGCTCGGTCGCAATGAAAGCGAGGCCATCCGTCAGACGAACTGATCTTCGGGCTATTCTGCCGCCTGTGTCGGCGCGTAGGTTGCTGTGGCGCCAGCGCTCTCTCCGGTGCCGACCCCGAATTTCAGGACAATGAACCCGAACCATCCCATCGACAGCACACTCAGAACAGAACCCGCCTTTGCGAGTGTTTCTCCGCTGCCGGAGATCGCCGAGACGATTCCCAATACCAACACGACAACGGATATGGTCGCGAGGCCGAAGTGGAGTCTCGCCAGACGCGATCTGCCGGCTTCCGGTGAAACGGCGTAGAATGCTCCATAAACGGCCATTGCAACGAACCCCAGTAGGTTGAGGTGCCCATGCGCCGGCGACAAGCTGTGGTCGTGGGTCGCGGACATCTGAATGCCCCAAGCCATGCCAATCAAAGCGGAGAGAACCGCGGTGAGAAAAAACGTGTTTGCGATATTTTTCATTTCGAGGTTCCCGAGTTTCAATCCAGTGGAGGACCGGTGAAGGTCATGTTGTGGCGCTTCGCGGAGTCTTCGACGATGGGCATGTCGTCCGGTATGCGGCATTGGGCGGCCGCCATGTCATGGAAGAAGCTTTCGAAACCGCCAGGTGTGAGAATGACAAGGTGGCGCGAAGGTTCATCCCCGATGACCTTAAAAGTATGTTCCTTGCCGCGTGGGATGAAGACGCTCTCCCCGGGCGCTGCAATCGTTTCGATACCTTCGATCCACAGTTTGCAGACCCCTGTCAGTATGATGAAGGTCTCGTCTTCGTTGTGGTGAATGTGACGGGGTGGGCCACTCCCGACCGGAGACAGGCTGTCCACAATGGACATTGAACCACCCGTTTCTTCCGGTGTCAGGATTGTTTTGTAACGAACGCCCAGCCATTCGACGGCGGCATCGTCAGTTATCAGGTCTTTCATCGTTTCGATCCCTGTTCATGAGAAGAAACGAAAGCGCTTTCGATACCTTACCTGTAGCGACCAAACTTGGTATTAATCCAATGAAGATTGACAATAGAGGGTATCACGGCCGTGAATTTCGCGACGCTCGACCTGAACTTGTTGCGCGTTCTGGACACGATCCTGCACGAAGGTTCAACCGTGAGAGCTGGCGAAAGGCTCAACCTGTCCCAATCCGCCGTTTCGAATGCGCTCAATCGTTTGCGCCATTCTCTGGAAGACGATCTGTTTGTTCGACAGGGCAACCAACTGACACCCACTGATTACGCAGCGTCGATCAAGGACAGGCTTCGAGAACATCTTTCAGAGCTTGAGGCTTTGCTGGTGCGGTCCGATTTCGAGCCATCGTCGGCAAGCGGTGTTTTCAAGATTTCTGCGGGTGACTACTTTTCCGAGATGCTGGTGCCGCGCCTGAGCGCCTTTCTTGCGGAACGCGCCCCGCGTCTGATGCTCCAACAAGTCGTTTGGGAACCCGACGGTCATCTTGCATTGCTCGAGAAAGAAGAGGCCGATCTGGGTTTGGGACCGCTGCTGACGAAGCCAGATGAGCTGCAGCCGTGGATCACCTGCCAGCATCTTTTCGATTCAGGCTTCGTCGGCATTGCCGCGCAACATAACCCGCTTGTTTCAGACATCCCGGACCACGGAAAATTATCGGTGGAAAGATACTTTGCGGCTTCTCACGTCCTGTTTTCCGTGTCTGGAGAAATCGAGAACTTTGAGGATGGCGTCATCAGGCGACTGGGAAAGAAGCGCAAGATTGCACTAACGGTGCCCAGTTTCCACGCAGTCCTCCGTTCGGTCAGTGAGAGCCCCTACCTGGCAATTGTGCCTGTGTCCTTGGCAAACAGTGTTCACAAGCAACACGGGCTGAAAGTCTTCTCGCTTCCTTTCGAGCTGGACAAGATTCCGATCTTTGCGACGTGGCACAAACGCTCCGACAAGACCCCTTCGGCAATCTGGCTAAGAGAACAGGTCTTCAATTTCGTTATCCCGTTGGGAGACTAGGGGCTATTCCGGGTACGACGCCGTCACTCGCAGTGAATGCCAGACGCGCCCTTCCCGAACGTATCCGAACATAAGCGCGTCAGGTCTTCGGCACGAACAGCAGCTTCAGAAATGTACGGAACAGCATGATCTGCTCCGAGGCGTTGTTGTGTTCGCGAAGCGCACGCTGCAAGACAAGCCCGCCCTCGACAACGCTTGAAACCATGTCTCCAAGCGCATCAAGATCCACCGGCTGGCGGGTATCGTAGCTTTCCGAGATCTCTTCGAACATTCCCCGGAAGCGTTTTCGCCAACCAAGGATGGCCTGACGGTTCAGGTCACGCACGCCCTTGTCGAAAAGCCGGTCCTGATAGGCCGTCGATGCTATGACGCATCCGGGGTGTCCGCTTGGCATGTCTTCCAACATTTCCGCCAGCAGCTTCAGCCCAATCAGCATGCAGTGCAGCGAGTCGTCGTTCAGCTCTCGAGCCCGCGCAAACAGGTCGTCGTAAAGCGCTTCTTCGGCCTCGATGTACCGCTCCAGCATCGCGCGGGCCAAGGCGTTCTTGTCCTTGAAGTGATAGAAGAAGCCGCCACGGGAAATCTCCGCTCCCGCGACGATCTCCTCGATCGAGGTTGCTTCGAACCCTTTCTCAAGGACGGCCGCCTCGGCAATGTCGAGGATTCGGCTGCGTGTATCGACCTTCTGGTCCATGTCCGTTGCGATCCACTGTACCGCGAGTCCAGTTGACGTCGCGCCCGGCCAAGGCCGAACCCGACTGACACGGCTTCAGACCCAGAAAATAAGTTGAAAATCGATTCTGCTCAACCGGACCGCGCGACAACTATGTGCTGCGAGCCTTTCCGGACTACTCCCCTCGCATCGACCGGCACCGACCGTTTTGACACCCGTTCGGAGCGTTCAGCCGAGACACCAACAGACACCGAAAGGAACTCGTTATGATGAAATCACTTCTCGCGCCATCGGCGCTGCTCCTCATGGCCGCAGGCGCTGCGCAGGCCGACAGGCCCATGGTTTTCGACGTGGCCGAGGATCATACGCGCATCTTCATGGCGGACGCTCCGTTACACGAAAACGGAATGCCCGCGCATGGCAATGCGTTCATCAGCCAAGGCTACATCTATCCAGCCGGCACCCTTGCGGCTGACACGACCGGGGTTCTGGAAGACGGAAGCCCTGCCTTTCCCGATCTGGTCCTCGGCACGTGGACATGTGACGGCTATTTCGTAGGCGAGGGCGGAAACGCAACCGAAGGTGTCTGGATCATCAGCCGCCAGGTCTTTGCCTTTGAAGACGGCGACACGATCATCACGCAAGGGACAGAAATCGTCGAGACCGGTGTGGAGAACATCCGTCCGATCACGGGTGCTTCTGGCGACTACTCCGGACTGAAAGGCGATATGGCCCAGACCCTTCTCGGCTTCAGCGAGCAGATGACGGTAAATGTGTCGTTCCGCCTCCTGGATGCAGATGCATATCAGGCGCCGCGGGAGTCCGGTGAAAACATTGAGTGGGACTCGGGTTTCCCACTCGAACCCGCCTCCGGGCATATCGGCGACGCAGCCAGCTGACGCAATGAAAAGCGGCGTGGCCGTCCGTGCGCGCACGCCGCTCGCACACCAAGAAAGACAAAGAAATGACCATTCAAGACTCACTGACAATTCGTAGGGCAACGAAGAAAGACGGTTTGGCACTTGCCAAACTCATCGACATCGCAGGAGAAGGCATTCCGTCCTGGCTATGGAGCCAGAACTGTGACGACGGCCAATTGCCACTTCTGATCGGATGCGAGCGCGCACAAAGAGAAACCGGCGGATTTTCCTATTCGAACGCTCTGCTTGCGGAACAGAACGGGGAACAGGCCGGTATGGTGCTCAGTTACGGGATCGACGCTGCTCCGACCGAGGACCCTGATACGCTTCCGGCGCCAATCGCCCCTTTCGTCGCTTTGGAAAAGCGTTCGGTCGGCACCTGGTACGTCAACGCACTTGCCGTCTTTGCTGCCCATCGCAACTCCGGGATCGGGCAGCGCCTTCTTTTGGCGGCCGAGGGGCTTGCGGCCTCAAACGGGTACGAAAGAATGAGCATTCAGGTCTATGGCCAGAACTCCGGTGCCGCGAGGCTTTATGAGCGCTTCGGCTACAAGCTTGCGGCCAAAGCGCCCGTGCAAAGGCATCCGTGCCAACCGTATTACACCGGCGACGTCCTACTTCTGATCAAGAAACTGCCGCGTTGAGCGTCTTAAGGGAATTCGAGCGGTGTTTTTCTGGTGGTTTTGTTTGCTTGGGTCGAGTGCCGGTTTCACGGCGGGGAGCCTTTTGCTCAAGCGGTTCGCTGATACCGGAGCGTGGGCCTGCCTGTCGCTGTCCTTTGCCGTTTTTGCTGTGAGCAACCTGCTATTCGCTCAAGTGCTGAAAAGTGGCCTGGGCCCCGGCGTCGTTGCGTCCAGCATGTTGCAGATCATATTGATGGCGGCACTTGGCGTGCTCATCTTCGGTGAGCGTCTCAATCCTTGGCAGATGTCCGGCGTGGCCATGGCCGCCGCGAGCATTCTCCTCATGCTGCAGCCCGGTTTAGAAAAGATTTAGCAACCTTTCCTATTGTTCTGACTGTGTTTGCCGCACACGGTTTTGGGTGGGGGGAAGACGGATTGAACCTCACCCTTGCCACATACCCGTACGTGCGGTTAACCTTTTGTTCACAACTTATCCCCCGGTTTTCTCAGGAAATCCGGGCGCATGTGCTTGAAACCGAGCGGGTGGCGCGTTAACTAGCATCTCGTGATTCGAGCAACCGGCGTTATTTCGAACTAAATCGTCATATGACAGCCCTCTCAAAGCAGGATGCGTCCTGCTTTGACGGGGTCGTCTTCCGTTTCGGGCGAGGCATCTTGGGCGAGGCCTCTGGTATGGAGACGGAGCGATCCAAATCTGGTGCGAGACGGCCCACCCATCCGGCCTTGCACCCCAGATTGAAACGGAGATCCGTCACCCATGGCAACGTCTTTCATTGGCCAGAAACGTTACCGCAAATATTTCGGCAAAATCCGCGAAGTTCTGGAGATGCCGAACCTTATTGAGGTTCAGAAATCTTCCTATGATCTTTTCCTGAATTCCGGCGATCAGCCTGACCCCACCGATGGTGAAGGGAGCATGGGCGTGTTCCAGTCGGTTTTCCCGATCAAGGACTTCAACGAAACCGCCGTTCTGGAGTTCGTGAAATACGAGCTTGAGAAACCGAAATACGACGTCGAGGAATGTCAGCAGCGCGACATGACCTACAGCGCGCCGCTGAAGGTCACCCTCCGTCTGATCGTGTTCGATGTCGACGAAGACACGGGTGCGAAGTCGGTCAAGGACATCAAGGAACAGGACGTCTTCATGGGCGACATGCCCTTGATGACGCCGAACGGCACGTTCATCGTGAACGGCACCGAGCGTGTGATCGTTTCCCAGATGCACCGTAGCCCGGGCGTGTTCTTCGACCACGACAAGGGCAAGACGCATGCGTCGGGCAAACTGCTCTTCGCCTGCCGGATCATTCCGTATCGCGGTTCGTGGCTCGATTTCGAGTTCGACGCCAAAGACATTGTCTATGCGCGTATCGACCGCCGCCGGAAGCTTCCGGTCACCACGCTCCTCTATTCGCTGGGGCTGGATCAGGAAGGCATCATGGATGCCTATTACGATACGGTCGAATACACCTATAAGAAGAACAAGGGTTGGGTGACCACGTTCTTCCCGGATCGCGTGCGAGGCACGCGCCCGGCATTTGACCTCGTCGACGCGAAAACCGGTAAGACCTTCGCTCCTGCGGGTGAGAAGGTGACGCCGCGCAGCGTCAAGAAGATCAAGGACGAAGGCAAGATCACCGATCTGCTCGTTCCTTTCGATCAGATCGTCGGCAAGTTCGTCGCCAAGGACATCATCAACGAAGAAACCGGCGCCATTTATGTGGAAGCCGGCGACGAGTTGACTTGGGAAGTCGACAAGGACGGTGAAGTCACCGGTGGTTCGCTGAAAGAACTGATGGATGCGGGCATCACCGACATTCCGGTGCTCGACATCGATAACGTCACGGTTGGGCCGTACATGCGGAACACCATGGCAGCCGACAAGAACATGGACCGCGAAAGCGCGCTCATGGACATTTACCGCGTCATGCGTCCGGGCGAGCCGCCCACCGTCGATGCGGCCTCGGCCCTGTTCGACACGCTGTTCTTCGACAGCGAGCGCTATGACCTCTCGGCTGTTGGCCGGGTGAAGATGAACATGCGTCTGGCACTTGATGCCGAAGACACGGTTCGCACGCTGCGCAAGGAAGACATCGTCGCCTGTATCAAGGCGCTGGTCGATCTGCGTGACGGGCGCGGCGATGTCGACGACATCGACCACCTTGGCAACCGCCGGGTCCGCTCGGTCGGTGAACTGATGGAAAACCAGTACCGCGTCGGCTTGCTCCGCATGGAACGCGCGATCAAGGAACGCATGTCGTCGGTCGAAATCGACACGGTGATGCCGCAGGATCTGATCAACGCGAAACCTGCTGCCGCTGCTGTGCGCGAGTTCTTTGGCTCGTCTCAGTTGTCGCAGTTCATGGACCAAACCAACCCGCTGTCGGAAGTCACCCACAAACGCCGTCTCTCGGCGCTTGGGCCTGGCGGTCTGACCCGCGAGCGTGCGGGCTTTGAAGTCCGCGACGTGCACCCGACGCACTATGGCCGGATGTGTCCGATTGAAACGCCGGAAGGCCCGAACATCGGTCTGATCAACTCGCTGGCGACCTTTGCCCGTGTGAACAAGTACGGCTTCATCGAAACGCCTTATCGTAAGGTAGAGGACAGCACGGTCACCGACGAGGTGCAGTACATGTCCGCGACCGAGGAAATGCGTCACGTCGTGGCGCAGGCGAACGCCAACCTCGATGCCAAAGGCAAGTTCGTGAACGAGATGGTAAACACCCGCCAGTCGGGCGAATACACCCTCTCGCCAACTGAAAACGTTGACCTGATCGACGTGTCGCCGAAGCAGCTGGTTTCGGTCGCTGCCTCGCTGATCCCGTTCCTTGAGAACGACGACGCGAACCGCGCGCTCATGGGCTCGAACATGCAGCGTCAGGCTGTGCCGCTGTTGCAGGCGGAAGCCCCGCTGGTCGGCACCGGTATTGAAGGCAAAGTTGCCATCGACTCTGGCGCGGCCATTCAGGCGAAGCGTGCCGGTATCATCGACCAGGTCGATGCGCAGCGTATCGTTGTGCGTGCGACGGCCGATCTTGAACCTGGTGACCCGGGCGTCGATATCTATCGTCTGCGCAAGTTCCAGCGTTCGAACCAGAACACCTGCATCAACCAGCGTCCGCTGGTGAAGGTGGGCGACACGGTCGGCAAGGGCGAAGTCATCGCCGATGGTCCGTCGACCGATATCGGGGAGCTGGCGCTTGGCAAGAACGTGGTCGTCGCGTTCATGCCGTGGAACGGCTACAACTATGAGGACTCGATCCTGATCTCCGAGCGCATCGTGCGCGACGACGTCTTCACCTCGATCCATATCGAGGAATTCGAAGTCGCCGCCCGCGACACCAAGCTTGGACCGGAAGAGATCACCCGCGACATCCCGAACGTCGGTGAAGAAGCGCTGCGCAACCTCGACGAGGCTGGCATCGTTTACATCGGCGCCGAGGTTGGCCCGGGCGATATCCTTGTCGGCAAGATCACTCCGAAGGGCGAAAGCCCGATGACGCCGGAAGAGAAACTCCTCCGCGCGATCTTCGGCGAAAAAGCCTCCGACGTGCGTGACACGTCGCTGCGCCTGCCGCCGGGTGACTTTGGAACGATCGTGGAAGTCCGCGTCTTCAACCGCCACGGCGTCGAGAAAGACGAACGTGCGCTGCAGATCGAGCGTGAGGAAGTCGAACGTCTGGCCCGTGACCGGGACGACGAATTGGCGATCCTTGAGCGCAACATCTATGCGCGTCTGTCCAGCATGCTCTTGGGCAAGACCGCGGTGAAAGGTCCGAAGGGCGTCAAGCCGAAGACCAAGATCACCGAGGAACTGCTGAACGAAGAACTGTCTCGCGGTCAGTGGTGGCAGCTTGCCATCGGCGAGGAAAAAGACGCGCAGCAGATCGAAGCCCTCAACGCGCAGTACGAAGCGCAGAAGCGTGCGCTTGAGCACCGCTTCGAGGACAAGGTCGAAAAGGTCCGTCGTGGCGACGACCTGCCGCCGGGTGTCATGAAGATGGTCAAGGTCTTCGTTGCCGTGAAGCGCAAGCTTCAGCCGGGCGACAAGATGGCTGGCCGTCACGGCAACAAGGGCGTCATCTCGAAGGTGGTCCCGATGGAGGACA
The DNA here is from genome assembly GCA_022824525.1 of Silicimonas sp. Taxonomy (GTDB): domain Bacteria; phylum Pseudomonadota; class Alphaproteobacteria; order Rhodobacterales; family Rhodobacteraceae; genus JAJDOD01. The sequence goes on along the minus strand of JAJDZT010000015.1, from coordinate 9,002 downwards.
TGCCGTTCCTCGCAGACGGTACACCGGTCGATTTCGTGCTGAACCCGCTCGGCGTGCCGTCGCGGATGAACGTCGGTCAGATCCTTGAAACCCACATGGGTTGGGCGTCGCGCGGTCTGGGCATCCAGATCGACGAAGCGCTGGGTGAATATCGCCGCAAGGGCGACCTGACCCCGGTCAAGGACGCGATGAAGCTGGCTTACGGTGATGACGTCTACGAAGAGGGCGTGAAGGACCTCAGTGAAGACGAGCTCCTCACTGTGGCCGAAAACGCCACGCGTGGTGTGCCGATCGCAACGCCGGTCTTCGACGGTGCGAAGGAAGCGGATGTCAACGATGCGCTGGTGCGCGCTGGCTTCAACGAAAGTGGTCAGTCGGATCTGTTCGATGGCCGGACGGGCGAGAAATTCGCGCGTCAGGTCACCGTCGGCATCAAGTACCTGCTGAAGCTGCACCACCTTGTCGACGACAAGATCCACGCGCGGTCAACCGGGCCTTACAGCCTTGTCACGCAGCAGCCTCTGGGTGGTAAAGCTCAGTTCGGCGGCCAGCGCTTCGGCGAGATGGAGGTCTGGGCGCTGGAAGCGTACGGCGCGGCCTACACGCTGCAGGAGATGCTCACCGTCAAGTCGGACGACGTGGCAGGCCGGACCAAGGTCTACGAGTCGATCGTCAAGGGCGAGGACAACTTCGAAGCCGGCGTGCCGGAATCGTTCAACGTGCTTGTGAAAGAAGTTCGGGGCCTTGGCCTCAACATGGAGCTTCTGGACGACATCAAGGACGACGAAGACGAAGCCGGGATCGCTGCAGAGTGACGAACGGGGCGGCGGGGTAATCCCCGCCCTTTGAGAAAATGTCGAGGTAGGGCGGGGGCCACCCCGCCACACCAGAACCCGACAGACAGGATTTGGATATGAACCAGGAACTGACAACCAACCCGTTCAACCCTGTGGCAGCGCCGCAGACGTTTGACGAAATCAAGATCTCGCTGGCCTCGCCGGAGCGGATCCTTTCGTGGTCCTATGGTGAGATCAAGAAGCCCGAGACCATTAACTACCGGACGTTCAAGCCCGAACGTGACGGTCTGTTCTGCGCCCGGATTTTCGGGCCGATCAAGGACTATGAATGCCTTTGCGGCAAGTATAAGCGCATGAAGTATCGCGGCGTTGTCTGCGAGAAATGCGGTGTGGAAGTGACGCTGCAAAAGGTCCGCCGTGAACGGATGGGCCATATCGAACTGGCAGCACCTGTCGCGCATATCTGGTTCCTGAAGTCGCTGCCGTCCCGCATCGGTCTGATGCTCGACATGACGCTCCGCGATCTGGAGCGCATCCTTTACTTCGAGAACTACGTGGTGATCGAACCCGGCCTCACCGACCTGCAATACGGTCAGCTGATGTCGGAAGAAGAGTTCATGGACGCGCAGGATGCCTATGGCATGGACGCGTTCACGGCAAACATTGGCGCGGAAGCCATCCGCGAAATGCTCGCGGCCATCGACCTTGAGGCCGAGGCCGAGCAGCTTCGTGCGGACTTGGCCGAAGCCACCGGTGAGTTGAAGCCGAAGAAGATCATCAAACGTCTGAAGATCGTCGAGAACTTCATCGAGTCCGGCAACCGCCCGGAGTGGATGGTTCTGACGGTGATCCCCGTGATCCCGCCGGAACTGCGTCCGCTGGTGCCGCTGGATGGTGGCCGCTTTGCGACGTCGGACCTGAACGACCTCTATCGTCGCGTGATCAACCGGAACAACCGTTTGAAGCGCCTGATCGAACTGCGCGCGCCGGACATCATCGTCCGGAACGAAAAGCGGATGCTTCAGGAATCCGTCGATGCTTTGTTTGACAACGGTCGCCGCGGCCGCGTCATCACGGGCGCCAACAAACGCCCGCTGAAGTCGCTCTCCGATATGCTGAAAGGCAAGCAGGGCCGCTTCCGTCAGAACCTTCTCGGTAAGCGGGTCGACTTCTCGGGTCGTTCGGTCATCGTGACCGGCCCGGAGTTGAAGCTGCACCAATGCGGTCTGCCGAAGAAGATGGCGCTCGAACTCTTCAAGCCGTTCATCTACTCGCGGCTGGAAGCGAAGGGTCTGTCTTCGACCGTGAAGCAGGCGAAGAAGCTCGTTGAAAAGGAACGCCCCGAGGTTTGGGACATTCTCGACGAGGTCATTCGTGAGCACCCGGTCCTTCTGAACCGCGCGCCAACGCTGCACCGCTTGGGCATCCAGGCGTTCGAGCCTGTGTTGATCGAAGGCAAGGCGATCCAGCTTCACCCGCTGGTCTGTTCGGCGTTCAACGCCGACTTTGACGGTGACCAGATGGCGGTCCACGTGCCGTTGTCGCTGGAAGCGCAGCTGGAAGCCCGCGTCCTGATGATGTCGACGAACAACGTTCTGTCGCCCGCAAACGGCGCGCCGATCATCGTTCCGTCGCAGGACATGATCCTTGGCCTCTATTACATCTCGATGGAGCGCGAGGGCATGAAGGGCGAAGGCATGGTCTTTGCCGATGCCGACGAAGTGCAGCACGCGCTGGACGCTGGTGAAGTGCATCTCCACGCCAAGATCACCGCGCGGATCAAGCAGATCGGCGACGATGGGCTTGAGACCTACAAGCGCTATGAAACCACGCCGGGTCGGATGAAGCTGGGCGCGCTTCTGCCGCTCAACGCCAAGGCGCCGTTCGAACTGGTGAACCGTCTTCTGCGGAAGAAGGAAGTGCAGACGGTCATCGACACTGTCTACCGTTACTGCGGTCAGAAAGAGTCGGTCATCTTCTGCGACCAGATCATGTCCATGGGCTTCAAGGAAGCGTTCAAGGCGGGCATTTCGTTCGGCAAGGACGACATGGTCATCCCGGACGCCAAGTGGAAGATCGTGGACAGCGTGCGCGAGCAGGTCAAGGAGTTCGAACAGCAGTACATGGACGGCCTGATCACTCAGGGCGAAAAGTACAACAAGGTGGTCGACGCCTGGTCGAAGTGCTCGGACGATGTCGCGGGCGCGATGATGGACGACATCTCCTCCATGCAGCGCGACGATGCCGGTGCAGAGATGGAACCGAACAGCATCTACATGATGTCGCATTCCGGTGCGCGTGGTTCGCCAGCCCAGATGAAGCAGCTGGGCGGGATGCGTGGCCTGATGGCCAAGCCGTCGGGTGAGATCATCGAGACGCCGATCATCTCGAACTTCAAGGAAGGCCTGACAGTGCTCGAGTACTTCAACTCGACCCACGGTGCCCGTAAGGGTCTGGCCGACACCGCGCTCAAGACCGCGAACTCCGGTTACCTGACCCGTCGTCTCGTGGACGTTGCTCAGGACTGCATCGTGCGCATGCATGACTGTGGCACTGAAACGGCGATCACGGCGGAGCCGGCCATCAACGACGGTGAAATCGTCGCCTCGCTTTCCGAGCGTATTCTTGGTCGTGTGGCGGCAGACGATGTCGTCGTGCCTGGCACGGACGAAGTGCTTGTCGCGAAGAACGAACTGATCGACGAACGCAAGGCCGACGCCATAGAGGCGGCAACCATCCAGTCGGTTCGTATCCGTTCGCCGCTGACCTGTGAGGCCGAGGAAGGCGTCTGTGCCATGTGCTATGGACGCGACCTGGCCCGCGGTACTCTGGTGAACCAGGGCGAAGCGGTTGGCATCATCGCGGCGCAGTCGATCGGCGAACCCGGCACGCAGCTGACGATGCGGACCTTCCACATCGGCGGCATCGCGCAGGGCGGTCAGCAGTCGTTCATGGAAAGCTCGGCAGAGGGCAAGGTGGTCTTCACCAACGCCAACATGATCGAAAACGCCAATGGCGAGATGATCGTGGTCGGCCGCAACATGACCATCGCTATCGTGGACGACAATGATGTCGAACGCGCCAGCCACAAGCTGGGCTACGGCACCAAGGTCTTCCCGAAAGAAGGTGCGAAGGTCGAACGTGGCGACAAGCTCTTCGAGTGGGACCCGTACACGCTTCCGATCATTGCGGAGAAGTCGGGCAAGGCGAAGTTCGTTGACCTCGTGGTCGGGACCTCGATCCGTGACGAGACGGACGAAGCAACCGGCATGACACAGAAGATCGTGACCGACTGGCGTACCGCGCCGAAAGGCAGCGATCTGAAGCCGGAAATCATCCTGGCCGATGACAAGGGCGAGCCTGTGCGCAACGATGCTGGCAACCCGATCACCTATCCGATGTCGGTGGACGCCATTCTGTCGATCGAAGATGGCTCGGACGTGAAGGCGGGTGACGTGGTTGCGCGTATTCCGCGGGAGGGTGCGAAGACGAAGGACATCACCGGTGGTCTGCCGCGTGTGGCCGAACTCTTCGAAGCACGTCGTCCCAAGGATCACGCGATCATCGCCGAAATCGACGGCTATGTCCGGTTCGGACGCGACTACAAGAACAAGCGTCGCATCAGCATCGAACCGGCGGACGAGTCGATGGAGCCTGTCGAGTACATGGTGCCGAAAGGCAAGCACATCCCGGTGGCCGAAGGCGACTTCGTGCAGAAGGGCGACTACATCATGGACGGCAACCCGGCGCCGCATGACATCCTGTCGATCATGGGTGTTGAAGCGCTGGCCGATTACATGATCGACGAGGTGCAGGACGTGTATCGTCTTCAGGGCGTTAAGATCAACGACAAGCACATCGAAGTCATCGTGCGCCAGATGCTCCAGAAGTGGGAGATCCTCGATAGCGGGGAGACCACGCTTCTCAAGGGCGAGCATGTGGACAAGGCCGAAATCGACGCAGCCAATGCCAAGGCAGAGGCCGAAGGCCGTCGTCCTGCACAGGGCGAGCCGATCCTGCTCGGGATCACCAAGGCGTCGCTGCAGACCCGCAGCTTCATCTCGGCGGCTTCGTTCCAGGAAACGACGCGCGTGCTGACCGAAGCTTCGGTGCAGGGCAAGAAAGACAAGCTTGTCGGCCTGAAGGAAAACGTCATCGTCGGTCGTCTGATCCCGGCCGGTACCGGTGGGGCGACGCAGAAGGTGCGCCGCATCGCTGCCGAACGCGACCTGAAAGTCATTCAGGAAGCACAGGCCGAAGCGGAAGCCGCAGCAGCGCTTGCCGCGCCCATCGACGAAGGCGAAACGATCGACGCCGATCTGGTGGAAACGCCGGAAAGCCGCGACTGATCGGTTGCCCAGGAAACGAAGAAAGGCCCCGCAATTTGCGGGGCCTTTTCTTTTCGGCCTCCAATCGACGTGGGCGAAAGCGGCCTGAACTCTTTCCTGCAATCCGCTAGCCGTCGCCAAAGTGCTCGACTTCAACCTCCCCGGCGGCGCGCAGTCGGGCGGCCGTGTCGGCCAGCAATGCTGACATCTCGTCGAACTGCGCGGCCAGACGCTCCTTGTCATCCGTGAAGGGCAATGTCGCCAGATCGCCGTCAAGACGCTCTCGCGCCATCCATGCCATATGCCGGGCAAATTCGGTCGAAGCGCAATGAGGCGGATCGACCATGTAGAGTTGATCGAAGCGCGTGAAATCCGGAAATCGAATGTCTTGCGGCACATAGCCATTGACCATGGTGATCCGGTTTCCCGGCGCGGAGAGGCCCTTCGCGCGATGCACCACCATGTTTCCCTGTTGAAGAACGGCATAGCCGGGGCCCGGCATGTCAGGTGAGACGATCCGGTCTGGATCGAGCGGCTTTCCTCGCTTGGCACGGTCGGAGGCTTCTTCTTTTGTGCCGAGATAGTATTGGAACTCGCCGCCCTCGACTGATTTGGGATCGGTCACGAACATCACGTAGTCAAACCGCAGTGTGTCCACGTGCCACTTGTCCACGTTTTCGCCGACGACTTTCGGGTTGTAGTTCAGGTGCCCAAGTTGGTGCGGCAAGGTATGGGGCAGCAAGGGCAGGCCCGCAATTTGCGACATCGCATTCGTAATCTCGGGACAAAGGCAAAGATCGCGCAGGAACTTCGAGCGATAGGCGCCACCACGCACATTGCGCGCAATCCGGGCATTGGAGGTCGTGAACGCCTCCAGTTTCCCGGCCACCTCCAACAGCGCGGCCGCACCTTCATCGCTCAGCAGGCGAAACACGCTTGTGGCGCCGAAGGGTGTTGGGCAGGCCGTTATCTCGTCGTCTGAGTATCCAAACTCGGCAAGCGAAATGACCCGCTCCGGCATCTCGATCTGAAGGTGTCGTTCGGGGTCGAACCTCGGCTCATCTTCCAGTGCGGTGTAACCAGCAGGCATCGTCTGCGGAAAGGCCAGTGGTTTGGCAAGATATTCGGACATGTCGCACCTTCGTCTCCAAGGGTGCGTGAAGACTACAGGACCTTTGCCGTGTCGCCGCGTCGGTTTGCGACATGCGGCGTCGTCGCGTCACCCCGTCGCGTGCTTCCTCAGGATCAGTGGACCTTCTTCCTTTGCGGCGCGCACGGACGAGAACACAGGGACTTCGGGTTTCGGCAACTTGAACCGTTCCTGCATCGGGGTGTCGGCCAGAATGCTGTCGCGCAGTTCCGCGATCTCGGTACTCTGCAAAAGCTCGTCCAGTTGCATGCGCCACTGCCGTTGGCCGCGTGACCGCATGCGCAGAAGCTTCCCGTCGGAGTCCTTGTCCAACCTCTTCATCTCGGTCCAGATCTCGAAGGTCCGGTTGGCGAGCGACAGGTCTTCCTCTTCGTTTCGGTCGTGCTTTTTCCAGTAGTCCAGGCCCACATCGCGGTCTGGCGCGTCGGCGCTGTTGAGCGTGTGCTTCAACAGGAAACTGGGCATGTCTCGCAGCACGTAGTGATTGACCTGCGCATGCTTCCGTTCGCCCGGGTCGAGTGAGCGCCAGTTCTTATGCTGGAACTCTCCTTCGCGCAGCCCGGAAGCATTGCAGATCAGCCCATCGGCATGCTTTCGGTCGCGGGGAAAGTGGACACCGGGGCGACTGTATGCGTCGGTGCGGAAAAGTGTCTTTACAGGTGTGAGAGCCTTCTTGCGTATGAGGGTCGAGGGTTCTGCCCGAGTGAACCGTTCCGTCACGAGCTTGCCGGAAAAGGTCCGCGCTCCGTTTGACCCGAACACTCGCCAGTTGACCAGAATTGCGGACGTTTCGTCCGGACAGGTCGCGATCAGGTCGTCGATCGTGCGATTGCCGGTCTTGATGTTGAGGAACTCGTCGCAGTCGAGCGTCATGCACCACGTGCTGTCGCGATAGGCATCACTGCGCGACGCGCGCCGGTACGCACGCATCTGGTGAGCGCCTTTGTTGTGGCGATTGTTGTGGAACTCGATGGCGCCGATACGGTCGAGGATCTTCAGGATCTGGACCGTCGTATCGGTGCTGTCGTTCTGAAAAATCTGGATGCGGTCAAAGCCGCATAACCGATGGTGGGCGACCCACTCCAGAATGTTCGGACCTTCATTCTTGACGGTCGCGACCAGAAGCGCCGTGTCTTTTGCCATGTTTCTGCTCTGCCTCAATGCCGCTCTTTTGGCGGCGTTTCGGAAAGCTTAGCGCGCAGAACGCGTTTCGGCACTGGTGTCGTCACGAGAAAAATGACACCTGTTGCAGGAATTCGAACGGAGGGCACGACGTGGCCATGTCGGACAACCTGCGAGGGGCAGCGTTGATGGTGGCCTCCATGACGTCATTCACCGTAAACGACACATTCGTGAAACTCGTCGGGGATGAGGTGCCCTTCTTTCAGTTCCTGCTTATCAGAACCATCGGGGCGTCACTTCTGATCTTTCTGATAGCGCGGCGGGCGGGAGCCATACGCTGGCCAGAAAACGCTCTCGACAGAAAGCTCATCTGTCTCCGCGGATTTGCCGAAATGGCGGCCGCGTATTTTTTTCTGAACGCCTTAATTCATATGCCTATTGCGAACGCGACGGCCATTATTCAGGCCTTGCCGCTTACCGTCGCCCTCGGAGCGGCGCTGTTTCTGGGCGAACAGGTGGGTTGGCGAAGGTTCGTGGCCATCGGCATTGGCTTTGCGGGCGTCTTCCTGATCGTCCGACCCGGGGCGGAGGGGTTCTCGATCTATTCGATCTACGCGCTTCTTGCCGTCATTGCCGTCACCATCCGGGACCTCGCCGCTCGCCGTCTGTCACCCGAGGTCCCGTCACTGACCGTTGCCTTGGCCGCCGTTCTCATGATCCTCGCGTTTTCGGCGGTCGGCGCAGCGGGAACAACTTGGGAGCCGATCAAACCCATCGATTGGCTTTGGATATTCGGGTCAGTTGTGACGATTATCGGCGGATACCTGTTCTCGGTCTCTGCGATGCGCGTGGGAGAGATCGGTTTCGTGGCACCGTTCCGCTATACAAGTCTGCTTGTCGCCCTGATCCTTGGCCTTCTTGTATTCGGCGACTGGCCTGACCATATAACGCTCCTCGGCGCAGCGATCGTGGTCGGCACCGGGCTTTTCACGCTCTGGCGAGAGCGTCGGGCACGCTGAATGTTTCCGTGTTTTAGACGAGATCGGCGCGGGTGCCGCTCATGTTAAAGAGTCTCTGGCGCCGGTTTTGGCGGTCTTACCACAAAATCGAGCTCGACTGTATCAAGGCGACGATGCAGTCAAACGCGCTCGTTGTACTTGCGACCTGGTTGCTGCCCTTCGTGATTCTGGGATGGTTTCTGGAAGCGGTCATGTTCGTGGTTGAGGCTGGCGCAACCGTGCTCACTTCCCTTTTGGGTGAGTTTTGGGCCGGAGCGTTCTGGGTGGTGTTATGGACACCTTTCAACATTGTTTTTTTGCTGGTTGCCGTCCCATGGGCGTTTCGGTGGGGTTCTTTCTTTTTTGAAAGGGTGTTTTCCAACCGGGTGTGGGCGGAGGCAAGACGGGTGAAACTCGAAGAAAGGCTGCGGTTGGTCGACGAGCCAAGCGACTCCGAGACATGATTTGGGGTGTAGCCCAATTTGTTGACATCGGCGATTTTTGCGAGCTTTTTCTGTAGTTGGCGTGTGTCTGTCAACGACCGGACGAATCGGTCGGCGGCGCGCTTTCAGAGGCAAAGGGCAGGAGCGCGAATGATGATGCGGGA
>JAJDZT010000080.1 GCA_022824525.1 Silicimonas sp. | reverse complement strand
ATGGGCCATAGTCAGAATGAGGCCACCGATTGGATGAACGACTGGATGACCCGCGGCTTCGCGGCGTTCACACAGCTCATCGAACCGGACACGGCGTTCTGCTTTGGCGATGCCCCCGGCTTCGCTGACCTCTGCCTCGTGCCGCAACTCTACAACGCGCATCGCTGGGGATGTGACCTCACGTCCTTCGCGCGCCTCACAGAGGTCGAGGCGCGTTGTCTTGACCTGCCTGCCTTCGATGCGGCGCGCCCCGAAGCCCAACCTGATGCTGTTTGAAGGAGACCCCTCCATGTCCGATCTGATCCGTTCCTGGGTTCAAGGGGCTAACACGCCCGAGACCGAGTTCCCGCTTAACAATTTGCCCTATGGCGTGTTTGTCGCCGCAGATGGTGCCCCCCATTGTGGCACGGCGATTGGGGATATGGTTCTGGACCTTTATGCTCTGGAAGAAGCGAGCGTGCTGGGTTTTGCCGGATCCCTCCAGACAGGCAGCTGGAACGCCTTCATGGCTTTGGGCCCGACCGAATGGGCGCGGCTGCGCCAGACCCTGACCGAGATGCTGCGCGAAGGGTCCGACACGCAGGCGGTGGTGGAGCCGCATCTGATCCCGCGCGCGGGCCTCGGCCTACTGATGCCCTTCGATGTGACGGAATACACCGACTTCTACGCGGGCAAGCATCATGCGATGAATGTCGGCACCATGTTCCGGGGGTCGGAAAACGCGCTGCCGCCGAACTGGCTGCACATTCCCATCGGTTATAACGGGCGGGCCTCGTCGGTGGTGGTCGCGGGCACCGATGTCATCCGCCCTTATGGCCAGCTGAAAGGCCCGAATGACGACGCGCCGCGCTTTGGCCCGTCGCAGCGGTTTGACATCGAATTGGAGATGGGTGCGATTGTCGGCCAGCCCTCGACTGGACCGATCTCTGTGGCCGAAGCCTTCGAGAACATCTTCGGCTATGTCCTTCTGAACGACTGGTCCGCCCGCGATATCCAAGCCTGGGAATACCAGCCGCTCGGCCCGTTCCAGGCCAAGGCCACGGCAACCACGATCAGCCCCTGGATCGTCACAGCCGCTGCGCTTGAGCCGTTCCGAACATCGACCCCAGAGCGGGAAAAACCACTACTGGACTATCTCACTGAACCGGGGCCGATGCTGTATGACATCGCGCTAGAGGTCGGGCTCGCGCCCGAAGGTGCTGCGGAGACGATCATCAGCCGCACCAACTACAAAGAGATGTACTATTCCTCGGCGCAACAACTGGCACATCACACCACAAGCGGCTGCCCGATGCGGGTTGGCGATCTGCTGGGGTCCGGTACAATCTCGGGGCCGACGCGGGACAGCCGCGGGTCGCTTTTGGAGCTGAGCTGGGGCGGGAAAGAGCCCCTGACGCTGGACACCGGTGAAACCCGCAGTTTTATCGAAGACGGTGATACGCTGACCTTGCGGGGCGGGGCGCAGGGCGACGGATATCGGATCGGCTTCGGGGACTGTTTTGGAACCTTGCTTCCCGCGCAGCTAGTCGCTGGTCTCGGATAGTCCATCAAGATCGCGGATCAGCGCGTGCAGATCGTCCAGAAGGGCCCTGACTCGATCAGGACCCACTCGAGCCTCGACCTCGGCGCTGATTACGGCACTTTCCGGCCCGATAATCTTGATCAGGGCCTTGCCCTTTACGGTAAGGGACAGGCTTGCGCGACGGCCATCCCCGGGCGTCCGGCGCATGGCCAATAGTCCGCGCTCTTCGAGCGATTTGGTCATGCGCGATAGCGACGGCGCAAGGATATTCGCCGCCGCCGAAAGTGCGCCCATATCCAGCCCCGGAGTTTCATCCAACACCCGGATCACGCGCCATTGCTGTTCGGTCAGATCATGTTTTTGCAGCAATGGCCGGTAGCGGTCCATCACCTTTTCCCGGGCGCGCAAGAGCGCGATCGGAAGGGACCGGTCAGTGGTGCGCAAGGTACGGGCGTTGTTTGTCATAAAGGTCTCCGTCTCAAGAGCACAATGATTAACATGTTATGGATTGACAAGTATCACGTTATTTAACATGTTATATTTTAGAGGGGGAGTGATTCATGCCGCATCTTTCCATCGAGTATTCTCCGACGTTGGAGCATCGCGCGGATCTGGCAGGGCTGTGCCGCGCGCTGCATCAGGTTCTGCTCGAAAGCGATACCTTCCCCGACGCCGGCATTCGCATTCGCGCGCACAAGGCCGATCATGCCATCGTGGCCGACGGGCACGCGCAGAACGACTTCCTCGCCATGACACTCAGCGTCGGGGCGGGGCGCAGTGCCGCAGAACTCAAGGCTGCGGGTGATGCGCTCTTTGGCGCCGCGCAAGCGCAATTCAGCGGCCTGCTTTCGACTCCACATTTCGCCCTTTCGCTGGAAATCCGGGTGATCGACCCGAATCTCAGCTGGAAAGACACGCCCATCCATGCCCGCCTGTCGGGCCAATCCTGAGGCACATGATGACCGCACTCGAAGACAATATCGCCAAGCTCGATGGCTACCTTGCCCGATTCCGGGACGCTGGTATTCTGAACCGCATCGCCGGGCAGGATGTGGCGGGGAGTGCCGGGACATTCCAATCCACCTCTCCGGTAGACACTTCGGTGATCTGCGATGTGGCGCATGGCACGTCCGCGGATATCGACGCCGCAGCCAAAGCCGCGCACGCCGCCTTTGCCGATTGGCGCGATATGTCTGCCACGCAGCGCAAGAAGATCCTGATAGCCATCGCAGAAGGGATCGAGGCCCGCGCTGAAGAGATCGCCCTGTGCGAATGCTGGGACACCGGACAGGCCTACAAGTTCATGTCCAAGGCCGCGCTGCGCGGGGCTGAGAATTTCCGCTATTTCGCCGATCAGGTCGTGCAGGCCCGCGACGGTCAGCACCTGAAATCTCCGACTTTAATGAATATTACCACCCGCGTGCCCATTGGGCCGGTTGGAGTGATTACGCCTTGGAACACGCCCTTCATGCTGTCCACATGGAAGATCGCGCCAGCCCTGGCCGCAGGTTGCACGGTCGTCCACAAGCCCGCCGAAGCCTCGCCCCTCACGGCGCGGTTGCTGGTTGAGATCGCCGAGGAGGCAGGTCTGCCGCCCGGCGTTCTCAACACAGTGAACGGCTTTGGTGAAGGTGCGGGCAGGGCGCTATGCGAACACCCGATGATCAAAGCCATCGCCTTCGTGGGGGAGAGCCGCACTGGCAGCCTTATCACCAAACAGGGGGCCGATACGCTCAAACGCAACCATTTGGAATTGGGCGGCAAGAACCCTGTGATCGTCTTTGATGATGCCGATCTGGACCGCGCGCTGGATGCCGTGATCTTCATGATCTACTCGATCAATGGCGAGCGCTGCACCTCGTCTTCGCGCCTCTTGGTGCAGGACACGATCCGCGATGAGTTCGAGGCCAAGCTGGTTGAGCGGGTGAACGCCATCAAGGTGGGCCATCCGTTGGACCCGGCGACCGAGATCGGCCCGCTGGTCACCAAAGAGCACTTCAACAAGGTCACCAGCTATTTCGACATCGCCAAAGCGGACGGTGCGACCATCGCTGCCGGCGGCGTCACGGTTGGGTATGAAGGTTATTTCGTGCGCCCGACGCTCTTCACGGGTGCCGACAACCAGATGCGCATCGCGCAAGAGGAAATCTTTGGACCGGTCCTGACGTCGATCCCCTTCAACACCGAAGACGAGGCGCTCCAGATCGCCAATGATATCCCTTACGGCCTCACCGGCTACGTCTGGACCAACGATCTGACCCGCGCCCTGCGCTTTACCGACAGGCTAGAGGCGGGGATGATCTGGGTGAACTCCGAGAATGTGCGACACCTGCCCACGCCCTTTGGCGGGGTGAAGGCTAGCGGGATCGGCCGCGACGGCGGGGATTGGTCCTTCGAGTTTTACATGGAGCAAAAGCATATCGGCTTTGCCACCGGTCAACACAAAATCACCAAACTGGGAGCTCTCTGATGCCTGTCCCTGCACCGAACCTTTACCCCGACTTCAACACCATCCGGCTGAGCCATGTCTGTCTGAACGTCAGCGATCTGGCCGCGTCGCGCAAGTTCTACACCGAGATCCTTGGCCTTCAGGTCACCGATGAGACAGAGAGCCACGTCTATCTGCGGGCCATGGAAGAGCGCGGCCACCACTGCGTGATCCTGCAGAAATCTGACCAGCCCGGCACGGTCGAGGTCATGGGCTTCAAGACCTTTGACGAGGCCGATCTGGACAAGGCGGAGACCTTTTTTCAGTCGAAGGGCCGTCCCACGGCATGGGTCGAGCGCCCCTATCAGGGCCGCACGCTCCTGACATCCGACAATATGGGCATCCCGCTGGAGTTCTATCACAAGATGGACCGGCTGGAGCCGATCCATCAGAAATACGCGCTTTATCGCGGGGTCAAACCGCTACGGATCGACCATTTCAACTGCTTCAGCCATGACGTGGACGCCTCGGTCGCGTTTTATTCCGAGTTCGGCTTCCGCGTGACCGAATATACCGAGGATGAAGAGAGCAAAAAGCTATGGGCCGCGTGGATGCACCGCAAAGGTGGTGTGCATGACATGGCCTTCACCAACGGGACCGGGCCGCGCATGCACCATGTGGCGTTCTGGGTGCCGACACCGCTGAACATTATCGACTTGCTCGATCTGATGTCCACCACTGGCTACGTCGCCAATATCGAACGCGGACCGGGGCGGCATGGCATCTCCAATGCCTTCTTCCTCTATATACTCGACCCCGATGGCCACCGGGTCGAGATTTACTGTTCCGACTACCAGACAGTGGACCCTGACCTTGAACCGATCAAATGGGGTCTCAAGGATCCGCAGCGTCAGACGCTCTGGGGCGCGCCCGCGCCGGAAAGCTGGTTCAAGCATGGCACCGCATTTGTGGGTGTGGACCAGAAGGAGCCAGAGTTGAACGCAACACCGATTATCGCGCCATGACACTGAAACTTGCCACATTTTTGGCCGAGAATGCACCTCATTGGGGCTGTGTGACAGAAGACGGATTCGCCGCAATGACGGATGTCGCTCCGACGTTGTTGGGGGGTATTTGCCGTTTGGGTATGGCCGCTCTTGTTGACGCGGCACATGGACGTCAAACAACGCATGAGAACGCCCACCACCTAATGTCAATGCCCGATGCGCGCCGTATCCTGTGCGTAGGTGTGAACTTCCCGAACCGGAATGCGGAATACAAAGACGGCTCGGAACAGCCCAAGCATATGTCTCTTTTCCCGCGTTTCGCCTCTGGCTTTACGGGGCATAATTGTCCGCTGGTCCGCCCTCCGGAAAGCCACCAGCTTGACTACGAAGGCGAAGTGGCCATCGTGATTGGCAAGGGCGGGCGACGGATTGCAGAGGCCGATGCCTATGACCACATCGCTGCCCTGACCATCTGCAACGAAGGCACGATCCGCGATTGGGTCCGCCACGCGAAGTTCAACGTCACGCAAGGCAAGAACTGGGACCGCTCCGGCGCGATCGGCCCTTGGCTGGTGCCCTTCACCGATCCCGCACAACTGGACGACGCGCGCATTATCACCCGCGTGAATGGCGAGGTGCGGCAGGACGACGTGCTCTCTCGCATGATGTTTCCGATCCGCCGCCAGATCCAATACATCTCGACCTTCATGACGTTGCAGCCCGGAGATATCATCGTCACAGGGACCCCGACCGGTGCAGGCGCTCGGTTCGATCCGCCGCGCTATCTGGTCCCCGGTGATGTGGTCGAGGTCGAGGTGAACACCATCGGCACCCTGCGCAACACTGTCGAGGATGAAGCTCTATGACGCCTGAAGATCACGCCCGCGCCGCCAAGGACCTGTTGAAAGCGGAAGAGACCGGACAGCAGATCGGCCTCTTGACCAAGCGCCACCCCGAGATGGGGTTGGACGATGCCTACGAGGTTCAAAAAGCGATCTACCGTGCCAAGCTGGCGGAAGGTCGTCGTGTGATTGGCTGGAAAATCGGCCTGACTTCTAAGGCCATGCAATACGCGCTGAATATCGACATCCCCGATAGCGGTATTCTGTTTGATGATATGGCCTTTGACACGGGCGCAACTGTGCCCAAAGGGCGCTTCATCCAGCCCCGGATCGAGGCAGAGATCGCCTTTGTCATGAAAGACGCCATCGGCGGCGCGCATCTGACCCGCGATGAAGTGCTCGCCGCGACCGATTATGTAGCCCCCTCGCTTGAGATCCTCGACACCCGCATCATCCGGCAAGACCCGGACACCGGGGCGACGCGCAAGGTCTACGACACGATCAGCGACAACGCCGCCAATGCGGGCGTGGTTCTGGGCGACACTCGCCATCCTGCAGACATCGATCTGCGATGGATTGGGGCCATCGTCAGCCGCAATAGCGAGGTCGAGGAAACGGGCCTTGGGGCAGGGGTTTTGAACGATCCCGTGGAAAGTGTGGTCTGGCTGGCTCGCCGTATGGCCGATTACGGGCAAGCGATTGAGCCGGGCCAGATCATCCTCTCGGGCAGCTTCATCCGCCCTGTTGAATGTCCCCCAGGCAGCGAGATCATCGCCGACTTTGGAGGCTTCGGCACTGTCGCCATCTCTTTCCCCTGAAGGAAACCCAATGCCTGCACCTCAGCCCCTTGGCGTGCAAGGTGTCGGCTCCGCATTGGCGCAGGCCTCCGATTTTGCTGCAATCCAGGATTGCCTGACCACGGTACGGGACGAAATCCTTTTCTTGCAAAAGGAAAACCAAAAGTGACTTGGGGCGCTCGATGAGATCTTAACAGTTGATGGGATCGATGGTGTCTTTAGCGTCCACTCCGACCTTGCCGCTGACGGGGGGCAGCGTGAATGCCGGGACATGGGTGCCAGTTTTATCGCGGCCGAGTTCGAGTTCAGCCTTTTCGAGCGTAATATGCGGAGAGCGTCATACTCGACCAGAGACCGTCATTTGGATGCATCGCTCCCACCAGATAGCAACTTGAAGTCCGGCCCATCGCACATTTGCAGATTTGTGAGCCTCACGGAGGAGCGGAAGGACAGACTCTTAGAGCCTGACCTAGAATGTGGATGGTCTCATCTGATATGGTATTTCCCTACTGAATTTGACCACGGACAGGGAGGGCCACATGGCTTGGAACGAGACCACCCGCGCGAAGTATAAGCGTAGTTCGGACCGATATGAAA
>JAJDZT010000112.1 GCA_022824525.1 Silicimonas sp. | reverse complement strand
TTTCATATCGGTCCGAACTACGCTTATACTTCGCGCGGGTGGTCTCGTTCCAAGCCATGTGGCCCTCCCTGTCCGTGGTCAAATTCAGTAGGGAAATACCATATCAGATGAGACCATCCACATTCTAGGTCAGGCTCTAAGGAAATGTGCGCACGTTTCGACGTTACGCCGAGAACCTTGCGCTATTACGAATATATTGAGCTCCTATTTCCCGAAAAGGACGGCAGGTCGCGGTTCTACCGACCAAGCGATATTGCACGGATGACGCTGATCCTGCGTGGTCGACGCTGGGGATTCTCTCTGGAAGAGATTCGCCAATGGCTGGAAATCTACGAGAAGGAAGGTACGGAGCCCCAATACAGGGAGTTTCTCCGTTTGGCGGACCGTCAACTCGAGGCGCTGGCCAAAGAGCGCACGGAATTGGAAGAGACCATAAAGGATCTTTCAAAAATGAGGGAAGATGTTGCTGCCGACCTGAAAAAGGCCTGATTCACCCAGTAACGTCCAACCATGCTGGGTCGGAATGATTTTTACCAGTCGGTAAAAATTACTCGTGACGTTGCGTTTCGAGACCAGAAATTGCCGAGGTACTACTTTGACGCGGCGTTACGTTGACGTAAACGTAAGTCTGCATTGAACGAAGGAAGCAGTGACCTCATGTACGCGGCGCTTGACGAAAAAGAGGATTTCCTCATGACCGAGACGTATATGACCATCCGCGAGATGTGCGACGCCTACGATGTAACGCCTCGCACACTTCGATTTTACGAAGCCAAGGAACTTCTGTTCCCTGAACGCCGCGGCACAAAACGACTTTTCACGCGTCGCGATCGCGCCCGTCTCAAATTGATTCTGCGGGGTAAGCGTTTCGGGTTCAGCCTTGAAGACATCCGGCAGCTTCTGGATCTTTACGATCCGGATCAGCAGAACCTGCCGCAGATGCAGCGCGCTTTCGAACTTGGCAAGGAACGGCTTGTCGATCTCGAAGCTCGGCGCGCAGAGCTGGAAGCCATCATTACCGATCTGAAAGCCAATCTCGACTGGGGCGCAAAGCTCTTGGCTGACGCCCAGAAGACAGCAGCCGAATAAAGTCCAACCGGAGAGACCCATGCCCACATACACGCCTCCCACCAAAGACCAGCAGTTCCTTTTGCATGACGTTTTCAAGATCAGTGAAAGCGACATTCCGGGCTACGATGAGCTGGATCGCGACTTCACTGCAGCCATCCTGGAAGAAGCAGGCAAGATCGCAGCAAATGTACTCCAGCCCTTAAATACGGTGGGCGATACCGAAGGCTGCAGGCTCGAAAACGGTGTTGTCCGTACGCCGACCGGTTTCAAGGCAGCTTGGGATGAAATGGCGCAAGGCGGCTGGATGGGTCTGGATGCGAACCCGGACCATGGTGGGCAGGGCATGCCGCACCTGATCAACACGGCGACGGGAGAGCTGTTCTCTTCGGCAAACATGGCGTTTCAGATGTACGTGGGTCTGTCGCACGGAGCGGCATCCGCACTGGCCGTTCACGGATCTGATGAACAGAAGCAGACTTACCTTCCGCCGATCTACGAGGGTCGCTGGTCCGGCACGATGAACCTGACGGAACCGCATTGCGGCACCGACCTGGGCCTGATGCGCACCAAGGCCGAGCCGCAGGGCGACGGATCCTACAAGATCACTGGCCAGAAAATCTGGATCTCGGGCGGCGAAAACGACCTTGTCGAAAACATCGTTCACCTCGTTCTGGCCAAAACCCCGGACGCGCCGGACGGTATTAAGGGTGTGAGCCTCTTTGTTGTCCCCAAGTTTCTCGTGAATGAAGACGGTTCCCTCGGAGAGCGGAACAGCCTGTCCTGCGGCGGCTTGGAAGAGAAGATGGGAATCCACGGCAACGCCACCTGCGTAATGAACTACGATGGTGCAACCGGTTGGCTTGTCGGCGATCTCCACAAGGGCATGCGCGCCATGTTCACCATGATGAACGAAGCGCGCCTCTCGGTGGCCCTTCAGGGCTACACCCAAGGCGAGGTTGCGTACCAGAACGCACTTGGGTTTGCGAAGGACCGGCTCCAGGGCCGCGATGTCACTGGGGTGAAGAACCCGGATGGCCCGGCAGACCCGATCATTGTGCACCCGGACGTACGCCGGAATTTGATGGACCAGAAATCGATGACCGAAGGCGGTCGTGCGCTGGTCTATTGGGGTGCCCAGATGATCGACCGGGCCCACCGGATGCAGGACGCGGACGCCGACGCGATGATCTCGCTCCTGATCCCAGTGATGAAGGGCTTTCTGACTGACAAGGGTTTCGAGACGACAGTGCTTGCTCAGCAAACGCTCGGCGGCTCTGGCTTCACCAAGGAATGGGGCCTTGAGCAATTCGTACGCGATGCGCGTATCGCGATGATTTACGAAGGGACGAACGGCATCCAGTCGCTTGATCTCGTAGGGCGGAAACTGCCCGCCAATGGCGGCAAAGCGATTATGGCCTTCTTCGAAATGGTGAAGACTTTCATCAAGGAAAACGAAGGCAACGAAGCGCTCAAGACCGGCTTCCTCGACCCGCTGAAGGCAGCGTCGAAAGATCTGCAGGCGGCTGGAATGTACTTCATGCAAGAAGGCATGAAGAACCCGCTGAACGCGCTATCCGGTTCCTACGACTTCATGCACCTCTTCGGACACACGGTTGTCGGCCTGATGTGGGCCGAGATGGCGAAGGCCGCTATGGAAGCTCTCGAATCCGGTGCATCGGACACGGAGTTCTATGAAACCAAGATCGCTACGGGCCGTTACTACATGGCGCGGCAATTGCCGATGACCGCAACACACCTGGCGCGCATCCAATCAGGTGCCGAACCTGTAATGGCACTGGACGCCGCAAACTTCTGATGGAGCTGATCAAGCTTCTGTCGATGTTTGTCGCGCTCGGCGCACTCAGTTGGGTAGGCTACGAGGTGATCGCCTCCGACGACATCTGGGGCGTCGGCCGTGAAGCGCCTGAAACACTGAGGAAGGCCGGACTGGTCTTCCTCATTGCCGTCATGGTGAATATCGTCGCGGGGCGTCTGCAAAGGAAGAAGTGACCCGATATGCCCAAGCGCCTCCGCCTGACCCGCCGTTTCCCAGTCGCCATGACAGAGGATGGGTACCGCCGTTTGCGACGGTTCGCAGAAGAGGCGGGACTTGATGAGGGCGAGGCGCTTTCGTTCATCTTCGAGAACTTCACGTCCGTGATGAATCACGAGAACCTGGAAGCCCGCCTGCGCCTTTTCAACTCTGAACTGGATGCGCGGAAGAGATGAGAACGCTTCTACTCTCGGCTGTCCTCGCGTGCTTCTGTGCGTCAGGAACGTTTGCCTTTGACGATCAGGATCGTTCAGACGTCGAGCAGGCAGTGGCAGTATTCGAAAAGGCTTTCGCTGACGGAGATTGGGAAGCCGTTCGTCCACCCGATCGCCTGTTTGAGGTGATTGAAAATCTTTCAGGGAAACGAGCTGACGAAATCAAATACGGTGCATTGGCTGCAATGGCCGACACCATGGAAGGGGTCGACCTAATCTACTATGACATCAGAAGCGAAGACATGGTTGGAGGCGTTTCCTCAGCTGGGGCACTCTATGCGACAATGCCTTCTGTTATTCGAATGGATATTGATGGCACTGGCCAGCAAGAGGTCGAGTCGCAGGTATTCGCGGCAAAACTCGACGAAGGCTGGCGATTGTTCAGGTTGGAAACTTCGCAAAACTGGCTGTTGTTCCTGCGCGCATATCCGCAATTCGAAGGCGTGGCGCCCGGGCAATGAAATGCCTGCCCCACAGAGGTTCAAACGTGACGTACGGGACAGGACTTCACCTCTTGCGGTCATCGGCTCGCCAGCCTGTACCGCGGCAATTTGATATGAGTTCAAAGTTAATGCGCGCCTAATTTCATCTCTTCAAAAATACGCAGATCTGATCGCACCAAGATGTGCGGCATTGGGAGGAAAGACATGACATTGCAATTGCACTGCTTCGGTGAAAGCGGTCACAGCTACAAGGCGGCACTCGCGCTTGAACTAGGGCCACTCGACTGGGAGCCGGTCCATGTCGATTTCTTCAACGGGGCAGCGCGGAGTGCAGAGTATCGCGAAACCGTCAACGAGATGGGTGAAGCGCCGGTTCTGGTGGACGGTGATCTAAAGCTGACCCAGTCAGGCGTGATCCAGAATTATCTCACCGAGAAGACCGGCATGTTCGGTGGGGAAACCGACAATGAAAAGCGCGAGATCCTGCGCTGGATTCTCTGGGACAATCACAAGCTGTCCAGCAATACCGGCACATTGCGGTTCATGATGAACTTCCTTTCGCCAGAGCATCGATCAGAAGATGTGATTGCCTTTCTGAAGGGACGTCAGAAGGCTGCGCTCCAGATACTTGAAGCGCATCTGACGCAGCGTGACTGGATGGTCGGACGTAGCGTCACGAATGCGGATCTGACCTGCTGTGGTTACTTGTTTTACAACGAAGAATTCGGGTTTGCCCGATCCGAGTGGGCCGCGATCGACCGCTGGCTTGGGCGGATCGAAAACCTGCCCGGTTGGAAACATCCCTATGACCTGATGCGCCCTGCGTATCCGGACAAGTCCTGAGGAGAGACCCATGCGCGACGCCTTTATCTACGACTCCGTGCGTTCACCCCGCGGCAAGGGCCGCGCCGACGGCAGCCTGCACGAGGTCACGCCGGTCAAGCTTTCGGCTGACATGCTGAATGCGATTAAGGAACGGAACGGTCTCACGGGCGATGAGTTTGAGGACGTCATCTGGGGCAATGCAACTCAGGTCAAGGAACAAGGCGGATGCCTCGCGCGGACGGCCGTGCTCGCTTCCGATCTGAATGAGCGTGTGCCTGGCCTTTCGATCAACCGGTTTTGTGCATCCGGCATGGAAGCGGTCAATCTTGCCGCGAACCAAGTCCGGGGTGGTGCCGGAGATGCGTATATCGCAGGTGGCGTCGAGTGTATGAGCCGTGTGCCCATGGGCTCCGACGGGGCCGCGATCGCTGCAGATCCATCGGTCGCCATGAAGACGTACTTTGTCCCGCAAGGCATCAGTGCGGATATCATCGCAACAGAATACGGCATCAGCCGCGACGATGCGGATGCCTTCGCGATGGAAAGCCAAGCACGCGCCGCTGCCGCCTGGAAAGACGGGCGGTTCAAGAAGTCGGTGGTCGAGATCAAGGACCAGAACGGACTGCCGATCCTTGCCAATGACGAATACATGCGGCCCGGCACCGATATGCAGGCGCTCGGCGCATTGAAGCCTGCGTTCAAGGATCAAGGCGAGGTCATGCCGGGATTCGATGCCGTGGCCATGTTGAAATACCCGCATCTCGAGCGGATCAATCACATTCACCACGCGGGCAACTCCTCCGGTATCGTTGACGGTTCCGCCGCGGTTCTTATCGGCTCCAAGGAATTCGGAGAGGCGAACGGACTGAAACCGCGAGCGCGCATCAAGGCGACTGCCAAGATCGGAACCGATCCGACGATCATGCTGACAGGTCCTGTGCCCGCGACGGAGAAGATTCTGAGCGACAGCGGAATGTCCATCAGCGACATCGACCTTTTTGAGGTGAACGAGGCTTTCTCGTCGGTTGTGCTGCGTTTCATGCAAGCCTTCGACGTCGATCACGGAAAGTTGAACGTGAACGGTGGAGCTATCGCGATGGGGCATCCGCTTGGTGCCTCTGGTGCGATTATCATTGGTATATTGCTTGATGAGATGGAACGGCAGGACAAGGAAACCGGCCTCGCCACGCTTTGCGTCGCCAGCGGCATGGGCGCCGCCACCATCATCGAGCGCGTTTGACGAATATCTTTGACGATGGTGAATCTTTCACTAGACTCAAAAGTGCCTGTTGAGCGGCGGGCTAGCGGCGGTGCGCATTTCGCATCGCGAAGGAGGCCGTTTGACAGACGACAGGTTGCGTCAGTTTTTCGATGGGTTGATGGCAGCGTTTCTGGACGAACGTCTGGAGGATTTTCAGCGGCATTTCGTGTTCCCCGTCGTGATTTACTCGGTTGCAGGGGTGACACTCGTACGAGACCCGGCAGAGCTTTTGCGCATAACCGGACTTTATCGGGACGCGTTGCAGGAAACTGCGATGGTGGCGACCAACTACGAATTCTCGGAAA
Source organism: Silicimonas sp. (assembly GCA_022824525.1). Taxonomy (GTDB): domain Bacteria; phylum Pseudomonadota; class Alphaproteobacteria; order Rhodobacterales; family Rhodobacteraceae; genus JAJDOD01. The sequence continues at coordinate 3,017 of JAJDZT010000112.1, read as the reverse complement.
TCGAGCCTCCAAAGAACAACAGAATGCGCGCAACGCTGAGCTTTTCGGATCGAGGGCCGGACGGCGAACGGTATTCCGGAAGCATTGTGCGCTATTTCCTGCTCGATGGATCGGAGGGCTACAAAATCGAAATGATGGAGTACCTGGAAGTTCCCTTGGGCGTGTCGGACGTGGAACGCATAGTGCATTAAGAGGCTCGATCGTTGAACACGCGGAACCTGATAAACAAGATGGAAACACTTCATCGGCGTCGACTGGTAGACGAGTTGGCCGACCAGTTCGCCGAGCCGCTGATCGTGTTCCCGGTCGAGGGTCCGTCGCGGCGCGCTTGGCGCGAGGATACGCGTATCTCCATCGAACGGCTCCTCGCTGCGAACGATGCTGCCGGGGTGACTTCCCTTTCCTGGGAAGATCTTGCATTGGAGAATCAGGCCGCGGGCAACGAATCCATTCTAGTGCGCTGGATCTATCGGAACGCGAAGAACAAAATCGTTGCTCACACGGACGTCAGGTATTTCTGCGGACGTGTCGGAGGTGCGGAAATGAAGGTGCTTATGATCGAGTATCTTTCCGTGGCGTTCCCGACGGCCCTTTCCAAGATACCGGAACCCACTGTTCCCAAACGACTCATTTGATAGCGCGTTCGCATTGCGGCGCTGCTGCGACTGCAAAGAAGGACGCTCAACATGACTGACTTCACCTACAAGCTCCACGATGACGGCGTCGCCGTTATCACTTGGGATGTTCCCGAAAAGTCGATGAACGTGTTGACACGGGAAGCCTTCGAATTGGTCGAAGGGTTTATCGATGATGCGCTGGCCGACGATAACGTGAAAGGCGTTGTCATTACGTCTGGAAAGGAAACCTTTGCAGGCGGCATGGACCTGAACGTGTTGGGCAACATTCGCGCGGAATCCGGCGATGATCCGGCGCCCGCCCTGTTCGATTTCATAATGAACGGTCACCGCATTCTCAGGAAGATCGAACGCGCTGGAATGGACCCGAAAACCCTCAAGGGCGGCAAACCGATCGCCTGCGCGATTCCCGGCCTCTGTGCGGGCATCGGGACGGAGATTGCACTCGCCTGTCACTACCGGATCATGGCCGACACACCGAAGGGGCGGATCGGTCTTCCGGAGATTTTGCTTGGTATGTTCCCGGGTGCTGGCGGAACCATACGCGTTGTCCGCATGGTTGGCTTGATGGCTGCAGCTCCTATCCTTCTGGAAGGCAAGATGCTGGAGCCGAACCGGGCCAAAGGCACGCTTGTTGATGAGGTCGTTGCGCCCGACCAGCTTCTGGCACGTGCCAAGGAATGGGTGTTGAACGCAACCGACGCCGATATCGTCAAGCCCTGGGACAAAAAGGACTACAAGATGCCGGGTGGCGCGCCCTATCATCCGGCTGGCTTCATGACGTACGTCGGTGCGTCCGCGATGATCAATGGCAAGACAAAGGGTGTCTATCCCGCCGCGAAGGCGCTCCTCTCGGCGGCTTACGAAGGCGCGCTTGTGCCCTTCGACACTGCATTGAAAGTCGAGGCGCGGTATTTCACGCAGATCCTCAACAACCCGACATCCGCCGCGATGATCCGCTCTCTCTTCCTCAACAAGGAAGCTCTGGAGAAGGGCGCAAACCGTCCTGCGGTCGAGGACCAGACCGTGAAGAAGGTCGGCATCCTCGGCGCGGGCATGATGGGTGCGGGGATCGCCTATGTCTCTGCCAATGCCGGGATTGAGGTCGTACTGATCGACCAGGCGCAGGAAGCTGCTGACAAAGGTAAGGCCTATTCGGAAGGCATTCTTGACAAGGGCATCAGCCGGAAGAAGGTCACACCCGAGAAGAAGGAACAGGTTCTGGGGCGGATTAACGCCACCACTGATCTGAACGCGCTCGCGGGCTGCGATCTTATTATCGAGGCCGTCTTCGAAGACCCGGGCATCAAGGCCGAGATGACCAAGAAGGTCGAAGCCATCGTGGGCGACGACTGCATCTTCGCCACCAACACCTCGACCCTGCCGATCACGGAACTGGCCAAGGCAAGCGTCCGACCCGAGCAATTCATCGGCATCCACTTCTTCTCGCCGGTCGACAAAATGATGTTGGTGGAGATCATCAAGGGCAAGGAAACCGGCGATCGGGCCGTCGCCAAGTCACTCGACTACGTCCGTCAAATCCGGAAGACGCCGATTGTCGTCAATGACGCGCGTTTCTTCTACGCCAACCGTTGCATCATTCCTTACATCAACGAAGGCATTCGCATGGTTGGCGAAGGGGTGAACCCGGCATTGATCGAAAATGCCTCTCAGCTTCTTGGTTTCCCGGTCGGACCGCTGCAACTGGTCGACGAGACCAGCGTAGAGCTGGGCGTGAAGATCGCCAAGGCCACGAAGGCGGCCATGGGGGATGCCTATCCTGATAGCGCCGTCGATGAGGTCATCCTCTGGATGGCTGAACAAGGTCGCATGGGTCGGAAGGCAAGCGCGGGTTTCTACGATTATGACGAGAAGGGTAAGCGCACCGGTCTTTGGGCAGGGCTGGTCGACCAGTACCCGCAAGCCTCCGAGCAACCGGACCTTCAAGAGGTCCAGAACCGCCTGATGATGGCGCAGGTCCTTGAGGCCGTGCGGGCGCTGGAAGAAGACGTGCTTGAGGACATTCGCGAAGGCGACGTGGGAGCAATCCTCGGTTGGGGCTTTGCACCTTGGTCCGGTGGCCCGTTCTCGTGGCTCGACATGATCGGGGCAGAGCGCGCGGTCGAGATTTGCGAAGGACTTGCCAACCATGGCCCCCGCTTTGCTACGCCGGCCTTGCTAAGCGAGATGGCCAGCAGTGGCGCTACTTTCTACGAACGGTTCGCACCGGCAGCCGAGGCTGCCTAAGAGCCTGACCTAGAATGTGGATGGTCTCATCTGATATGGTATTTCACTACTGAATTTGACCGCAGACAGGGAAGGCCACATGGCTTGGAACGAGACCACCCGCGCGAAGTATAAGCGTAGTTCGGACCGATATGA
>JAJDZT010000059.1 GCA_022824525.1 Silicimonas sp. | reverse complement strand
TGTTTGCAATCAGCAACAGGGCGGGCAAAGCCGAAACGGGATCACGCAATCACTGCCGAAAAAGCCGAACCCGAACCCGGATGACATGCCGGCACGTCAAACACCGCGTCAAAACCCGCAGAGAAAAAATTAGCCGTGCCTGAACTGGTACGACGCCTTGTGGTCGCCGATATTGCGCCTGTCGCCTATGGCCATACCCAGGCGCATTTGATCGAGGCAATGCAAACCCTGAACCTCAACGAGATCGAAAGCCGCCGGGACGCAGACATGCAACTGAGCCAGCGTGTGGAGGATCCCTCCGTACGCGCGTTCCTTCTGCAATCTCTCGATGTGAAGGCCAAGAAATGGCGTCTGAACCTCGATGTCCTCGACGCGGAAATGCCCAAGGTAATGTCATTCCCCGAGATATCAGGGCAATTCGACGGTCCGACATTGTTCCTGACGGGAGCAGACAGCGACTATGTCAGCCGAGACCATCGCGGTTTGATCAAGTCGATGTTCCCGAATGCGCGGTTCGCCAAGCTCCCAGGCGCTGGTCATTGGCTCCACGCGGATCAGCCACGCGCATTCGAAGCGGCAGTTCGCACCTATTTCGACGCCGGTTAGCGGAACTTTTCGGGCACGCGGGGCGTTATACCCTTGGCACCTCATGCGATCCGCCTCCTGCCCTGGAGAAAGATCGCGTCCCGAACGGGCTGCCACGGCGGGTGGGCAGAGTTCCCATTGCCCACCCGCAGTTCGTCAAGCAGTTGGTCCAAAACGGAAAAGGCGCCAGGTGCTGGGGCCGAAACCCTCACAACTCTGACGCCTTCCTGAGCTTCCCCCCAGAGGGCTTGGCCCAGCCTGCTTCGGGTGTTGCCACCTTCCACTGATGCTCCGGTTGCCCGTCACACCGCAACTGACCCGCGTTTCACGACCTTGCTGCTTCGCCTCCGAGGAGCCTCCACCGCTTTCCGGCCCTGCCCCGCGATCCTTCGCTTCCCTGTCCGGACACATGTTCCGAACCGTTCCGCTCCGAACCCGAGGGGTCCTTTGCCCCGGCCTCTCTCTTGCGATCCTTGCCGGTGAATTCAGATTTGCCCAAAGCGCCGGGGTTTCCAAGAAAATAGCACTGCAGCATGAAAATTTCATGGGGATAAGTTCTTGGGATAACTGGGGGATTCTCTGGGGATAAGTCAGATTTGCGTGACGTCACGCGAGGTTGACAGGAGAGAATTCTATCCCACCCGCTCTTCACGAAAACATGTGGTTTCTGCGGCTGCAAAGGTGGTTTTGAGGGGTTTTCGTGAGAATCACCCTCGCTATACTGGGAAAAAATGGAGGGGCTTATGCGTCTGGCAGTTGTTTTGATTCTCTTGGGCGGCGTGATCACCACGTCCGGTTGCGTGCCGGTGGCCATCGGGGCCGGTGGCGCGATTGCGGCGGACACGATCGCGGAAGATCGGGGCTCCGACCTCTTCTAAACCCACGTCGGTATGACGTCGGTGCCTGCGTCGGTATCACGTCGGTGCGGCTCTCCGTGCGCGCGCGCTACTTCTTCACGCTGCTGACGACATCCCTGCCGATGGAGAGATAGCCGCCGACCGCCGTCACAGGCTTCGACGCGCCGCTGGAGGAGACCTGCGGCAGACCACCGGACTGGTAGGCATAAAGCCCGAGCCCCGCGAAGAGACCTATGGCGAGAATTCGCATCATGGGATGCGAGGCTAATGACGGATTGTGGCGTTTGTTTGATCGCGGCTCAGGCGGCGCAGGTCTTGCAGAAGGGCGTCTCCGGCACGGCGTCGAGACGCTCGGCGGAGATGTCGTTGCCGCATTTGACGCAAATGCCGTAGTCGCCCGCCTCGGCGCGGGCCAGCGCGGCGTCGATGCGGCGAAGTTCGTCGGCGTCGTGATGGCCCATCGCCTCCAACACCTCGTCGCCCTGCCGTTCGGCGGCGCGATCCTCCCAGTCCTTGGAGGGTTCGTCGTCGAGCGCGTCCTCGATCTCCTCGATATCCTCCACCAGTTCGGCACGGCGGGCCTTCAGGCGGTCGATCAGGGCGGTGTGGTCGGGCATGTGTGGTCTCTCCGGTTGGTTGAGGAGAGAGTGGCATGGGTTGGGGTGGGATGGTTTGATCTGGGTCAGGTGCGTAGGTAGGCATCGTGGCAGGCCCCGCATTTTTGCGCAACTTTAACAACGCAGTGGATTTGAACGCATGATGCGTATCCTATGCCTGATCGGAACAACACTGTCGTCAAAAGAGGCTCGCAGAAAACGAATACAGACAAGTCCGACCCTGTCGTCATTTTTGTAGTTTCATTGCTCACGCAAAAGCGCCAGTATTGAGCGAGAGGGGTCGTTGAAGATGACTTTGTATGCAAGATTAACCTATGTATTGACGGCGCTGACCTTCATGGCCAATGTAGGTTCTCTGATGGCGCAGACATCAGAAACTTCGACAGCGCAGGCGCCAACTAATAGCGAGAGAAAACTCGACCCGCTTGAGATCCAAGTTGACGATTTCTTTGTGATTTCAATCTATGGGATCAATGAGCGTGAAGGTGAATTTGACGCAACTGTATATCTTACTTTGGATTCTATTCAGTGTCCTAAGCGCATTGGAGCCCGCGAGGCAATTGGCGTAGGAGACGCCTTTTTTCCGAAACTTGATAGCAAAGAGAACTTGAAATCCGAAGCTAACAAATCTGTTGGTTATGGGGAATCCGGTCCGTTTCAATTTATTCAGTTTTCGCAAGGAAGGGCAAAACTAACGAGGTACTTCTGCGAAGACGTCTCCGACTTCGGCAGATGGCAAGGAGAATTCGAACTGACAAGTAGTCAAAATTGGGATACCAAGCTTTACCCATTTGACAAGCACTCGTTACACATTGAATTTGAAACGCCGTTGAGTGCCGATATTGCCAGAGTTTCGACTGCTTTGTCAGAGTCAGAGTCGCGGCTTGGATTATGGGCGCGTTTGTTCGACTTGGACAAATTTGATGAAGATGAATTCTCGGACTTGAACTCACTTCTCAATGATTGGCGGATCATCTCGCGAAAATCTTACTCATATCCGTTCGACTATAACACTTGTTTTGGATACGATTGCGATGAGTCAACACAGCTTGAGGAGACCTGTAGCGAAACTCTTTCTGACGAAAAATCAACTAGCACCGAACGTAGCTTCGCTTGCGCGGATATTTTTTGGAGGCATGCAACGGTACTGACAATTGAACGGAGGCAAAATCTAATAATCCCTATTCTGGTTTTCCTTGGACCTGCACTTCTACTCAGCGTCGCATTTTCCTATCCGGGAACCACAGTACAGAGAAACCAAGTAGCTGTCACTTCAGCTGCTGCTGCAGTAACTGGCTATTTCGGGACAGTAAGCCTGATTGGATCACCACCATTGATCAGCCTGTATTCGGCGTCTTTAGTAATCTACGTAATTATTCTAGCGTTCTACTTCTACAAAACCATTCCAAAGCTGCGAAAAATGTAGAGTGCTTAGTAGCTTACGTCAAAAAACGATTCCGGCTCAACGCTATCCTAACCATCCATCTTCAACGCATTGATAAACGCCTCTTGAGGTATCTCCACCTTCCCAAATTGACGCATCTTCTTCTTACCTGCCTTCTGCTTCTCCAGCAGCTTCTTCTTCCGTGTGGCGTCCCCGCCGTAGCATTTGGCGGTCACGTCTTTTCTCAGCGCTGACAAGGTTTCCCGCGCGATGACTTTCCCGCCAATCGCCGCCTGGATCGGGATTTTGAACATGTGGCGCGGGATGAGTTCCTTCAGTTTCTCGCACATCGCCCTGCCCCGGCTCTCCGCCCGGTCGCGGTGGACCATCATGGAGAGCGCGTCGACGGGTTCGTCGTTCACGAGGATCTGCATCTTGACCAGATTGTCCTGGCGATAGCCCATCATCTGGTAGTCGAATGACGCATAGCCCTTGGTCACCGACTTCAGACGGTCGTAGAAGTCGAACACCACTTCGTTGAGCGGCAGGTCATAGACGACCATGGCGCGGGTGCCGGCATAGGTCAGGTCCTCCTGAATGCCGCGCCGGTCCTGACAGAGTTTGAGCACGTCGCCGAGGTACTCGTCGGGAACGAGGATCGTGGCCTTGATGCGTGGTTCCTCAAGGTGGTCGACATGGGTGAGGTCGGGCATGTCGGCGGGGTTGTGCAGCTCGATCATCGAGCCGTCTTTCATGTAGACGTGGTAGATCACGCTGGGCGCGGTGGTGATCAGGTCGATGTCGTATTCACGGTCGATCCGGTCGCGGATCACTTCGAGGTGCAGGAGGCCAAGGAACCCGCAGCGGAAGCCGAAGCCGAGGGCGGCGGAGGTTTCCATCTCGGAGGTGAAGGAGGCGTCGTTCAGCGCGAGTTTCTCGATGGCGTCGCGGAGGTCCTCGAAGTCGTTCGTATCGACGGGAAAGAGACCGCAGAAGACGACCGGAACGGAGGGTGCGAAGCCCGGGAGCGGGTCGGCGGTCGGTTTCTTTTCGTGCGTGATGGTGTCGCCGACCTTGGTGTCGCGCACCTGTTTGATGGAGGCGGTCAGAACGCCGATTTCGCCCGGGCCAAGCTCGGGGATGTCGCGCATCTCGGGGCGGAGGACGGCGAGCTTGTCGATCCGGTATTTCGCGCCCGTCTGCATCATCTGGATCTGGTCGCCCTTCTTGATGGTGCCGTCGATGACACGGATCATGACGACGACGCCGAGGTAAGGGTCATACCAACTGTCAACGAGCATCGCCTTCAGAGGCGCGTCCCGGTTGCCTTCGGGGTGCGGCAAGCGCTGAACGATGGCTTCGAGCACGTCGGGGATGCCGAGGCCTGTCTTGGCGCTGATCTGCACGGCGTCGGTGGCGTCGATGCCGATAACGTCTTCGATCTGCTCGCTGACGCGATCGACATCCGCCGCGGGCAGGTCGATCTTGTTCAGGACGGGGACGATTTCATGGTCGGCATCGATGGCCTGGTAGACATTGGCCAGCGTCTGGGCTTCGACCCCCTGGGAGGCGTCGACCACCAGCAGTGAACCTTCGACGGCCTGCATCGACCGGCTGACCTCATAGGCGAAGTCCACGTGGCCCGGGGTGTCGATGAGGTTGAGGATATAGGTCTCGCCATCCTTGGCGGGGTACTCGATGCGGACGGTGTTGGCCTTGATGGTGATGCCGCGTTCCCGCTCGATGTCCATGGCATCGAGCATCTGCTCCTTCATATCGCGCTCGGCCACGGTCCCGGTGAGCTGGATCAGCCGGTCGGCGAGCGTGGATTTCCCGTGGTCGATATGGGCGACGATGGAGAAATTGCGGATGTGGGTCAGGTCGGTCATAAGTTTGGGATATGGTTTGGTTTTAGGGGTTTGTCGAGGGGTGAGAGATGACTGGATCGCTGATGCGGTGGTTCGCCCCATCCAAATTTCGCCTGATTTCAAAAGTACCCAGATCCCATGGACATCATCGATTTTCAGAAGCGGCTGACCGATTTCATGATCAGCCAGATGACATCCGGTCCCGGATACTCGGACGAGGCGCAGGTTTTGCGAGAAGAACTGGACGCCGCGATTGCGGAATTTGGCGACCAGATACCCGACCTGAAGCTCATGGCCGAACAGCTTGACCTCCTGAGAGAAGTACAAACGAACCCGGAACTTGCGGCCTCTCTTGCGGAAGCTTCGAACGCAGAGTTTGTACCCGAACCTGAGATCTTTGACGCCATTGCTGATCATGACCTCGCTCGCATCGAAACGGCGCTTTCAGAGTGGGACATCAATCAGCCGCATGGTGAGTTCGAGAAGACAGCGCTTTACGCCGCCATGTCGGACTCGATGGACGGCGTTTCACCCTCGGTTGTCAGCGGGTGTAGCCCAATTTGTTGACATCGGCGATTTTTGCGAGCTTTTTCTGTAGTTGGCGTGTGTCTGTCAACGACCGGACGAATCGGTCGGCGGCGCGCTTTCAGAGGCAAAGGGCAGGAGCGCGAATGATGATGCGGGA
>JAJDZT010000062.1 GCA_022824525.1 Silicimonas sp. | reverse complement strand
TTTCATATCGGTCCGAACTACGCTTATACTTCGCGCGGGTGGTCTCGTTCCAAGCCATGTGGCCTTCCCTGTCTGCGGTCAAATTCAGTAGTGAAATACCATATCAGATGAGACCATCCACATTCTAGGTCAGGCTCTGAGTGAAAAGGGAATGCAATTGCAGCCGCCCCCGCGACCGTAAGCGGAGAGGGACCCCGCCAAAGCCACTGAGGCATAGACCTTGGGAAGGCTGGAGGTTCCGCGATCATCCGCAAGCCGGGAGACCTGCCAGCGCAAACGAAACGTCACCGGACGGGGGATTCCGGGAGCGGGTTTTAGGCTTGTCGCCGCGCTCGTTCCTGCCGCCGTCCCAATAAAGGACTTTGCATCTTGAGCGCGCTGCCGCCCGTCGAATTGTTGGTTTGCACGACCTGCAAACGTGAGGGTATGGACCCTGAAGGTACCCGTCCCGGTGCACTGCTGCACGGTGCCTTGGCAGAAGGGAGCCTGCCAGAAAACGTCGTGCTGAAACCGGTGGAATGCCTGTCGAATTGTTCGCGAGGTTGCTCCATCGTGCTCCGGGGCGGTTCCATGCGCTGGACGTATGTCTACGGGAACCTGAGCGAGGACGCCGCGGAGATCGTTCTCGACGGAACGGCACGCTATGCCGCAACAGGCGACGGCCTTGTGCCATGGCGCGAACGTCCCGAGCATTTCCGCAAGAACTGCATTGCCCGCATTCCACCGCTTGATGCGCCCGTACCCTCTCTGGAGCCTTGAAATGAATGATCTCGCCAAAATTCCTGTGACCGTCGTGACCGGGTTTCTCGGCTCCGGCAAAACCACGTTGATCCGACACCTGATCGAAACGACAGAGGGACGACGCCTGGCTGTCATCGTCAACGAATTCGGCGATGTTGGCGTGGATGGTGAAATCCTGAAAAGTTGTGCGATCCCGGACTGTCCGGCTGAGAACATCGTGGAACTGGCCAACGGATGCATCTGTTGCACCGTGGCCGACGACTTCGTCCCGACGATCGAAGCATTGATGAAGCTCGACCCGCTTCCGGATCACATCCTGATCGAAACGAGCGGTCTGGCATTGCCGAAACCGCTCTTGAAGGCGTTCGACTGGCCTGCCATCCGATCCCGCGTCACCGTTGACGGTGTGATCGCATTGGCGGATGCCGAAGCTGTATCCGCAGGGCGTTTTGCCCCTGATGTGGCCGCCGTAGATGCGCAGCGAGAGGCGGACGACAGCCTGGATCATGAAACGCCGCTTTCCGAAGTCTTTGAAGATCAGATTTCCTGCGCTGACGTCGTGCTGCTGACGAAACCCGATCTTGCCGGGGCGGAGGGGCTGGCAAAAGCACGTGAGATCATCGCAGCCGAGGCCCCACGCCCTCTGCCCATGGTGGACGTGGCCGAGGGGGCCGTCGACCCGCGGGTGATCCTTGGCCTTGGCGCTGCGGCAGAAGATGACCTGGAAGCTCGCCCATCTCACCACGACGGCGTGCCCGAACACGATCATGAAGATTTCGACACCGTCGTCATCGATCAGGCAGAAGTTGAAAGCCCTGGCGAACTGGTGCGACGGATCACGCGTCTGGCGGAAAGCCAGAACATCTTGCGGGTCAAGGGCTATGTGGCCGTGAAAAACAAGCCCATGCGACTGCTTGTTCAAGCGGTGGGCGCGCGGATTCGCCACCAATATGACCGCCCTTGGGAGCCGGGCGAGGATCGTACGGGACACCTGGTGATCATCGGTGAACATGACGACGTCAGCGAAGCGGCGATCCGTGAGGTCCTGTCCCCAGAGCCACGCGCAGCAGCCGAGTAGGGACCGGGTCGGATGCACGTCGTTTTCCGGGAAAGCCACGGGCTCGAGGAGACTGAGACCCCCACCGATCTCGGCCAGTCTGCGGCAGACCTTGTGGTTCTGTCGTTCTCGGACAGCGACCTTTCCGCATTTGCAGCCGGTTGGCACCGGGCGAAGGCGGCCGGACGATCACTGCCGTCGACGCGCCTTGCCAACTTGGCCGCTCTGAAGCATCCGGTCTCAGTCGATCAGTATGTCGAGGCGACGCTTTGCAACGCGAAGGCTGTCCTCGTTCGTCTGATAGGGGGAGTGCCATACTGGGATTATGGTCTTCGCCAACTTCGCGAACTGGCAGACACCCGAGGGCTCGCGCTGGCCGTGCTGCCCGGAGATGGCCGGGACGATCCGCAACTGGAAGCCATATCGACGGTGCCAAAGGCCACGCTCGACCGATTGGCGTATCTGGTATCGGAAGGAGGGGCGGTTGCGGCGGAAGCAGCGCTTGCGCAACTTGCGTTGGCGGCAGGGCTGTATGCCGGACCCGTCGCGGGCGAGAAGACTGTGCCGAGCTATGGATGCTGGACGCCCAATCGTGGCGCGCGGGCAGGGCACTCGAAAGAAGGAAATCATGCATCTTTCTCCGGTGTTGTTTGTGGAAACTGCGCCAGCGATTGCCCTGCAAGAAGCGCAAAACCCCTTGTCTTAGTCACGTTTTACCGAGCCTACCTTGCGGCGGCTGACACGAAACCCATTGAAGCTCTTATGGCCGCGTTGGAAGCGCGTGGTTTTGCGGCACTTGGTCTTTTCGCGCCATCCCTGAAAGCGCCTGAGGCAGCAGGGTGGCTCGCTGATCGGATCGCCGAACTGAAACCTGCCGCGATTGTAAACGCCACTGCATTCTCGGGGAAGGGAGACACTGGGTCATCACCTCTCGATGCGGCCGGAGTGCCGGTGTTTCAAGTGGCTCTGGCCACATCGACACGCGAAGCTTGGGCCGAGGCGGAGCGTGGGCTTTCGCCTGCGGACCTTGCGATGCATGTCGTTCTCCCCGAAGTCGACGGGCGCATTTTTTCAGGCGTGGCGTCGTTCAAGGAGCCCGGGTTGCGCGACCCTGACCTCGAAATTTCGCTGGCCGCACACCAACCAGATGCACGGCGGATTGAGGCGATTGCTGATAATGTCAAACGATGGGTGCAACTCAATCGCAAGGCGGAGGACAAGCATGTGGCCTTGGTCTTGTCCACGTACCCGGGAAAGCCGTGGCAGATGGCGCATGCCGTTGGCCTCGACGCACTGGCCTCCGCTGAAACGATCCTCAGCGACCTGGAAGATGCCGGTTACACCACTGGCCGCCAGTTGGAACTTGAAGACGCTTTGCGCTGCGAGACACTTACTTGGCCCGTATCGGCTTACCAAGAAGCCCTCAAGACGCTTCCTTTCCAACTCGTAAAAGATCTGGAGCGTGCATGGGGAGCGCCTGAGCGTGATCCGTCTTGTCGTGACGGAGCTTTTCAATTTGCAGCGACAAAGCGTGGAAACGTGGTTGTGGCTCTTCAACCGGAACGAGGTGCCGTGGAGTACCGTGTCGACGATTACCATGATCTTTCGCGCACACCTCGTCACGGTTATGTCGCGTTCTACCTGTGGCTTCGCACGCAAGTCGATGCGCTCGTGCATATTGGCGCCCATGGCACCCTTGAATGGTTGCCGGGGAAATCAGTTGCACTTTCCGAGAACTGCTGGCCAGAAGCGTTGATTGGCGACCTGCCCGTGATTTACCCATTCATCGTCAATGATCCCGGTGAAGCTGCACAAGCGAAAAGACGGATCGGAGCGGTGACGCTCGGGCATGTTCCACCGCCATTGAAGACGAGTGGTCCGGGCGCACGATTTGGGACACTCGAGGCCCTTCTCGACGAATTCTCCAACGCTGACGGGCTTGACCCTCGCCGCAGGGATCGGCTTCAGAGCGACATTAGGAGTGAAGCGCAAGCCCTTGGTGTCGAAGATGATCTTGGCCTGGAACTGGCAACGTCATCCGCGGAGGCAATCACCCGCATTGATCGTTTCGTTTGCGATGTCAAAGAAAGCCAGTTTGGTGACGGCCTGCATATCTGGGGACATCAATCCGATAGCTTTGGGGCCGGTGAGGCGGAAAAAAGCAGTTTGATCGCAGCGCTTGAGGGGCAACGCATTGAGGCTGGACCATCCGGGTCGCCGCATCGCGGACGCATGGATGTTCTGCCGACGGGCCGTAACCTCTACACAACCGATCCGCGCTCCGTTCCAACGCGTGCGGCCTACGCTCAAGGAATGAAGCTGTCAGAGGAATTGGTCCGGCGGCATCTACAGGACGAAGGGGAGTATCCAAAGGGGCTGATCATTGATCTTTGGGGTTCGGCCACGATGCGAACCGCCGGTGAGGAATTCGCCATGGCTTTGGCACTCATTGGAGTGAAGCCGCGCTGGGACCAGGGATCGGAGCGGGTTTCAGGCATCGAAGTCCTGCCAATAGCTGAACTGGCGCGCCCCCGCATTGATGTGACGCTCCGCGTCTCGGGCCTCTTCCGGGATGTCTTCCCGACACTTTCCACTTTGTTTGGCCAAGCAACGGCGGCTTTGTCCAAGCGAGATGAAGCGCAGGGCTGGAACCCTTACGTGTCGGCATTGGGCGCCCGTGTCTTCGGGCCGAAACCCGGTCAGTTCGGCCTCGGAATGGAGCATGCGGCCGAGGACCTCTCAGAGGAGGGCCGCAAGCGTGCCGGCGAGGCGTGGCTGCAGGCCAGCGCATGGGCGCTCGACAATGGCGACGCGGTTGAAAACAAGGATGCGCTTCTGGCCCGCGTGGCTGCTGCCGACAGTTTCGTTCACTTGCAGGATTTGCCGGAAACGGATGTGTTGCTGGCTGCTGATTATGCAACGCACGAAGCTGGCTTCGCAGCGGCACAGGCTGTTATGGGTCACATGAAAGCACGGCTCTATCACCTTGATAACGCAGACCCGACGCAACCTAGAGCACGTAGCCTCACAGAGGAAATTGCGCGTGTTGTTCAGGCTCGCGCAACGCACCCCGGTTGGATTGCGGGTATGATGCGGCACGGCTTCAGGGGAGCGGCCGAGATCGCGGCGACGCTTGATCACATGTCGGCTTTCGCCAATTTGGCCCAAGTCGTCGGCCCGCACCTGTTCGATGCGTTCTACGACGCAACCTTGGGCGAGCGCGACGTCGTCGAGTTCATGGAGGCCTCGAACCCGGAGGCCCTGGCGGCCATGCGCGCGCGGTTTGCAGAGTTGCTGAAGTCAGGTCTTTGGGAAACCCGGCGGAACTCGATCCGGACGGAATTGGAGGCCTTGGTGTGAGCGTCGTGCGGGGATGGTGTCCGTCTGCGCATCGTCCAATGACGTCAGGGGACGGTTTGCTGGTGCGGGTGAAGCCTCGGCTGGGGTGGTTTACAACTGAGCAAGTCCTGAGACTTTGCGATCTGGCGGTAACTTTCGGCAACGGGTTCATTGATCTGACGAGCCGGGGCAACTTTCAACTGCGCGGGGTCTCAGAAGAGGGGCACGCCGAATTACTATCCGAGTTGGTGGAACAGGGGTTCGTCGAGGCAGATCCTGAGCGTGAAGCGCGACGGACTTTGGTGATCGGTTCCGGTCTGGTTTATGAGCCGAGGACTGTGGATCTCGCCGAGAGGATTGAAGGTGGCGCGACCCGGTATCCCCTGCTTCCGCCCAAGGTCGCCGTTGCGGTCAATCTGGGGCGCGTTCTGAACGAAGGCGTCGCGGGAGATTTCAGGTTGGAGTCCAGCCTCGAAGGTCTGATCCTCCGTGCCGATGGGGCCGAACTCGGACGACCCGTCACCTTGGATAAAGCGGTCGATGCGCTTGTGGAGTTGATGGAGTGGTTTTTGGCCACCGGTGGCGCTGAAAGTGGTCGGATGCGGAAACATCTTGAACGCGTGGCTCTTCCGGATGTGTGGCAGCAGGTGCGCCCGAAGGCGACCCAAGGCGTGCCAGTTCCTGCCAAGATCGTCATGGGAGTGCTGGTGGGCGTGCCTTTCGGTGCAACCGACGCGGCTGGGCTGCGAAGCCTCTTGCAAGCCAGCGAGGCTACCCATGTCGGGCTGACGCCGTGGCGGCTTCTGCGATTGGCCGGGGCTGGCGATTTCGACGTGCCGGGATTTCTCACCGAACCTGACCCGCTGCAGAACGTGGCGGCCTGTCCGGGCGCCCCAGCCTGTGCACAAGGGCAGGTGGCCACACGCGAAGTCGCATGGGCGCTTGCGGGGCGCGTTGGGTCCCTCCACGTCTCGGGCTGTGCCAAGGGCTGTGCCCGACAGGCTGCATCGGACGTCACGCTGGTGGGGCGGGATGGGCGTTTCGATCTTGTGCGGAACGGTCGGGTCGGCGATACGCCTGAAAAATCCGGGCTGACCGGTGCGGAGGTGCTGGAGCTGCTGACGGCATGACATACGACTACGAAAAAGACGGGGCCGCGATATACGCGCAATCTTTCGCGACGATACGTTCCGAAGCGGAACTGGAGCGCTTCAGTCCGGAAGAAGAGCAGGTCGCAGTTCGCATGATCCATGCCGCGGGCCTCGTTGGGCTGGAACGAGACATCCGGTTTTCCCCCGATTTCGTGACTGTTTCCCGCGCGGCATTGGAGGCTGGTGCTCCGATTTTCTGCGATGCGCGGATGGTGAGTGAAGGCGTGACGCGAAAGCGGCTTCCGGCGGAAAATGACGTGATCTGCACGCTGCATGATCCATCGGTTCACGAACTTGCCGCGTCAATGGAGAACACGCGTTCGGCGGCCGCTCTGGAGCTCTGGCGACCACGGCTTCAAGGCAGTCTTGTTGCCATTGGCAATGCTCCCACAGCGCTGTTCCACCTTCTGAACATGTTGCAAGATCCTGAGTGTCCCCGTCCGGCAGCGATAATTGGATGCCCCGTCGGGTTTGTCGGGGCGATGGAGTCAAAGGCGGCTCTCTGGCAGGATCAACCGGTTCCCTGTCTGATTGTGGAAGGTCGGCTTGGTGGCAGCGCCATAACGGTGGCGGCCATTAACGCAATTGCGAGCCGCGCCGAATGACGGGTCGTGTCTATGGCCTTGGGCTGGGTCCGGGCGACCCCGAGCTGATGACGGTGAAAGCGCACCGGCTTCTGACGGGCGCACGGCACGTTGCGTACTTCAGAAAGGCGGGCCGAAAGGGCCAGGCCAGACGTTTGGTTGATGGTATGATCCCCGATGCGGCTGAAGAGCATCCCTTGGAGTATCCCGTCACGACAGAAATCCCGCTGACAGACCCGCGCTACAACGAGATATTGTCGGCATTCTATGCAGAGTGCGTTGAACGCCTCACCAAATTGACGGACGCAGGAGAGGATGTGGTTGTCCTCTGCGAGGGTGATCCCTTTTTCTATGGTTCATTCATGCATCTCTTTACGCGCCTGCCCAAGGACAGGGTGGACGTTGTACCGGCAGTCACCGGGATGTCGGCTGCGTGGACCGCAACGGGCGCTCCGATTACTTGGGGCGATGATGTTCTGACCGTTCTGATGGGGACACTCGACGAAGCCGCCTTGACCCGGCACATGATCGACGCGGACGCGCTTGTCGTCATGAAGATTGGACGAAACCTCTCCAAAATCCGATCAGCCCTCGAAGCTGCAGGGCGGGCCGGTTCAGCATGGTTTGTAGAGTATGCTGCAATGCCGGAACAGAGTGTACGGCCGTTGTCGGACGTGCCGAACGACTACACCGCGCCCTACTTTTCGATCATCGTTGTCCACGGGCAGGGGAGACGCCCGTGAGCGGCTGGCTCGCCATTGCCGGGTTGGGACCGGGTGATCCCGGTCTCTGGACGGCAGACGTTGCGGATGCTTTGGCCGCTGCGACAGACGTTGTCGGCTACATTCCTTATGTTGCACGCGTTCCGGACCGCGAAGGACTGACCAAGCACGCCACTGACAACCGGGTGGAAGTCGAGCGCGCAACCCATGCGCTTTCATTGGCTGCAAAAGGGCACCGCGTGGTCGTGGTGTCCTCGGGCGATCCCGGTGTGTTCGCCATGGCAGCAGCCGTGTTCGAAGCGTTGGAGCAGGCGCCTGAAGCGTTCAGTGACTTAGAAATCATAGTGTTGCCGGGAATCACGGCCATGTTGGCGGCGTCTGCCGCCGTAGGTGCGATCCTTGGGCATGATTTCTGTGCGATCAATCTTTCTGACAACCTGAAGCCCTGGTCGCTGATTGAAAAACGTCTCTGTCTTGCGGTCGAGGCGGACTTTGCCTGTGCGTTTTACAACCCACGCTCGAAGGCGCGGCCGGAAGGCTTCGGGAGAGCGTTGGATCTGTTGAAGGACATCTGCGAACCAAAACGTCTCATCACTTTCGCTCGCGCGGTTTCCACGGCAGAGGAGCGGCTGGTGACAGTGTCATTGTCTGATGCAACACCGGAGATGGCGGACATGCGAACCGTTGTCCTGCTTGGATCAAGCCTGACCCGTCGCATTCAGCGCCCCGGGCAGGGAGATATCATCTATACCCCGCGGTCGGTGCCAGTATGAGCGATCCAGTCCAAAACTTCGTCAGGCGTGGAAACCTCCCGACGCTCCGGAAGTTGCGGTCGATCAATCATGACGACCGGGAGGTCCAGCATGCGGGCGGCATCAATCTTGGACCGCGCACCATCTCCCCCGGAGTTCTTCGAAACGACAAGGTTGATTTGGTGCCTCTTGAGAAGCGCTATGTCCCCGTCGACGCTGAACGGTCCCTTGTCAACGATGACGTCGTGGCTCGGGAAGGGGGGCGGACCATCGGGCGGATCAACCAAACGAAGCAGGTAGTGGTGCTGCGGACGGCTCGCGAAACGCGCCACTTCGGTTCGCCCAATAGCCAGAAATACGCGGAGCGGGTCAATGTCGAGCGCGGCGACGGCATGCTCCATATCCGGAGCTTCGATCCAAGCATCTTCTTCGTTCGGCTCCCACGCTGGACGCGTAAGAGCGATGAGCGGTATTCCGGTCTGGCGACTTGCGGCAATAGCGTTTCGGCTGATCTGATCCGCGAACGGGTGCGTCGCGTCGATCAGATGTGTAATCCTCGACATCTCAAGGTACTCGGCAAGACCGTCAGGTCCGCCGAAGCCGCCAATGCGCGTCGGAATCGGCAAGGCTTGAGGAGACGACGTTCGGCCGGCGTAGGAATAGATCGCGTTGAAGCCGGCAACGGCAACTTCCTTGGCCAGCAACCGGGCTTCGCTGGTGCCGCCGAGGGTCAGAAGGAGAGGGCCATTGGACACGTCTAACTGGCTCACAATTGTTGGTCTGGGAGAGGATGGACCGGACGGGCTTCCCTCTGCAAGTCGTCGTGCCGTTGAAGAAGCAGAAATCATCATAGGGCCTCCCAGACATTTGGAACTTATGGGGAAGACAAGCGCGCACCAGATCACGTGGCCGGTTCCGTTTCGGGATGGCAAAGCGGCTTTGCTCGAGTGTCGCGGCAAGAAAACGGTGGCGTTGGTTTCGGGCGATCCAAGTTGGTTTGGGGCTGCGGACACAATTGGTGACTGGTTGGAGCCTAAAGAGTATCGTGTGCTGCCCGGTGCCTCCGTTTTTTCACTGGCTGCAGCCCGTCTCGGTTGGCAACTGCAGGATGTTCGTTGCCGGGCCCACCACGCTGCTGCATTCGACCGGCTGTGGCCCGAGATTGCTGAGGGACGCAGATTTATTGTCACGCTTCGAGACGGGCAGGCGGTTGATGCCTTCGCCAACTGGCTTGTGGCACGCGGATTCGGAGCGACCCAATTGGTCGTGCTCGAAGCTCTAGGCGGTAAGCGCGAGCGTGTCCGGAAGACGGTCGCACATTCCGTCGAATTCGATGACGTGATCCATCCCGTCGCAGTCGCGTTCCAAGTGGAAGGGGATGGGGCCGTTCTGACCGCCGCGTCTGGACGTGCCGATGAGATATTCGATCACGATGGTCAGATCACCAAGCAACCTGTTCGAGCTTTGACATTGTCCGCGCTGGCTCCGCGTCCGGGTGAACTGCTTTGGGACATCGGTGCCGGCTCCGGTTCGATTGCATTGGAATGGCTCATGTCTGCGCCGGATACCAGGGGTGTGGCATTTGAATGTCGGAAAGATCGTGCAGCAAGCATTGCTGCGAACGCCGAAAAGCTGGGTCTGAGCCACCGATTGACAGTTGTGACGGGGAGGGCTCCGGCGGCCTTGGCGGAACATGCCAAGCCCGATGCAGTTTTTGTCGGCGGTGGGCTCGGGGTCGATCTTTTGGATTGGCTGGATGGGAGCTTGGTCGGCGGAACGCGACTTGTGACGAACGCCGTCACCCTCGAAACGCAGGCGCTTGTCGCTGAGGCTGCCAAGGAAAGAGGCGGAAAACTTCTCAAGATTGACCTTGCTGAAGCGGAGCCTTTGGGGGCGTATCGGTCATGGCGTGCGTCTCGAACGCTTGTTCAGTGGAGCGTGACATTATGAGAGTGGCTGGGTTCGGTTTTCGCAAAGGAGCGCGCGTCGAGAGTTTGCTGCAGGCCTTGAACGCGGCTGGCGGCGCCTACGAGGTTTCGCGGGTCGCAACTGTGGCCGACAAGGCAGACGCCGCCGTGTTCATTGAACTTGCGCGTTGCCTGGACCTTCCAAGCGAAGCAGTCGAGAAAGATGCGCTTTCCGAAGCAGAGGTTGAAACGCAGTCAGAGAAGAGCGCTGCAATGTATGGAACTGGAAGCCTCTCCGAAGCTGTCGCACTGATCGCAGCCGGGCCAAAGGCACGCCTCGTGGCATCTCGCACCATTTCCAGCGACAGCATGGCAACCTGTGCAATTGCGGAGGTGGTGGAGTGACGGTGCATTTCATCGGTGCGGGTCCCGGGGCGCCGGACCTGATAACGTTGCGCGCCCGCGATTTGATCGCTTCATGTCCGGTGTGCCTTTATGCGGGGTCCCTTGTTCCGCAAGCCATCCTTTCGCATTGCCCTCCCGATGCTCGCATTGTGAATACAGCGCCACTTGATCTTGATGCCATCATTTCGGAATGCGCGCGCGCACATGATGCTGGACAGGACGTGGCGCGTCTTCATTCCGGTGATCTTTCTGTCTGGTCCGCGATGGGAGAGCAATTGATGCGGCTGGAAGCACTCGGAATCCCGATTTCTGTCACACCTGGTGTGCCAGCATTCGCGGCAGCTGCAGCGGCGCTCGAAACCGAACTCACCTTGCCGGGAATAGCGCAGTCTGTGGTGTTGACCCGAACGTCAGGTCGCGCCTCGGCCATGCCCGAGGGGGAAACGCTGGCGAATTTTGCGGCGACGGGTGCGACGCTTGCCATACATCTGTCAATTCACCGGCTCGTAGACGTGGTTGACGATCTTACCCCGTTCTACGGCGCTGACTGTCCCGTCGCTGTTGTGTTCCGCGCCACATGGCCAGATCAGAAAGTACTGCGTGGGACATTGGAGAGCATTTCAAGCGAAATGGATGAGAGTGTGAACCGCACGGCCCTGATCTTGGTCGGTCCCGCATTGACGAGAGAGACAGACGTAAGGTCAGCGCTCTATTCGGCCGACTACGATCGTCGTTACCGTCCTCAAACGGCAGACAGCCCGTTTTCGTCCATGGAGGAGGATTGATATGTCGCCTCCCGGTTTGCTTGTATCCGCGCCATCGTCAGGGACCGGGAAGACCACGGTGACGTTGGGCCTTTTGCGTGCCTTTGCGGAAGATGGGCTGGTCGTACAACCGTTCAAAAGTGGCCCGGACTACATTGATCCGGCGTTTCACGAAGCCGCTGCTAGCAGAAAGAGCTTCAACCTCGACACTTGGGCTATGGGAGAGGGGCTTCTGAATGCGATTGGAGGGGAATCCAAAGGCGCTGACATCGTAATCGGCGAAGGTTCGATGGGGCTCTACGATGGCGTCGCCACCAAAGGACGCGCCGGGTTCGGTTCATCCGCGGAAACTGCACGACGTCTTGGCTGGCCTGTCATCCTTGTGGTCGACGTGGGTGGACAAGCGCAATCAGCGGCCGCCACGGCGATGGGATTTCGGGACTATGGCGAGGACCTGCCCTTCGCCGGAGTTATCCTGAACCGCGTGGCCAGTCCTCGTCACGAACGTCTGACACGAATGGGGATGGAGAAGGCCGGGTTGAAGGTCTTGGGCGTCCTTCCGCGGAGGGGGGATCTTGCACTTCCCGAGCGCCATCTTGGCTTGATCCAAGCGGTGGAGCATCCTGATCTCGATCAGGCCATCTCGGGATATGCCGGTTTTTTGCGCGAGCATGTCGACCTCGACGCCATTCGCGTTTCCGCTGCGAGTAAAATGACCGGTCGAGAAGGCAAGCTGCCGGCGCCGCCTGCGCAACGAATTGCACTCGCTCGCGATGCGGCTTTTTCATTTACGTACCCGCATCTTCTCGAAGGATGGCGGCGGGCCGGGGCGGAGATCCTGCCATTTTCCCCACTGGACGACCAAGCGCCCGACGAAACCGCCGATCTTGTCTGGCTCCCGGGCGGGTATCCTGAGCTTCACGCCGGACCTCTCGCAGCCGCATCAACGTTCCGCGCGGGAATGCTCAAGCATGCAGTCGAGAAACCCATCCACGGCGAGTGTGGCGGTTACATGGCCCTTGGCGAGGCGTTGATCGACAAGGACGGAGTGCGGCACCAGATGCTCGGTCTTCTTGGTCTCGTGACATCATATGAAAAACGAAAGTTCCATCTTGGCTATCGCCGGGCCGTCTTGAACGGGCCAATGCCGGGATTCGCCGCAGGATCGGCCCTGCGTGGGCACGAATTCCACTATTCCACTATTCTTGAAGAAACCGATGCGCCGCTTGCAAGCGTGGCTGATGCCGACGGAAACCCGGTGCCGGAAACGGGATCACGACGCGGTAACGTCACCGGAACGTTCTTTCACCTTATCGCGGAGGACAGTTCTTGACTGGTTTCGTCAGTTTCGTCGGATCGGGACCCGGCGATCCGGACCTTCTTACGCTGAAGGCGGTGGATCGCCTCAAGCGGGCTGACGCCGTCTTGTACGACGACCTGTCTTCGGGCGCGATCCTCGACCATGTGCGCAAGGGTGCGGATCTGGTGAGCGTCGGAAAAAGGGCAGGGCGAGCCTCTCCTCGTCAGGATCACGTCAGCCGTCTTCTGGTTGATTACGCCCAAGCCGGTGGGCGCATCGTCCGGTTGAAGTCAGGTGACAGTGGCGTGTTCGGTCGCCTTGAAGAGGAACTGATCGCCCTTCACACCGCCGGAATAGAATTCGAAATTATACCAGGCGTTCCGTCGGCCTGCGCTGCTGCCGCTGCCGCCGGTATCCCGCTTACCCGACGCCTTACGGCCAGGCGACTCCAGTTCGTCACGGGCCACGATGTGACCGGTGCCTTGCCCGAAGACCTGAATCTGACGGCGCTTGTCGATCCAGAGGCGACGACAGTCGTCTACATGGGAAGACGCACATTCGCGGCGCTCGCCGAGCTCTTGATTGCGGCGGGTCTTCCAGCCGATACGCCCGCCATGCTGGCGGAAGGCGTGACGACGCCGGCGGAACGTTTTGTAAGAAAGAACGTTTCAGAGCTGGCGCAAATGCTGAAGCAGGACGCACCATCAAAGGCGCCCGCTCTGATCTTCTATGGTGCGCTCGCACCCGCGTTGAAGTGACTACTTTGCCCCGGTTGGACGGGTGTCGGGCAGACTGATCCGTGCCACTTGTTCCGCGATCGGATCATTTGAAAGCGGATGGGTCTCTGCCGAGTAGTTCGCTGGATCGCCGATATCCTGCCATTCGCCGCCACGATAAACTTCTAGACCAGAGAAGTTGGCCTTGTAGCCCATCTTCGACGAACCAGCGACCCAATAGCCGAGATACACATAAGGCAGTCCTGCGTCGCGGGCGATGTCGATGTGGTCGAGAATGACGTATGTTCCAAGGCTCGATCTGGAAAGTTCAGGATCATAGAAGCTGTAGACCATCGACAATCCGTCATCGAGCACATCGGTCAGGCAAACGGCGCGCAGATGACGTTCGCCCTCTATACTGTCGGAGTACTCGACGACCCGGCTGCGAACCGGTGTCTCTTCGATCATTGCGGCGAACTCGAAAATGTCCATGTCCGCCATGCCGCCATCAGCATGCCGCTGATCCAGGTACGAGCGGAACAGGGCGTATTGGTCTTCTGTGGCCCAGGGCGACGTGGCCTCGCGTCTGATGCCGCTGTTCCGCTTCGCAGTGCGACGCTGGCTTTTTGAAGGTTTGAAATCCGCGACGCGGATACGGGCCGAGAGGCACGCCGAACACTCGGCGCAGGACGGCCGGTAAAGCACGTTTTGCGAACGGCGAAACCCTTGCTTGGACAAGGCGTTGTTCAATTGTTCCGAATGGTCGCCCTGCAGAGCCGTAAACAACTTCCGCTCCATCCGCCCGTCGAGATACGGGCAGGGCTGTGGCGCCGTCACGTAGAACTGCGGCGCGATGGGAAGTGTATGGCGCATGAATTTCAGCCTTGGGCTAGCAATGCACGTTTGACGCGAAGCTTAACAAGCTCCGCGCCACACGCCAATCCCCCTATATGGTGAGTTTAACGGACCCGTCGGTTGACAGCCGCAGTGCCAAGCACCGTGTCCGTCAGGCCTTGGCGACGGGCCGTCATCAGCATCATCACGACAGAGATGAGCTGTAGCGGAACAGTCAGAACCGAGAAGGCATATCCCGCAGTATGAAGAAAGGCAGTCCCACCGTCGAGCGATTGCCCATCCCGATCGCGCAATTCGATCGCCATGAAGCGCATGCCGGGTGTCGCCGACCGGCCCGCTATGGTCATCCATCGGTAGAGAAAGCTGACCACCGCAAAGAGAAACGGTAGAAAGAGGAGAGGGATCAAGAAGCCCAGCATCGTGAGAACGGACGTCGCGATCGTGATCAGTATGACGTCGATCACCCATGCGAAAAAGCGTTTGGCTGGAACATCTGCGTAGAATTCCGCGTGGTAGTCCGGGTCCGGCAATCCGGACGCGCGCGGGGCGTAAGTCTGGGTCGTGGACATGGAAATCTTCCTTCTTGGCTAGAGTACTTAGGCGGTGATGGCGGCGCGGCTTTCGCGTGCGGCGCGTTCCCGCTCGACCATGAATGTGTCGAACTCGCTTTGGTCTTTGGCGTCGCGCAAACGAGACAGGAAGCCTTCGAAATTTGCCTGTTCTGTTTCAAGCCGATTCATCAGCTCGCTCCGATAAGCATCGAATGTTGCATTGCCCGAGGACTTCTGGTCCGTGACCTGAGGTTTCAGGAGATCGACAGCAAGATTCAAGCGCGCGTCCGAGCCGATACCCGCAAGGCGTGTCCACTGAAACCCAAGGAACGCTGCAAGGAGCAATCCGAGGATGCCGAACATGTTCATCGCGATGATGGATACGGGGATGGCGAAGCCGGTAAAACCGATAATGGCAAGGATTTGGACAACAAGCGGCGGTTTGGCAAGTTGAACTGTGTGTTCGGAAGAAGTCTCTGAGTTCATAATTCTTGGATCCCGTTGGAATGGTCGGGTCCCGTTTGGCGGGACCCGTTGGTAGTGTAGCGTCAAGCGGTTTCTTCGTCGCCCGATTTGGCGTTCTTGGCGCGTTCGTCCATGAACTGGTCGAATTCCGCCTTGTCCTTTGCGTCACGCAGACGCTGGAGGAAGGCTTCAAAAGCGTCCTGTTCATCTTCGAGGCGGCGCAGCGTTTCTGCCTTGTAGGCGTCAAACGCGTTGTTTCCACTCGATTTGAAGGCGTGGTGCGCGTGACGGGCGCGGCGGCTGCAATTTCCTGCGAACATGCGTTTGCTCCAGATCATATAGGCGAGAAGGGCGAGGCCGATCGGCCAGAAAAAGATGAAACCAAGAACTGTGGCAACGATCCACGCGGGCTTGCCGCGTTCGTCGAGCCACCGTTCGCTCCTGCGAAGCCAGTTGTCCCGGTGGGCGGGCGTGGCTGCTATCGTCGCGGTGTTCATTTCGTGCTCCTGTTGTTTTGGGTCAATGTGAATGCTTTTCACATCACCGATATCGGGCGTGCGGAGCTTTGCGTCAATGGAGAATGTGAATGTTTTTTACATAAACATATTAAGGTTCTGAAAGTAAGACATAAAAATATCTCATCTAGGTGGGTAAGGCCGTCCTTATTGCGAGGCTAGAGCGTGAAATTCTGCAATGAACCGCCCGAAAGTCGCTGTAGGTCCTTCGACTCGATCGAGAAAATGTGCCGTGGTGTCCCTGCCGCGCCGAAAACCGTGGTGAACTCCAAGAGCCTCGGATCAAAGAAGACGACTGGGGCTGTCTTGTGCGCGATAGGGGCGACACCGCCGATGGCGAACCCGGTTTTCTCTCTGACGAAAGCGGCATCGGCACGCCCAAGCGGTTCCTTTGCCAACGCACTGGCTTTTTCCGGATCGACCTGATTGCCGCCAGCGGTAATGAACAGAACGCAGTGTCCTGTGGTCTCGCCCCGAAAGATGATCGACTTGGCAATCTGATCAATTTCGCAGTTGGCTTCGCGGGCGGCGTCCGCGGCTGTTCGCGTTTCACCGGGCATCTCGAGGACTTGCGCTTCGACACCTGCGGCTTCGAGGGCGGCGCGGACACGTTTCAAGCTCTTGCTCATGACGCGCACCATTTCGACGCCGTCGCGGCTTGGCAACCGGAGATTGCGGATTTTTGGGGTGATGCAGCACAATTTGAGTCAAATCATTCCGACCGATTGATACAGTCGGGTCATGAAGACTTTCGAAGACCGGATCATCCGGGTGCCGCGCCCTTTTGATCAAGAGCGCGGGCAAGAAGCTGAAACCAGCGTGCCAGGCATGAGCGGACCGCTGGCCGAGCTTGTCAAAGGGGCGGCTGGCTCATCGCCGCATCTGGCTGATGTGATGCGGCGGGAGGGGGCTTGGCTTGCCGAGGCATTATCACAACCGCCCGAGACGATGCTGGATCAGGTGATCGCTGCACCATGCGTGGATGTTGCCCGCGATCTGCGTCAGAAGAAGGTACGCGTTTCAGGTCTGGTCGCACTTGCCGATCTTGCCGGTGTTTGGCCGCTGGAGACCGTAACGGCCGCTTTGACCCGTTTCGCGGATTACGCGGTAGAGGAGGCGCTACAGGCAGCGCTGCGCGTGCAGCTCAAACGCGGGAAGATCCCCGGACAAACCGAAGACGATCTTGCTGAGGCTTGCGGCCTTTCCGTGATTGCCATGGGAAAGATGGGTGCCCATGAGCTCAATTATTCTTCCGACATCGATCTGATTTGTCTTTTCGATGAAACGCGTTTTTCACCCGACGACTATGCCGAGGCGCGCGCAGGCTTCGTGAAAGCTGTGCGCTCCATGTGTCAAACCTTGTCGGACCGGACAGCCGACGGCTACGTTTTTCGAACGGACTTGCGACTGCGACCGGACGCCTCCGTGACGCCGGTGGCCATCTCCATGGAAACGGCCGAACGCTACTATGAGAGCTTCGGGCGCACGTGGGAGCGCGCCGCTTACATAAAGGCGCGCACCGCGGCAGGAGACAAACAGGCCGGCGCGCGCTTCCTTGAAACACTCACACCCTTCGTTTGGCGGAGGCATCTCGACTATGCAGCGATCCAGGATGCCCAAGACATGCGACTTCGGATTCGCGATCACAAGCATCTGACCGGCCCGATCTCGCATCTTGGCCATGACATGAAGCTCGGGCAGGGCGGCATTCGTGAGATCGAGTTCTTTACCCAAACCCGCCAAATCATTGCAGGTGGCCGCGACCCCGATTTACGTGACCCCACAACTGTCGGTGCGCTCGATCGCCTCGGCGAGCGGAACTGGGTGGCGGAAGACGTGGTCACAACGCTCAAGGCCGATTACAGGGCACATCGCGAAACGGAACATCGGATCCAGATGGTTGCCGACCAGCAAGCCCACAACCTGCCTGAGACCGAGGAGGACTTTGCCCGGCTTGCTGCTTTGTCAGACAAGGAACCGAGCGCCTATGCGAGGGAACTCGAAGAGCGTCTGCACCGCGTATCCGGTTTGACCGAAGGCTTCTTCGAGCCGTCGCAGGGGGCGAGCTCCGCCCCTCCGGCCACACCGGACAACGACCTGTTGGAACGCTGGACCGGCTATCCCGCGCTTCGGTCGCCACGCGCCGTGGAGATCCTGAAACGCGTCTGGCCGCGGGTGGCAGAACGACTGGACGAAGCGGGTAACCCCGAAGAAGCGCTTTCGCATTTCGATGGCTTCTTGGCGGGATTGCCCGCCGGGGTTCAGCTATTCTCGCTTTTCGAGGCGAACCCGCAACTCCTCGATTTGGTCGTGGACATCGTCGACACGGCACCGGAACTCGGCCACTATCTCTCGCGCAACGCTTCCGTTTTCGATGCCGTGATCGGTGGACAGTTTTTCGACGATTGGCCCGGTGAAGCAACTCTGGCGCAGGATTTGGCAGCGACACTCGAGCAGGAAGACGACTACGAAAGACGGCTCGATCGCGCGCGGTCGTGGGCGCGGGAATGGCATTTTCGTATTGGTGTTCATGTCCTGCGGGCGTTGATCAATGCCGAGGATGCGGGTACGCAATACGCTGACCTGGCCGGTGCCGTCGTTGCCTCGCTATGGCCCATAGTGGTTCGGGAGTTTGCAAAAAAGCACGGGCTGCCGCCTGGTCGCGGTGCTGCCGTGGTTGCCATGGGATCGCTCGGTGCAGGGCGGCTGACGGCCAGTTCCGATCTCGATTTGATCATCA
Organism: Silicimonas sp.; assembly: GCA_022824525.1. GTDB lineage: Bacteria > Pseudomonadota > Alphaproteobacteria > Rhodobacterales > Rhodobacteraceae > JAJDOD01. Next base: position 16,822 of record JAJDZT010000062.1, on the reverse strand, counting down.
TATTCGACGAAGACGGCGCCGACATGTCCGAAGGTCCAAGGCCCTTGGCAACTCGTCCCTACTTCGCGCGTTTGACGCAGGCGCTGGTGACAGCTCTGTCCGCTCCGATGTCCCAAGGGCGTCTGTATCAGGTCGATATGCGGCTCAGACCATCTGGCAGGCAAGGACCGGTTGCCACATCGCTCACTTCATTCACACGCTATCAGATCGAAGACGCCTGGACGTGGGAGCACCTGGCATTGACGCGTGCCCGGCCGATCGTCGGTGATCTTGATTTGCAGGCGGACATCGAAGCGGTTCGACATAACGTGCTTGAGCGCGTGAGAGACAAAGATGCGGTTCTAAAAGATGTCAGCGAGATGCGGAGACGACTCCATGAAGCGAAGCCTCCGCGCCACTGGCTGGATGTCGGGGCCGGGGCAGGTGGCCTGCAAGACATTGATCTTGTGGCGCAGGCGGCTTCGCTTCTGTCCGGTCATTCCGAGCGACGGCTTGTCGACCAACTTGCTGTCGTTGGCGACGCTCTTTCCATCGTGCCAGAAGATGTTGGAACCCTGAAAACCGTTCAGAGCCAATACTGGACATTGAGGACGGCAACGAGGCTTGTCTTCGGCGAGGTTTTCCCGGATGAGATCGGAATTGGAGCGGCCGGTTTCCTGTCACGCGCATCGGGCGAGACCGACATAACAGCTCTTGAGACGTCGCTTGCGGTCAAGCGCAGGTCGGTTGAGAGAATTGTTTCATCTCTCTTTCAGGACTAGCATCGCGACACAAACCGGACGGACGACGATGACCCAAGACCGCGATGCCATTGATCCAAAGGGTCTGATCCGTGAAAGCTATCGGATCGACGGGATCACGATCGAAGAGTGTCGCTCCATTTTCCTCGACTGGGCAATCTCAGTTCCGGAAGATGCGGACAGTCGCGAGCATGTCAGGGCTTTGATCGAGCGGTACGCGTCTGACGCCGGTGAACATCCGATGACGGCCGTTTTGAAGGCCGCCCTTGAAGACGCGGGTTCAGCGCGTCGTCGCGGAGGCGCGAGGGCAAGGCGGGCAGCGCGGGACGCCTCTTGAACCATCTTGAGCCTCAGTTGGTCGGGACGTCGCGCGCGTAACCGAAATTGTCGAAGTCGCGGCTGTAGAGCTCCAGAACCCGGTCCCGCGCTGTGTTGTCGAAATAGCTTTCCAATGGCTTCCTGTCCGCGACTGTCTTGTTCACGTAAGGAAGGCGGGTGTCTTCGAGGCCGATTTGGGCAGCCACGCGTTCGAAATCTTCGTTAAGGGTTTCGAAACGGATGAGTTCATTGACGGCAACGGCGCCGCCACTGTCCTGCACGAAATAAGTTTGGTCCGGAAACCGGGCGAAAAGGTTGTCATTCCAGAACGGTCTTTTCTGGCGATAGCGCAGGTATTCCACAAAGCTCATCGCCTGGATTTTTCGCGCGGTCGCCGCAATCCTGTACTGCTTCATGTATTCGTAGTGGGACACCGCGTGATCGAACGGGTTGCGCACGCAGGCAAAAGTGAAGAACGCATCAAACTGTGCGCGTCCCAGCTTTGAGATCATGCCGCGTGCTGTCTCGTGGCCGCGGAAATGAACGGTCGCCGGCGACTCCTGGAACGGCAGGCGGCGTGACGAACTCCGAAGAAGCGAGCGCTTGTACGGTCGGGAATACGGCTCCAACGCCTTGGTGAAAGACTGCCCGGCAGTTTTCGGGACGTGCAAGAAGATGAAGTTCTTTTCAAGAGACAAGATCATGCGAAAGAACTGCTCGGCTCTTTCGTTTCGGGTTGCGTGACGCTGAATGATTTATCGGTCGTTCGCACGGTCTCTATTTATCTGACGCCGGCAGAGTTCACAAAGCATTGGATCTATCAACCGCCCAGTGCCGCAGCTTCGCTTGCGAGTTCCTCGATCCTCGACCAGTTCTCAGCCGCAACAAGATCAGTGGGCGCGACCCACGATCCCCCAACGCAAACAGTGTTCTTGAGTGAGAGGTAGTCGTCCACATTCTTGAGAGACACGCCGCCTGTCGGGCAAAACGTCACCTGCGGGATGGGACCGGCGAACGCTCCAAGGGCAGGGGCGCCGCCGGAGGCTTCCGCCGGGAAGAATTTGAGCATCGTGTAACCTCGATCCAGCAATGCCATGATCTCCGTCGCGGTCACGGCTCCGGGCAGCATCGGAAGACCAACTTCCTCTGCCTTGTCCAGAATGCGCGGCGTTGAGCCGGGTGAAACGCCGAACAGCGCTCCGGCTTCCTTTGCCGCGACGACATCTTGCGGCGTCATGATCGTACCGGCTCCCACGACACCGCCGTCGACTTCGGCCATTTCGCGAATGGCGTCGAGCGCGGCTGGAGTGCGCAGAGTAACTTCCAAGGCGGGCAGGCCGCCCGCGACCAGCGCCCGCGCCAATCCCTTGGCCTTGCTGGCATCTGGCACCGTGAGCACCGGGATAACTGGGGCAAGTGTGCAAACAGCTCGCGCCTGATCAGAGGCTTCTGCGGGGGTCATGGGGCTACTCCTGATTCTTTCGGGCTCACACAACGATGCCAGCGCCGTCCTGCGCAAGCCCGCAATTCTGTCGGAAGGCCGAAAACAGCTCGCGCCCCAGCCCTTCTTCATTTGCTGAGAGGTCTGCGGTGACCGGGCTGCGCGAGGCGAAGTCAGCTTCCAAAACCTCAAGCGAACCCGCTTCCGCATCGACACGGACCAAGTCGCCGTCTTTGATGCACGCAATCGGTCCACCGACGGCAGCTTCCGGGGACAGATGGATGGCGGCTGGCACCTTGCCTGATGCGCCAGACATCCGCCCGTCCGTGACAAGCGCGACCTTGAGGCCGCGTCCCAACAGCACGGACAAGGTCGGAGTCAGCCCGTGCAGTTCGGGCATGCCGTTCGCCCGGGGCCCTTGAAAGCGGACGACGACCACGGTGTCCTCCGTAAACTCGCCCGCCTTGAAGGCGGTTTTCACGCTGTCCTGATCGTGGAAAACGCGAGCTTTTGCTTCGAGGACGCGGTTCTCGGGGGCGACGGCAGAGACCTTCATTACGGCTCGACCGGCATTGCCGATGAGTTCCCTCAAACCTCCGGTTGGTTGGAACGGGTCTGTCACCGGGCGAAGGATCTTGTCATTCAGCGTGGCCTTCGGGCCGTCTTCGCGCGAAACCGATCCGTCCTTCAATTTGGGCTCGGTTGTGTAGAGTTCGAGACCGTCGCCCGCGACCGTCTTTGTGTCAGGATGCAAGAGACCGGCCTCAAGCAACTCGCCGATCATGAATGCAAGGCCGCCAGCTGCGTGGAAGTGGTTCACGTCTGCCAATCCGTTTGGATAAACCTTTGCCATCAAGGGCGTCGCTGCCGAGAGGTCGTTGAAATCCTCGATGTCGAGGATGACACCCGCCGCCCGCGCCATCGCTGGCAGGTGCAAGACAAGGTTGGTCGAGCCGCCCGTCGCCATCAAGCCGACGATCCCGTTCACGAAGGCCTTTGCGTCCAGAATGTCGGAGACAGGCCGATAATCGTTCCCCTGAGCCGTGATTTGCGCCGCGCGCTCTGCGGCCTCCTCGGTCAAGGCGTCACGAAGAGGTGTGCCCGGGTTTACGAAGGACGACCCGGGCATGTGTAACCCCATGAATTCCATCAACATCTGGTTGGTGTTGGCCGTTCCGTAGAACGTGCATGTGCCGGGGCCGTGATACGAGGCCATCTCGGCCTCCATAAGCTTGTCGCGGCCGACTTCTCCCGCGGCAAACTGGGTGCGGATCTTGGCTTTCTCGTCGTTCGGCAGGCCGCTTGGCATCGGGCCTGCCGGGACGAAGATGCCGGGGAGGTGGCCGAATGTTCCAGCGGCAATGATCAGGCCCGGGACAATCTTGTCGCAGACGCCAAGGTATAACGCGGCATCGAACGTATTGTGGCTGAGGGCCACGCCTGTGGCGAGCGCGATCACATCACGGGAGAAGAGGCTCAGCTCCATTCCTGTCTGGCCTTGGGTGACACCATCGCACATCGCTGGCACGCCGCCCGCGACTTGAGCCGTCGCGCCGGTGCGGCGTAGGGCAGCCTTGATTCTATCGGGGTAATCCATGAACGGCTGATGCGCTGAAAGCATGTCGTTGTAGGCTGTCACGATCCCAATATTGGGTGCGTTTTCAGCCACCAGAGCCTCTTTGTCGTCGCCCATTGCAGCATAGGCATGTGCCTGATTTCCGCAGGTCAAATGCGCGCGTTTAACGCCTGCGTCCTGCGCACGTGCGATCTTGTCGAGGTAGCTGCCGCGGGCCTTTTCGGATCGTTCGATGATGCGGTCGGTTACTTGGGCGACGGTGGAATTCAGGGTCATTTCAGCCTCCGGTCTGGAAGGTGATCTTCATTCATGTTTGCGCTAACATAAGTGATGGCGAAGCGCAAAGCCATTTGGTCCGTACGATTTCTAAAGCCCCGGTGCGTACGCTGGGCGTTGCACGCAACAGGCCCCTTGGTAAATGCCTGCAAACGAAAGGGCTGAGCGAAAATCGCAACGTCGGTATCGTGTCGGTGCAACGTCGGTATCACGTCGGTGCGCTTGTCGGCAAAGACAAACAAGGCGTCCCGTAAACCTGCGTACGTTCACGAAGATGACCAAGTCGTTAAGAGATTACGCCAGCCAGGCCAGCGTGATCAGTGACAGGACAGAGGTCCAGATGATCACCGGGGCGATCCGGTCGGTCCGGACCCCGTGGAGGAGGGCGAGGGCGAAGGCCATTGCACCCGCCGGTCCGCCGGCGTTCAGAAGAAACTGCGCCTGCCATGGGTTCTCCGGTGATACCACCGTGAACCCGACCCAGACCAAGACCGGGAAAGCCAAAAGCTTCAGGGCACTGATCCCGATGACAGGTGCTGTCGGTCGGAGCGGTGCTGCAGAGAGAACGACCCCTAGCGCAAAGAGCGTCAGCGGAGCGGCTCCCGCTCCCGCGAAACGGGCGGCGGTTTGAATGGGCTCGGGGATTGGCACGCTTGTCATGTTCAAGGCAAGCGACAGCACGATGGTGATCAGAACCGGGTTTCTGACGATGGCAGGAAGCGCACTGCGTATCCCGCCACCCGCGAGCACCTGGATTCCGATGATGAAGAACGCAAAAGACGCCGATGCGTCCAAAGCCACGATCGCACTGATCGGACGGGCTCCTTCCTCGCCATAGATCAACGTAGAGATTGGCCAGATGTAGAGGAGTGAGTTCACGAAAACGACGCACATACCCAACAGGAATGCCTCTGCCGTTTCGCACTTGAAGGCAAACTTCGCCAAGCCGAATGCGACTATGAAAGCAATGACTTCCACGGCGGCGTAAATCCCGATGGCGTCGAAGCGCACTGCGGACAGGTCCAGACCGGTTAGCAGCATGAAGATCAGCGGCGGCTGCAAGACCAGGAAGGCAATACGGTTGAGTGCGCGCGCTTCCTCCTGTTTTGCCGTGCCGAGTTTGCCCATGACGTAGCCGAGAGCGAGCATGACAAAGACCGGCAGGATGTTGTGGGTGAGGACGTGGAGCATAGTTGTCGCTTCGTGGCCTATACGGCGTCTCGCTCTTGAAAAAACTACGCCAATGGCGTATATCTTGTTTCGTGACGTATCCAGCGATGGAATATCGAATTGGACGAGGTTTCGGTAGGTCTGAAGATTACGCTGACGTCAAGGCAGGATGCGGCGCATCTTGGTCTGACGGAAGATGATCTGGCCGAGATTGGTGCGGCGCTCATACGCGACCCGACCCGGGGTCGGTTCTCGAAGAACCACACCTATCGGTTCGATTGGCGACATGTGACGGTAAAGTATGTTCTCAAGTTTAAGGAAAACGATGAAATCGTTGTTTACATTCTGAGAATCCAGGAACGCCGTAACGCGCCGAGAAACCTGAATGAGGCCAAATCCTTTGCACGTGACCTGTCGCTGGGTGTGATTAGAAAGAAGATCGAAGGACTTCTGGATTCTGGAGTGTGACGAAATGAGCAAGAAATATGAGCTTATGACTGAAGCCGAACGGGATCGGGCTGCCTTGGCAGAGGTCGAGGCCGATCTGGCTGCTGAGGTGGACTTGCCCATGGTGGCGGTCCGCGATGTGCCCTTTGTCGATGTGCGGGGTCTGCGAAAGTCACTCGGTATGTCGCAGGAGCGGTTTTCCCGACAGTTCGGATTTTCGGTGGGGGCGGTGCGGAACTGGGAACAGCTTCGGCGCTTGCCGGATCGATCGACACGCATTCTTCTGCGGTTGATCAGTCAGTACCCGAAAGAGGTGAAGGAAGTTGTGGCTCAAGAAGCCTGATTATCCCCGCCCTCGCGCCATAAAGGCCAAACGTTCGAAAAGCTGCACATCCTGTTCATTCTTGAGAAGGGCTCCGTGAAGCTTGGGCAGGCTGTCGGTGCTGGCGCGCTGGAGGTCTTCGGGGGTCAGATCTTCGGCGAGGATCAGCTTCAGCCAATCGAGCACCTCGGACGTGGAGGGCTTCTTTTTCAGCCCGGGCGTTTCGCGGATTTCGAAGAACTGTTCGAGCGCGGTGGACAATAGACGTTGCTTTATGCCGGGGTGATGGACCTCGACGATGGTCTTGAGTGTCCCGGCATCGGGGAACTTGATGTAGTGGAAGAAACAGCGGCGAAGGAACGCGTCGGGCAGTTCCTTTTCGTTGTTTGACGTGATGATGACGATCGGGCGTTGTTTCGCCTGAACCGTCTCCCCGGTCTCGTAAACAAAGAACTCCATGCGGTCGAGTTCCTGCAAAAGGTCGTTCGGGAACTCGATATCCGCCTTGTCGATCTCATCGATCAGAAGAACCACGCGGTTCTCGGCCTCGAACGCCTCCCAGAGCTTGCCCTTCTTGATATAGGCCGCGATATCATGGACTTGCGCATCGCCGAGCTGACTGTCGCGCAGGCGGCTGACGGCGTCATATTCGTAAAGGCCCTGTTGGGCGCGGGTGGTGGATTTTACGTTCCACTCGATGATTCGATGCCCGAGGGCGGCGGCGACCTGTCGGGCCAGCTCGGTTTTGCCGGTTCCGGGCTCACCCTTCACAAGCAGAGGGCGTTCCAGAGTGATCGCCGCGTTCACGGCGACGGCAAGATCCGCGCTTGCGATGTAACTTTCCGTGCCTTCGAACCGCATTTTGCGCGTCTCCCGAGTGATGTTGCGCGCGGACCGTAGCCCGGCCTCAAATCACCTTCAAGCGGGCGGATCGTGTAGTGACAAGCGGATGTTGATGCGCTATCTCCCGCGCAAGATCAGGAGCCGGACCTTTGCCCGACTAACCCTGGGTTCGGAGTTTGTCAGTATGACCAAGAAAAAAGGGAACGCGATGAAAGCCGAAGTCTTCCTTCCGGACGATTACCGCCCCGCAGAGGATGAGCCCTTCATGAACGAGCGGCAGACGGAATATTTCCGCCGCAAGTTGTTGAATTGGAAGGCCGAACTGATGGATGACAGCAAGACCACCATTGAGGGCTTGCAACATTCGACCCGGAATATCCCCGATATCGCCGACCGCGCGAGCGAGGAAACCGACCGGGCGCTCGAGCTTCGAACACGGGATCGTCAGCGCAAGCTGGTTGCCAAGATCGACAGTGCACTTCGCCGGATCGATGAAGGCGAGTATGGCTACTGTGAGGATACAGGTGAGCCGATCTCGTTGAAGCGTCTTGATGCGCGGCCAATCGCAACCTTGTCGCTCGAAGCGCAGGAGCGTCACGAGCGTGCTGAAAAGGTTCACCGCGACGATTGATGGTCGATACCTCGAAGTATTTTGCGCCCGTCTTGATTTGCCTCAAGGCGGGCGCTGTCTTTTTTTGGCCGATTGAATGCGCATGACTGAAACACTGAAAATGACGATTGCGGGTGGAGGCGTTGCAGGACTTTCGCTCGCCGCCGCATTGGCAGGACGGGGCCACGAGGTCAAAGTGGCCGAGCGCGCGGCAGAGATCCGAGAGGTCGGAGCGGGTATCCAGATCAGCCCCAACGGTGTTCGGGTGTTGGAGGCGCTTGGTTTGCGTGATGAGCTTTCGGAACTGGCAGTTCAGATTGAACGTGTCCGTTTGATCGACGGACCGACCGGGCGAGACGTACTGACGCTTGACCTGAGCGATGCAACAGACATGCCCTGGTTCGCCGTTCACAGGGCGGATCTGATCGAACTTCTGAAAAAAGCGGCCATAGGGGCAGGGGCGACGGTAGAGACCGGCTCAGAAGTGGCGCCGCCACCAGAAGGCAAGGCGCTTGAGGGCGACGACCTGCTGATCGGGGCCGATGGATTGAAATCTGCGGTTCGGGCGCGCGTCGAGGATGCTTCGAAGGCGTTTTTCACCCGGCAGGTCGCTTGGCGTGCCGTCGTCGAGGACGTGGAAGACCGAGAGCCGGAAGTCAGGGTCTTCATGGGGCCCAAGCGACACCTTGTGAGTTATCCGCTTACAAACGATCGCAGGAACATTGTTGCGGTCGAAGAGCGCGTGGCCTGGGCCGAAGAAGGCTGGAGCCATTCGGATCACCCGGGCAATGTCCGCGGCGCGTTCGACGGGTTCAAGGGACCGGTGAAGGATTGGCTCGCGCGTGTGGACGAGGTCTTTTTATGGGGGCTTTTCCGGCACCCTGTGGCGCATCGGTGGTATTCCGGCAGGCAAGTTCTGATCGGCGATGCCGCGCATCCGACATTGCCGTTTCTGGCGCAGGGCGCGAACCTCGCCTTGGAAGATGCGTGGGTCTTGGCGCGATGCCTGTCCGAGCATCCGCTTGAAGAGGCGCTGGCCCGCTATCAGGACGCACGGGAAGACCGGTGCATCCGGGTGACCGATGCCGCGTCGCGAAACGCGCGAAATTATCACCTGAGCTTCCCGCCCGTGCGTTTTGCGGCGCATACGGCCTTGCGTGTCGCGGGGGCGGTGGCTCCCGGACGCATACGCCAGAGCCTCGACTGGATCTACAAATACGACGCAACCAACTGAAATCCGCTCACGTCGTCGTGGGTGGTCTGGCCATGCAGAAGATCTCGGTCTAGGGTTCGCGCAATGGGATTGATCGTGCGACCTCTCACCCGGGACGACGGGCCGCACTGGAGTGCTCTTTGGCGCTCTTATCTTGCGTTCTATGAGACTGAAGTGCCGCAAGCCGTCTATGATACTTACTTCGAGAGGCTTCTGGGGAACGATAGCCAAGATTTCCAAGGACTTATCGCCGAGTTGGACGGCACGCCTGTCGGGTTGACGCACTACCTTTTTCATCGTCACGGATGGAAAATCGAGGATGTCTGTTATCTTCAGGACCTTTACGCCACCCCGGAGGTCCGCGGACGGGGTGTTGGGCGCGCTTTGATCGAAGCCGTCTATGCCGCAGCTGACGAGTCCGGAGCACCGAGCGTTTACTGGCTGACGCAGGATTTCAACGCGGACGCCCGCAAGCTTTACGACCGTATCGGGACAGTCACTCCCTTCATCAAATATGCGAGGCCTGCATGAGACGAATTTTTCTGGCGGGTTTGCTTTTCCTGGCCGCATGTTCCGCAGAGGAGACCACGCGTCTCGACACGCCTGAAGTTTCCCTTCCGCCGATGAAGACCTTCCAGCGGACGTCGCCGCTGCCACCGGTCTATTCGAATGCCACTTTGGCGCGGGATTATCTCGATCTGACGTTTTCCTTGGAGAACGGGGAAAGTTTGCCCGTTTTTACTCGTTTCGAAGGTCCCATCACGGTCAGGGTGATTGGTGATGCGCCTTCTACGCTTGTTCCCGATCTCGACCGGCTTATCACGCGATTGCAGAAAGAGGCCGGACTGAACATTTCGCGCGTTTCGTCTGCAAGTTCGGCCACCATCACCGTTGAGCCGATGCCGCGCCGTCAGATCCAGCGTATTGCGCCCGCGGCGGCCTGTTTCGTGCGACCGAACGTGTCCAGCTGGAAGGAATACCGGGCGCGGCGCAATGATCCGACGACATTCTGGAACCGGCTTACCGAGCGTAAGTCCATGGCGATCTTTCTGCCGAATGATGTGAGCCCGCAGGAAATGCGCGACTGCCTGCACGAGGAAATCGCGCAAGGTCTCGGGCCGGTGAACGACATCTACCGGCTGTCGACGTCGATCTTCAATGACGACAATTTCCATGCCGTTTTGACAGGCTACGACATGCTGATGTTGCGCCTGACTTATGATCCTGCGCTGCAAACCGGTCTAAGCCGCCAACAGGTGGCGCAGCGGCTGCCGGGCATTCTTGCGCGGCTTAACCCCAGGGGAGGCGCGCAGGGTATTGCACCGCCCGCCATCCAGATGGGGGCTTGGCAACGCACGATTGCGCAGGCGACGGATCCGCGGAGGACCTCTGCCCAAAAGCTTTCCGCGGCCCGCCGCGCCGTGGAACTTGCGTTGTCTGCGGGGCCACGCGATCCGCGTTTGGCGTTTTCCTATTACATTCTGGGGCGTCAAAGCCTGACCAGTTCACCCGGAGAGGCGCTGCAGGCGTTCCTGATGGCCGGCACCATCTACCAGAGCCGTCCGGACAGCGCGCTGCAGGAAGCGCATGTTGCGCTTCAAGTGGCGGCGTTCCAGCTTTCGGCGGGCCGCGCGGAAATCGCGGAGCAGCTTGTGAACCAGAACCTTGCGACTGTTCGGCGTGCGGAACATGCGTCCTTGCTCTCGCTCCTTCTTTTAGTGAAGGCTGAAGCGCTGGAGTTGCAGAACAAGCCGAATGAGGCGGCTGTCGTGCAGCGTGAAGCGTTGGCGTGGGGCCGCTACGGTTTCGGTGCCGGGAACGAAGTACGGCTTCGCGCTGCCGAGATCCTCGCGATCTCACCCCGGAATCGCGTGAACGGGTCGCCGACATGATCGTGCTTGCCTCAGGTCTGATCGGTGCCGTTCTGGGTTACCTGACCGCGAAAAAGCGCCGTGGCAAAGGGCTGGATATGGCGCAATATGCGGCCGGGTACGCGATTGCCTTCATGATACTCGGGCTGTTTCTGACGCTCATTGTCGAGCGTCTTGTCACCTGATGTTCCTGCCATTCTACGAAGCTTTGCGGCGTGGCGGAGTGCCGGCCAGTCCGCGCGAATACCTGGATTTCCTGTCTGCGGTCGGCGCGGATCTTGTGACCTACGACATCGATGGCTTCTACTTTCTGGCGCGCACGGCCCTTGTGAAGAACGAAGTCCATCTCGACCGCTTTGACCGTGCCTTTGCCGAGGCCTTCTCGGGTGTCGAGGCCATCCCGGCCGAGGCCGTGCTTGAGATGGTCGACATCCCGGAAGACTGGCTGCGCAAGATGGCCGAGAAGTTCCTCTCGGACGAGGAAAAGGCCGAGATCGAGAAACTCGGTTCTTTTGACAAGCTGATGGAGACGCTGCGCGAACGGTTGCGCGAACAGGAAAAACGTCATCAAGGCGGGTCCAAGTGGGTTGGCACGGCGGGCACGTCACCGTTTGGTGCTTACGGCTATAATCCCGAGGGAATTCGGATCGGGCAGGACAGGTCCCGTCACCAGCGCGCCGTCAAGGTCTGGGATCGTCGCGAGTTCAAGGATCTGGACGATACTCGCGAAATTGGCACGCGCGCGATCAAGGTCGCCTTGAAGCGTTTGAGGCAGTGGGCGCGAGAGGGGGCTGCCGATGAGCTTGATCTTGACGGCACGATCCGTTCGACGGCAGAGCATGGGTATCTCGACGTGAAGACCCGACCGGAGCGCCGGAACGCTGTTCGAGTGCTCTTGTTCTTCGACGTGGGTGGGTCCATGGACCCGTATGTGGAAATGGTTGAAGACCTGTTCTCGGCCGCTCGGAGCGAATTCAAGCATCTCGAGTACTTCTACTTCCACAATTGTCTCTATGAAGGGGTCTGGCGGGAGAACCGCCGGCGCTGGAATGCGCGGACACCGACATGGGACGTGATCAACCGTTTCGGGCCGCAATGGAAATGCATCTTCGTTGGCGATGCGTCGATGAGCCCTTACGAGGTTGCTGTCCCTGGTGGCGCCAATGAACACTGGAACGAGGAAGCGGGTGAGGTCTGGCTCAGGCGAGCACTGGAGCAATGGCCCGATCTTCTCTGGATCAACCCGACGCCGGAACCGCATTGGCAGTACACCCAGTCCACACACATGATCCGGGAGATCATTGGGCCGGAACGTATGGTACCGCTTACCCTTGATGGTCTGACGCGGGGCATGAAGGTGCTGGGCTAGGCTGGGAAAACCTCGCTCACAAGTGTCGAACTCCAAGGACACCAAGTGCAGTCAGGAAGGAATGCGCCGCCTGCCTCGTCGAGATTGTCCTCCACATATTGGATGCTCGCGTCGCAGACCTCCGCCGCGAGTTCGAAGAATTCAATGCTGTCTGGATCAAAGTGGTAGGACCATCCAGGGTTGTAGGCAGCGGTTTCCTTTACGATTGTTCCAAGGACATGCTGCGCCAGGATTTCCTTTCCGCTTACAATATTCCGCGCGTGCTTAATCTTGTCGGGGTCCCGAAGTGCAATGATGAATGGAGACGGGTTCATAAAGCCGTCCGTCATCTCAAAATAGGCTTCTTCGGCGACCTCTTGCTGGAGCGAAGGAGGAGAAGCCAGAATTCCGACGCGCAAGGTCTCTTCCAGGATAAAACCTCCATCCTGACCGGATACGAAGCTGAGCTTCCAAGTCACGAAATCGGTCGTAAGCGTCTGTTTGGCAGTCGCAATGGCCTGTCGTAGGGCTTCGTGGAAGTTGTTGTTTTTGGAAACGCCTGTGAAGAGTCTTGGTTGGGTCATGATCTAGATCTCTGAAACTTGATAATGCTCAGGTCTGAATCCTACCACAATCGCGGCGAGATGGCTTGGTCCCGGCGCAAAAAGCCCCATATCTGACCCATGTTGAAATTCACGCCCATACTGCTGGCGATCGTCTATGCGCTCGTGATGTACAAGTTTTCCGCGTGGCGCACCAAGGCGGAGCTTGATGCCAAGTCGACCGAGCTGGCAGACCCGGATTTGAAGCGGCTGATGGACAAGATGGCTGCCGCGCTCGATTTGCCGCGGATCAAGGTGCATCTTTACGAGATTGAGCCGGTGAACGGACTTGCGGCGCCTGATGGGCGCATCTTCCTGACGCGCGGGTTCTACCAGAAATATCGCGACGGCGAGGTGTCGGGCGAGGAACTGGCAAGTGTGATTGCCCATGAGCTCGGCCACGTCGCACTCGGTCATTCCCGGCGTCGCATGATCGACTTTTCCGGTCAGAACGCAATCAGGGCCGCGCTTGCAATGGTTCTTGGGCGCATATTGCCGGGTCTTGGCGTTTACATCGCGAATTTCCTGACCACGCTTCTGGCGGCGCGGCTGTCACGGAAGGACGAGTACGAGGCGGATGCCTATGCTTCGGCGCTTTTGGTGAAATCGGGGATCGGAACGGAGCCGCAAAAGTCGCTCTTTCAGAAACTCGAGAAACTCACCGGCATGCGGGGTGCGGGCGTTCCCGTTTGGCTCATGAGCCATCCGAAGACGGCAGAGCGGATTGCCGCGATTGAGGCTTTGGAAGCGCGCTGGGCGGCGGTGTCCAAGACGTAGGTTGGCGGCAAGCTTCGGGCTCGGCCGGGTTTCGGCCTTTGACTGAGAACTTCAGGAGAACAGGGCTTTCCCCAACCGTGGCAGCCGTGCGCGTTTCAGCAGTGCGCGCGGGTTGGACGTGTCGATCCCGTGTCTTTGGGCGCGCCCGAGGACGTCTGACACCAGTTCCCGAACCGCGGCTTCGTCGGCATGCGCCCCTTCGAGCAGAAACTCGTCCGGGTGGCGACGGAGAATGCCTTCGGCAGAAAGCGCATTGGTCGGGAAGTCCTTCAGGTTCAGCGTGAGCAGTGCGTCCGCACCGCCATCGATTGCAGCCGCCAGCACGTGAATGTCATCGTCATCCGGAAGACTGAGGCGCAGCTGGGTTTCATGACCGGGCGCGACCATGGCATCTGGAAAGGCTGCCTTGGACAGTGCGATTTCGCTGGTCGCGATCATCTCGTCATGGTCCGACTTGCGCTTTGCGGCGCGACGCCATTCCTCAAGAATGCGGTCGGACCAGAGCGGCATGAATGCGCCGGTCCGTGCGTAGCCAAGCACCAGCTCGCGGAGAACCGTCGGATAGAGGACGCAGGCGTCGATCAGCACCTTCATGACAGGCGGAAGGTCAGCGCTTTAAGGTACCCGCTTTCGGCAAGGGACGGGAGGCGGGGGTGATCTGGCCCGGCATACCCGATGCGGAGGAGTTGTGCCTCGCGACCCGAGCGCCCGATCCCGCGTATCGAGGCGGCTTGGAAGGCAGCAAGATCGGCGGCCTGGCTGCAGGAGCAGAGCGTGAGATATCCCCCCTTTGAGACCAGCGGCGTGGCGAGACGGGCGATCCGTTCATAGGCCCGTAGTCCGGCGTCACGTGCGCTTTTCGAAGGGGCAAAGGCAGGTGGATCGCAAATGACGGACCCAAAGCGGTGCCCTTCCTCGCCGAGTTTTGTCAGGACATCGAAAGCGTCGCTCTTCTGGACAGTGAAACGATCTGACACGCCCGTGGCCACGGCTCCGTCCTTTGCGAGCGAGAGGGCGGGTTCCGAACCATCAACAGCCAAGGCGGACTTGGCACCTTGTGCAAGCGCGGCGAGTGCAAAGCCGCCGACATGCGTGAAAATATCCAGCACGTCCAAGCCTTTGGACAGGCTTGCGACGAAAGCGTGGTTGGGGCGCTGATCATAAAAGAGGCCGGTTTTCTGTCCGCCAGTCAGATCCGCCATATATGTTGCGCCGTTCATGGGGACTTCGACAGGTCCGTTCAGGTCGCCGGAGAGAACGAGAGATGCGTCGTCCAGCCCTTCGAGGCCGCGCGCGCGTCCCTGGGCGTTCTTCACGAGCGTCGTGGCACCGGTGACGGTCTGAAGAACTTCCGAAAACGTGGGCAGGAGCGTATCGATCCACGCGGCGTTCGGTTGGATGACAAGGGCGTCGCCGAACCGATCAACGACTGTTCCGGGGAAGCCGTCGGCCTCGGCGTGGATCAATCGATAGTGCGGGGTGTCATAAAGCGCGTTTCGCAAATCGAGCGCATACGAAAGCTTGTTGCGCAACCAGTCAGCACCGATTTCGGCGTTCGGATCGGGGTCCAAGAGACGCGCGATGATTTTGGAGTTTGGGTTGATCGTCGCGGTGGCGAGCGGCGTGCGCTCAGCGTCTTCCAGCGTCACGATCGTACCGGGCGGCAGCGAACGCGTCCGGCGATCCGTTACAAGCTGGTTTGCGTAGACCCACGGAAACCCGCGTTTCAACGGGCGGGGGTCGGTCTTCGGTCGAAGGCGGATAACGGGCCGGGAGGTCATGGCCTCCCTTAGCCCGTCTCTGCTCCGTGCGGAAGAGCGCTTAGCGGTTCCGGCGGCGGAAGAGTTCCTTGAGGTACTTCGCGCGCATGCGGCGGGCGTTCAGTTCGATCTCGTTCAGGTTGATGTCGTTGTAGGACATGGTCGTTTCTCCTTTGAGCCGATAGATAGGCCCGGACCCGTCCTCTCAGTAGGTCTGATTTCTGCAAATCCGGCATGCAGTTTTGGCATGCCTCAATTACGATTTTCCTTGAATTGTCAGCGAGGAAGCGGTTCCAACCCGGTATGGGCATTGTCAGCGAAGTGTATGAGGCACGAGTTACCGACGGGACGCTTGATCCCGATGCCGCACAGCGTGCTGTGTTGCCCGAGTTCGATCGCATCGCAGCCCGGCTGAGAGAGGCAAGGCCGGGAGGCTTGAAGGGGCTTTTTGCCAAGAAACCCGATCCCGTGAGGGGGCTTTATTTGTGGGGCGGCGTCGGGCGTGGCAAGTCCATGTTGATGGATATGTTCCATGAAGTCGCAGGCGGGCGGCGTGTCCATTTTCACGCATTCATGCAAGAGGTGCAAGCCAAGCTTCACGAAGCACGCAAGACCGGTGTGGACGACGCTATTCTGCCGGTTGCCCAAGAGATGGGGGAGGGGCTGACGCTCCTTTGTCTCGACGAAATGCAGATCACGGATATTACGGACGCGATGCTTGTGGGTCGCTTGTTCGAACAGCTCATGGAGAGTGGTGTGGTGGTGGTCACCACGTCAAACCGCGTTCCGGATGATCTTTACAAGGACGGGCTGAACCGCGCGATCTTTCTTCCGTTCATCGATCTGATCAAGACGCGGCTTGTCGTGCATGAGCTGACCAGCCCCCGCGACTATCGTCAGGATCGTCTCGAAGGTGCGCAGGTCTATTTTCATCCGGCAGACAGCTCGGCTCGCGAAGCGGTGGATGCCATCTGGCACGACCTTTCCGGTGGAAAGTCGGAGGACCTGATCCTGAAGGTGAAGACGCGGGAGATCGAATTGCCGGCTTTTGCCAACGGCGTTGCCCGAGCGCGGTTCTTTGATCTTTGCGGACAGCCACTTGGCCCGGCAGATTATCTGGCCTTGGCCGATGCGGTCAGGGTTCTGATTTTGGAGGATATTCCGCGTCTTTCGTCGGAGAATTACAACATGGCACGGCGGTTCGTGACGCTGATTGACGCGCTTTACGAGGCGCGCGTGCGCCTGATCGCGTCGGCCGCGGACGAGCCTGAGAGGCTGTATCTGGAAGGGGCCGGCAGTTTCGAATTCGAACGAACGGCAAGTCGCTTGCGTGAGATGCAGGCGGCTGACTGGAGCGCGGATCAGGGCTGAGAGCCTGACCTAGAATGTGGATGGTCTCATCTGATATGGTATTTCCCTACTGAATTTAACCACAGACAGGGAAGACCACATGGCTTGGAACGAGACCACCCGCGCGAAGTATAAGCGTAGTTCGGACCGATATGAAA
>JAJDZT010000044.1 GCA_022824525.1 Silicimonas sp. | reverse complement strand
CAGGTTCGAGAGATCCATTGCGGCCTCTGATTCGAGTTCAGTCAGAAAACGTCATAGACGGTTGACAGAAGAATGTCCAGCCGGTTCAGAAAACCCAATGTAAAAATAGACGATCATGCACAGAAAAAATTCGCCGTGCCGTATGCTGCAATGCAGCTATGCAAGTTCGGAATAGTTAAGTTTATGTAAAGTTTGAAGTTTGCGTAAATCTTGATCAGTGACGCTGCGTCCTCTTGCGTTTTTTGAGGGACGTTGCTCAAAAAGCCTCACAAGATGGAGAAAAGGTGCCGAAAATGCCATTAGACCGGAACGCTATCCTTGACAGGCTGAAATCCGTCCTAGTGCCCGGCGGCGGTGATTTGGTCTCGCGCGATCTGGTTCGCGCGATTCAAATCGAGGATTCGAGCGTGCGATTCGTCATCGAGGCGGCTGATCCGGACATGGCCCGCCAGCTTGAAGGGGTGCGCGCCGAGGCGGAAGCCGCGATTGCTGAACTGGATGGCGTGAGCAAGGTTTCGGCCGTGCTGACGGCCCATGGACCCGCCCCGGCCGCGCCAAAGCCGCCGTCGCTGAAAATCGGGGGGCATCCCAAGCCGCAGCAGGGCGGACCCCAGAAGGTCACCGGTGTCGATCGGATCATCGCGATCGGTTCCGGAAAGGGCGGTGTCGGCAAATCGACGGTGTCGTCAAATCTCGCTGTCGCGCTGGCGCAAGAAGGACGCCGTGTGGGATTGTTGGATGCAGACATCTACGGACCGTCGCAGCCGCAGATGATGGGCGTGATGAAACGTCCGTCCTCGCCAGACGGGAAGAAGATAATTCCGCTTCAATCCCATGGCGTTACGCTCATGTCGATTGGATTCATGGTGGCGCCGGAGAAAGCCGTGGTTTGGCGTGGGCCGATGCTGATGGGCGCGCTGCAGCAGATGCTGGGGCAAGTGGAATGGGGCGAGCTGGACGTACTTCTGATTGACCTGCCGCCGGGGACTGGTGACGTGCAACTCACCCTTTGTCAGAAGACACAGGTGACCGGCGCGATCATCGTCTCCACACCGCAGGACGTGGCACTTCTGGATGCGCGCAAGGCCATCGATATGTTTGGAACGCTGAACACCCCGGTGCTGGGGTTGATCGAGAATATGTCGACTTACGTGTGCCCGAAATGCGGACATGAAGAGCATTTGTTCGGCCATGGCGGCGTGCGGGACGAGGCAGAGCGGTTGAATGTGCCATTTCTTGGAGAAATCCCCCTCTCCCTCGATGTTCGACTTGCCGGCGACGCGGGGATGCCTGTCGCATTGGGCGAAGGCCCTGTATCCGATGCTTATCGCGGGCTTGCACAGCGGCTGGTGGGCGGAGGCATGGGCTAATCAGAGCGCTTCAATGTGCTCTTCAAGGCGTCCCATGTTCGCGAAAGGACGGAACGGCGTGCCTCGATGACACGGGCCGCACCAGCGTTCATTTTGGTGCGGACGGTTTCGTCCTGAAGGGCAATCACGCTTTCTGAGAGCGACGCGACATCCGTCACGTAGCGGCAGGCCTCTTCGGTGGTCAGAGCGTCGTAACTTTCTGAAAAGTATGAGATGTTCGGGCCCGAGAGGATGGCCGACCCAAGCGCTGCCGCCTCGAACGGGTTCTTGCCTTCGAGGCCTTCCGTGAGGGAATGGCCGACAAAAGAGACCGGGGCGAGGCGATACCAAAGCCCCATCTCGCCAAAGGTGTCAGCAATATAGACCTGTGTCTCGGCGGTGAGGGGCTGCCCCTCGCTTCGACGCGCCACGTGCTGAAACTGCGCGCGGGCAAGGCGTTCCACCTCTGGCCCGTCATCCTTGAAGCGCGGTGCAAAGATGAGGAGGGCGTTTTCGAGCGCCGCGGACACGTCGCGGTGGGCGTCGATCATCGCCGGATGCTCTGAGCGTTCGGTTGCGGCGGCGCACCAGACGGGGCGATTTCCGACCAGCGCCTTCAATGCGCGCAGCTCAGTTTCATCGGCGGCCAGAGGACGAGCCGCTGCCTTGAGAGCGCCAACGGTTTCGATACGACCGGCCGCTGCGCCGAGTGCCACGAACCGGTCGCGGCTGAGGTCGTCCTGCACCAGCAGCCGATCAAAAAGGTTCAGGACGTCTCGCATCATGCCGCCGAGTTTTCTGCGGCGCTGAAAGCTCTTGTCGGGCATGCGGCTGTTGACCAGGATCATCGGGATGCCGCGACGATGGGTTTCAGTCATCAGTCGCGGCCAGAAATCAAGCTCCGCGAAGGCTGCAATCGAAGGGCTCCAGTGGTCGAGAAAGGCTTGTGACGCACGCTTTGTGTCGATCGGAAGCAGGATGTGGCGGCAGCGGTCCGGAAGGTTGGCCTTGGCCAAGGCTTCGATCGAACTGGCCGTTGAAGTGGTGAGAATGACTTCGGCCTCGGGTTTCTCTTTCAAGGCAAGCTCGATCAGTGGGAGGAGTGCGAAACTTTCACCGACCGAAAGCGCGTGGAACCAGAGGACATGGGTGCCGGTGGGTTTGACATTGTAGCGGCCGTATTTCTCCGGCAGGCGGTCCGCGACTTCCTTGCCGCGCGCGAGGCGGCGCCTGTGTATCAGCCGCCAGAGCGGGCCGGAGATGTTCGAGAATGCGAGGTAAAGCCGCAGCAGGGGCGACATGATCTCAGGCCGTGCCGCGATTGAGCAGGCGAAGCATGGTGACAAGGCCGATCGGTTCGCTGCCATCGACGACGAAGGCAGCCTGAATGCGCTTCGATTGCAGAATGGCTTGTGCCTCGCCCGCGATCATCCTTGGTGTAAGGGTCACCGAGCCTTGGGTCATTATTTCCGAGGCCGTGGTGTCGTGCAGCGCACCCTGCATTGTGGCGTCCGCATTGCGCTCCAGATAACGCCGTACATCGCCGTCCGTGATGACGCCGACAAGGGCGCCGTTTCCAGTGATCCCCGTGATGCCGAATCCCTTCGCCGACAGTTCGGTGATGGCGGCGATGACCGGGGCCGTGTCTTCCACGAGGGGCAGGGCGTCGACGGGGTGCATGATTTCCTCGACGTGCTTCAGTTGCGCGCCGAGGGAGCCGCCGGGATGGAAAGCGTGGAAGCTTTCCTCCGTGAAGCCCTTCCTTTGCAGGATGGCGATGGCAAGCGCGTCGCCGAGGGCGAGCTGCAGAAGCGTTGTCGTCGTCGGCGCGAGGTTGTGCGGGCAGGCTTCGCGCACCGCGGGCATTACAAGTGCAACGGTCGCCGCGTCGGCCAGGGTGCTGGCGCCGTTTCCGGTCAATGCGATCATCGGCACACCGCGACGCTTGGCGTAGCCGATGACATCGGAGAGTTCGCGGGTTTCGCCAGACCAGGACAGCGCAAGGATCACATCGTCTGGTTGAACAATGCCGAGATCACCGTGACTGGCTTCAGCGGGATGAAGGAAATAGGCCGGCGTTCCTGTCGAGGCAAAGGTCGCCGCCAACTTGGCACCGATGTGACCTGACTTCCCAAGGCCCGTCACGATCAACCGCCCGGTCATGTTGTCGATCATGTCGAGCGCGGTGTTGATGGCGGGCGCCATACCGTCAAGTGCGGTCTGCAAAGTCTGAAGGCCGCTCAGGTTGGTCGCAAGGGCGTCCCGTACATAGCTGATGTCGTCGCTCGTCGTCATGGACCGGGGATAGGTCAAACGCCCGCGCCGCACAAGCTCAGGGCAGGGACTTTGCCAGCCGGTCCATGGCGGTCAGCGTGGAGAGAAGCGCGTCCATTTGATCGAGTGGGACCATGTTGGGACCGTCTGACGGAGAGCGCGCGGGTTCTTCATGGGTCTCGATGAAGACTGCGGAGACGCCGACGGCAACTGCCGCGCGTGCAAGGGGCGGCACGAACTCGGCCTGACCGCCCGACGACGTGCCCTTGCCGCCCGGAAGCTGCACGGAATGGGTGGCATCGAACACCACCGGGTAGCCGGTTTCGGCCATGATCGGCAGGCTCCGCATGTCGGAGACGAGCATGTTGTAGCCGAAGCTCGCGCCACGCTCGGTCAGAAGGATCCGCTCATTGCCGGTCGAGGCGATCTTGTCCGCGACGTTCTTCATGTCCCACGGTGCCAGGAACTGGCCTTTCTTCACGTTGATTGCTGCCCCTGTTTCACCGGCGGCAAGCAGAAGGTCCGTCTGGCGACAGAGGAACGCGGGGATTTGAAGGATATCCACGGCTTCCGCCGCTGGCGCGCATTGATCGGGACCGTGGATATCGGTCAGCGTGGGGCAGCCGAATTCCGCACCGATCTTTGAGAGGATCGTCAGGCCTTCGTCGATGCCGGGGCCGCGTTTGCCGGAGAGGCTGGAGCGATTGGCCTTGTCGAAGCTCGCTTTGAAGACATAGCCGATGCCGTGCTTTTCGCAGAGAGTGCTGAGGGTCTCGGCCAGCATGCGGGCATGGTCCAGCGTTTCAAGCTGGCAGGGGCCGGAGATCAGAACGAAAGGTCTGTCCTGACCGAAGGTGGTCTTGCCGACGGTGACTGTCATGCGATGCCTTCCCGTTTCATGATGTCCTCGATCAAGGGGATGTCGGACGGGTTATTGAGTTCCCAGAATGCGCGACCACGGGCATCGACCTCGACGCAGCGGACGGGAATGCCGTTTTCGAGGAAGCGGAGTTGTTCGAGGCCCTCGGCGGTTTCAAGCGGGCCTTGCGGCAGTTTGGCGTAAGCGGTGAGCGCCTCGGGTCGATAGGCGTAACAGCCGACATGATGGAAGACGGGAAGGCCGGTTTCCGCAGCCTTGTCGGCAAAGGGGAGCACTTCCTTGGAGAAGTAGAGCGCGTCGCCGTTGTTGCGAAAGACGGCCGTGGTTGCTCCGACACGGCCTTCCTTGCGATCGTTTTGAAGCGCCGACAGATGTTCGAGTTCCGTGCGGAGAACCGGTGTGGCCATCTGGATGCCAGGGTCGGTCTGCATCGCTTCGATCAACGCTTCTACGTAGTGAGGCGGGGTCAAAGGCGCGTCGCCCTGCAAGTTCACGACGATATCGGGCGCGTTCTTGAGCAACGGGACAGCCTCTGCGCAGCGTTCGGTTCCGTTTCGCGGGGCTTCCGAGGTCATCAAAACGTCCGCGCCGAATGCGTTGGCGGCTTCGGCAATCCGATCATCATCTGTAAGGATGTAAACGGCATCGACCCCGTTGACCAAACATGCTGCATCCCAACTGCGATGGATGAGAGAGCGCGCGTCTCCGGTGGCTCCGGTGAGCATGGCAAGTGGCTTTCCCGGGAAGCGTTGGGACGGATAACGGGCAGGGATGAAGATGAAAGTATTCATGCTGGTTCAGCCTTAGCGGAAACACTCTTTGACGCAAAGGTCGTGCCGAAACACGGCGTCAGTCTCCGGGCCCGCGAAAACCCGTGGCGACCACAAACTTTTCAGAGCTGTCGGATCGGGACGCGGGGGGTTTGACGTTGGCCACCTTGTCGAATCGTTGCTTCAGGAGAGTCTGAAGGCCCTGTTCCGCGCCGCCTGCCAGAACCTTGGCAACGAAGGTCCCGCCCGGTTCCAGCACGTCGAAGGCGAGTTCGGCGGCGGCTTCGCAAAGCGCCACGATGCGCAAATGGTCGGTCTGCTTATGGCCAGACGAGGCGGCGGCCATGTCGGACATGACCACATCGGCAGTGCCGCCGAGCCAGTCCTTGACCTTGTCGTCCGCACCGTCCTCCATGAAGTCGAGCTGATGGAGTTCCGCGCCGGCAATGGGCTCTACCTCCTGAAGGTCGACGCCGAGGACGCGGCCCTGCGGCCCCGGCTTGTCGCCAAGGGCGTTGACGCGTTTGACTGCAACCTGACACCAGCCGCCGGGTGCGCAGCCAAGGTCGACCACGCGTGCGCCTGGCTTGAGGAACCCATACTTGTCGTCGAGTTCGAGAATCTTGAAAGCAGCTCGCCCCCGGTAACCCTCTGCCTTTGCACGGCGCACATAAGGGTCGTTCAATTGACGCTCGAGCCAGCGCGTGGAGGAAAGCTTCCGCCCGCGTGCCGACTTTACCTTCACCTTGAGGTCGCGTTGCCCTCTGCCGCTGGATTTCTTGGCCATGGGGTCATGCGTATTTGGAAAGAGATGAAGAGGGAAGGGCTTAGCTGCCGAGAATGGCGCGGACGTAGCCTTGGGTTTCGCGATAAGGCGGCACGCCATTGTACTTTTGTACTGCCCCCGGTCCGGCGTTATACGCTGCCAAGGCCAGTCGCCAGGAACGGAATGTCCGGTACTGTTCGGCGAGGTAACGTGCGCCGCCGTCGAGGTTCTCCAGCGGATCATGCGGGTTCACGCGCAGTTTCCGGGCGGTTCCCGGCATCAGTTGCGCAAGGCCGATTGCCCCTTTGTGGGACCGGGCCGACGGATTCCACGCGCTCTCCTGGGTCACGAGGCGGAGGAAGATG
This sequence comes from Silicimonas sp., assembly GCA_022824525.1. Taxonomy (GTDB): domain Bacteria; phylum Pseudomonadota; class Alphaproteobacteria; order Rhodobacterales; family Rhodobacteraceae; genus JAJDOD01. Next base: position 75,789 of record JAJDZT010000044.1, on the reverse strand, counting down.
TCTTCCGGCACGTTGTACCGGCGGGCTGCCTGTCGGGCGGCGCCCTCGAAGCGGCTTCTGTGCGCACCGGTGTATTTGACGATGGGTTCGGAACTTGGCGTGCCGGGAATGTAGACTTCGGTTGGCCCCAGAGGAACACGCGCGGTCGATCTTTGAGCGTTGCGCTTGTCGAGGATCGCGGACTGGCGTTCGAAGAGTTTCTTTCGCGCTTTGGCATCCGCACTGATCGATTGTGTGGGCGTTACAAAGACGGCACAGGCCAATGCGGCGACGACGATCCGGATCATGATTTTCCCCAGGACTGGTACAACAGATCGCAAAATAGGGGAAAAAGGGCCCCCGGATCAAGTCCGGGGCCCTTTCCTTGCGTGATCAGATGAGCTTGCCCATGGCGACGGCGGTGTCACTCATGCGGTTCGAGAAGCCCCATTCGTTGTCGTACCATGTCAGGATACGGACCATGTTGCCGTCCATGACCTTGGTCTGATCCATGTGGAAGATCGACGAGTGCGGGTCATGATTGAAATCGTTCGAGACAAGCGGCTCTTCGGTGTAGCCGAGGATGCCCTTGAGTGGAGCCTTCTTCGCAGCCGCCTTGATCGCTTCGTTCACCGCCTCGACCGTCGTCTTTTTCTTGGCCTCGAAGGTCAGGTCCACGACGGAGACGTTGGGGGTCGGTACGCGGATCGCGACGCCGTCGAGCTTGCCTTTGAGTTCGGGCAGAACCAGACCAACGGCTTTCGCGGCACCCGTCGAAGTCGGGATCATGTTCATGGCGGCGGCACGGGCGCGGTAGAGGTCCTTGTGCATCGTATCCAGCGTCGGCTGGTCGCCGGTGTAGCTGTGGATCGTCGTCATGAAGCCCTTCTTGATGCCGATCGCATCATTGAGGACCTTTGCCACCGGGCTGAGGCAGTTGGTGGTGCAGGAGGCGTTGGACACCACTTTGTGCGACTTCCGAAGCGCCTTGTGATTGACGCCGTAGACGATCGTTGCGTCCGCATCGGTGCCGGGCGCAGAGATCAGCACCTTCTTGGAGCCGTTTTCCAGATGCGCCTGGCAAGCGTCTTTGGACGTGAAGATACCGGTGCATTCCATGACCACGTCCACGTCGGACCAGGGCAGGTCGGCGGGATTGCGAATTGCCGTGACGCGAATTTTGCCGCGGCCGACATCAATCCAGTCTTTGCCGGATTTCACCTTGATCGGGAAACGGCCATGCACGCTGTCATAGCGCAAAAGGTGAGCATTGGTTTCAACGGGTCCGAGATCGTTGATGGCAATCACTTCGATATCTTTCCGGCCCGACTCGATGATCGCGCGCAAGATGTTCCGGCCAATGCGGCCAAATCCGTTGATTGCTACTTTGACAGCCATGGATGGTTCTCCTTCTCCGGCATACTTGTTACCGCCATATGGCGATTAGGCTAATCAGATCGAGGAAGCGGCGGGCGAGGAACAAAGCGATGCCCAGTCCCAACGCGTAGTCCAACGCGAGGATCACGACTATTGTGATACCTATGTACAAAGCGATCCGATTGGTCATCTCGCGCGCCTTATGACAAGAAGTTCGTCGCTCCGAAAGGGTTTCGCGCCCCTGTGAGCGAGAATTGACAAGCTGTGTGACCAAGGTTTGCGACAGCGCTTTCTTAACGGTTCTGATTTATCCCCGTTTCGGACTGATGGGAGGCGCGATCATCCGCAACGGCCTGCGATATCTTGACTATGTGAACCAGTTCGTTGGTGTTCTTGAAACGGATTCAGGCGGCGTGCCAAGATTTGTCGCGTTGAACCGCTTTGCCTACCGACAGACCGGTTGGGCACCGTCCGACGTGATTGGAAAGTCGGCCATTGAACTGTTTCCGGGCCGGACTGGGAAAACAGCCTACGACGCGCATGTCCTGGCATTTGAAACAGGCAATCAGAACACCTTTGAGACGCTGATGAAGATCGGCGGGCAAAAGCGCACTTTTTTGACGACGCTTGCTCCGGAGAGGCGGAAAGACGGTCAGGTGCATCGCGTTTTCGCAACGGCAGTCGACGTCTCGGGAACTGGCTTGTTCGAGGATGTGCCTTTTGATCGGTCCGATGCAGAGGATTTCGTGAAGCTTGCCGCGCACGACCTGAGATCGCCGGTCAGGAATCTGAAGGCCATTTCCGGACTGCTTCGGGAAGACTTCACCGACATGGGCGACGGCAAGGTCGAGCTGTTGGACATGCTGGACACCGTGACTGAAACAGCGATGAAACTTTTGGATGACATCGTGATGTTTGCCCAAACGACCGTGCCCGGAAAGGCAGCGGATACGGTTTTCGAGTTTCATGAACTCGTGCGTGAACTGATGGATGTCTTGGATCCGTTTTCCAGTTCAGACGCCCACGCCAAGATGGCGTTGGTTCGAGGGGATCGCAATGTCATGCAGACCGTTCTGCGCAATCTGATCGACAATGCCATCAAGCATTGCGCTCGTGATGAGAGTGACTTTCGTCTGAACCTTGTCTTTGCCGTCGAATCCAATGGCCTCGACAAGATCGATCTAACGGTCGAGGATAATGGAGGCGGGTTCAAAGACACCGCGCTTTTGTTCATGAATGGTGGTGCGCTCAAGCCGGGCAGCGGGTTTGGCCTGCTGGGCGTCCGGCGCCTGATCCATGCCCGTGGCGGAACGATAAGCGCGGCTACGCTGCCCGGCGCGCGGGCGCGTGTCACCGTCACACTGCCCGGCACGCTTTTGTCGAGCAGCGTAAAAACCAAGATGGCCGAACGGGGACAGTTGCGGGCCTAGCGCATTGAACGCGCTAACCGGTGCGCGGGATCATTGGCCAAGGCGATCCATGGTGCTCACTCAGTTTTCCGTGTCGAGCCAGATGGTGACGGGCCCGTCATTCACAAGGGAAACCTTCATGTCCGCTCCGAACTTTCCATGGGCAATCGTGACACCTTGTTTGCCAAGTTCCTCGGCGAAATAAGCGACAAGCGCTTCACCCAACTCCGGTGGTGCAGCTTGCGAATACCCCGGACGGTTGCCGCGCGACGTGTCTGCGGCCAAGGTGAACTGGCTCACGACAAGAGCAGCCCCGCCAGTATCAAGCAGAGATCGGTTCATCTTGCCATCGTCATCCCGAAAGATGCGCAGCTTGGCAATTTTTGCGGCCAGCTTGCCGGCTTGCGCCTCCGTGTCTCCGGACATGGCACACACGAGGATGAGAAGCCCGTGCTCGATTTCCCCGATGGTCGTGCCGTCGACCGCGACACTTGCCGCGGTGACCCTTTGGATGAGAGCTCTCATAGCTCGTCGCGCGATGGTGGGTTGGCGCCGGCGCGGCTGACCGTAACGGCTGCGGCCCGCGCCCCCATGTCGAGCGCACGTCTCAGCGCGTCTTCTGACAGTGTGCGGACGGCAGGCTTCGACATGACGTCGAGTTCGTTCAATCCGGTCAGAAAACCACCGTTGAACGTGTCGCCTGCGCCGACCGTGTCCACCACATCAACCTTGGGGGCAGGGACAAAAACGGATTTGTCCTTCATGTGGCCCGTCACACCGCGCGCACCCTCTGTCACGCAAACCACCGCCGCGCCCATATCCAGCAATTCGTGGGCTTTTTCGGTCAGGTCGCCGTCGCCCCGCAGCCACATCAGATCCTCATCGGACACTTTCACCAGATCGGACTTTGCAAGCATGCGGTCGAGGCGCGCCCGGTAGGTTGCCTCGTCGGTGATGAAGCTTGCCCGGATGTTCGGATCGATCATGGTGACGCGATTGGCGCCTTCGCGCATCATCAGCGTCTCAAGGGTGGCGGCGCAAGGTTCGGAGACCAGAGAAATACAGCCGAAAAACAGCGCTTTGATCCTGTCATCCAGAACGGGGATGTCATCTTCCGAGAGCATCCGCATGGCGCTGTTTTCGTCGTAGAAAAGGTAACTCGCATGCCCGTCCGTCAGCTTGACGAATGCGAGGGTGGTCGGCCGGTCAGGTCGCACAACGAAGGATGTGTCGACACCGGACTCAACCAGTGTTTCCATCAGCATTTCACCGAAAAAGTCGGTCGATATCCCATTGAAGAAGGCAACCGGTTGCCCCAGGCGGCCGAGCGCGTTGGCCGTGTTCAAGACCGAACCTCCGATATGTGGTGCAAAAGCCGGACCACCATCAGATGTTTCGCGCGGGAGCATATCGATCAGGGCTTCGCCTGCGCAGAGGATCATGTTGCTTACTCCGTTATTCAGCCTTTGGGATAGAATGTGGTGTTAGCGCTGACAAGAACGCTTTCTTCCCACATCAAATCCTTACCTGCTTCAAAGTTTCGGCGCATTCCATGGGCACGCTGATTGTGTCCTTGAAAGATTGGCCCATGTTTACGCCTTATGCACTGAGTTCACTGTCCCAAGACGAGATTCGCGCATTCATCGTACAGCGATTGAAGGCAGCGCTGCCGGGGCTTCCGCTCTATTCGCAGCAGGATCAGCCCTATCGGTTGACGCTGACGCATCCGGAAGCCGGGAATGTTATTCTGAACCTCGGCAATCTGGTGCAAGAGGTGCAAGGTGCTGCTCCACGCGCGGCGGAAGAGATGGTGGAAACCTTTGTGTCGCTGGCGCAGCGGGCGGTCGAGCCACCGGAGATCGATCTCAAGGCGGTCTTCCCGGGTCTGCGTCATCGCGCGTTTCTTGACGCTACGAAGCAAAAAGTGACCGACAGGATGATCGGTGACGGTCCCGGTGACCTGATCTCCGTCGTGTTGTCGGATCAAGGCAAGGGTGTAGCGACTTTGAACGAAGCCTGTGTGCGAAGCGCCGGATTTTCGCCCGAACAGGTTCTGGTCGCCGCTGAACGGAATTTCGTAGAGGTTCTGCCAGATGCGTATCAGGCGACCACGCATTCCAATGGCATGGTGTCGCTTTGGCTCAATGGTTTTCCGTGGCTGGGAACAAGTGTCCTTTTCGTGCCGCTTCTGCTGTCGCGTGTGATGGAGGAGCGCGGCTGGAACCGCGCCTTGGTCGCGGCACCGACCAAGGAATCGGTCGATCTGGTCAATGCTGACGCTCCGAACGCAGAGCGGGTGCTGACCCATTGGATGGCGGAAAAACTGTCCGGGCCCCGAACGCAATCCGAGATGGTCCTGAGTTTGCGGCAGGGCGCAGATGCGTACGGAAAAAGCTACCGCATGATGGATGGCGCGTTGGTTCGCTTGAACTGACCGGCCGCGTCAGCTGTACTGACCCTGCGCGTACAGGTAACCCGCGATAGCAGCCACGATCAGCCCCGCGATGACTGCCATTGCAATCTTCCAAGTCGACCAAGGTCTTTCTCCGGTGACCTGCCCGGTTTGCCCGTTGACGACAAAACGGAACGACCTTCCGCGAAACTTGTAGGCCGCGATCCAGACGGGCACGAGAATGTGCTTGAAGGTCATATCCGAGAGTTTCGTGTCAACGTTCTCGACCCTTTGGCGGTCGCCGCCGATGTCGAACTTCACATCACGGAGGATTTGGCGGTCCATGATGTCCCGAGCCTCTTCGAAGGCATCTTCGAGTTCGATCGTGTAGGCTTCCGCCCGGAAACCGGCAAGGTATTCGGGCTGGTACGGTTCCAGCCGGGTAAGATCCCAATGCACCAACGCACGCCGAAACCGCTCTGGCAGGGCGGTGGAGGCAACGACCAGAACATCGTCGAAGAACCGCGCGACCCGCCCTCGTACCGGCGTCCAACGTACCTTTGGGACGTTGACGGTTTCGCGTTTGCCGTTCCTCGTGACGGTTTTCCGTTCGTAGTAGACGACACCACGCTGACCGCGGTAGCTGGAATGCGTGTCGGCATCGAAAGTCCAGCAAGGCGCATAGACGCCCGACATTCTTCTTCCCTTTCGCGCGTAGTCCATCAAGCCGGAAGGCGCGAACCATAGCGAGCCGAGCCATTGCGTCATCGCCACGCGGGCTTCGCTTTCGTCCAGCATGAACGGCAATACCGCGGCGGGTTTGATCTGTCGCGACGGCCCCGTGTCGGTCACCACAGGCGTGGCGCAGAACGGGCATTCCTTGGCATGGACGGCCGCGTCGAATTCCGTCCGTGCGCCGCAGTTCGGGCAGGTGGAGGTGCGCGTCTCCTCCATTTCTGCCGTGCCTTTGCCCGCACGAAGCGCGCCGACAAGATCCTGCTCGCGCACGGCTTCGGATCGGCCCCACGGTCCGTTCTCAATGGGTCGCGTGTTGCCGCAATGATCGCAAGTCAGCTGGTCTTCACCCGGTTCAAAGCGCAAGTCCGAGCCGCAGCTGTCACAAGGAAAGCGATGCTCTTCGAGCCCCATCAGAGAATCCTGTGCGCGAAGCGCGGCGTGATATTGCGAAGCGCGCCATCATAGAGTGCGGTGTGCCGCCAAGCGTGGAAACAGCCGTGCATCAGCCCGCCGAAGAAGACGAGTTGAACCGCGATGTAGGTGACGCGTTCGGGCAGTTCGATCAGGAAAACCAATGCCAGCGCCACAAGCGAAGCGTAGAGCAGATGGTGCTGCAAGCGGTGCACCGGCCGTGTCCAGCCTTCAAGTTTCGGACCCGGTTTGAAGTGCGGACCACGCCTGATCAGGTAAAGTGCCGCGTATGCAAACGCGACGGCGGCAAAGGGCCGGGTCAGCCACAGAGGCCAGTCAGGCGTCGTCGACCAGATCAGATAGACCAGCAGGAACGACGCCCAATGCAGCGTGATGACAACCCGACGCGCTGTCATTCCTTGCTCGGAGAGAACATGCGCATCAGCGTGCCGTCGGACCAGAGCGCCTGGTGGAGCATCGCCATGAGGAGGTGCCCGATGGCGACAAGCATCAAGGCCTGACCGACGAGTTCGTGAAGCTCACCGAGGCCTTCGATCTTGCCGTACCATGTAATTGCACCAAGCATAGGCGCGAGGATCATCAAGGCGTATAGCAGGCGGTGCCCCCAGGTCGCGGCCATTTGCACCATCGGCGAACCGTGCGGCTCGGGTGCGCCACGTGCCAGACGAACGATCAGGCGGATAAGGACAAATGCAAAGGCGGCACCGCCGAGCATGGTGTGAAGCGTCGCCCCGTCGAACCCGGAAAGGTCTTGTTCGATCCGTTGATTCAGCGCGCGGCCCATGCCTTCATGGGTGAACCAGGCACCAAAGATCAGGATCGCGACGATCCAGTGCAGTGCGATTTGCAAGCCGCTGTAACCGGTACGTTCAGGGGTCATGGGAGGGTCTCCTTTGCAAGTGGTCTCCCGTTACACGTCGGTGCTTCAGCTTTCCGGCGGCGGCGGCGGTGCGACGGTAAACAGCTCGGCCAACTCGGTGTCTTCAGCATGTTTCCAGCCGTCCTGACCCGGGGTCCAGACCCAACTGTCGCGTTCGAGCTGACCCTTCGCGGCCATCTGACCAAGATCAGCCTTGGAGTAGGGGCCAACCGTCTCGCCGCCGGCGGCGACATGCCAGACATGCTCGACCGGTGGTGGCGGCGGCGGAGTGGGCGCGGCGGGCGCGCGACCCCACGGACCTTGCGTCATTGCCATGCCCATGCCGGCACCCATGCCCATTCCCATCGCCTGGCCCGCGCCGCTGCCCGGGTTGCCCATCGCCTCGGCGGTCTTGTAGCGGAAATGGTCGTCAAGCGACCCCACGACACCGCGCGACGTGCGTTCGTCGAGCGCTTTCTCCACGGCGGGCGGGAGCGAGATGTTCTCGATGTAAAGTTCCGGCAACTCGATGCCGTAAGACGCGATGGTCTCGGAAATCGCCTCGGCCAGAAGTTTGCCGAGGTCTTTCGTATTGGCAGCCATGTCGAGCACGGGGATGCCGGCCGATGAGATCACGCGGGAGAATTCCTGCACGATGATGTTCCGAATTTGGAAGCTGATCTCATCCATGGTGAACTCGCCATCCGTGCCGACGATTTCCACGAGGAACTTGCCGGGATCGGTGACCTTGACCGTGTAGGTGCCATAGGCGCGAAGCCGCGTCGGCCCAAACTCGGGGTCACGCAGCATGATCGGGTTCTTGGTGCCCCATTTCAGGTCGGTGAACCGACGGGTGGAAACGAAATAGACCTCGGATTTGAAGGGTGAACGGAAGCCGTGATCCCAGTGCTGCAGCGTTGTGAGGATCGGCATGTTGTTCGATTCAAGCATGTAAAGACCGGGCAGGAACGTGTCCGCCAGTTGCCCTTCATGCACAAAGACGGCGGCCTGGCTTTCGCGGACGGTCAGTTTCGCGCCGTACTTGATCTCGTGATCTTCCCTGTCGAAGCGCCAGACCATGGTGTCGCGGGTGTCGTCGGTCCAGTGGATGACGTCGATGAACTCGCCAGTCAGGAAATCAAGAATACCCATGCGTGTCTCCTAGGTGGGCATTTTCCGTTTCAGAAAATGCATGAGAAAGCGACGCGTTGTCTCTCGCCAACTCTGCGGAGGAATTCTGCGTCAGAAATCGGAGCGAAAAATGCGTCATTTTTTGCCCCCGGTCAAAAGTTCGATCCCAGTTGTGCCGTTGCGAGCTGCCGGACAATCGGGCGCGCTTCCTCGGCGGTCATGCCGGGGATCAGCGACGGGTGGTAGAGCATCGAGAGCATCCGTTCGTCCATCGTTGTCAGACGTCCGAATTCATCGTCGTCATTGAAGATGGACGGTCTGGCCGTCGGGCTGTCATTGCCGAGGCCGAGACCTTGCGCAAGTTCCTCGTGCACGCATGACAGTCTCAGAAGCAGCGGAAGTTCCGCGCGAATGATCGCCACGGCCTGGGAGATGACGCCGTTGTCCTGCGGGTCTGCGGCCACGACAAGGCAATAGCTTGCGCGATCAAGGTTCTCGATCAGGTCGATCTCGCGGTCCCGAATGCTTGGGATAAGCCGCTTCAAGGTCGGGCCAGCAACACGGCGCTCCTCTTCGGAAAGGACGAGAACGCGGAAGTTTCCGCCGCGTTCCACGAAGCCGACAGGATGTCCGGTCGTTCGGGCGAGCCGGCTTGCAAAACGACGGATTGCCGCGCGATCATCTGCGACCTGAGCGGGATCGACGCTGGCACCGAACATCGCCTCGATGGCGACAGGCTTCTCCCAACGTCGCAGAATGCTGTCGGATTGTCGGCGCACAAGGGTGCTGCCGACATCGCTGAATTCGCGGGCGAATGCCACGTTCATGAAGGTTTCGGCCAGCCTGCGCTCATCGAAAGGCACGTCAGGGCCGCCCCCATCGATCCGGAGAAGACCGCGCGTCCGCTGCCCGTCTTCGACGCGCTGGTAGAAGGCGGCAAGCGCTTTGCTTTCGGCGGACTGGCCTTCGACCACAACAGCGGGAGGCGACGCAGGTTCTTCGCCGCTTCCAAACATGTTGTCCAGCTGGTCACAACCTGTGACCAGCATCAGGACGGCCCCCATGGTCAGTCCGCGCGTAAGCATGCCTTAGGCCGGAACGCTCTCCCCGGCATTGGAGCCGGTGCCATCCTTGCGGGCTTTCGCGGCAGCGAGCGTCGACTTGAGTTCGGCTTCCATTTTCTGGAGCTCGACTTCGGCTTCGGCACGCTTCTTCTTGCCTTCGTCCGCGATCTCGAGGCTCTCCTCGATCGTGGCGACAAGATCCGCGTTCGCCTGCTTCACCGCTTCGATGTCGAAGACGCCACGCTCCATTTCCTCGCGGATCATCTTGTTGGCATGGCGCAGGTTTTCCGCGTTGGCCGTCAGAAGCTCGTTCGTCAGATCGTTTGCCTCCCGCACGGCCTCTGCCGCTTCGGCAGAGCGCTGGATTGTCACCGCCTGCGCAAGCTGGGTTTCCCAAAGGGGGACGGTGTTCACGAGCGTCGAGTTGATCTTTGTGACCAGCGACTTGTCGTTTTCCTGCACCAGCCGGATCGAGGGCAGGGACTGCATCGTGACCTGTCGCGTCAGTTTCAGATCATGCACCCGGCGTTCCAGATCGTCCCGCGCGGCACGAAGGTCGCGCAGTTCCTGCGCTTTCATCACGCCTTGTTCTTCCGGTGCGGCTTGCACTTCGGCTTCCTTGGCCGGGATCTCCGTTTCATCGAGACGTTTGATCTTCTCTTCGCCGGCCGCGATGTAAAGCGCCAGCTCGTCATAGAAATTCAGCGTCTTGTCGTAGAGCTGGTCAAGCGACTTGATGTCTTTCAGCAGCTGATGTTCGTGGCCCAGAAGGTCGTCGGTGATCTTGTCGATCTGATCCTGCACCTTCTCGAACCGCGCCACGAAATTGTGGATGGGAGCCGCGCGGCCAAGGAGCTTTTCCCACCATGAGCGTTTCCGGCGCACGTCCAGTTCACTGATCGAGAAGCCACGAATGGTGGAGACAATGCCGCGGAGACTGTCGCCCGCAGGGCCAACGTCCTTGTTGCGCACGTCCGCCAGCATCGACTGGCTGATTTCCTGCAATTCGGCCTGAGCCGCGGAGCCGAAGGACACGATTGAATTCGTGTCGGTCATGTCGATCTCGCCGACGCGGCGCTCGATCTCGGCGGTCGTCTGCGGATCAGCGGCCTCGAAAGCCACGATTTCGTTGGCAGGAACGGGCTCGGGCAACAACACCTCGCTCACTTCCTTCACCATGGCCAAGGATTTCTCGGCTTCCTGGCGTACGCGTTCATCCATGGGGTGTTCCCTCCTCGCTGGTCAAATTTCGCTTCGAACGCCTTCGCGTTCCAACCTGTCGCGGAGAACTTCGATTTCCACGTCCAAGCTGGACTTGTCGTCCAGAAGCAGTTTTTCGGTTTTTTGAGAAAATGAGCTTTCAAGGTCGTCCAACAACGCCTCGTAGTCCGCACGGGCTTCTTCATTTTGCGACCGGGAATAGAGGTCTGCAAACTGCACTGTCGCATCGCGCGCGCCCAGAAGATAAACGCCAAGAAACCTGCGTGCGCTCGTCAGATCGCGGGGGTCTTCCTCGACAACACGGAACATGCCCCGCGCGGTTTCGACGAAGTCGCCGACGCGCCGCTCAAGCGCGGGGACACGCGCGCGCCGAATGGCGTCTTTCATCGCAGCGAGGTGGCGTTCTGCTTCATCGACAACACGGGCGACACGGTCGGTCTGGTATTCGTTCATCCCTTCCGTGCCCTTGTCCTGAAGCGGATCTGGACCAAACGCGGTGAAGTGAAGAACCGTTCCGAGAATGAAATAGAGTATGGGGTTCAGAAGACTGAAGGTCTCCGGATTCAGGCCGGCGGTAAAAAGACCGGCACCGGTCAGCACAGAGCCGAATATCTTGCGCGGTATGGCGGGTTTCTTGGCGACACGGCGTGCGTGGTAGGCATCCTCCGCCACCAGCCCTTCACGGGTCAGCCATGCTGCCAGCATCATGATGCCGAAGGCCAAAATTTTCAGGAAAAGCCCAGTGGGTTCCATCTGGAACCCGACCAGAAGCATTGGCACCGGGGCGATGAACAGGAAGTTGACGCGCGCACCGGAACGCGACCGCCGAATGTCTTCGGGGGCACGCGGGTGCGAGGCCGCGCCAGGACTGTGCTTGCCGCCATAGCGTTGTGCCATCAGGCGCCCCCGCTGATGGAGACGTATAAGATCAGACACAAAAGCACGAAAAAGGCTGCTTTTTGCATGGCTCCCCCGGAAGTCAGGGCCGCGGTTCCGCCTGCACGTTCGAACGACCGCGCCGCACTTCTGAGAAGAACGACCGTCAGACCGACCAAGATCGCTGCAACGATCAATGCCAGTGCGAAACGATGCATCTGCGGTGACACCCCTGTTTGTTCAGGCTCAACATAAGAAAACATGCACCGGCATGCCATAGGCGAGACGTATGAAAGCCGGATGACGCCGAAATACGGAAGTCTGCATTCGGTCTGCCAATTGCAGCAGATTCCCGGAAATCCTATGTTTTACGGGGGTTTCGCCGTCGGCCTGTTGGTTTTTGCTGTCTTTTGGGCTTCTGATCTTGACGCTTCGGCGCGTTTTTTCCCCCTTCCGGCGCCTCAAGTCCAAGTTGTTCTCGGACGATCTTCTGACGCACTTCTTCAACTTCGCCGGTCTTCAGGTTGCCCAGTCGAAATGGGCCGTAGCTGATGCGGATAAGTCGGTTCACGGCAAAGCCCACGGCCTCCATCGCCCGACGGATTTCGCGGTTCTTGCCTTCGCGGAGGGAAACGGTCACCCATGCGTTCCGGCCTTGCTGACGGTCGAGCGTGACGGTCATGGGGCGAAATTGCTCCCCCTCGACGGTCAGGCCTTTCCGAAGAGGCTCGAAATCCTCGTCTTTCGGTGTGCCGTGGACCCGCACGCGGTACTTGCGAAGCCATCCGGTTGAGGGCAGTTCGAGGCGGCGCTTGATTTCGCCGTCATTCGTCAGAAGCAGAAGCCCTTCGGAGTTGAGGTCAAGCCGTCCCACCGACATCACGCGCGGCAGATCGTCTGGCAGGGCGGCAAAAACGGTGTCTCGGCCCTTTTCGTCCCGTTCTGTTGTCACGAGGCCGGTTGGCTTGTTGTACAGCCAGATGCGGGGCGGGTCGCGCTCTTCAAGCGGTTTGCCATCAACCGTTATGACGTCTTTGTCCGTGACGTTCAGAGCGGGGCTTTCTATCTGTTTCCCGTTCACCGTGACGCGACCATCGGCAATGATCTTTTCCGCCTCCCGGCGAGAGGCGATGCCGTGGCGCGCAAGGACCTTGGCGATCCTGTTGGAGCTTGGTGTGTCGGACATGGATGGGGCATAACGGTTCACGCCGCCCGAGGAAAGGGACGCTTGGGTCTTTGCTCCGCGCGCTCGCGCACGTATTTGAGGCAGGATGAAGACTGACTTTCGTTCCCACATGGATACCGCTCTGGCGGAAGCTGAGGCGGCTGCGGCGCGCGGAGAAGTGCCCGTGGGCGCGGTGCTGGTCGGTCCGAATGGCGAAGTTCTGGCTGTTGCGGGGAACCGCATGCGCGAGCGGCAGGACCCGACGGCGCATGCCGAGATGGAAGTGATCAGGGCCGGCGCGACCGCGCTGGGCTCCGAGAGACTGTCGGGGTGCGATCTTTACGTGACGCTGGAACCTTGCCCGATGTGCGCCGCCGCGATCTCGGCAGCACGGGTCGCACGACTTTACTACGGAGCGTCCGATCCGAAATCGGGTGGGGTCGCCCATGGTGCCCGGGTCTTTTCGCATGCACAGTGTCATCACGTCCCGGAAGTCTATGACGGGATCGGAGAGACGGCGTCGCGCACGCTTCTGCAGGGGTTTTTCAAGGAAAGGCGCGGGACGAATGGAGATACGTAAGCTGGTCGTCACCGTTGAGGAGACGCATCGCGAGCTGGGCCAACCCGTTTCACCGGCAACGCGGAAGGCCGTCGCGATGGCCGTGATCGCAAATCCGTTCGCCGGACGTTTCGAACAGGACCTGTCCGAACTGGTTGAAATCGGTGCCTCTCTCGGTGGGACACTGGGGCAACGCGCGGTTCAGGCTCTCGGCATCACCCCCGAGGCTGTAGAGAGCTACGGAAAAGCCGCGATGGTGGGACTGAACGGTGAGCTTGAGCATGCGGCAGCGATCCTGCACCCGTCGATGGGCGGTCCGTTCCGGGATGCGGTCGGCGGAGGCGCGGCCCTCATCCCGTCCGCCAAGAAGCGCGGCGGCGCAGGCGCAACGCTGGACGTTCCTTTGGGGCACAAGGATGCAGCCTATGTTCGCAGCCACTACGATGCCGTGGAGGCCCGGATAGTCGATGCGCCTGCTCCGGATGAAATCCTCGTGGCGCTTGCCGTCACGGATAGTGGCCGGCCGCTGCCTCGCGTTGGTGGTTTGTCGGTGGACGACATCGAGGGCACGGACGGTTTGCGCTGATCTGCCGCCAGAACAGACAGTTCCCTAAAGTTCGACTAGTTCCATCACCTCGGGCGTTTTCACGTCCACGCCCGGCAAACCGGCAATCAGCTCCGATGCGTCCTGCTCGAGGATCGGGAAGGTCTTGTAGTGAACCGGGATGACTGTTTGGAAGTTGAAGTACTTCCTTGCGGCCCATGCGGTTGCCTTCATGTCCATGGTGAAGAACCCACCGGCGGACAGGATGCCGATATCTGGCGCATGGTATTCACCCATCCAACCCATGTCGGCCATGATATCCGTGTCGCCGGACACGTAGACGCATTTTCCCTCAGCCTTCAGCATGAAACCAACTTCGCTGCCAATGCAGCGGGGGCCGTCTGGCGAGGGGACGGTGGAGGAATGGCTCGCGGGCACCATTGTCACGGACACGCCGCCAGCATCGACGGTACCGCCCTTGTTGAAGCCGACGGCTTCAATCCCTTCATGTTCGCCCCAGTGGCTGAGAAGATCGTACTGGCCGATGACCGGAACGCCGAGTTTCTTCGCGAGCGGCAGGATGTCGGCGATATGATCGAAATGTCCGTGTGTCAGCAGGATATGTGTCCCGCCCGCGGTCGCGGCCTCGTGCTGATCTTCGGGCAAACTGGGGTTTCCGGTCAGCCAGGGGTCGATCAATAGGACGGTGCTGCCGCTTTCAATCCGCATCGAGCCATGGCCCAGCCAAGTGAATTTCATGGGTTCCCTCCTGGCGATCTCTGCGTCAAGGCTACCTCATTGGTTGCGTATGAACAGTTGGCCTTTCGGACATGGACTGGACCCGCCATATCGACGCGTATTGCGAGCGGACCGACCCGAGTTACTGGTCGGAGCCGGTGAACGCTGTGACGAATCTCGCGTTCATCGTGGCGGCTCTGATCATGTGGCGACGGTGCGAAGGTCTCATCTGGGGCAGAGGGCTTGCGGGTATCCTCTTCGCCATTGGTGTCGGGTCTTACTTGTTTCACACGCATGCCACGCCTTGGGCCGCGTTGGTCGATACCACGCCGATCTTGTTGTTCTCGCTGGTTTATATCTTTCTGGCCAACCGAGACTTCTGGCTTTGGCCCGTATGGCTGTCCGCCGTAGGGGCCGTCGCTTTCGTTCCGTATTCGGCGCTTCTGACGCCTGTTTTCGGTGCCCTGCCGTTCTTTTCCATCTCAAGCTTCTATTGGCCGTTGCCGCTTCTGATCTTTGCCTATGCCTTGCTGCTTCGCCAGCGAAGTCCGCAAACGGCTCGAAACCTTGCTATCGGCGCGTCGATACTCTGCCTGTCGCTGACAATGCGATCGATCGATGAGCCGCTGTGCATGGCGTTCCCCCTCGGAACCCATTTCTTCTGGCATATCCTGAACGCGTTCATGCTTGGTTGGATGATCGAAACCTGGCGGCGACACGTCACTCGCTGACTTCGTGCACCTCGATCACGTTGCCGTCGGGATCGTAGAAGAAGATCTGTTTCCACCCCGCAACAGCCTTGTGGCCCCAATCGGAATAGGGAACGCCTGCTGCATCCAGATGCTCTTTGAACTTGTCGAGATCATCCGTCCGATACGCGATGTGGCCGCGCGCAACGGCATTGACGATCTCGCCCGTCTTGAATCCCGCCAGCACGTCGCGTTCTGCAATATGGGTCTGGATCGCACCGTCCGTGACAAAGGCCACGTCGCCCGCATAACCTTGTCCCTTTTCCAGCTTCGGTAAGCCATCCGTTTCGCGGTCGAGCAGCAAGACGTCCCGATAAAATCGGTCCATTTCGGTGACCTTGTCGGTCGAGAGATTGATATGATGGAGTGTGAGCTTCATGTCTGCCAGACTGGCGCGAGCAATCCCGCTTCGCAAGGCTTGGCATCAGCGAACCTGCACGCTAAACGGGCCTTCGTTCAAAGGAGGTCGATAGACAGATGTCGATTGACAAGGAAACCGCGCGAAAAGTGGCGAAGTTGGCTCGGATCAAGGTCGAGGAAGACGCCCTTGATGCGCTTGCCGGGGAATTCAACGCGATCCTCGGGTTCGTCGAACAATTGAACGAAGTGGATGTCGGGGGTGTTGAGCCGATGACCTCCGTCACGCCGATGCGTCTGAAGCGACGCGAAGACGTGGTCACTGACGGCGATCAACAGGACAAGGTTCTGTCGAACGCGCCGGATGCGCGAGAAGGATTTTTCGCGGTACCGAAGGTGGTTGAGTGATGAGCGACCTGAATACACTGACCATTGCCGAGGCGCGTGACAAACTGCGGGCCGGTGAGATCACCTCGGTTGAACTGACGGAGGCTTGTCTGGCGGCCACCGAGGCGGCGTCCACATTGAATGCGGTTGTGCATCACACGCCGGACCTCGCGCGTGAGCAGGCCAAGGCGGCGGACGCGCGAATTGCAGCCGGCGACGCACCGGCCATGTGTGGCATTCCCCTTGGTATCAAGGACCTCTTCTGCACCAAGGGTGTGGCGAGCCAAGCTGCCAGCGCGATCTTGAACGGGTTCAAGCCGGAGTATGAATCGACCGTCACCAGCCAGTTGTTCGACGCGGGCGCGGTCATGATTGGCAAGCTCAACATGGACGAATTCGCCATGGGGTCGTCGAACGAGACGTCGACCTACGGCAATGTCATCAACCCGTGGCGTCGGGGCAATGATGCGACTGACCTCACACCTGGTGGGTCGTCGGGCGGATCAGCATCGGCGGTCGCGGCCGATCTGTGTCTTGCGGCCACCGGGACGGATACCGGCGGTTCGATCCGCCAACCCGCGGCTTTCGTCGGGATCACCGGGTTGAAGCCAACTTATGGGCGCTGCTCGCGCTGGGGTATCGTGGCTTTTGCGTCCTCGCTCGATCAGGCGGGGCCAATGACCAAGTCTGTACGCGATGCGGCCATCATGTTGCAGGCGATGGCGGGGCACGACCCCAAGGATTCAACGTCCGCAGAGTTTCCGCTGCCCGATTTCGAGGCAGCGATCACCGGTGACATCCGGGGAAAAACGATCGGTATTCCGAAGGAATATCGGATGGATGGCATGCCGGACGAGATCGAGGCGCTTTGGGCGCAGGGTCGCGAAATGCTGGCGGATGCGGGCGCAAAGCTCGTTGATATCAGTCTGCCGCACACCAAGTATGCGCTTCCCGCCTATTACGTGATCGCGCCTGCGGAAGCCTCTTCGAACCTCGCCCGATATGACGGGGTGCGCTACGGACACAGGGCCAAGCTGTCACAAGGGGACGGCATCACAGCGATGTACGAGAAAACGCGCGCCGAGGGCTTCGGAGACGAGGTCAAGCGCCGGGTGATGATCGGCACCTACGTTCTCTCGGCTGGTTTCTATGATGCCTATTACAACCGCGCGCGACGCGTTCGTGCCCTGATCAAGAAGGATTTCGAGGACGTCTTCGAGCAGGGTGTCGATGCGATCCTTACACCGGCGACACCGTCAGCGGCGTTTCCCCTTGGTCAGGAATTCGATGATCCGGTGCAGATGTATTTGAACGACGTCTTCACGGTGACGGTGAACCTTGCGGGGCTTCCCGGAATTGCGGTTCCGACCGGTGTCGATGGACAAGGTCTGCCCCTTGGATTGCAGTTGATCGGCAAGCCTTGGGAAGAAGGCGATTTGCTGAATATCGCACACTCGCTGGAAGATCGTGCCGGATTTGTAGCCAAACCGCCGAAATGGTGGTAAAAGCCTGCAAAACAAAACGGGCAGAGCAGAGCAATGAAATTCACCCTTTCAACGGCGGTCGCCGCGTTGGTCCTTGCGGGATGCGCGTCGAGTGTGCCTGACAGCAATCCGAACGCGCGCGGAGTGGGGTTCGGAGATTACAACCAATATGCCGAACGACGCGATGCGCGCGATGCCGAACTGGAAGCGCGCAATGTCCTGCCTGAAGATGAAGGGCTCGCAATCGCGCAAGACACCCTTGGCGTTCTGAACGAAACCGCTCCTGCACCCGCAGGCGCCGTTCCAGTTCAGACCGCAGCGCTTGGCAGCAACAACGGGAACATCTCCGATGAACAGGACTTCGGCGCGGTGTCGTCACGCGAGACCATCGAAAGCGATCGCGATCGCCTGGCGCTGCAGCGGGAAAACATGCAGGTTGCACAGCCCGAGGCAGTACCGGATCGACCCTCAGGTCGGGCGGCACCAAACATTGTCTCCTTCGCCCTGTCGACCAGCAATCCGGTCGGACAGTCGGTTTACAGCCGCTCCCGCAACTTCAACGAGGACCGCTATCGCCGGGCCTGCGCTGAGTTTGCATCGCCCGATCAGGCGCAGGCCGCATTCCTTGCTGCCGGAGGACCGGATCGGGATCGTCGTGGGCTTGATCCCGACGGAGACGGCTTCGCCTGTTTCTGGGATCCGTCGCCATTCCGGACGGCCCGCGGAGGGTAAGGATCATGGATTGCGTGTCGCACCCTTCCTCGAACTTTGGGCCGCGGAAGGGTGGGCAGGCCGTGTCTCTCATCGTTCTGCACTACACGGCGATGGAGAGCGTGGATGCGGCACTGGAGCGTCTTTGCGACCCCGAGGCTGAGGTGTCCGCGCATTATCTCATCGACAAGGAAGGCACGCTGTACCGGCTAGTCGAAGAAGAATACCGGGCCTGGCATGCGGGCGAGGGGAGCTGGGCAGGCCATGACGACATCAATTCGCGGTCTATCGGAATTGAGCTCGACAATGATGGCGAAAGCGCGTTCTCGGAACCGCTGATGTCCACGCTCGAAGCCCTTCTGGAAGAGCTGATGGACCGGTACGATCTACCTGCCAAGGCCATTATCGGGCACTCCGACATGTCACCCGGCCGCAAAAGTGATCCCGGACCATATTTCGATTGGGCGCGCCTGGCGGCGAAGGGGCTTTCGATTTGGCCGGAGCCTTCCATGCGCGGGGAATTCCTGCGTGATGCCAGCTACTTTGGTTATCCCGTGGACGCGGGGCAGGCGACGGTTCTCAGCGCGTTCCGGCAGCGCTTCCGTCCGTTCGAGACCGGACCTCTCAGTGTTGCGGATGAGGCCATGATGGCAGGCCTGGCGCGACAGTACCCGGCAGATGTGACTGAACGGACGGCACGACGCACACCGACGCGGCCGCTGCACGAGAGTTGACCTCTGTGCTTTACGCAGAAGGATCAATCGCATAGATCACCGGGTGCGGATGGCTGGATGGCCGCTTCGGTGGGGCAACCTGCCGGGGAGGAAAGTCCGGACTCCACGAAGCGATGGTGCCGGGTAATGCCCGGCCGGGGCAACCCGAGGGACAGCGCCACAGAGAACAGACGGCCATGCATGCGTGGTCACGGTGAAACGGTGGGGTAAGAGCCCACCGCGGACTTGGCAACAAGGACGGCACGGCAAGCCCCACCAGGAGCAATGGCGAATAGGGGGTCCATATGGACGCGCTTCGGTCCGGACCCCGGGTTGCCAGCTAAAGCTTGTCGGCAACGGCAAGACCAGAGGAATGGTCATCGCGCCTTTGGCGTACAGAATCCGGCTTACAGGCCATCCGCGCTACTAATGGCCGCTATGCGGACAAAGCTGCCGTTCAATGTATTTTCAGCACGGTCCGCTTTGTGCGGTTCGTGACCACAGCGATGAAGTTCGAGGGCGCAGTTCGTGCTTTTGCCGTATTTAGAGGAGAACTGATCCTTGTACGCGAAAGTGGATATCGGAATTTTGAAGATTTGTGTGAAAGAGGGCAACTTGGAATAGATACTACATCTTGTTTGGCAAAGCTGAACGTCCTTCACTTTGGAGTCTTTGGTGGTAGCGGCCAGACATTAAGTAACGCGGATTCTCACCGTCCCTAAACCATTCGCCGCTATTTCCATCACGTCGCCGCGAGCGATTGGACCGACTCCTGCCGGAGTTCCAGAGAGAATGACGTCGCCTGCGGCAAGCTCGAAATAGTCGGAGAGATAGGAGATCATCTCCGGCACTTTCCAGATCATCTGGTTCAGATCACCTTCCTGGCGGACTTCGCCATTCACCTTTAGTGTGATCGCGCCTTCATTGAGCAAGCCGGTCGACGAGACGGGATGGATCGGACCGACAGGTGCAGACCGCTCGAACGCCTTCCCGATTTCCCAAGGGCGGCCCATTTTCTTCTGTGCACCCTGCAGGTCGCGGCGTGTCATGTCCAAAGAAAGGGCGTAGCCGAAGATGTGGCTCTCCGCTTGGTCGAGCGGAATGTTCGTGCCGCCGGACTTGAGCATGACGGCCACCTCCGCTTCGTGATGGACATCGGAGGAGTGTGGTGGATAAG
The DNA here is from genome assembly GCA_022824525.1 of Silicimonas sp. Taxonomy (GTDB): domain Bacteria; phylum Pseudomonadota; class Alphaproteobacteria; order Rhodobacterales; family Rhodobacteraceae; genus JAJDOD01. The sequence continues at coordinate 55,727 of JAJDZT010000044.1, read as the reverse complement.
GAAACTCTCCCGAGGGGTCGAGGTTGTTCGGATTCTTCTGAAAAAAGAACGGTGGTTCGCGGTCGGGGTCGTGTCCCATCTCGATGGCATGAGCCGCGTAGTTGCGACCGATACAATACACACGTCGAACCGGGAACATAGCATCGGAACCCGCGATCGGAAGGGCGACAATGGGTGGTGTATCAATTGCAAACTCGGTCATTGGTTCCTCTTCCCGTACGGTGTTCTTTAGGAGTCACTAGCGCGCCGTGACGCCCAGATCAATCGCAACCAATCAGACATATCAAAATAAATGTGTTGATTGATTCAAAGAATCACGCGTTAATCCGAACCAATATCAATATTGATCAACCAATCTGGTAGAAGACTTGACCAAGCTTGAGCGATTTGACCGCGAAGACGCCATCGACGCTCTGACGGATTTCATTCGTGCAGGCGGATACTCTCCGGGTGACCGCCTTCCGGCCGAGCGCGAGTTGATCGTCAGCCTTGGAATGACACGGAACACATTGCGACGTGCTCTCGAAGCATTGGAGAATGAGGGGGCGATCTGGCGGCACGTCGGCAAGGGCACCTTTGTTGCTGCAAAAGGCGGGGAGCTGGGGGCACCAAGCTTGTCGGAGTTGTCACAACAAGTGACACCCGTTCAACTGATGCGCGCGCGCCTTGCTTTGGAACCGGCGATCTCGCGGGAAGCAGCAATCAATGCTTCGGAGGAAGCGGTCGGTCAACTGCATCGATCCAAGGAGCGTGCGGTCGAAGCGTTGAACTGGGACGATTATGAGGCTCAGGACGATTTGTTCCATCGCGCGATTGCCGAGGCGACGGGGAACGTCCTCTTGCTGTCTCTGTTCGATCAATTGAACCAGGTTCGGCGTGCGGTCGCGTGGAACACAGTTATCCGTCATTCAGAACGACCGCCCCGCAGCCACACGAGCTTTGCCGAGCACGACGAGATCGTTGCCGCAATCGTGGCGCGCGATCCAGTTGCGGCGCAGGCTGCGATGCGAACACACCTAAGTTCCGTTTCTGCGCGATTGTTTGAGGAGACCTGAGACAGAGCGGCAAAAGATGTGCCAACACACGGGCCGCGCCACTGGAAAGTCCAAAGGGAGGATAGAAATGAAACACCTGTTGAAGAAAACCGCGGTTGCGGTTCTGGCGCTGGGGCTGAGTGCAACAGCCGCAACAGCTGAGAAGATCCGGATCGCTCTCGCCGAAACACCATCGGATGAACTGGCCGCCTTCTTCGTCGCGCTGGAACGTGCAAAGGCCAACGGACTCGACTACGAGTGGACGGCATTTTCGGACGAAGAACTTGCTATTCAAGCGGTGCTCAGCGGCCAGATGGACATCGGCTTTGGAACGCCGTATGCCGCCATGCAGCGTTCGAAAGCGCCGATCCGCATTCTGTTTCAGCTATCAAAGCTGAAGTTCTTCCCGGTAACGACGAAGACGTACAGCAAGCTGGAAGACTTGAATGGCGAACCGATCCTGTTGCACTCGCGCGGCGGCGGCACGGACTCGATTGCCAATGTCATCGAAAGCAAGCTCGGCATGGAGTTTGGCGAACGATCCTATGTGCCGGGTTCGTCGAACCGTGTTGCGGCTCTTCTTGGCGGGCGGGCAGACGCGACGATCATCGATTTGTCGAACAAAAACAAGCTGATGCGCAGCGAAGCCGGGTCAAACTTCAACGTGCTCGAAATGTTTGATGTGGAAGCCAGCGATGAAGCGCTTTTCGGTAACCTCGACTGGATCCAAAACAACGCCGACGACGTTCAGATCTTCATCAACGCGCTGGTCAGCACCTATACCGATATGCACGATGATCCAACCATCATCCGGCGTGAGACCAATCCGGACGGGCCAATCGGACAGCTTCCCGAAGAAATTCTGGCAGAGCTTGATGGCTTCTACTCCGACGCCGTCGAAGCAGGCCTCTACTCACCTGATGGGGGTGGTCGCGTGGCTGCCAAGGCCGATATGGAGTGGTACTCGGCTGCCGGCCAACTGGATGGCAGCCCAGACGAGTTGAACATCGAGGACTTCTGGTACCTTGCGCCTCTCGACGCGGCGATGAAATGACGAACGCTGAACCAACAGCAGTACCGGGTGCACCGTTTGGTGCCCCCGGAACGAAGCGCCCACTGCCGTCGCGGGCGCTCGTTCTCAAGATTGTCTCGGCACTGATCCTCTTTGGCGCCTGGGAGATCGCGGGACGCGTCCCCGTGAGTCTCGCCTTTCCAACGTTCCTTGAATCGATGGGTGCCCTATTCCGGATGGCGGTGGACGGTACACTCTGGACGGCATACGCGGAGACACTTCAACCCTTGGCCGTAGGTGTCGCAATCTCGGCTGTACTCGGGATTGCAATCGGCCTTTGGGTGGGTTTGAGTGACTTCTTCGACTGGTTGTTCTCACCCATTTTCATCGTGATGCAAGCCGCGCCCTTGGCGGCTTTAATACCGTTGCTTGTGCTCGCCTACGGCATCGGCCTGACGTCGAAGGTTCTAGTGGTCTGCATCATGGCCATGCCGGTGATCGTGCTGAACACTGCAGGCGCTGTGCGCAATACGCCGGAGTCGATGAAAGAAATGGGGAAGGCCTTTCTGGCCTCTGATCTGTCCATCATTCTCAAGATTATTATCCCCGCCGCCTCGCCAGTGATCTTTGCAGGTCTCCGTCTAGGCATTTCAGCCGGGTTCATTGGCGCGATCCTTGCCGAGTTAAAAATCACGCCGACGGGCGTCGGCGACATCATCACCTACAGTCGTTCAATTGCCGACTATCCCAGCATGTACGCCGCCATCTTTTCGATCATTCTCCTGGCGGTTCTGTTCCTGAACCTGCTGGAAAAAACCGAAGCCGTTCTCTTCAAAGGAAATCAACGTGGATATGTCTCAGACTAAGACGGTCGTTGTGGACACTGTACCCGAAAGTGCGGTCTCCACACGGAACATTTCGAAGAACTACGGCGAGGTTGAAGCGTTGCGAGACTTGTCGCTCGAGTTCCCGCGCGGCCAACTGATATCGCTTCTTGGACCGTCTGGGTGTGGCAAGACCACGCTTCTGAAAATCATCGCTGGGCTACTGGAGCCGACTTCGGGGGAAGTTGAAGTCAACGGCAAAACGGTCACTGGCCCCGGGCCGGATCGTGCTTTTGTCTTTCAGGACTTTGCCTTGCTGCCCTGGGCCAGCGTCATCCGGAACGTGTCCTTCGGACTCGAAATGCGGGGTGTCGCCAAGTCCGAACGCGAGGATATCGCTGCACGCTATATCAAGGAGGTCGGACTTGGCGGTTTCGAAAACGCCTATCCGCACGAGCTCTCAGGCGGCATGCGCCAGCGCGTCGGACTGGCGCGCGCCCTATCGGTCGACGCCGAAGTGCTACTGATGGACGAGCCCTTCTCGGCCGTTGACGAACAAACGCGGCGCAAGTTTCAGGAAGACCTGCTGGGCCTTGTCCAGAACGAAAACAAGACCTTCATCTTCGTTACCCACTCGATCGAGGAAGCGGTCTATGTCTCGGACCAGATCGCCATTCTCTTGCCGCGCCCAAGCCGTGTGCACGAGATTATCCGTCCCTCGGGTTTCCGTGAGAAGGGGGCCGACAACATTCGTCGCGACCCGGAATATCTGGACATCGTCGATCAGATCTGGGCTTCGCTCAGAACTTATGTGGAATAGACCATGACGCTATTTGGATATCGCCTGCCGGGTATGTCGTCTCTCATCATCTGGGGGCTCTTGTGGGAGATCGTAGGTCAGGCGGGCCTGACCTTCTTCATTCCGCCATTGTCGGAAGTCGTCGGAACGCTGATCGAAGTGATCCAGACGGCTGCCTTTCAGAAGGCTCTGTATGAGACGGCCTATGCCTTCATCGCAGGCGTGTTCTTTGCCATCGTGATCGGCATTCCGACGGGCATTCTGATGGGCAAGAACCGCCTGTTGGACGAACTGCTGTTGCCATGGGTTAATGTGTTTCTGAGCGCACCTCTGACGGCGCTGGTTCCGGTCCTGATGGTGTTGTTCGGTTTCGGCATGAAAGCGATCATCATCACGACAACCTTGTTCGCAATCTGGATCATCATTCTGAACTCCCGAGCAGGGGTCAAACAGATCAACCGCTCACTCGTTGAGATGGCGCATAGCTTTGGCGCCTCGCCTGTGGATGCGTTCTTCAAGATCTACTTCTGGGCGGCGCTTCCCGAGATATTGGGCGGCGTTCGAATTGGCATCATCCGGGCCGTGAAGGGTGTCATCATTGGTCAACTTCTGATTTCGATAGTCGGCTTTGGAGCTTTGTTCGAGCTTTATTCCGCCAACTTCTTAATGGGGCACTTTTGGGCGGTTCTGATTGTTCTGTTTGCCTTGGCGTTCACGATATCGGAGTTCCTGGCGTATTTGGAGCGTCGCGTCTCATACTATGCAGCCAAGCGATAGTAACTTTTGGTTGCGGCAAAATTTGAGTGAGCCCACTACGCGTCAGCCGGTCGCCGCGGCATGAGAATTCGTTAGTCAGGGAACATTTTGTGTGGAAACTCTTGCGATCCATCAGGGAAACACGACATGACCAATCAATCACCTTCGCGCCGTTTGACCGCGGCTGACTTCGACCAGGAACTGCTCGATCTTTACGATTACTATGTTCACGGGAATATCTCGAAGCGTGAGTTCCTGGATCGCGCCGGAAAATGGGCTGTCGGTGGCCTGACGGCGGCTGTTATTCTGGGCACCTTGGCGCCCAATTATGCTTTGGCCCAGCAAGTTTCGGAAGATGATCCGGACATCCAGGGCGAGGACATTGTCTATGAAAGCCCAAATGGCACCGGCGAAATAACTGCCTATCTCGTCCGTCCTGCCGAGATAAACCCTGATCGCCCGCCCGCTGTCGTTCTGGTCATCCACGAGAACCGAGGGCTCAACCCTTACATCAGAGATGTTGTTCGCCGATTGGGCAAGGCAGGCTTTGTAGCTATGGGCCCCGACGGCCTCTCATCGCTCGGCGGCTATCCCGGGAGTGATGACGAGGGTCGCGAAATGCAGCGGAGCCTCGATCGAGACGCATTGCTGAACGATTTCTTTGCTGGATTCGAGTATCTTCAAGCGATCGAGGGCACAAATGGAAAGGTGGGCGCCACCGGTTTCTGCTATGGGGGTGGAGTGGTATCAAAACTGGCCGTTGCCTATCCCGAGATGGCGGCAGGTGTTCCGTTTTATGGCGCTGCGCCTGACAGCGCACAAGTAGCCCAAGTAGAAGCACCGCTTATGATTCAGCTTGCCGCACTCGACCAGCGGATCAACGCAATGTGGCCCGAGTTTCAAAAAGCTCTTGAAGAAAACGACAAGCGTTATGAAGCCCACATTTATCCGGGCGTCAATCACGGGTTTCACAATGATACCACTCCGCGCTACGACGAAGAGGCAGCCAAGCTCGCGGAACGGCGAATGATTGCTTGGTTCCGCACTTACCTCGCCGGCTGAGCCAGGTCGCGACCGCATAGCAGCGAGTGCGAGATAGTGATTCAAACACTCGCCGAATGAGGCTTATTCGCATTCTGCGAAGTGGGCGATATTCAGAATTGGCGCTCTCAGCGAATGCGCATTTTGGCGGGCCAAAACTCAGCATCTGGGCAGGCCGATCAAAGACTACTCGGGGCGGTCCTTTACAGCGTTGTTGTCGCCTTTGTACTTTTTTCGATCATTTGTGTATCGCACAGCATCTTACACTTTGGGCTCGAAAGCTGACATTAACCAAACCTCAACACACATTAATACACCCTGCCGCTCGGCGCCTCTGGGATCGGGTCTCGGTTCCCTGCACCGACGCAATACCGACGCAGGCACCGACGTGATACTGACGTGGCGGTTTCGCCCCATTCGCCTTGTTTTCCTGCATTAACCCGGCTTGGCCGTTGCGTGCCTCCAACTGCGCGGTTCGGTGCGTTCAGCTTTCCGCTCGTGAGCATTCCTCGCCGTTTGCGGTTTGTCGGAGAATGGTGCAGCCTCACTCCATAAGGCATTTGCCACAGGGAGCGTTTCAAAATGAGTTTTGTCAAAACACTGGCCACCCTCGCCGTCGGGTTCGCCGCTGCGAAAGGGCATGAGAAATACAAGGACTTGGGCGGTATGCCCGGGGTCAAGGACGCGATGCGGAACAATCCGCAGCTTGCCCAGATGAGCGATCAGGCCTTTGATATGATGGAGAAAATGGGCCTCCCGACCGACCAGCTCAAATCGATGCGCGACCAGTTTATGGGGCAGGGAGAGGCTGCGGGCGCAAGCGCCATGGCGGGCATGGGTGGCCTGATGGCGGCGCTCGGCGGAGGTATGGCCGGTGGAGCGGAACAGACAAGTGCTCTCATCGACAGTCTGACCGGCACCACGGCGGCGACCGACACGATGGAGGAAAATGCCAAGCTGATGATCCGGGCCATGATTCAGGCTGCCAAGGCAGATGGGGAGATCGATGCCGACGAACGCGCCAAGATCATGGAGCATCTGGGCGACATCGACCCGGCGGAACGCGCCTTCATCGAAGCGCAACTGGATGCTCCGGTCGACGCGATGGCGCTGGCAAACGACACCTCGCAGCAGATGGCAGCTCAGGTCTATGCGGCCGCGATAATGACCATCCGGGTCGACAGTCTGAAGGAGGCCGACTATCTCAACACACTTGCGAATGGCCTGGGGCTGTCCGACGCCACAAGGGAGCGTGTTCACAGCGCAATGGGCATATCCTGAGGCCGTTTCGGCCTTGACAGGTCGGGCGTAACCTTTAGAAGGCGGGCTTCAGGATTTTCGGGCCTCCGCCTATTCGGGGCGCCGGCCAGATAGGAGAAACACCATGGCGAAGCCAACGACGATCAAGATTCGTCTGAATTCGACCGCTGACACCGGCCACTTCTATGTGACCAAGAAAAATGCGCGCACCATGACCGAGAAGATGGTGGTGCGTAAGTATGACCCGGTTGCGCGCAAGCATGTCGAATACAAGGAAGGCAAGATCAAGTAAGATCGCCTGACAGGAAATTGGACGAAGGCCGCGCAGTAGCGCGGCCTTTTTCGTTGTTATCTGCTCAAACGGACCCATGTGATTGACCATGACCGAAACGCTTATTGTCAGACCTGCAACTCAGGCCGACCTCGCCGGCGTTGATGCGTTGCTTGGCCGCTCTTATCCGGCCCTGCTGAAAGACGCTTATCCGCCGTCAATTCTGGTGACGGCGATCCCGCTTATCTCGAAGGCCCAACCGCGGCTTCTGGCGTCGGGGACGTATTTCGTGGTGATTGACGGCGAGGAGATTGTGGGTGCCGGCGGCTGGACACGTGCATTGCCGGGCGGCGCCGGGCCCGGGCGCTCAGGTGTAGGCAACATTCGTCACGTGGCGACTGACCACAGCAGGGTACGGCGCGGGATCGGACGCAAACTGATGACGCGGGTGCTTTCGTCTGCCCGGGAAGCGGGTATTCGGCGCTTGGAGTGCCTTTCGACACTCATGGCGGAACCCTTCTACGCAGCTTGCGGTTTCGAAACTGTTGGGCCGATCACGCTGAACTTGCGCGCAGGAATAGATTTTCCAGCGATCCACATGCAGCGGACGCTTTAGAGAGTGGCAAGCCGTTCTTCCAGCCATGCTATCTCGCCGGGATTTTGACTCAAACGGATGGCTGAAAGGTAGGCGTGGCGTGCGGTTTCGGTGTCATCGTCCCGACGCGCGAGGTCGGCCAGTGTCGCATGGTACGGCTGGTACTCTGCAAGCATGCTCTCGAGGGCTTTGAGTTCCCGCAGCGCGCAGGTCAGTGCGCCTGTCTCGGCCAAGGCCACGGCGCGATTCAAAGCCACAATCGGGGAGGGAGACAGGGCGAAGAGTCGGTTGTAGAGCAACAGGATCTGCGGCCAGTCGGTAGTTTCTGCGCGTTCCGACTGTATGTGAAGCGCGCTTATCGCGGCCTGTATCTGGAACGGGCCGGGCAAGCGCCGCGCGACAGCCCGGTCGAGTACCGCCAAGCCATCATCGATGAGGGCCTGATCCCAGTCTGCGCGGTTCTGGTGGTCTAGTGGCACCATCGCACCTGACGCGTCGAAACGTGCTTCGTGCCGGGCGTGTCCAAGCAGCATCAAGGCAAGAAGTCCTTCGATCTCGGGTTCGTTCGGCGCAAGGCTTGTCAGCAGGCGGCCGAGCCAGATTGCCTCCTGGCAAAGCCCGATACGAAGGGGCTCTTCACCCGGGCCAGCCGTCCAACCTTCGTTGAAAATGAGGTAGATCACGCTCAGGACGGCGTTCAGACGATCGTCCCAGTCCCGGCGTTCCGGGACTTTGAACGGAATGCCTGCAGCGGCGATCTTTGTTTTGGCGCGAGACAAGCGCTGTCCCATGGCCGCTTCCTTGTCGAGGAACGCGTGCGCGATTTCTTTTGTTGTCAGGCCACCTACCGTGCGGAGCGTGAGCGCGACACGCGTTTTTTCTTCAAGAGCAGGGTGGCAACACGTGAATATGAGACGCAGACGTTCATCGGGGATTTCCGGTGTTTCCTCCGCCCGATCCGCCTCATCTTCCTCCATCAGCCGGGCTACTTCCGGCTCCGCCGCCTTGTGACGCTTGGTTTTGCGCAGCCGGTCGATTGCCGATCGACGCGCCACCTGCAGCAGCCAGGCGTCTGGTCTCTCGGGAAGGCCTGAGCGCGCCCAATGCGTAAGGGCGCGTTCGGCGGCGTCCTGAAGCGCGTCCTCCGCCAGATCGAAGTTGCCGAGGGAGCGGATGAGCGCCGCCATCAATCGCCCCCGGTCATCGCGAATGATCGCCGAAACAGCGCTCGCAATGTCGGGGGCGGTCTGGTTCATGGCTGATCCGGGATTTCCATGATCGGCCGAAGTTCGACGGTACCGTACTTGGCATCAGGAATAAGGGACGCCATTTCGATGGCCTGGTCCAAATCCTTGCAATCCAGCAAGTAATAGCCCCCCAGCTTTTCCTTGGTTTCGGCAAAAGGGCCGTCCATGGTCTCGGTCTTACCGTTCCGGATCCGGATCGAAGTGGCGGTCGAGGTGTCTTGAAGGGCTTCGCCGCCCAGCATCACGCCCGTCTCTTGGAATGTCTTGGTCGCTCCATAGTACCCTTGCATGTACTCGTCGAATTCCGGCTCCCCAGGGGCAGGGCTGCTGCCATCCTCCGCGTAAATCAGAGCAATGTATTTCATGGTCTTTCCTTTCGGTTGGGATGAGTTTTGCGCCGCGCAGGCGTTCAGGCAAGTGCTGTGTACAGGATCGCGGCAGTTGGAATGAGAATGGCAGCCATCGTCGCGAGCGTGCCCGCAACCCGGGGGATAATGCTGCCTTCGCTGATATGGAGACCGAGGGGATGGATGGCGCGGCCAACGATCAAGGCCGTTCCGCTGATGTGCAGCCATGCGCCGCCGAGGCCCAGCATTTCCGCCAAACCCATCATCAAGAGCGCGAAGGGCGCGTATTCGGTCATGTTTCCATGGCGGCGTATGGCGAGCAGCATGGTCGGGTTTCCACCATCCCCGAGCGCAACATTGGTTTTTGCCCGCATGGCGATGACATAGGCGGACATTCCAATGAAAAGGATCGCCGTGATCGCTGCGTATGTTGCGGTGATTGTCGGTGCCATCTTGGGTCGTCCTCTTGTTGGAGATACCCCAAGGACGCGCGGCCTGATCGGTTTTCGACAAGGCAGGGAAAATTTTTTTGGATTGGAGAGTTTGCCGGCTAGCCGCCTTCGGACTGCCCCGCAATCGCTGCAACAATTGCGTCTGCATCACTTGGCTTTTGAAGGAAAATGGCGTCCCCAAGCGTCCCGTCAAGCCACTCCGGTCGCAAATGGCCGGAATGAAAGATCACGCGTACGCCTTGCCCCGCAAGTTTCTCGGCAAGCCCGCGCGTGTCGCCATCCGGCAGAACGATGTCGAGGATGGCAGCGTCTATCTTCGTTTCGGAAAGGCAGCTTTCTGCGGCGGAGACCGTTGTGGGGGTCTCGACATGGGCCGCACCCGCCATCAAGAGATGTTCCCGCAAGGCGGCCGCAATAAAGAGCTCATCTTCCAAAAGAAGAATGCTGTACCCTTCAAGCGGTCGATCTGCTGCCATGCCGTGTTCTGGCACCCTTTGCGTTGTTGTCTGTCCGCAAACGCGTCATGCGTCGGCGCAATTCGTGTTTCAAGCGCCGGGTCCGGCGCTCAAAGCATGTCTTTGACGGACTGTACCACAGCTTCCGGCGTGATGTTGAAATGCTTGTAGAGATCTCCGGCCGGTGCCGACGCGCCAAATCCGTGCATTCCGACATATGAGCCCTTCTCGCGACGTCCTCTCTCGCCGTAGAGCCAGCGGTCCCATCCAAAGCGGATCGCGGCTTCGATTGCCACGCGAACAGGTCCTGCGGGCAGAACTTTACGACGGTACTTTTCGTCCTGTTCTTCAAAGAGTTCCCAGCACGGCATGGAGACGACACGTGTGCCGATCCCTTCGGCCTGCAACATGTCACGGGCTTTCATGGCAATCTCGACCTCCGAGCCGGTTGCCAAGAGGATTGCGCGTCGTTTGCCTTCGGCTTCGGCGAGGATGTAAGCGCCTTGGGCGGACAAGTTCTTTGTCTTGTGTTCGGTGCGGACGGTCGGCAGGCCTTGGCGCGACAACGCGAGCACCGAGGGTGTCTTCTCCGACGAAAGCGCCAATTCCCACGCTTCGGCGGTCTCAACTGCGTCTGCAGGGCGGAACACGTTGATGTTCGGCGTGGCCCGCAGCATTGCCAATTGCTCGACCGGTTGGTGCGTAGGTCCGTCTTCGCCCAATCCGATTGAATCGTGGGTCATGACATATGTGACCGGGACTTCCATGAGTGCCGACAGTCGCATCGAACCGCGCGCATAGTCTGTGAAGCACAGGAACGTACCTCCGTATGGCTTGATGCCGCCGTGAAGTGCGAGGCCGTTCATTGCCGCTGCCATTCCATGCTCGCGGATCCCATAGTGCACGTAACGGCCCTTCCGGTTTTCTGGATTGAAGATACCGAGATCGGCTGTCTTCGTGTTGTTGGAACCGGTTAGGTCCGCCGATCCACCAAGAGTTTCCGGAACGACTGGATTGAGAACTTCCAACGCCATTTCAGACGCCTTGCGGGTGGCCACCTTTGGTTGTGTTTCGGACAGTTGCTTTTTCAGCGCGCGAACGGTGGAGGCAAGCTTGCGTGGCGCTTCGCCGGCCATGACCCTTTGGAACTCCTTCTGGCGGGATGCCGAGAGGTTGGCGAAACGCGTTTCCCATTCGCCGCGTGCCTCCGCGCCTCGGGCGCCGATGGACCGCCACGCGCCGAGAATGTCACTCGGGATATCGAAGGGGGCATGTGGCCATCCGTAGGCATCACGCACGAGAGCGATTTCTTCGTCGCCAAGTGGTGAGCCGTGGGCCTTTGCAGTGTCCTGCCGATTGGGGGACCCGTAACCGATATGCGTTTTGCAGGCGATCATCGTCGGTTTTTTGGAGGACTTCGCTTTGACAAGCGCTTTGTCGATGTCTTCCGGATCATGCCCGTCGCATTCAAGAACCTGCCAGCCGCTGGCGTGGAAGCGCTTTTGTTGATCGGTCACGTCAGACAGACCGATTTCGCCATCGATCGAGATGTTGTTGTCATCCCAAAGCACGATCAGCTTCGAGAGTTTCTGCATGCCGGCCAGCCCAATGGCTTCCTGGCTTATGCCTTCCATAAGGCAACCATCGCCCGCGATGACATAGGTGTAGTGGTCGACGACCTTTTTTCCGAACTTCGCACGCAAAGCCTCTTCGGCCATCGCGAAACCAACGGCGTTTGCAATCCCTTGTCCCAAGGGGCCGGTTGTTGTTTCGATTCCCTTGGCATACCCGTATTCCGGGTGGCCAGCCGTGATCGAACCAAGCTGACGGAAGTTCTTCACCTGCTCGAGTGTCATATCCTCGTAGCCGGTCAGATGGAGAAGCGCATAAAGCAGCATCGACCCGTGGCCAGCTGACAGAATGAACCGGTCGCGGTCAGCCCAGTCAGGCGCGGACGCATCGAACGTAAGGTGCTTTTCAAAGAGGACGGTCGCCACATCGGCCATCCCCATCGGCATGCCCGGGTGCCCGGAATTTGCGGCCTGAACCGCGTCCATCGACAGCGCGCGAATGGCTGTTGCTTTCGCAAAATGGTCCGGATGAAGTTCCTTGAGTGTGGCGATATCCATGTCGGTCGTCCCCCGTGCCTGTATGCGCTTTGGCGGGTTGATAGCAGCCCCGGGCCAGAGCGCAAGGGACGGGTCGCGGATCACTGTCAAAGGGGGGATGAATCATGTTGGCGTTCCGCTATTCTATTGCGCAAACCTCTGACTGGCCCGCGATTCGATAGATTAACGGGAGATTAACGGGCCGGAACAACAAGATGGCTGGGACAAGGCATGGACAATATTTCAGATTACGAACGCCGGATTACGGCGGCTCTTGATCGGGCGCAGCAGGCGCTCGACAAGCTCGGGGCGGGCGAGGGCGGCGACTCGGAAGCCCTGAAGGCCGAGCTCGAAGCCGAGCGGGTGGCGAACCAGCAGCTCGAAGAGCGGGTGCGGGCCATCAAGGAGACACAGGAAAAGACTGTGGCTGGGCTGGAAGCCAAGGTTGCGGAGCTTTCCAAGGCTCTGGAAACCCGGGACGCGGAGTTGCAGCAGATCAAGGGTGTGAACGAAGAACTCCGAAAGTCCAACGGAGCGCTTCGTGAGGCGAATGCAAACGGCGTCGCTGACCCCGAGCTCGTCAATTCGGCAATGGTGACAGAGATTGAGAGCCTGCGTGCGGCGCGCGCCACGGAACGGGCAGAGATAGAAGACATCCTCGCCACCCTTGAACCCATTTTGAAGGAAGCCTGAGATGCCGGAAGTGAATATCCAGATCGGGGGCCGTACCTTTGCGGTTGCGTGCCAGGAAGGTGAGGAGCATTTCCTGCAATCGGCTGCGGACCTGCTCGACAATGAAGCGAAATCGCTAATGGAGCAGATCGGTCGTTTGCCAGAATCCCGTATGCTGCTGATGGCCGGGCTTATGCTGGCCGACAAGCACGCCGGGTCGGAAGATCAGATGAAGACGATGGAAGACAAGATTGCGCAACAGGAAGCGTGGATCGAAGAGCTTCAGAACCGTCCGAAGCCAGAACCGGAAACCCGTGAAATCGCGGTGATTCCAACAGAAGTCAGCGAAACCATGGCCGAACTTGCCGCTCGCGCTGAAGCGCTTGCCGAGGCTGCCGAAGAGAAGATGCGCGCGGCAGGGTAGCCACTGCATACAATCGTATGCTATTGAAATAAAAAAGTTTTTTGAAATTCTTACTGATCGTTCCTAAGTAACAGTCAGAAAGGGTTTCATCATGGTACAGCGTATTCTCATCCTTGGGGGCGGCTTTGCGGGGCTATTCGCGGCACGTGAAGTCAAGAAACGGCTCGGCGATAATGCCGAGGTCGAGTTGATCAGCGAAGAAAACTACTTCGTCTTCCAACCATTGCTGCCAGAAGTGGCGGCAGGTTCGATCACGGCACCGCATGCTGTCACGCCCCTTCGCGCGCTCCTCAAGGGAGTTTTCGTCCGCAAGGCGCGGGTACACAGCGTGGATGTTGAGCGCCAGATCGTGACCGTATTCCAAGGTGTCCAGCGTCGTCCGACAGAGGTGTCTTATGATCATCTCGTTGTGGCCATGGGCCAGGTCGTCGACCTGTCCCGCGTGCCGGGATTGGCCGACCACGCGCTGACCATGAAGCATCTGGAGGACGCGCGACGCCTGAGGAACCACGTGATTGAAAAGCTGGAACATGCCGAAATCACCAGCCTTCCCGAGGTCAAGCGCGAGGCGCTGACTTTCACTGTGGTCGGTGCGGGCTTCTCCGGTGTTGAAACCGTGGGAGAGATGAAGGAACTCATCGACCGCTCGCTGAAATTCTATCCCAACGTGTCTCCCGAAGAGGTGCGCGTGGTCGTGGTGGAGTTCGCGGATCGTGTGCTAGGCGAATTGCCGGAGAGCCTTGGCCGGTACGCGCGCAGGAGGCTTGAGGAGCGTGGAATCGAGATCATGCTGGGCAAGGGTGTGGCCTCTGCGACCGGTACACTTCTGACACTCTCTGACGGAACTGAAATCCCGACCCGGACCATCGTTGCCACCATCGGCAATGCGCCGTCCCCGGTGGTACGGGACATGCCGCTCGAACAACAGGCTGGCAAGATCGTCGTGGAGCGTAGCCTGAATGCGAAGGGCCGGGACAATATCTGGTCTATTGGTGACTGTGCGCTCATTCCAATGAAAGAGGGGGCGGAGGCTCGCGATGACTTTGCGCCACCGACCGCCCAGTTTGCCGTGCGTGAGGCGAGGTGCCTTGCCGCCAACATAGCGGCCTCGGTCGCAGGCAATCCGCTCAAGCCGTTTGTCTACAAATCACAAGGTGCGCTTGCTTCGCTTGGTGCGCGTCGAGGCGTGGCTGAGGTCTGGGGCATGAAGATCTCTGGCTTTCCCGCATGGCTTCTCTGGCGTGCCTACTACGTCGGCTTCCTGCCGGGCTTCAGCACCAAGGTGCGTGTGCTTCTGAACTGGATGATGGATGCGCTTTCGGCGCGGTCAGTCGTGCAGTTGAAAGGCGCTGAGCCGCCCGTGTCCCGCTATGTGCATTACAAGGCCGGTGACCGGATCTATGAGGCCGGAAACCGCGCGGACGGCGTCTATTCTATCGTGTCTGGTGCGGTAGAGCTGCGTCAGGGCGATGGAAACGGTGAAGAAACCGTTTTGAGGCTTGGAAAGGGTGATCACTTCGGGGACGGCATTCTGGTTGGCGAAAACCTGCGGCGGTCAACCGTGCGTGCTTTGGAGGACACCAAGGTGCTTCTGCTGGATCGCGAGACGTATCTGCAAATGGTCGACGCGTTCCCGGTATTGAAGGACTACTTCAACGAACATCTGCGCAAAACATTTGGTGTTGAGCCGATGCCGGGAAAGCGTGCCTCCTGACACTCAGGTTGGCAGTACGTAACACGCAACATCCTTCGATGCGACCCAGTCCGTCACGGTGGCACCGAAGGATTTGAAGTGCTCGGCGGCCAGATGCGCATCGAAGGCCGCGCGATCGGAATAAAGTTCATAAAGGAAGATCGTTTCGGGCCCGTCTTCTCCCAGAGCCACATCGAAACGATGACATCCCGGCTCCAGTTCCAACGAGAGCCGGGCGTTTTCGCGCATTGCGTTCAGAAACTCATCCGCATGCTCCGGTTTGATCCGGAACGTCACTGTGACAACGTACAACGGTTTATCCGTTGTGTTCACGGATTTGGTCGGCGGCTTCCTTGTTGTACCCAACGCCCTTGTCGTCGAACAACTGGTCGAGTTCGCCGGACAAGGTCATCTCGGTCACGATATCGCAGCCGCCGATAAACTCGCCTTTCACGTAGAGTTGCGGGATGGTCGGCCAATCGGAGAAATCTTTGATCCCCTGCCGGATACCATCATCGGCAAGCACGTTGACGTCTGTGTATTCGACGCCCATGAAATTCAGAACGCCGGCCACGCGCGAGGAAAACCCGCATTGTGGCATGGTCTTCGTGCCTTTCATGAACAGCACGACGTCGTTCGCGTCGACGGTTTCCTTGATCTGGGTTTCAGCGGTCATCTCGGTCTCCCGTACGGAATGTCTCTTTGTTACTCGGGTGCGCGCGTTGTCAGCGCCAGCGCGTGCAATTCACCATCCGGGCCATCCATCTTACCCTTCAAAGCGGCGTAAACGGCGCGTTGTTGTTGCACACGGTTCTGGCCCCGAAAGCTCTCGTCCACCACCAACGCAGACATATGCACGCCATCGCTGCCGCCTACCTCGATTTCAGCATCGGGAAAGCTCTCGCGCAGCAGCGCTTCAATCTCATGGGCCTGCATTGGCATGGGCGACGTGCTCCTCTTTCCGTGCAATCTAGGGCCGGGGCAGGGTGCCCGCAAGGCGCGTTGCGTCAGTTGAATTCCGCAAGTGCGGCCTCGGTGGCCTCAAAGAACTGACCGACCTGGCGGCCATCGACCAACGCATGGTGTACTTGGAGGGTCATGGCCATTTCGTGACCCTTTGCGGATTCAACGATCTTTCCCCAAGTCACCCGTGGAATGCAGTCGTCCGGGCCGGGGAGCGCGTTGTCGAGGGAGGTGTAGTCCAGCCAAGGCATGCAGGACAGGTAGGCCACATCTTCGATTGTCCCGTCATTCGCGTTGAGCGGTGCGCCTTCTCGCACCTCGGAAATCTTCTCGGCCGCATGTCCGTCGAACCGGGTCGCGTCAGGATTCCAAGCGATGTACGTGTATCGGAAATCACCATTTTCCAATGGGATAGTGGGTGAAAGAAGCAACCTTCGGTATTGCGTGACGACGTCACCCTTGAACCGCATGCAGAGTTCGGGCACCGCATGCAGACCTTTCCCGACCGCCCAGATCGTATGTCTGAATGGGGAGACGCCCGTGCTTGCGCGAGCTTCCATCAACTTGGTCACGTTCAGCCGAACCGTGATCGCGTAATGGGGCCGATCATAGCCACGAAAGAAGCGGAATTGATCCGCTCGAGGCCAGTCCGCGAGATTGATGCGCGTCCCGGTCACGCGACCTGCGCCGCAAAGGCCGTACGATACAGTTCTGACAGCTCTGTCAAAGCTGCGGACGCGGTGCCGAAGCTCACAGTCTCTCCGCCAAATCGGCCGACTTGCGCAATGGTGACCCCGGCTTGACCGGCGGCGATCATCAAACCTTCGGCCTGATCGAACCCACATGCGATGAGGTAGCGTGCTTGGTCCTCACCAAAGAGTTCGGGGATATCGCCGGTGTCCAACGAAACACCGATACCTGCTGCGTCCGACACTTCAAAGGCCGCCAATGCCAAGCCGCCGTCCGAGAGGTCGGTGGCGGCATGGATCAGCGCGTTGTTATCGCGAATGAATGTGCCGTTCTTGCGCTCGGCCTCAAGGTTTACGGGCGGCGCATCGCCTTCGGATTGCCCGAAGGCTTCTGCCAACAAGGCAGACTGGCCGAGGTGGCTTCCGGCCTCTCCGACGAGAAGAAGGAAGTCGCCATCCTCTGCCGTGCCCGAAATCAGTGTATCGTTGGACGGGATCAAGCCAACCGCGCCGATGGTCGGGGTGGGCAGAATGGGCTGGCCGTCTGTTTCATTGTAGAGCGAGACATTGCCGGAAACGATGGGCATATCGAGTGCCTTGCACGCTTCACCGATCCCTTGGATGGCGCCAACGAACTGCCCCATGATCTCGGGCTTTTCCGGATTTCCGAAGTTCATATTGTCGGTTGTGGCAAGTGGTTTCGCGCCGACTGCAGACAGGTTGCGATAGGCTTCCGCAACCGCTTGCTTGCCGCCTTCAACCGGGTTCGCGCGCACGTAGCGGGGCGTTACATCAGACGTGAATGCGAGCATCTTCTCGGTCCCGTGAACTCGCACCACGCCTGCGCCAAGACCGGGTGCCTGAACCGTGTCTGCCATGACCTGACTGTCATATTGTTCCCAAACCCAATGTTTGCGGGCGTAATTGGGCGATCCAATCAGGGATTTCAGGCCATCGATCGGATCGATCTGCACGACAGCGTCGCTTGGAGCATAGGCGGCGGGTGCTGCTGTTTCGGTCCATGGCCGGTCGTATTCCGGTGCCGTGGAAGACAGCTTCGAGAGTGGCAGATCCGCTTTCACTTCGTTCCCATGAAGAATGAGGAAGCGGTCTTCAGCCAGTGTCTCTCCCACAATGGCGAAGTCGAGATCCCATTTTTCGAACACTGCTTTTGCTTCGGCCTCGAGGTCTGGGTTCAGAACCATGAGCATCCGCTCCTGGCTTTCCGACAACATCATCTCGTAAGCAGTCATGGCGCTTTCACGCTGTGGCACAGCGTCGAGGTTCAGCTGAACGCCGAGACCGCCTTTGTCCCCCATCTCAACCGCGGAACACGTGAGGCCAGCGGCCCCCATATCCTGAATGGAAATCACGGCGCCGGTCTTCATGAGTTCCAAACACGCTTCCAGCAGGCGCTTCTCCGTGAAGGGGTCGCCGACCTGAACGGTGGGTCGTTTTTCTTCGATGGTCTCGTCGAACTCGGCAGAGGCCATGGTGGCGCCGCCAACCCCGTCGCGCCCGGTCTTGGCGCCGAGATAGACGACTGGCATGCCGACGCCCGAGGCTGCCGAGTAGAATATCTTGTCGGCATCGGCGAGGCCTGCGGCAAAGGCATTCACGAGGCAATTGCCATTATACGCCGCATGGAAGCGCACCTCGCCGCCTATGGTCGGGACGCCGAACGCGTTGCCATACCCGCCAATTCCTTCCACCACTCCGGCCACAAGCCGTTTCGTTTTTGGGTGCTCGGGCTCACCGAATGACAGGGCGTTCATGGCCGCGATCGGCCGTGCCCCCATCGTGAAGACGTCGCGCAGGATGCCGCCAACGCCAGTTGCTGCGCCCTGGTAGGGCTCGATGTAGGACGGGTGGTTGTGGCTTTCCATCTTGAAGACCACGGCCTGCCCATCGCCAATATCGACGACGCCGGCATTTTCACCCGGACCACAGATCACCTGGGGTCCTTCGGTTGGCAGAGTGCGAAGCCATTTCTTCGACGACTTGTAGGAACAGTGCTCGTTCCACATCGCGGAGAAGATGCCCAGTTCCGTAAAGGTCGGCTCCCGGTTCAGGATGCGCAAGACTTCCTGATACTCGTTTGGCGTGAAGCCGTGTGCGGCGATCAGGTCTTCGGTGATTTCTGGCTCTTGCATAGGTCCCCCGGCGTAACGCTGGCTTCATAGAAGAGCGACGCGGGAGGGAAAAGGGGGCTTTGCCCCCTCGGCCCGTTTCGGGCCTCACCCCCAGGATATTTTTGCCAGGAAGAAGCTCCTTTCGAGGCCGCTTCGCATTCTTCTGGTGCAATTCTGTTTCCGGCAGTTCAAAAGCGTCGAGCGCTTCCCAATCTGGAGACCTGTGTCAGCGCAGACCTCCATTCTTCAGATTGCTGCGTGCCGCGTCTGCGCAGGCGGCGATGCGCTTTTCTCGGGTTGGTGTCGTCCTGGCCCACTTGATCTTTTCCAGCCACCCGCGACGAATGGACTTTGACCAGCCGTCCCAATTGGGCCGAGCGTCGCCGAGGGCTTCGGCAAGATCCCCGGGCACCTCCAGTCGTTCAACGTCATCAAGGAAGGTCCACATGCCGTTTGCCTTCGCGGTCGCAATCTTGGCCTCTCCGGCGGGTTGCATACGTTTTTCTTTCCGCATTCTTGCAACAAGCGCCTTGTTCACTGCTGACCAGGCCGACGTTTCCTTCCTCGGTGAGACAAGGTGTTTGTAACGGGCGTCATCGATCCCGCGCACGGCGCTGTCTACCCATCCCCAACAGAGAAGTTCGGCGACCACGTCACCCCAGTTGATGTAGGCTTCATGCGGTTTTTTATAGGTAACCAGCCATACCGACGGGGAAGTTTCGTGATTATCGCGCAACCAAGCGCGGAGTTCGTCGAGGCTCCTGACCTCAATATGCGGCGCGTCAGTCTTCGTCACGTGCGCGCGCTTGAAGGTCGCGCATCAAAGACATGGCGCGCTCCGCGTGTTTCGACGGGACGAAGACGTGGTCATGTTGCGTGGCGGCGACGACGTTGGCCGGGATCTTTTCCCGCGCAAGTTCCTTCGTAACGGCCGCCATCAGGCCCACTCCGGTGATCGAGGAGAACACCATCAGAGTGATCTGCTTCATTTCGGTGTCGTAGGTCAGGCCCAGTTTGTCGGCATCTTCCTTTGGCAGGATGAGTGACATGCCTTCATCTTCGGCAAAGGATCCCCGCGCCAAACGCAGGGCCGCTTTCGCATCGTCATTGTGCAGCATGGAGCAAAACACGAATATGCCGGGCTGAAGCACCGGGGTCATGCTCGCGATCATCTTCCTTGTGCCCTTCACGGGCCGGGTGCCGCTTTCCATGAGGGACGTGCCCCTTCATTGTTTTCGAGGGCAGTTTCACCGGATGTGGTCGTTATGGCAAGAACACCGCGTTTGAAAGTAAAATAGCGGTCTGCCGCGAAGCAGACCGCTATCGAGCTGGAAAAGCAGCCCTCTCACTCAAAAAAGAATTCGCACAACGAACTCGTTACCCCCCAATTCACCAACCACATGTGCAATGTGCAGTGTTTGTGCAGATTATGTCAAGAAAGAATCTCTAATGTGGCGAAAAAAAGGTGAAATCACTGGAAATTGCGAGTTCGATCTTTGCGGTTCTGCACAAAAGTTACGATTTTCTGATCATGAGAGGTCAATTTCTGCACAGAAATTAATGTGCCTCGGCCCAGTTCCTGCCCTTTCCGGCATCTACGACGAGAGGCACGTCCAGTTTCACGGCCGGATCTGCGGCAGTCTCCATTACCTCGCGCGCTTTTCCGATCAGATCATCGACGGCGCTGTCCTCCACTTCGAACAGTAGTTCGTCGTGGACCTGCAAAAGCATTTTGGCAGGCAGCTTTTCGATGGCTGCGGGCATCCTGATCATGGCGCGCCGTATCATATCTGCCGCCGTGCCCTGAATAGGCGCATTGATCGCGGCACGCTTGGCGAAGCCTGCGTGGGGACCGCGATTGTTGATTTCGGGCGTGTGAATCTTGCGTCCGAAAAGCGTTTCGACATGACCGTGTTCTTTCGCGAAGGCCACCGTGTCGTCCATGTAGGTTCTGATGCCGGGGAAGCGCTCGAAGTATCGATCAATGAACTCTTGCGCCTCGGCGCGCGGAATTCTCAGGTTACGGGCCAGCCCGAAGCCGGAAATGCCGTAGATCACTCCGAAATTGATGGCCTTGGCCTGTCGGCGGACATCAGGCGTCATCTCTTCGAGTGGCACGTTGAACATCTCGGAGGCGGTTGCCGCATGGATGTCCTGCCCGTCTCGAAACGCGTCCTTCAACGCTTCGATCCCGGCTATGTGCGCCAGAATGCGAAGTTCGATCTGGGAGTAATCGAGGCTGACGAGTGTATGCCCTTCCGTTGCGACAAAGGCTTCCCGAATGCGGCGCCCTTCTTCCGTTCTGACTGGAATATTCTGCAGGTTGGGGTCTGTTGAGGCCAGACGCCCCGTATTTGCGCCGGCAATGGAGTAGGACGTGTGCACGCGGCCCGTGTCTGCGTTGATATGGTCTTGAAGCGCGTCGGTGTATGTCGACTTCAATTTCTGGACCTGCCGCCAGTCCAAAACACGACCGGGCAGTTCGTGCTCAGTGGCCAGGTCTTCAAGAACATCGGCAGGCGTTCCGTATTTCCCGGTTTTGCCTTTCTTGCCTCCAGGCAGTTCCATCTTCTCGAACAAAATGTCCCCAAGTTGCGCCGGACTGCCGACATTGAACTTCTCGCCCGCGAGTTCATGAATCTCGTCCTCGAGCTGAGCCATCTTCTGTGCAAAGGCGTTCGACATGCGGGACAAGACGTCGCGATCCACTTTTATGCCCGCCATTTCCATCTCTGCCAGCACTGGCACGAGTGGGCGTTCGAGGGTCTCGTAGACGGTGGTGACGCTTTTCTTGTGCAGACCCGGTTTGAAGTTCTGCCAAAGGCGAAGCGTAATGTCCGCGTCTTCCGCAGCGTATTTCACAGCATCTTCCACCGGGACCCGATCAAAGGTGATCTGGCTTTTCCCAGTTCCCAGAAGAGATTTGATTTCAATGGGATGGTGCCCGAGATATCGTTCTGAAAGGATATCCATGCCATGATTGTGGAGACCAGCATTCATGGCGTAGGACATGAGCAGCGTGTCGTCGATTGGCGCGACATCTATTCCGTATCGCGCAAAAATCTTTGCGTCATACTTCATGTTCTGCCCGATCTTCATCACGCTCGGATCCTCCAGCAGAGGTTTCAGAAGTGCGAGCGCTTCTTCGAGGGGCATCTGACCTTCGGCCAGCGCGTCGGATCCGAACAACCCGTCTTCAGCGGAAGATTTGTGGGTTAGCGGGATGTAGGCGGCTTCACCGGGTTCCACGGACAGCGAAACACCCACCAACTCGGCTATCATCTCGTTCAGACCGGTGGTCTCCGTATCGACGGCCACCCATCCGCGGGCCTCGGCCCGTTCGATCCAATGCGAGAGGGCCGCCTTGTCAGAGACTTGGACATATTTGTCATGATCGAAGGGCAGGGCGGCTTCTTCTGCGTCGCCTGACTCTGGCGCTGGGGTGTCTTCAATGACCGGGACTTCTGCGCCAAGGGCTTCGGCCACACGTCTTGTGATCGTGCGGAACTCCATCGCCGTCAGAAACTCCAGAAGCGTATCTGCTTCGGCATCTTTCACCTCGAGGCTGTCGAGATCGTACGGGAGATCCATGTTCTGATCGAGCGTCACAAGTTGTCGCGACAACCGGATCTGGTCAGCATTGTCGATCAAGGTCTGGCGGCGTTTGGGTTGCTTGATCTCCTCTGCGCGCGCGAGGAGTGTATCGAGATCACCGTACTCGTTGATCAGGAGCGCCGCTGTTTTCACCCCGATGCCAGGCGCGCCCGGTATGTTGTCGACGCTGTCGCCTGCAAGCGCCTGGACGTCGATGACTTTGTCCGGGGCGACCCCAAACTTTTCTTCGACACCTTCAACACCAATCCGGGTGTTCTTCATGGCGTCGAACATTTCCACACAGTCGCCCACCAATTGCATCAGGTCCTTGTCGGAGGAGACGATTGTTACCCGTCCGCCGGCCTCCCGGGCCTGGCGGGCCAAAGTGGCGATGATGTCGTCGGCTTCGAAGCCTTCGGTTTCAAGACATGCGATGTTGAAGGCCCGTGTGGCGTCTCGTGTCAGAGGTATCTGCGGGCGCAGGTCCTCGGGCATCTCGTCCCGATTGGCCTTGTACTGGTCATAAAGATCGTTCCGAAAGGTGTGGGAGCCTTTGTCGAATACAACGGCCACATGTGTGGGTGCATCCGGGCCTTTGTTATCCTCAACCATTTTCCAAAGCATATTGACGAAGCCGGAGACGGCACCCACGGGGAGGCCATCCGTTTTCCGCGTGAGCGGCGGCAAGGCATGATAGGCCCGAAAGATGAATGCCGACCCGTCGATGAGGCTCAGGTGGCATCCCTTGCCGAAAGTGCCCTCTCCCATGTGCTTCCCCCATCTTCGGTGTGTCGACTGGTGGGATACATGAGAGCTTTGATTTTGGCGAGTGGGCTTACGGCTTCTGTCGCATCGGACAGGTGCCATTACAGCCGGCGCCGAATGGTACGGTGGCGGTGACGTCTTGCCCCTAGCGCCCTTTGAAAAGCCCTCCAAGAATTCCGCGCACGATGCGGCGCCCGGTCGTACCCGTCAGTTCCTTTACGACCATCTTGGTCAACTGATCCCCGAAGCCCTTGGAACTTGTTTTGCTGCGCGATGAGGAGCGCCCAACTTGTGTGCCGTCGTAACGGCGGGCCTTTTTCAATTCACGCTCGGCGGCCTCGGCTTCCTCTTCGAGCCGCTCCGCTTCTTCGGCCTCCGCGGCGGCTTGTTCGGCACGACCGCGCAGCACCTCGTATGCGCTTTCCCGATCGACTGCGGATTCGTACTTTCCTGCAATCGGTGATGTGTCGATGACACCCTGCCTCTCGGATTTGGTGATAGGGCCAAGCTGAGACGATGGGGGCCGGATCAGTGTGCGTTCGACGATGCCCGGGGCACCTTTGGATTCGAGCATCGACGTCACGGCTTCACCGACGCCCACTTCCTTGATCGCATCTTCGGTCGAGAAACGCGGGTTGGTGCGGTAGGTTTCGGCGGCCTGTTTCAGACCTTTTTGGTCTTTCGGTGTGAAGGCGCGAAGAGCGTGCTGCACACGATTGCCCAACTGACCGAGGATATCTTCCGGCACGTCTGCCGGGTTCTGGGTTACAAAGTAGACCCCAACGCCCTTGGACCGGATCAGGCGTGCAACTTGTTCGACCTTCTCAACCAGTGCCTTCGGCGCGTCATCGAAAAGAAGATGTGCCTCGTCAAAGAAGAAGACGAGCTTCGGTTTGTCGGGATCGCCCACTTCTGGCAGTTCCTCGAAAAGTTCGGACAAAAGCCAAAGAAGCGATGTCGCATAAAGGCGTGGCGCAGACATCAGTTTGTCGGACGCGAGGATATTGATGCGACCGCGACCGTCCGGGTCGGTTCGCATGATGTCACTCAGTTCGAGGGCAGGCTCGCCGAAGAACTGTGTCGCTCCCTGGTTTTCGAGGACCAGCAGTTGGCGTTGAATGGCGCCGACCGAAGCGGTCGAAATATTGCCGTAGCGAAGAGAGATCGTTTCACGATGCTCGCCCAACCATACCAGCATTGCCTGCAGGTCTTTCAGGTCCAAGAGCGGCAGGCCCTCTTCATCAGCTACTCTGAACGCGATGTTCAGAACGCCTTCCTGTGCCTCGGACAACTCGAGAAGGCGCGCAAGCAGCAAGGGCCCCATTTCGGCGACTGTTGTTCGAACCGGATGGCCCTGTTCACCATAAAGGTCCCAGAACGTGACGGGGAAATCATTGTAGCTGTAGTCGTCAAACTGGATGGTGCCGGCGCGTTTCATGAAGGCGTCGTGCAGCTTGAAGTCCGGCGTTCCGGACTTGGCCAAACCTGACAGATCCCCTTTGACGTCGGCCAGAAATACCGGCACGCCGACGGATGAGAACCCTTCTGCCATGATCTGAAGCGTAACGGTTTTGCCCGTACCGGTGGCCCCGGCGATCAACCCATGCCGGTTCGCGTATTTCAGAAGGAGTTCCTGTGGCGATGCGTAATCTTCGCCACCGCCTCCGATAAACAGGGTGTCAGCCAAAAGATGTCCCTCTCGTGGTAGCCTTGGTCTCGATTCCGGCGAGAATAACTCGTTAACCAATCTGTGCTACCCCATAAGAGGTTCTGCGGGATCTTTCAGTTTCTCGTGGGATTTTTCCTCCCTGTTGACTGGCCGCGCCTGATGGCGCGGCTTTTTTCCTTGCTGTTGGTAAGTGTGGGTCGGCGGAACAATTCCGGTCGCCAAGTCTTTGAAAAAATGTGATCGAAAGACTGTTGACGGGTCGCGGGACTCCGCATACCGTGCCGCTCAATGATAAGTCGGCCAGTCCGGCAGGGAGTGAAATGGAAAGGGCCCGCTTGCGGGCTCTTTTCTTTTCTGAGCAAGCCTTTGCGCGTGGGCCTTAATGCATCCTGACACGCCATTGCGCCCGTGGTAGAGCAGCGGAAACAAGTGAGGGTCACGTCATGTGGAACTTGATCAAATCTCTGATGATGGCAACGCTGATTGCCAGCGCTGGTGTGGCGTCTGCCCAGACATCAGAAGAGGGCGCAGCAGCGGCCGAAGCTACAGAAGAAACACAGTCCAACGATGCGGCGGAGGCGACAGGCCTTTCCATGGGCGCCCCCGAATCGCAGGTGAGCCAGCCGTACGTGAAGGGCACATTTGGCGACTGGGAGCTGCGTTGTGTCCAGGCACAGGGCAATAATGAGATTTGCCAGCTCTACCAGTTGTTGCGTGATGGCGAAGGAACTTCCGTTGCCGAGTTCAACCTCTTCCCGCTGCCGGAGGGCCAACAAGCCGTGGCAGGTGCGAATATCGTCACGCCACTTGAAACGCTTTTGACGGCCAATCTTCGGCTTGCCGTCGATGGTGGCCAGTCCAAGGTCTATCCCTACTCCTTCTGCAGCCAGGTCGGGTGCTTTTCGCGGATTGGTCTGACGGCAGAGGAAGTGGATACGTTTCGCAAAGGTGCAACCGCGAATGTCACGATTGTGCCTGCCGCTGCGCCGAATGAGACTGTTCAGCTAAGCCTTTCCCTTTCCGGTTTTACAGCCGGGTATAACGCGCTTCTGGAATCCGAGAAAACCGACTCTCAGTAATCTAGACTGGGGTGTCAGCTGCCATTTCCGGCCCTGACAACGCCCAGCTTTTTTCGGGCTGCATCCGGGCGCGGAGGCGTGAGAGTGACCATGCCATGTCTCCGCCCGGTCCGTGTCGCGGTGCTAGAGACCAGCGGCTTTCCACGCCGGGAGCACCTCCATTTTCTGGTGTGAGCAGAAGGCCAACAGGTGCGGTGCGTCCTTCCTTTGCTCCGGTTTCGGCCGCCAGATGCAGTCGTCGTACGGCTGTTAAGCCAGGTGGACCGGGCAGGTCAGCCACGACAAGGGGGACAAGCCCTGCACGCAGAGCTTCCTCCATGGTCCAAAGAAGGTCTTCAGCCCGCTTCGGTGTCATGAAAATGAAGCGTGATGGGTCGGCAAGGCCAACCATCCCCTCAGCATGAAGCTGTGCCGCCTCCCAAGCAGGGCGTATCCAGAATACGGGTCCTGTCAGTGCGCTTGCCAGCTTCAGAGCCAGACGTCGCCGGGCTGCGCCGCAGAATTCATGCACGCGGGCGCGGTCAACCGTGAGATCGCCCAGAAATGCCACAGGCGCAGCTCCTGGGCGGCGGTGTGACGTGCGCGTCAGAATGTGGGCAGCGGCAGGTGCGGTCATCTTTGTACTGTAGAATGTTCTATTTTTGTTCTCAACTGTTTTGATTGGAAGCACACGCAAGAAACTCCCACTCGCCTCGGCCGGAAACTGTCTTGGCCTTCGCCGGACCGGGGGGTAGACCTGCGGCACGACAAGGAGAGTGCAGATGCATCAAGTGGAACTGGGGCGAAGTGGAATCAAGGTTCAGAATTACTGTCTTGGTACGATGACTTGGGGCACACAGACCTCTGAAGAAGAGGCGCATGCGCAGATCGATCTGGCCATGGAAGCCGGGCTCGATTTCATGGACACCGCCGAGATGTACCCGGTCAACCCGGTTCGCTTGGAAACGGCGGGCCTGACGGAAACCATCATTGGCAACTGGATTGCCAAATCTGGCAAACGCGACAAGTGGATCATTGCGACCAAACATTCGGGAAAACGCTCGGAACTGCGGGATGGAAAAGGAATCGGTCCCGACACCGTGCGCGAAGTGCTGGAGGGAAACCTGCGGCGCCTTCAGACCGACTACGTCGATCTTTATCAGTTTCACTGGCCCAACCGCGCCCACTACCATTTTCGGAGGAATTGGCATTTTGATCCCCGCGAGCAACCTCCCGCATCTGAAACCCTCGACAATTTTGAGGCGACATTGGAGGTTCTTGGCGACCTGGTGAAAGAAGGCAAAATTCGCGCTTTCGGTCTTTCCAACGAAACTGCCTGGGGTACGTTGCGTTGGCTGGATGCCGCAGAAAAAACCGGCGGTCCAAGGGTCGCTGCCATCCAGAATGAATATTCGCTCATGTGCCGCCACTACGACACCGATCTGGCAGAGGTTGGTTATCAGGAAGACGTTACACTGCTGGCATTCTCGCCGCTCGCCACTGGGCTTCTGACGGGCAAGTATTCAGGCGGTGCAAAACCTGCGGGCTCGCGCATCACGTATTCGGATACGTTGGGCGGACGCGTTCGCCCCAATGCCTTCGCGGCGGCCGACGCCTATGTCAAAATCGCGCGTGACCATGGGATCGACCCGGTCCACATGGCGCTTGCCTGGTGTGTGGAGCGGCCTTTTCCGACCATCCCGATTTTTGGTGCTTCCACCATTGATCAATTGGCCCACATCGTGGCCGGGAAGGACGAGAAAGTGACCGAAGAGTTAAGCGCTGCGCTCTCAAAAGCACACCGAGACCATCCAATGCCTTACTGACGGTCAGCGAACTCTTGCCGATAACGAACGGTCTGCTTAGGGTCCCGGTCTAAGGGGAGATACGGGAGACCGAAGATGTCTGCGATCCGTCGCACGGTGACGGTTTTGGTAGCGAGTGTCTTGCTGGCAGGTTGCCAGGAAGATGGCTCTGATGCCGAAGCGGACGCGGCAGTCGCTGAAATCCCAAACATACTCGCCCCACAGCGTGCAGCCTGCGAGAAGGATGGTGGCCGTTGGGGCAAAGTACCCGGACGCGAGTCATTTGCCTGCTATCGGGTCACCCGAGATGCCAACAAGCCGTGCGCAACGGAGAGAGATTGCGAAGGCCTTTGCCTTGCTCGTTCGCGCACCTGTTCCCCACAAACGCCCTTCTTCGGTTGTCATGAAGTGCTGTCATCGAGCGGAGTTCGCCAGACCTTATGTATCGAATGAGACTTTTTGCTTTATTTGCCCTTGTGCTGCTCACCGCGTGCGGTTCGACCTATCGTGATCGGGAGGCACCGATCACTTCCATGGCTATCTTTGAGCCAGAGCGCTACGCAGGCCTTTGGTATGAGGTTGCAAGCTTCCCGACGCCATTTCAGTCCGGATGCACAAACACGCAGGCTGACTACGGCATAACCGACGACGGGACGTTGAGTGTTCGGAATTCCTGTTTCCGGAATGGTGAGCTTTCCGTAATCGAAGGCTCCGCCAGGGTAGTTGGGCCGGGTCGACTGGAGGTGCGTCTCGACGGAGTTCCTTTCGCTGCCGACTACTGGGTCCTTTGGGTTGATGATGGCTATCGCACGGCGGTGGTGGGTACGCCTTCTGGTCGTGCCGGTTGGGTTCTCAATCGCGATCCCAAGATTCCGGCGGATCGCCTCGCTGCTGCCGAAGAAGTGCTGCGCTTCAATGGTTATGATGTCAGTCAGCTTCGTCGCACCACGCAAGAGGTGGCAAGGTGAGCCAGCGTGCAGCAGTACTCGGCCTCGGCGAGCGGGGCACGTCATGGGCGCAAACTCTTGTTGATGCAGGTTGGGATGTGGCGGCTTTCGATCCCGATCCTGAAACCATCCGGTCATTGGAGAAGGCGAAAGGGGTCCGTCGGGAGGCAACAATATCTGCAGCGGTGCGCGGTGCCGAGTGTATCTTGTGCTGCTTGCCCGAGCGACTTGAACTGGTTCAGATGGTGATGCGGCGCGCGCTTGCCGAGGCACCTGAAGGTGTCATCGTTGCGATCTCGTCTCGCGTCTATGACGTGGAAGCCTTGCAGAATTGTACGATACGGCCCGCGCAGGTTTTTCGCCTTTCCGAAACCGAGGGGGGAGGTGTGTCCCTCGATGTTTCCAACATCAATACGCAGGGTCTGAAAGAGGCGGCCGAGCGGATCTTTTCCGAACTCGCCGCTGTACGTTCGCTGCAATACATGGCTGCCGAAACCGATCAATCCGAGGACGCGAAAAGCGCCTGAAGGTGATTTGGCCATTCCCGGGCTGAGACTTGTGCTTCGCGAACCAATCCGTCGAAGTGATCGATCAAGTGCCGAACGCGCTCTCGGTCACGAAAAACCAGATGCTGTTGGCCCAAATAGACGACGCCGATCAGAGGACCAAAGACAGTCAACCCGGCGGACCAAAGGCGTCTGGCATCAAAGAGATGAACTCTGAGCGCCGGATAAAGCTGGCGATGTAGGTCCAGCAGATAAGTCATTTGGTCGACGCGGATGTCTTTAGGTAAATCGCTGTAGTAGCCGGTTCCGTTGGCAAAGCTCTCTGCAACGAAAAGCGGCATCGCGATCTCGAAATCGGACATCTCCTCGCGGAGCGAAGCAAGTCTGTCGCGGCTTGCCCCGATTGCCTGTTCGGTGGTCTTTCCCAGATGGGGCTCGTATTCCCATCGCAGCATTGCTTCCGTCTTGAGCATGTCGGGCAAAGTTGCGGGAACATGGCGGATCTTGTAGCCAGCGGCCTCTTTTTGCCACGCCAGTATCTGTTCATCGAGGGGCGAGCGGTCCGCAAGCGACATCTCCATCGAACTCGCTAGAAGATCGGCGGCCTGCTCTCTAAGATCGGTGAGACCAAGCAGCCAGTCACCCGACACTCCAAGAGCCACCGCGCATTCTGCGACAACCTGCGCGTTTGGCAGTCGCGCCGTTTCGAGGTTCAGAAGCTGAGAGACGGTTGAGCGATCGACACCGATCTTCCGGGCGAGACCCGATTGGGTTTCGCCCCGCGCTTCGATCGCATCTGCCAAACGCATCCGGAACAGGAGTGCGCGGTTTCGTTTATCCATAAGCGTTTATTTTTCTCACATCTGTTGGATATTTGTTGCGTATTTCCTGAATGTTCACAAGTCCGTGATTGTGAGACGAACAAGGGCCATGCAGACACACCGATTTATTGAGTGGCCCACGATTGCCTTGTTTTCTCTCGCCTATTTGGTCTGGGCCGGATCGGTGTTCTGGCTGGCAGGGGGCGCGCTTTGGCTGGCGATACCTTTGGCAGCCGTCGCGATTGCATTTCACGGATCGCTTCAGCATGAGGCAATTCACGGCCACCCGACACGGTGGGCCTCGCTCAATACGGCGCTCGCCTGGCCGCCCCTCAGCGTTGTAATCCCTTATCTACGTTTCCGAGACACGCATTTGGATCATCACAGGGACGCCCACCTGACGGACCCGTATGAAGACCCGGAAACGAACTTTCTCGACCCGGAGTGCTGGGCCGCGCTGCCCAGGCCACTGCGAGTTCTTCTGAAAATGAACAACACCTTGTTGGGCCGGATCCTTCTGGGGCCGGCCATTGGCACATTCTGTTTCCTCAGGAATGATTGGAAGAACCGCGAAAGCGACGCCAGAATTCGCCACGGCTGGATTTGGCACATACCTGCCTGCATTGTCGTTCTGAGCCTTGTCTGGACCTCGCCCATGCCGCTCTGGGCTTATGCGTTGTCCGCCTACGTGGCGCTTTCATTGTTGCGAATTCGGACGTTCTTGGAGCATCAGGCGCATGAGCAATCGCGGGCGCGCTCCGTGATCATCGAAGACCGCGGGCCGCTTGCTCTGCTTTTTCTCAACAACAACCTGCACGCGGTCCATCACGCGCATCCTCAAGTCGCGTGGTATGATCTCCCAGCATTGTACGGAACTCATTCCGAGCGTTTTCTCGCTATGAATGGCGGCTATCGTTTCTCGTCTTACGGCGAAGTTTTTCGACGCTACGCGATTCAGCGCAAAGACCCGGTCCCGCATCCGTTAGGTGTCCATCGCCGTTGACCCTTCTTGCGCCCGGCTGAGGGGGCGTGCAGAGAAGGCGGGTGGAACTCTGGGTCATCTTTTCGATTGCAGCGGCATTCGCGCAAACGCTGCGCTTCGCATTGCAGAAGGTGCTCGCCGGTGGGGCGCTCAGCCCCGCTGCTGCCACTTGGGCGCGGTTCCTCTGGTCATGGCCGCTCGCGCTGGTGTTGGCCGTCGCCTATGCACGCGCGACGCAGGCCAATTGGCCGGAACTGACCGGCGAATTCCTTGCTTTCGGCTTGGCCGGCGGAGTTTTTCAAATCCTCGCAACGATCTGCACCGTCAGTCTTTTCAAGCAACGGGCATTTGCCGTTGGTATCACGTTCAAGAAGACCGAAGTGATGCTTACGGCTCTTGTCGGGTTCATTCTTCTTGGCGATGCGATTCCAGCTTGGGGCGCAGCCGCCATTGCTCTGGGTTTCGTCGGCGTGCTTTTGCTTTCTGACCCGCCAGAAGGGGGAAGCCTTTTCAACCGGGCTGCAGGCATTGGTCTGCTGTCGGGTGTCCTTTTTGCATTGTCCGCTGTTACCTACAGGGGGGCGGCGTTGGCACTCGATACGGGCGATCCGGTGCTCACCGGCGGCGTCACGCTCGCGGTCGTTGCCGCGTGGCAAACGCTCATTCTGGCCGTCTGGCTGGTCTGGAAAGAGCCTGGACAAATTCGTGCAACGTTCCGCGCCTGGCGTCCGACGATGGCCGTGAGCCTCTTCTCGCTTATTGGCAGTTGGAGTTGGTTCGCGGCGTTTTCACTTATGAACGCGGCGTATGTGTTTGCCGTAGGTCAGGTGGAGTTGATATTTTCGCTCATTGTTGGCTGGCTTTGGTTCGGGGAAAAACTGACGACACGAGAACTGTTGGGAATGGGCGTTCTCGCCGCTTCGATCCTTGCGATTGCGTTTATCGGTTAAAGCCAGATGACTCCACTCAGCGGGTCGTCATTCCGTATGAAAGCAACCTTGTCGGGTGCGTCGACGCGCGGAAGATGGCGCTCCAGTTCCGCTAGAACAATCCTTGTGATGAAGGGGAGGTTGAGCGCCCGGATCTCGCCCAAGGGCACCCATTGCAAATGCGACAGCTCGGCCTCGGTCGGCGCGAAATGATCCGGGTCCGACGACAAATGTGCGGCATCTGCCAGGAAGAAACGCGCGTCGAACCGACGAGGGCGGCCCGGAGGTGTTATGGCCCTGAAGAAGAAATGCAGTCCGGACGCTGCGCTGCTCAGGGTTTGCCCGGTTTCTTCGTGTAACTCACGAAGGGCGGCAGCGGCGATGGCGTCAGGTCTTCGTTCCGATTGCACGCCAAGCCTGTCTCGACACCGGTCCGAAAGCGCCACGTCGAGGGCCTCGTCGGCAGGATCGACACGGCCACCCGGGAAAACGAACTTGTCTGCCATGAAAACTGCGGACTTGCCGCGTTGGCCCATGAGGATACGCGGTGCCGTTTCCGGATCGCGAACGAGGATTAGTGTCGCGGCATCCCGGATTGGGACATCGTCTGCTGTTTGCCGAATCCGTGCATGCGTTTCGCCCATTGCAGTCCTACGATCGCGCCTTTCAGTCTTGGCAGAAGGTAAAGCGACAGCGCAACGCAGCCAACCGTGAAAAGTGAGGCAAGGACCATGGGATCGGGTCGAAATGTCGTGAACGCCCAAATGATCGCCGGTGCCATGATATGTCCCACAATCAAAATGGTCAGGTAGGCGGGACCGTCATCTGCGCGATGATGATGAAGTTCTTCGCCGCAGACTGGGCAATCGTCGCGAACTTTGAGATACGAGCGAAGCATTGGGCCGCGACCGCAGTTCGGGCATTTGCGACGCCAACCGCGCAGCATCGATTGCCGGACGGGACGGTCAGGTTCGACAGGAGCCGCAGTTTCCGGCTCGAACGGTTGAGGGTCAATCGACATGGGCGTGCTCACGATGCAGGCCATTCCACTAACGCAGCGAGACGGCTTGGCCTATTGGACGGAATGTCCTTGCGTCGGGATGTCGCGGAGATCGGCGTAATCGTGCCGTAGCCCGTATCAGTCTTGTCTGAGGCCGGAGATCCAGCGGAGCGCCTTGATGGGGGCGCGTGTCGGTGTAAAGGACCGTACAGTCTCGCCCCGCTTCGTGCGCCGATGGTCGAGATCGCGGGCCGCAAGGTGGGTCGCGTGATGCCTTGCCTGTGACAAGACACGTGAAACGGTATCCGTCATACCGCATTGTGGACAC
Organism: Silicimonas sp.; assembly: GCA_022824525.1. Taxonomy (GTDB): domain Bacteria; phylum Pseudomonadota; class Alphaproteobacteria; order Rhodobacterales; family Rhodobacteraceae; genus JAJDOD01. The sequence goes on along the minus strand of JAJDZT010000044.1, from coordinate 22,549 downwards.
CGAACCTCGTCCTGTGGATTCGGATTTTCCGGCACATCAGGCGGTTGAATACACCGCCCGCACAATACGACCGCTTGTCCCTTCATGCCTCGACCCTCCATCGCGGAATCGGAAGTTTGCCGCGTTATTCGGCGAATTTTAGGCGAATTCTGGAAATTGACGTCTGGTCAGAGCTTGGGAATGCCACAACTGTCGTCCGCGTCAGTGTTGCATTCCCCCGTAAATCGTCCGACCCAGCATTTTTCGGCTGTATTCCACTGAAAATGCGCCGGAAGGTTCGGATCTGCGCCAACGCTTGTTCTGAACAGTCGGGTCATAATTGCGTTGGCCGTTCCCATGTTTTCGGGCTTACTGATGACATCCGACAGGGGCAAGACCTCAACGGAGCGGATTTCGACGGCTTCGATACTCACGTTGTTACCAAGATTCACGGGCTGTCCCGTCGCCCAAAGTAGCTTACAGGTTGGCCCGAGCCGAGCGTTGAGGCGGAGAATGTCGGCGTCTTCGTCTGTGGGTATCTCGTTGATGACAATATCGCCTTCAAAATGCGCCGGCAGGTTTGTTGGAACGTCGTCTTGAAACAATTCGTCGCAAAGCCGGTTTGCGGGGCCGACGTAGTAAGACCTTTCCTCGCTGGTGATGGCGAAGAGGGCTTTCAGACCAACGGCTCGGGATACAGTGCGGGTGACTGGGCGGCGCGAGCCTTCACGGTCCACGAGACGTTTCTGAAAACAATCAAGGGTCGTCTCACGTTCGAACCTGTCGCGGAAAATTCGCGCGTTCATATGCGCCACAACGCGAAGCGCGGTGCCGTTCTCCCAATGAGAACGGTTCCAATCTTCAGCCTGCGCGACCGCTTCTTCGAACTGATTTGCCTGATGCTTGGACCAACCCCACAGCACGGCCAATGCAACGACCGAAAACAGTAGGAACGCAACCGTCGTCTTGACGATCCGCGCGAGCATGTCAGGTCCGAACACCCGCAAACTTGGTCTGCCAGTCCTCGCGCTCTTCGTCGCTTATCTTTGCGAAAAGAACCTCCGGCACCGTGAAAGCGTGTCCCTCGGGCAGAGCGGTCAGAGCAGACTTCACGTCGCCCGGCCACTCGGTGTCGAGCGTGTTCATCGACGAGAGCATCTTGGCGGCAGCATCCGGGATGAAGGGGGCGGACAGGACCGCGTACACCCTGATGAGGTTCAGCGCGAGCCGGATTTGCGCCGCCGCACGCTCAGGGTCTTCCTTGAAGACAGACCACGGCGCGGCACCTTGCAGATATTCGTTTCCAAGCGCCCAAAGGGCCCGGAGTTCGTTTGCGGCTTTGCGAACCTCGATCGCTTCCATCTGCGTTTCGTAGGCGGCAATCCCGCTCTGGAGCTTCTCGATGAGTGCGTTTTCTTCGTCACCCCAAGCGCCGTCGGAGGGAACCTGTTCCCCGAATTTGGAACGGCAGAACTTGGTAACGCGGCTCACGAAATTCCCGAGAACATCTGCGAGGTCCTTGTTCACCGATGCCTGGAAATTCTCCCACGTGAACTCGCTGTCCGAGTTTTCTGGCGCATGGCTCAACAGCCACCAGCGCCAGTAGTCGGCGGGCAGGATCTCCAGCGCCTGATCCATGAACACACCGCGGCCCTGGCTCGTGCTGAACTGCCCGCCGTCATAATTCAGGTAGTTGAAGGACTTGATGTAATCCACGAGTTTCCATGGCTCTCCGGAACCGATGATCGTCGCCGGGAAACTCAACGTGTGGAAAGGCACGTTGTCTTTGCCCATGAACTGGACATAGCGGACGTCATCGGCACCTTTGTCGGTGCGCCACCAGCGTTCCCAGTCGGCGTCCGGCTTGCCGGTGGCGTCCGTCCATTCCTTCGCACAGGCGATGTATTCGATGGGGGCATCGAACCAAACGTAGAAGACCTTTCCTTCCATGCCCGGCCAGTCGGCGTCGCCCTTCTTGACCGGGATACCCCAGTCGAGATCACGGGTAATGCCCCGGTCCTGCAACCCGTCGCCGTCGTTCAGCCACTTCTTGGCAATCGACGTGGTCAGGATCGGCCAGTCGGTCTTGCTGTCGATCCAGTCCGACAACTCGCCTCTTAAGCTGCGCTGCTTGAGGTAGAGATGCTTGGTTTCCCGCACCTCCAGATCGGTTGAGCCGCTGACTGCCGAGCGCGGCTCGATCAGATCCGTCGGATCGAGTTGCTTCGTGCAATTCTCGCACTGGTCGCCGCGCGCCTTGTCGTAGCCGCAGTTGGGACAGGTGCCTTCGATATAGCGGTCCGGAAGGAACCGGCCGTCGGCGTTCGAGTAGACCTGCTTCTCGGTCACTTCTTCGATCAATCCGGCGTCTGCAAGCCGTCCGGCAAAGTGCTGCGTCAGGGCATGGTTTTGCGGCGAGGAGGAGCGACCAAACTTGTCAAATGACAATCGGAAGCCATCCGATAGCTCCTTTTGGACGCTCCACATCTCGGCGCAATATTCTGCAACCGGCTTTCCGGCCTTGGCGGCGGCCAGCTCGGCGGGTGTGCCGTGTTCATCTGTCGCGCAGAGAAACAGGACCTCGTGGCCGCGCCCGCGCATGTACCGGGCATAAAGGTCGGCTGGCAATTGGCTGCCGACAAGATTGCCGAGGTGTTTGATCCCGTTGATGTAGGGGATCGCGCTGGTGATGAGAATCCGGGCCATGATCGCGTCCTTTGTCGTCGGAGCGTTCCTTAGCCCAAGGGTGCGCCAGCGTCACCCTGTTTCGTCGCGCCGCTGCGCGCCGATCCACGCGCCGCTGTCGCGGCGCAAAGGGGCGCTGCCCCTCGCCCCTGTCGGGGCTCACCCCGGGATAGTTGGGCCAGGAAGAAGAGAGTGGGTATCAATCAGTGCAGGGGATCTCGATTTTGACTCTTTCGCCGCCTCTGCGGTGCCCGATGTAGCAGCGGTTTTGCTTGGCCTTCTTTGTAGCCTCTACCGTTTTCTCGTCGACGTTCAGGCGGTTTTCCAGTTCAGCACTCAAGAGATCCCGCGCCCCTCTTGGGTCGGCGACCACCATTATTTCAAACTCGCCGTTTGCCGTTTCGTTTGCGGATCGAAAGATCGCCCTGACATCCCGATACTCGACAGAAGGGACCCATTCCCCGTCGATTTTCACATGGCGTGGATACTTTTGTGCGCCGAAAAACGTTAGCGTTTCGCCCGGAATCCAGGCATTGGCGATCGCGGGGTCCACCGCCATCGTGACCGTAAGTCTGCGCATCTGCGGGGCCAGAGTAATGACATTCCCGCTTTCAGCGTAGTCGCGCCGGACCGCCACTTCTTCGGGTGCAGGGTCTGACGTCTTCCGATACGACACCTTCCCCTCACCGCGATACCGCGCAAGGGTAGCGGCGTTTTGGCTGGACAGTTCGAAGAAGATCACACCCTCTTTCGTCCCGAGGACAAAACCGCTGAGGTTCTGCAATCTGCGTGGCGCGCCATTGCCGTCTTGAACGGTGAATTCCACGCGCGCGCCGGTGGGGAGCGGGGCCTTGTTCGCATCAGCCACAAGGGCGACAGAGTGGTGCCCAAGAGCAACAGGCAGCAGTTCCTGTGCGATCACCGGCGTGCTCCAAAGGCAAACAAGGGCGAATGCCCAATTCAAACAAGTCATGCGCTCAATTCCAAATCAGACCGATAGGATTCTTCGTCCATGAGGTCAGAATATGGCGAGAATTCCCCGGTTTGGTGGCCGCAGGACGCGTTGGGGCGCCCTAGGCTCTCGACTTGCGTGTGTCCGGATGAAGCGCAGTTGCCAGGATGTGATCGCTTTGGTGCAGAACATGGTCGGCACGACCAACGATCTTTGGATCGGGCGTTGTCGCGATCTCGGGGTCTTTTCCGGGGTAATCGAGCGTCGACAGAAAGTGCCGCATGCAATTCAGGCGCGCGCGCTTCTTGTCGTCCGACTTGATGATCGTCCAAGGGGCGTCTGCCGTGTCGGTATAGAACAACATGGCTTCCTTGGCCTCGGTGTAATCAGCCCATTTGTCGAGGCTCGCCATATCGATCGGCGAGAGCTTCCAGCGCTTTAACGGGTCCGTTTCCCGTGATTTGAAACGCCGCCGCTGCTCGTCGCGCGTGACGGAAAACCAGTACTTGTACAGGCGAATGCCGCTGCGGGTGAGCATGCGCTCCAACTCTGGCGTTTGACGCATAAACTCCAGGTAATCCGAAGGTTCACAAAACCCCATGACGCGCTCAACCCCGGCGCGGTTGTACCACGACCGGTCATAGAAAACCATTTCGCCACGGGTCGGAAGATGCTCGACGTAACGCTGGAAATACCACTGTCCGCGTTCTTCCTCGGTCGGTTTGTTCAATGCGACGACGCGCGCTGCCCGCGGGTTCAGATGTTCGGTAAAGCGTTTGATTGTTCCGCCCTTACCAGCCGCGTCGCGACCTTCGAAGAGAAGTACAAACTTTTGGCCGGTTTCCTGCGCCCAAAGCTGAACTTTCAAAAGCTCGGCCTGCAGCGCTGCCTTTTCCGCTTCGTAGGTGCTTCTGTCCAGCTTTTCCGAATACGGGTACGTTCCGTTGTCGAAGACATCTTGCGCAACGACTGTGGCAGCTTGGTCTTTTGGCATGGGCGTGTCCCTTTCTCAATTCCGGAAAGGGGTTAGCAGTTAAAGCAAAAGCCGTCCTTGATACCGATCAACTTCGCCCAAATGCCACGAAGACAGCGGCAAACAGCATCAAAAGAAGGATTGGGGCCCACAAACGCCGCTCCGGCAGTGAAGGCGTGGCAGTGTTTGCGATCAGGGACAGAACATTCAAACCAACCACCGGCCAGAGCAGGAGAGCCGCGGGAGCAGAGTTTACGACACCACCTGCGGAGAGCACCACAAAGGCCATCGCCATAAGAAGTGCTGCTTGCAGCAGTGCGACCGGTCGCATCATCGGCGGCAAGCGCCCCGGAAACTTGCCGCCGAGTGTCAGGTGTCCCAATGGTGCGCCCGCAACCAATGCCAACTGAACGGAAATGGGGGCAAGGGCCAGAACGGCGTAGGCAATCGCTGCGAGGTTGGTAGGCGTCATAGGTTCTCTTGTTGCATCATGCCAAGAACATGATACCCGCCGTCAACTCGGATGATTTCGCCCGTGGTATATGCGCCGGCATCCGAGCAGAGGTAAACCGCGGTACCGCCCACGGCCTCCAACGTTGCGTTTGACCGCAAAGGTGCGTTCATCTCGGTCGTCTTGAAGGTTTTTCGTGCGCCACCGATGGCCGCACCCGCAAGTGTCTTCATTGGTCCGGGGCTGATCGCATTGACGCGGATCCCCTGTGGTCCGAGGTCATTGGAAAGGTAACGCACGGAGGACTCCAGTGCGGCCTTTGCGACCCCCATGACATTGTAGTTCGGTTGCACCCGGTTCGATCCCATGTAGGTCAGGGTCAGAAGCGTGCCTCCGTCTGCCATCAGCGGCTCTGCGCGCCGTGCGCATTCGATGAAGCTGTAGCATGATATGTTCAGTGAATTCAGGAAGTTATCCCGGCTCGTATTGACGAAGCGGCCCGTCAATTCGGTTTTGTCGGAGAACGCAATCGCGTGAACCAGGAAATCGAGCTTGCCCCATGCGGAGCCGATCTTCTCGAAACAGGCGTCCATCGAGGCCGGGTCGGTCACATCAACATCGACCATCAGGTCGGAGCCCACGCTTTCCGCAAGTGGCTCAACGCGTTTGCCGAAGGCTTCGCCCTGGTAGGAAAACGCCAGTTCCGCACCTGCATCAGCCAGTGCTTTTGCGATCCCCCAGGCAATGGAGCGATCATTGGCGACACCCATCACAAGGCCACGTTTGCCGGTCATTTGTCCCATCGTTTCGCCTTCTTCTGCCTTTCCTCTGGTGATGCCGTGCAGCGACGCGTGACGCAAGGCGATTTGGGCGCCAGTGCGTGGATGTCGGGGTTGAGACCTTAACGCATCGGACGCCTCCACTGGACGGAGGGGGGCAAAAGAACAGGCTAATGCAGGAAAACAAGGTGAAACCGGCAAGAACGACCCATCGGCATCACGTCGGTGTCACGTCGGTATTACGTCGGTGCGGGGATCGGGTTTCCCATCCGGGAGCGGACGGGAAGCAGGTCATGTAAACGAAGGTTGAGGAACGGTGAATGTCCGGTTTGAGCCCACAGCGGAAGTATCATAATTGCACTGTGCGCGCGCTGCGCGAAGTTGCTGCAAGCGCTCGATTTCAGGCGCTGCTGCGCCGCGGCGAAACCAGCCGTTAATACCTGCCGTCGCCAAGATATGGAAGGCCGGGACATAGTGGCGGACGAGGGGAAAAACAAAGTGCTGCCGTACGGCAAAAGTAACGCACCGTTTGGGCGTTTTGCTGCCAGATGCTGTGGGCCGCGTGGCATCTAGCTCCTCTTTCTCCAATGCAAACCGATTTTTTTTGATGTTTTCTACCTTGTCGTGGGAAACTCGACAAAACCGACGCCGTTTCTCGCCGATGTCGCAATGTGTTCAGAGACGAGTCGGGGGCAGAACGCCGAGGCGAGGAATTGCGTGCCCCCGATTCAATGCTGGAAGTCTGGATGACCACGCGAAATGGTGAATGGCTCAACGTGCAGAAATGCACGAATAGCACGTCATGTATCGTCGCCATGGGCGAGCATTGGGAAAGAACGATCTCGAACCCGGCTTAGGCCGATGCGTTTTTCCGCTTTGCCAAACGGTCTTACCAATACATCGGGTTGAGCCAAGCACGTCGGCCGGCCGCATCAATGATCGAGACACGAAACCACGAGGATGCCGCGCATCTTTCAGCCGAAACCGTCGTCTTTGTCATAGAATCGCCGTGTCTGGCAACAGCGGCAGAACCTTGCCCCTGAACGATGACTGACTTGACCGCGCTGGTCTCGACCGTGATTTCGGTTCCATTCACGGAAATGCCCCGAAATTCTGGCCCCGTGGTGGCATAGAAATGCCCCGCTTTCAAAGCGTCCAGCAATTGTCCTGGATCGTTTTTCTGAGCCTTTACCATGACCCATCCGCCGAAGTGGTCTGGTTCCGAAAAGTGGGCATCGTCCGTCGCGCAAAGCGTCAGCTTCCGCCCTTCGGTCAGGAGTTTGTCCAGCACATCGAACCCATGTGGGCGGTCTGCGCCAATGGCGCAGCCATGGTTGTAAACCTCAACCGCATGGGCCGCGTCGATGGAACGGGCGTCCTCGACGGTCAGCCCCGACCATTCTGGGTGGGCGATGGCCACGAAGGCCCCGGCGTCGCGAGCGCGCCGAGCCAGTTCCGCGCCGCTTTCCTGCTCTGCGCGAGGGGCGAAATCAGGCGCATTGGGTGGCGCAAAGTCAGACGGCAAACCAACGGCGAGGATATGCCAAAGCTCGCCATTCTCCATCGCGCCGGAGTGGATCTCGGCACCCAATATTGTGGTAAATCGGTCATCCCGATGCGCGGTCGTGTCTACGATTGGATAGTCGTATAGCCCGATGAAGTGATCGGTCAGCGCAATAAAGTCGTACCCTTCCGCCCGGTATCGGCGACAGACTTCGTCAGGGTCCAGAACACCGTCCGAACGATTGGAATGTGTATGTAGATTGCCCCGATAGAACTTACCGGGAAGCGAGAAGAAATCCATCGTGAGGCCCTTGTTCTTGTCCCTCGCGTGGTGCACCGGATATGTAACCTGCGTATGAAGGCTGGCACCGATGACAGACTTGAGTGATCTTCCCGATTTGTTGCGGGCCAAAAACTGGCCGCGTGCGGAAGCCTTGTTGAGACGCGCTGCGAAATCCAAATCAGTCTCGGCAGAGGTATTCTACAACCTCGACAAGGTGCTTGAGGCCGCCGGGAAACACGCGCAACGCGAGGTTTGGTTGAAACGCGCGGTTTCCAAGGCCCCGGACTATGCCAATGCCTGGTTCGAGCTTGGGCGCGTCGCAATCGACAATGGCGACCTTAAGCTTGCCCGGAATGCTTTCACCAAGGCAGTGGAACTGGCCCCAGACGATCGAGACGCTCGCCGGACTCTCGGTCGCGTCGCACTTCGCTTCTGTGACTGGACCACAGCCGAAAAAGCCTTTGCAGAGGGCCAGGACACCGAAGCGCGCATGGCGCGGTTTCGCATCGCAGCAGAAACCGGCAATCTGACCCGCGAAGAGCGCGACGCGCTTCTTGCTGATGTGTCGATCCGGCCGGACGTGCTGCGGACAATGACGCGCGTGGCAAAGGGATCGCTGCCGCTCAGGCTTTAAGTCGCGTCCCTAATGGGTTCGGATATAGCTTTCCGCCGCATCCTCAGAGGCCCTGGCCAGATAATCGCTGCATGCCTTGCGTTGCAATGCGGTATCAAAACCGACGCGCCGGGCGCGGACGCATTTGAACAAAAACGGAGACGGCAGCGAGAATTGCGCTGTGCAGGATGTTTCTTCCAGACCCGATGGATAACCGGACATCATCCAGCCCAGACATTTCGCGCGGCGTTCGTCCAGACCTTCGGCTCCCGCAACACCGGGAAATACCAAAAGGGATATGAGGGCGAGTAGTCGCATGACAAACCGTACCTGTCATGAAACCGTTACAAATTGTCTAAATTTGGGCAAGGCCTAGCGACGGAAATGTTTCCGGTATGTGCCCGGTGTGGCTGCAAGGTCTTCTTGCACCTGCCGACTGGCTGAAATCTGGTCGGAAGACATCGCTTGGAGATGCAATTCAATGTCCTTACGCACAGGAACAAGCTGTGCGATTGGTGTCCCTCGAACGATGCTCCCCTCGAATTCAGGCGAGACTCGCGCCGGGAAATGGATGAACCCGGCAGCAAATCTGTCGGTATCGACAACGCCGGACAGCGTGTGGAATGGCAGATCACCGAACCCGACCGGATGCAGAACCAGCAAGGACCAGTCTGGGTCGGTTTCAAACGTCCAGTAGTTCGTGAATTTCAGGATCAGATGATCCGCTTCAAAGGGCGACCCTGCGACCTGTTCCGGAACATGAACGCCAACCGGGCTGCGGCTGATCAGACTGTCGGGCATCGCGGGCGGATCCCAGTCCCAGTGAACGGCGCCATCCTTCAGGTGAATATCGACCGCATTCCGCACTATGATGCCATGCCGAAGCGCGTCAATCACAGGAGGGCAATGCTTGATCGTTCGGATTTCGGCCCCGCCCAATGCTTCGGACACGCGGCCTTCAGGCATCGTCTTCAACCATTCAGGCAATACTCTTGAGGCAGGCACCGGTTCGGGCAGCAGCGCCCTCAGGGCGGGATGACAACGCGCAGTGATCTTCATGAAGGAAGGTTACCCCGCTTCGCGACGGCTGAATACAGAATGCGCCACAGCGGCAACGACGGTCAAAACGATGATGACGGTACCAACCGCGTTGATCACAGGCGGATGACCATTCGGATTGCGGCCCATGGCCCCGATCTCGGTCGCGAAGGTGCAGGCACCTCCCTTGGCAAACATGGTGGTGTTATAGTTCTCCATCGACGCCAACAGCGCAATAACCGCCGCCGAGCCCAATGCGGGCAATAGAAAGGGCAGCGTGATGCGCCGAAAAACCCGGAACGGCGATGCGCCAAGATCAAGTGCCGCTTCCTCCAGTTCGACGGGTTGTCGTTGCAGGCGGGCCATGAGGATCAAAAGCGGATAACCGGCTATGAAGGTCACTTGCGCCATCATGATCGTGAAAAGACCTGCATTGACGCCAAGCCGCCCCCAGAACACCAGCGCGGACAGGCCCAGTATCACGCCCGGTGCCAGCATGGGTGACAATAGCACCCACCAAAGCAACCCGTTCGCCCGGCTTCGCCAGCGGGTCAGAAGAACGGCACCTGCAAGGCCAAGAAGCAGCGACAAGGGGACAACGACCACCGAAATCGTAAGGGAATTCCCGAAGCATGATACAAAGCGATCACGATCCAGAAGCCGCAGAGTCGGATCGGCGCGCAAGTCGTCCTCGGGCATCCAGAAAAAGGCGTACCACTTCGAGGTCAGTCCGCCCCAATTCGTCACAGACGGCGGCGAGGCATTGTTGACACTGGACAGCATCATCAGGATCAACGGCGCGAACATGAAAGCCAGAAAGGCCCAGGTGTATACCGACAGGATACGCGACGAGGTCATTGCACCCTCGCAAAGTCTTTCAGCCGGGTTCGCACAATCCACATGAAAGCGGCCACGATGAGGAAACACACCAGCGTGTAGGCAAACGAATAGGCCGCGCCGATGTTCGAGTTCTCGGACTCGAAGAACTTGTTATAGATCGTCTGGCTGAACCACTCCGCCTGCAAGCCCCGGCTGATGATCCGGGGAACGGAGAACGCGCCTGCGGCCAGCATGAAGGTTGCAATGCACCCCACGGCGATCCCCGGTTTGGCATGCGGGATGATGACCCGCCAATGCAAACGCCAGGTCGACGCCCCCAGATCGCGGGCCGCTTCGATCTGATTGCGATCCAGCGTCGACATCGTGTTGTAGATCGGAAAGACCATGAACAGGACATAGGTATAGACGATCACGACAAAGACCGTCAGCGCTGACCGCTTGAACTGGATCGGCTCGGAAATTGCCCCAAGCCAAAGAAGCGCCTCGTTCAAAAGCACCCGATTGTCGATGATGGATGTCCAGGCATAGATGCGCATCAACTCGACAATGGCGTAAGGAATGATAAGCCCCAGGAACAACCAGACAGCACGTTCCGGCGGTGTGGCAAGGGCCACCTTGAACGCAATCGGATAGCAGACCAAGAGGGCCAGCGCGGTCGCGGCCACCCCAAAAAGCAGCGTGCGCGTCAAGGTCAGAAGGCCGATCCTGACGTAGACCTCGCCCTCCTGTTCAAACCGAAGTCCGACCACTCCCATAAGCATGTTCGACAGTTTCGCGGCTTCTTCGGCCTTTGCCGCATCTGTCAAGGGGATCAGAATGGGCTGTGTCAGCGCGGCGAAGTTTCCAGCGCCATATCGCGGCGCGTTGGCCTCGGCTTCCAAAAGCGATCCGTAAAGCGTGCGGGCCTGCGCCTCGATCTTGCGTGCGGTGTCGATCTGGGCTTCGACCGGGTCCGATTGTTCGACCGCAAGCAGGGGAAGGTTGTAAAGCTCGTTTAGCCAGACTTCCTGGCCTGCCGCACGCACCATGCGTTTGGCCGTGGTTGTCCGGTCGCATTGCAGGATGAAAGGCCGCGTTTCCGCGGCGTTCGGCACACCCATGTTCGACGCCGACGGCACAGCCATGCCAGAGGCGGACGGGACCGCCATATTCGATGCCGACGGCACGGCCATGCCGCCGTTATCGGGCGCGTCGTCCCTGGATGTCGTGTATTGTGCAAGGATCGTGACACAGTTCGCGGCGTCGCGTTCCAACTGCGCGGCAATCGAACTGTCAAGTTGCCGTTTCGGCTTGGTCAGCGCCCGCTCCAGCATGGCAAGTTGCGGCAGAATAATCAGAACCAAGCCCCAAAGAAGTACAGACCCGAAAAAAACCGAGACCAATCCCGCCCCGTAGCCGCGCAAAAGCCCCTTCATTCCGCAGCCACCTCGCGGCCAGTTCGGGCCAGCGGACCCTCGGGCAAAATAATCGCGCTTCCGCAGGCGAACCCGATTGGTCTGGCATCGTCTTCGACCCCGGGGGTGGTCCCGACATTCGGCATCTGCACCGCCACTTCCGCTCCAGCATCAGAGCGCATCAGTAGATTGACAAACGAGCCCTCAAGGTCCCGCCGCACAAGCCTTGCCGATAGTCGGTTTCCGAAAGCTGTTCCGAAACCCACAGCTTCGGGTCGCACGAAAAGGACGGCCGCATCGCCAACCTTCATGCTCGCAGAATTGCGGCCAAGAAACTTGCCTTCCGGAGTCTCGATACAGGCCATATCGTTCTCAACTGCGGTCACGCGACCTGCAAAGGCGTTCGCTTCCCCGACAAAAGAGGCCGCAAAGGCCGTTTTGGGCGCCGAGTAAACCTCATCGCCTGTACCAACCTGTTCGATCCGTCCTTCATTCATCACGGCGATACGATCCGACATCGTCAATGCCTCGCCCTGATCGTGGGTGATATAGATGAAAGTGACCCCGGTCTTGCGCTGGATGCTGCGAAGTTCCGCACGCATATGCTGGCGCAGCTTCAGGTCCAGCGCCGACAGGGGCTCGTCCAGCAACAAAACCGCCGGATCGACGGCCAGCGCACGCGCAATGGCCACCCTCTGACGCTGGCCACCCGACAATTCGGTCGGTTTCTTGTCTGCTTGATCGCCAAGTGCCACAAGGTCCAGCAACTCTTCGGCCCGCGCCTTCCGCTTGCGTTTCGAAACACCGCGTGCTTCCAAGCCGAAGGCGACGTTTTCCCAAACGCTCATCAAGGGGAACAGCGCGAGGTTCTGAAAGATCAGTGCCGTCGGACGGATATTCGGGCCCTTGTGGGCCTGATCTTCGTCGCCGATCAGGATCCGCCCGCGTGAGGGTTCCACAAAACCTGACACGGCGCGCAGGATCGTGGTCTTCCCGCAACCGGACGGCCCCAAGATCGAAAAGAATTCGCCCGCCTCAACTTTCAGGTCGGTCTGGTGGACAGCCGTAAAGCCGTTCGGATAGGTGACTTCGACACCGTCAAGCGTGATGGCCTGTCCGCGCATGTTGTTTCCCAGAATGGACAAGGGGGCGACCCGCAGTGGGTCGCCCTCGTTTGTTTCTGACCGAAGCGTTACGCGTTCGTGATGATCTCGACGAATTCGTTCCGAACCGGCGCGAAAAACGGTGTGTCCGCCTGCCACCACCACATGTTGCCCAGAACATCAGGTGTGTAGACGTCGTTAAACTGCGCCTTAAACTCTGCCGAAGCAAAATCTGCAGCCCCTGAGACAGCCGAATTGTATCCTGTGTTGTTCGCAAACATGCCGCCTGTTTCCGGTTTCAGCATGAAGTTCATGAAAGCAACGGCCTGATCGACGTTTTCGGACGCTTTCAGAATGCCAAAACTATCAAGCCAGGTGATGATGCCCTCTTTCGGTGCGCGGTAGAGGAAATCGGGGTTTTCGCGGTTCAGAAGCAGGCCGGTGGTGTCCCAGGTCTGACCGATGATCGAGCCGGCATCCTTGAAGGCCGCCGTTGCTTCGGTGGCGTTGTTCCAGAACGCGCCGAAGTTGTCCTTGCGCTCAAGGATCCACTTTGTCACCTCGCCCCAGACACGGCGCGCATCGTCTTCGGATTTGTACACGTCGAGCATCCGGTTCGAGGGAACCTCGCCGATGGCATCAAGATAAAGACCCGTGCCCATGATGACCGACTTCTGACGGAATGCCGCCTTGCCCTTGGCGGCATCGGCCCAAAGGTCGCCATAGGAGACTTGCCCGTCGATCGGCATCTCGGCCTGGTTGAAGGTCACGCCTTCGGTGCCCCAGTCGAAGGGCAGAAGGATCTGCTCGCCCTTGAACATGCCGCCAAGCTGCGCGCTATCGCGGATGAAGGACGGGATGACATTGCCCGCGTTCACCTGCTCAGGGATCGGTGCGAAGAAGCTGTCGCCGTTTTCATCGACATAGTTGGCCGAATTGGTGATCGAGGGAAACACAACGTCAAAGCCCTTGCCACCGGCGGCCCGGACGGTGCTTTCGGCTTCGTCATTAGAACCATAAGTTGTCAGTTCCAGCTTGATGCCGGTCTCGGTTTCAAAGGCTTCGGCAATATTCGGCTGGACGTAGTCCTGCCAGGCAAAAACCTTGACGGCACCCGAAGAAGCAAGCGCGTCGCTGGCTTTCAGGATTGCAGGCGCGGCAACACCGACCGCGGTCATTTTCAAGGCTGTACGTCGTGTGAATTTCATGTGGCCCCCCAAAAGGCTGTCGGATTGAAGCGATAAGGACTCGCGTAGCCGAACAATTCGGTAAGGCGCGTCTCAGTATTGTTATGGTAGTGTGAAGCTTCCGTGACGTTTCGGTCCGCGATTTTGCAGGAGGTGAAACCAAAGGACCTTTCTTGCAGACATATGCTGGAGCGAACACAGACACAGCTAGGGCAAGAAGGGACGGTATCATTTGAGAGCTCGGGCCCGCGTTGAATGGATCAACACGGGCCCGTTTCGTGGTTATTTGGCTTTCACCGAGAAGAACATCGTCTCGCCCGAGTGATCGTCGACGCCGTCATTGTCGGTCGAGACCCACATTGTGCCGTCCGGAGAAATCGCCAAGCCTTCGACCTTGTCCAACACATAGCCCCCTGTCGATATGAGGTAAGGCAGGAGATCAACAACGACCTCTGGCTCCATTACAGCTGGGGTTTCCCCAACCGGCACCATGCGGTCCATGGCGCTCATGGGGACGCGGGTGATCAGCTTTGTCACAGCACGCGCGTCGTGCTGATTGTCGCGCTCGACGAAGTACATGTGGTCTCCATGTGCAACGATTTCCGAGAGCCCTACCCAACCGGTTGCCGGTTCGGTCTTTTTGTAGTGGATGACCGACCATTCTTCGGTTTCAAGGTTGTAGCCCAGCACTTTGGAGTGGTTTTCCGGGTCATCGCGCCATTCGCGCTGAACTGCGACGTAAAGCATGTCTCCGACGCGGGTGATGCCTTCGAAACCGAAGCGGCGTTCAACGGCCAGCAGTTCATCTGGCAGTGCGATGTAGTCTTCCAGCGCGCCGTCAGCACCGACATGATAGATCGCATGCGGGACGAGGCGGTCCGAGCGACCTTCGGAGGCAATCCAGAACCCACCGTCACCATCCAGCGCAATGCCTTCCATATCAAAGAGCTGAGCCGGTTGGCCTTCGCGGGTGATCCTGATGGCATCAACAATCTGCGCTGGCGTCTCTGAAACATCGATATGGAAGATGGTTGGCTGCATGCCGTAGAAGCTGTCAGAGACCGCGTAGATCGTGCCGTCTTCCGCCATCACCTGGCCCGAGATTGCGCCCCAACCGGTGAGTTCCTCCATGCCTGCCGACGTCAGATGCGGATAGCTGGCGGGTGCGTTCTGATATTCGAACAGCATCACATGCGCGCGCGGACCTGCATCGTCGACCTCGTTTGCCGAAACCAGCAAGTTACGCTCGGGGATGGTCACATAGCCTTCCGGCCCAATGCCCGAGGGCAAGAGTTGCTCCAGCACCGGGTTGGCCGGGTCGGTCACGTTGTAGACGCCTACGATCGACGAACGCTCGGCGCCGACGAACACGTAAGGCGTGCCGCCGAAGACATCGAAGGTCACGCTTTCGGGCTCGACGCCTTTGTTGCCCGAGCGTTCTTCCGGGTAGTGGCCCAGTTGGATGATCGCGTGCTCAAAATCGACGCCGCTTTCATAAACGACATCGCCGTCCTGGCTGAAGATGGTCCAGCCGCGCGAGCCGCCATCCATGTCGCCTTCATTGGCCGTGGCGAAATGTGTGTTGTCGATCCAGGCTACCGAGTCCGGTTCGCGCACGACCGTGATGGTTTCATCAAAGATCAGCGCGCCTTCTTCGTTGGTATCGACGCCTTCCAGTGTGACGTCTCCTGCCGAGAAATGGCTGAGCACACTGCCATCCGATGCAAGAACAATCATGTGGTTGTTTTCCTGCAGCGTCACAACGATTTCATTCTCGTTGTTGATGTCGACGAATTCGGGTTCAGGGTCTTCCGGCGCAATATCGGCAAGACCGGTGATGTCAGCTTCAATCAGGCCGTCGCAGTTCAGGCCGCCCTCGGTTGTCGGAACGATGGCGACAAAACCAGCAGGCATCTGGCCGACACGGCCTTCGCCCAAATCCTCGTCCCGTTCGTTTTCGATGGCGACAGCGACAAAGCTGCCATCAGGCGACACAGCAACGCTGTCGGGCTGACCGCCCAAATCGCAGGAAGCGAGGACCGTTTGCGTATCCGCATCAATGGCATGCAGCACGCCAGAGACATTGATGAAGTCTTCCGACGTGTTCTCGCCCAGATAGGCCGTCGTGCCGAAGACGGACACGCTGGTCGGTTCGCCCTCAAGTTCGATGGCGCCTTTGGCCACGGGGTTCGTCGGATCGGTGATGTCGATGAAGCCCACCACTTCGGCGGGGCCGTCCGTATAGACCAGCGTCATGCCGTCGGCGGTGGCCGAAATGATCTCGGCCGAGCTTTCCTCGGCATCTGGCGCGTTTTCCGCGACCATGAACGAGGCAATGCGGTTGAAGTTCATATCCTGCGCCAACGCAGGCGCTGTCGCCAGTGCGGCCACGGAAGTCAGTGCTACGCGAAGAATCATTTTTTCCCCTGCTGGTTGTCGTAGATGGCCGGTTTGGCCCACAAGCGGCGTGTTAAGCGGGGCAAAGTAACAGTGGCATGACGGGTTTATGACAAGGTTTGTAATTCTGCGCCACGAAGGGCCTTCCAGTCGGCAACACGGTCCTGAACCTTGAACAGACTTGGCCCTTTTCAAGATCGATATCTTTGCAACGGAAGAGCAAACGCTGCCGAAAGTCCATGAATGGCCACCTGGGCCGGTTACCCGTGGGCTCGCCAGACCGTGGATTCCGCGCATTTGGAATAAGCTGGCGTGCCGGACGGAACATCAGCGACGGCGAATGGGATCGATGATACTTTGGGCTGTCGATGACGTCGTCTATGCTGGCTTTATTGCAAGCCGGTCAAAAAACAATCAGGTTTGCCGCTCTCAGTAGGGTTGAGTTCTGTCGCATCCGCCTGGCGGCTATGCCCATCCCTGCGTGCACAAGCATATCATCCGTCCTCACCAAAAGTGATTGCTTCGATTTTTGCTAAGGGAGTTTCCTGTAGAAAGGTGATGCACGATACTAGTCTACTAAGCCCTTCTTGTGATCACCGCATGGTAAGCATAGCCACGGTAAAGGCGCCGGATAGCTGCGCCATCAAACTTTTCGGCGAGGAATTGTGGCAAAACCTCACGAGGCGCAACATGGAACTTCCCAAGCCAAGTGCAGAGAGCAGATCGGAACAGTTTTGGCAGACCAGATTGATCTCCAAAATCAGCAATATGAAGCCGTCCACCAGGCCCAAGCAGACAATGCGCCTCGCTCAAGGCAGATTTCCAATCCGGGATCATCGACAGGGAATACGACAATACCACGTGATCAAACTCGGACAGACCAAACAAGCTTTCCGCATCTAGATTGCAAGCATCAGCTTGGGCCAAAGGCACACTTGCCCCCAGCTTTTTGCGGGCGGTTGCCAACATCTGTTCCGAAATATCAAGCCCGTAGAGTTTGGCTTCAGGGTAAAGCTGTTTGATCTTCGCAAGATTGCGCCCGGTTCCGCAGGCGACCTCCAGAACGGTCTCACCAGGTGCGACATCCATCTGCTCAATCAAATGATCCCGCCCAAGCAGATAGTACTTACGCGTAACGTCGTAGATCAGACGCTGGTATCGATAAACGTCGTCCATCAACGCGCCGTGCTGGGTAATGTCGCTCATCGCGTTATCCCTTGAACCGATAAAGATGGACACCGCCGTAGATGGCTGAGCGATCGGTTTCAAATGCGCGCTTTGATGCCTCGGCGTCGTATATCCAGCGATCCAAGATGCTTGATGGAACACGGCCGGGTAGGATGTCCGGCGCACCACCTGTGCGGAACAGCACGCGCGCACCGGGACATGCGGTGCGTGTGATCTCCCTCCAAAGTGACGCGAGTTGCTCATCGGTCATCCAGTCCTGAGCATCCAAAAGGATGAATACCGATTTCGACCCTGACGGTGCTTCGGAAAGAACATCCGTGATCGAACGGTTCACCACGGTCGCCCGGTGCGCCATGCGGCGGACGGTCTCAAAGTGCGGCGCTTCGAGGTACGGAGGCACCGGGCCATCGCCTTCGGGCTTGTACCCTCCGCTTGCGGCCTGCCAGGCGAAGTACGTTTCATTTATCGGGAAGTCGCAAAACAATTTGCGTGCCCGCTCTTTCAAAACCGGAATGATGTCGCCTTCTGCATCTGCGGCCAGTTTGTCGTACTGCGTGGGCGGAATCCCCAAGCCGAACAAAGATGCGCGACGGCGGGCGGCGAACTTGATCAAACGAGTGTCAAATAGAGGTTCGAGTTCTTTCTCGTAGAATGCCTTTTGTTCGTTCAACGATGTAGCCTTCAGCAAGCTGTCATAGTCGACGCGCGCGATACCGGTGACGAAATGTACCAGACGCAGAAATCGGCCCAAAACGCCATAGTTGTAAAATCCGCGCGCAAACAGCGACTTACGACTCTGCAGTGGACTGCGTGCATCCCAGAACGCACGGCTTTCTTCGCTAAGCGTGGGCAAAACATAAGTGTCCAACAGGTCCACATTCTTCCGCGCGGCAGCATTTCCGAAAACGGAGTAAAACGCTGTGTGATCTGGAAGGTGCACAGCCGATGCCAGTTTAAGTTTGCCAAGTTCCACATGCCACGGAGACAGATCGACAGCTGTGATCGATGCGGGTTCGGCGGTGAGGTAGGACATCATGTTGCATCCACCGGACGCGATGCACACGATGTCATCTTCAGGTGCAAGGTCCAAAGCAACCATGTCACAAACCGGGTCTTCCCAGATCTGCGGATACACAAGCCCATGGAAGAGACGCGCAAAGAGCCGCTCGAGCACAGTGTCGCGCGAAAGTCGACGATTTTGATAGACGGCTTCACCAATGAGACTGGCATCGGTTGCGGTCATTGCGAGACCTCCTGTGGCAAGGGATTCGTCGCGCGCGATCGACGACGCGCTCTTTCCATCATCTTTTGTCGGGTGTTCCGGGCTTCCCAATCAACCAGACGAAACTCACCAGCCTCATTCTCGATGATTGCCGTACAGCTTTCGACCCAATCGCCCGTATTGATGTAGTGAATGTCGCCGATCTGGCGGAGGGCAGCGTGGTGAATATGCCCGCATATGACACCGTCAAAGCCTCGGCGACGCGCATCTTCGCACAGAACGTCTTCGTACTGGCTGATGAAGTTCACCGCCTGTTTGACCTGATGTTTGGCCCATTTCGAAAGCGACCAATATCGCGGTGTCCAGAGCCTTCGGAATGCATTGATCTTTGGATTGAGCCAAATGAGAAACGCGTAAGCGCTGTCACCGAGATAGGCCAGCCATCGGGCGTTGGCGACAACCGTGTCGAATTGGTCGCCGTGTGTCACCAGGTATTTTTTGCCTTTGGCCGAAACAAACTCGGCTTCCGCCACCACTTCGATGCCCCCGAAATGGATGCCAAGATATCCGCGCACCGCTTCGTCGTGGTTGCCCGGAATGAAGATAACCTTCGTCCCGTTCCGCGCCTTCTCGAGTACCGCTTCAATGACGGCGTTGTGGGATTTCGACCAATGCCAACCACGTTTGAGCTGCCAGGCATCAATGATGTCACCTACAAGGTACAGCGTGGCGGCGTCATGCTTTAAAAGAAAATCAACCAGCAGTTTCGCGCGACATCCGCGCGTGCCAAGATGAACATCCGATATGAAGATCGTACGATCTTTCAAAATTTCTGCCCGCTCGATTTTTTTGAGACACCTAGCCGGTTCTTGTGTCAACCGGATGACAGATCGCGCTTGGCTCAAAAACGCGGAAGCGCCGCGGTGGGCGCGACGCTTCCAAACTCGCAAATGCAGGATCGAATAACTTGGCTTTAGATTGCCACGCTGTCCGGGTCCAAAGTCACTGTGTAAAGCTCGGTGTTCGCACGATCCATGAGGCGCACGGTCATTTGCTGTGTTGCGCCGTCGATGTCGACCAATCCAAAGAACTGTAAGCCCTCCGAAGGGGGCAAGTTAATTCCCTGTCCGTCTGCCGGCGCTTTGAAGTATTTGACCTCCGGTCCAAAGGTGTTGTCCAAAGCGTTCGGGCCAAAGGTTCCCGCATGAAGCGGCCCCGAAACAAACTCCCAGAACGGGTTGAAGTCACTGAACTGCGCCTGATTGGGATCGTAGTAGTGCGCGGCGGTGTAGTGAACGTCAGCTGTGAACCAAACTGTGTTCTTGATCCCGCCGGTCTTGATGAAGCGCAGGAGTTCGGCGATCTCAAGTTCGCGCCCCATGGCCGGACCATTGGTACCGTCTGCAACGCCTTCTGATCCCGATTGTTCGCGGAAGTTGTCCCAAACAATAAGGCCCAAAGGTTGATCAGAGGCGATCACCTTCCAAGTGGCTTGGCTGTTTGCCAATTCGCGTTTGAGCCAGGCCATCTGATCCACGCCCAGAACACGCTGATCGTCTGTCAATGTTTCGGTTGTGGCAGCTGTATTCGGTCCGCGATAGCTGCGCAGGTCCAGAAAGAACACATCCAGCATCGGGCCATAGTTGATCTTGCGATACACACGGGACGGCTCGGTCGGATGAATGCGCAACGGCGTCATTTCATGAAACGCGCGCGTGGCGCGCGCTGTCAAAAGTTTCACCGACTTTTCACTGTACCTGTCATCGTTCAGCAAATCTTTGCTGTCGGACCAGTTGTTGACAACCTCGTGGTCATCCCATTGCATGAAGGTTGGCGCGACAGCGTTCATGGCTTGGACGTGTCGGTCCATCATATTGTACTTCCATTGGTCACGGAACTCCTGCAGCGTCTCGGCAACTTTGCGTTTGCTGTCGATCAGAGTTGTGTTGCGCCAGATAACTTGGCCGTCTTTCTCCACCTCGTCCTGCATAGGGCCATCGGCATAGACAGTATCGCCCGAGTGGATGAAGAAATCTGGTTCGTGACCGGCCATGGTCGCATAGGTCAGCATCCCGTCGTCATCGATGCCCCAACCCTGTCCGGCCGTATCGCCCGACCATGCGAACCGGACAGACCGGCGTGACATCGGTGCTGTTTTGAAGCGACCGATGATGGGTTCCGATGTGGCGTTCGCATCGCTCAAATCGGTGGCGGTGAAACGGTAGAAAATATCCTGATCCGACGGCAGACCTTCAACGAGGCGTTTGATCGCCATATCGGAATTGGGGATTGCATCCATTGCCGACAGTTTGCGCGCATTGGCAAAGCTTTCGGTGGTGGCGACTTCCATTTCAATCCGGGACGGGCGATCCACCCGGGCCCAGATCATCCCGGACGTGGTGTCCACGTCTCCAGACTGAACGCCGTGACTGAACACCGGCCTGCTAGCGGCCCGGCCTATGGCGGGCATCGCGAGATACGCTGCACCCGAAGCCAGAACGGCCCGGCGTGACGGTCTGAATAAAGGCATGACAATTCTCCCATGTGGCAATTGGCAGCCCGGATGGAAGCGTGATTCCGTAACGGCAGAGAAATGGTTGTGTAAAGGGTCAGCGACAGTTTTGTTGCAGGCAATGCCTCCATCGAACAAATACGCTCGTGCGCCGTCAGAACAATCGATTGCTTGGCGGTTAACACACATGAATTCATTCGGAACTCCGATGGTTTGCTTTGGGCTCAAATTTATGTAGTGCCGCATCGCAGCCAATGACCGGTTTGTCCGCTTAGCCGACCTTGGACACGCTTTGAAGGGCTGAAAACTAGACAGAAACCGTCAGATGTCGGCTTCGAGCCCATAGTCGACGATCGTGCATCTCGCAGCATCCGTCGAAGACGGGCAAACCGGACCTTCGCTGCGAATGCAATGGTTCACTGCTCAACTGAAACAAGCGGACTTTCCAGCCTCCAGAGGCTCGAACACGCGCTCAGCTCGAACCGTCATATGTCAATCGGCGGACATTTCAGCTATTTCATTTGTTCGGGCAAGAATGTCGCGATCTGCGGGAACACGATAAGCAAAACCAAACACGCGGCCATTGCCAGCCAAAATGGCAAGACACCTCGGAAGATGGTTCCCATTGGAACATTCGCCGCGACCCCTTTGACCACGAAAACGTTAATCCCGACGGGCGGTGTGATCAGGCCCATCTCGATGACGATGACGCAGATTACACCGAACCAGATCGGATCGAAGCCCAGCCCGGTGATAATTGGGAACACGACCGGCATTGTCACCACAAGCATCGCCAGCCCATCGAAGAACATGCCCAGAATGATATAGGCGATCAGGATCAAAGCCAGTGTGCCATATGGGCCCAGGCCGAGTGCCTCGAGCTGCAACGCGAGCGTTTCTGGAATATGAGTGAGGGCGAGAAACGGCCCAAACACATGGGCGCCGATAATAATCAGATAGAGCATCGCCGTCATCGTCACAGTTTCAATGAGAATGTCGGGGACCTGAATTAACCGCACAGCGCCGGTCGACAGGGCCATCACTGTTACCAGCGTCGCGCCGATGCCTGCCGCCTCCACGGGTGTGAACACCCCCATGTAAATGCCGCCGATAGAGACAAAGATCACGCCCACCAAAGGAAAGGCACGTAACGTGGACCACAGCTTTTCCGACCCACTGGTGCGCGGTCCCGCAGGGCCGTCTTCGGGGCGCATCAGAGTGATCACATAGATCACCAGCACAAAAAGTAACGAGAGCAAAATCCCGGGCAAAATGCCCGCGATGAAGAGTCGGCCGATGCTTTCTTCGGTTAAGAGCCTGACCGAAAAGTAGTTGAGCGATACCAGCAAGTTGTGATTCTCTGTTTCTTGAAAACACAGAACGGAGGATCGACTGTGCCTTGGACTGATACCGCCCGCAAAACGTATAAACGCAAAACAGATCGTTATCC
>JAJDZT010000091.1 GCA_022824525.1 Silicimonas sp. | reverse complement strand
TTTCATATCGGTCCGAACTACGCTTATACTTCGCGCGGGTGGTCTCGTTCCAAGCCATGTGGTCTTCCCTGTCTGTGGTTAAATTCAGTAGGGAAATACCATATCAGATGAGACCATCCACATTCTAGGTCAGGCTCTCAGGGGTTGTCCCCGGCATTTCCTTCTGATCCTGACTGTCCGCCGCGCAGGCCCAGCCGCACGAGTGATAAGCGACTTGAACAAGCCCGGAGCAATCAAGCCCGAAGCCCGTGTTGCCGGCCCAGACATAAGGCACGCCAAGAAACTGGCGCGCCACGGCGACAGGGTTGATCGCGCGATCGTCCCAAGCTTTCGCCTGGCTCGCGGGCACAAAGACCGATTCCGCCCCATGCTTCGCTTCAAGCCAGCCATCCTGCTCGGCAATCACCTGCAGTCGCGCACTCATATGAAGATCGATCACTGGCGCGCTCTTGATATCCGGAGCCGCATAGCCCCAGGTCGTGCGCACGGAGACCCAGTGGGTGGGCGTGATCTCCGGCGTCGTTGCGGCCTTGAGGATGCAACCCCAATACCCGTCCTTCAAAGCCTCGCCGAACACCCAATCGTCGCCGTCCTCCTCGATCTCGAAGGCATCGCCGACCAGCACCTGTCGATCAGGGGCAGCGTCGGGCGTCGACCTGAGCCAGACATTTGCCGTCGCACTAACCCGCATCGAGCATCTCCGGCAGCGCTTCGAAAAGTGCACGGATCCCCTGACCCGCACCGCCTTTGGGACGCCCCGGCTTTGCGCTCGGCGTCCAGCCGTAAATGTCAAAATGCATGTAGCGAGAAGTCTCGGTCACGAAACGACGCAGGAAAAGTGCGGCGGTGATCGAGCCGGCAAAGCCGCCTTTGGGCGCGTTGTCCAAATCTGCAATCCCCGGCTCGATCATCGCCTCATACGGATCCCAGAACGGCATACGCCAAACCGGATCGCGCACGACGTCCGACGCCTTCATCAAGGCCGCCGCATCGCCGTCATGGTCCGTGTAAAACGGGGCAAGATCCGGTCCAACCGCAACCCGCGCCGCGCCCGTCAGGGTGGCCATCGAGATCATGAGATCAGGAGGGGTTTCATCGGCAAGCGCCAACGCATCGGCCAGAACGAGGCGCCCTTCGGCATCCGTGTTGTTGATCTCGACCGTCAGACCTTTTCTGGAAGGAAGGATGTCGCCGGGCCGAAACGCCGCGCCGGATACCGCATTTTCAACCGCAGGAATAAGGACCCTGAGTTGGATGTTCATCTCCGTCGCAAGGATCATGCGCGCCAGACCAAGAACGTTGGCCGCGCCGCCCATGTCCTTTTTCATGAGCCCCATGGACGCGCCGGGTTTGAGGTTCAGACCACCGGTATCGAAACAGACCCCTTTGCCGACCAATGTCAGCGTCGGCCCGGATTTGCCCCAGCGCAGATCAATAAGCCTCGGCGTGCGCGGCGAGGCGCGGCCAACCGCGTGAACCATTGGGTAATTGCCGTCAAGAAGCGCCTCACCCGAAATGACGTCACAGCTTGCTCCAAACTCTTCGGCCAGATGGCGCGCGGTCGCCTCCAACTCGTCAGGCCCCATGTCGGACGCAGGCGTATTGATGAGATCGCGCGCAAGCGCTTCTCCAGCCGCAATGGCCTCCAGACGAGCAGCGTCTATGCCTTCGGGGGCAACAAGGGCCGCACCCGGAGCGGACTTCGATGCATATCGTCCGAACCGGTAGCCTGCCAAAAGCCATGCCAAGGCAGCTTCTTGAAGCGCGGCGCCTTCAAGAGTGGTTTCGAACCGCCAGACCCCGTCGGGCAGCTTGCCGCGCAAAGTCGCTGCCAGAAAACGGCCACGCCTTGCGTCCGCCGTTCCGCCCAGTCCGCCAAGCGCTCCGATGACGGCACCGTTGGAACCGGGAAGCAACACCACTTCTCCGGATTTGCCTTTGAAACCTGACGCTTCGGCAAAAGCGCGTGCTTCGGGCTCGAGGGACGCCAACACGTTTGAAGCATCGTCTTTTCCGCACAGAAAAAGCGGACGCGTTTCTGCCACATCCGTCGCGAAGCCCGTTGCCGTCATCAAGTGTCTCCCGCGAAGTCTATCCCGGCAGTAAAGCTGGCAGGGTTTCGTCCGGAGGCAAGCTCAAATTTTCAGGTAGCTGATTTCAAGGAGCGTCGCGAGGGAGGTTTCGCCGACGCGGATAAGCCGGGCGATCACGGCAGCAAGGGCAACTTCGTCACAACGGCCCAAGACGCCGCGTACGATCTCGCTGACATACACCACATCGGGCAGACCTGCCCGCTTCGCCTGTTCGTCAAGCGCTTCGAGCAAACCGGAAAGCCGACCGAATTCACCTGCCGCCCATGCCGCTTCGATCGCAGCAAGGCACACAACCATCTCTTCCACAGCATCTTCGGCCAGCGAGAAGGACGTTACTTCATCCGCGTCTGAAACCGGCTCCAGCGAGACCGCTTCCCGTGGGCACAGCACCACCACATTTTCGAAATTCATCGCATACCCTTTCCCTCGACCCGAGGGCGGTGTAACCCGTTTGAAGTAAAGAAAACGTTGATGCGCCGGACGATTTGCACGGCAATCGACTCAAAATTGAAGAGTCCGCGATGGATCAGATACGCCCTCTTCCGGCCTTCCTGACGAAGCGCTACCACGGTTGGAAGGCCACGAGTTTCGCCGAGAACCAGGCCTGGTACAAAAAACTTGTGGACGAAGGTCAACGACCGCGAGGGATGGTCATCTCGTGCTGCGACAGCCGCGTGAACGTGTCCTCCATATTCGAAGCTGATGCCGGCGAATTTTTCATGCATCGGAACATCGCAAATCTTGTGCCACCCTACGAACCGGACGGAGACAGACACGGCACTTCAGCGGCGATCGAATATGCCGTCACCGCACTCCACGTGCCGCACATAATTATTGTCGGTCATTCCAATTGCGGCGGCGTCGCCGGGTGCCATGCCATGTGCACCGGCAAAGCGCCCGAGCTCGACGAAAAATCCAGCTTCGTAGGTCGATGGATGGATATTCTGCGCCCCGGTTACGAGCGGATCGACCAGAAAGCGCCCGAAAAGGAACAGCTCAAGGCGCTCGAACGTCAGGCCGTCGTCGTCTCGCTGGAGAACCTTCTGACCTTCCCTTTCATCGTCGAGGCAAGGAAACAGCAAGAGCTTTCGCTCCACGGTCTTTGGACCGACATCGCCGAAGGTGCGCTCTGGCAATATGATGCGCCAACGAAAGAGTTCGTGCCGGTTTGACAATTGGCCCTGCCATTTTAAACCCCCGTGCATGGGGTGCACATGACAGACATTCTTGAACTTGCCGCAGGGAACCTGATCTCTCCGATCATCCTGTCCTTCGTGCTCGGTCTCGTGGCCGCGCTCGCGCGTTCGGATCTGACGATTCCGGAAGCCGTGGCCAAGGGCATGTCGATCTATCTGCTCTTCGCGATCGGCTTCAAGGGCGGCGCGGGTGTCGCGGCCCACGGCATCGATACAACGCTTGTCCTCACCCTGATCGTCGCGGGCGCGCTGTCCTTCGGCCTTCCGTTCATCGGCTACACGCTCCTTGGAGCCATGTCGAAGCTCTCAACCATCGACAAGGCTGCCGTCGCCGCCCATTACGGCTCGATCTCCATCGTCACCTTCGTCGCGGCGACCTCCGTCCTCGAAGCACAAGGCATCACATCCGAAGGCTACATGGTCGCGGCAGCCGCCGTCATGGAAGCACCCGCCATCCTCTCGGCCCTCTGGATCGTCGCCCGCGCGGGCGGCGGCAGCAAGGGCACGGTGGACGCGGGCCTCTACCGTGAGATCCTGCTCAACGGCTCCATCGTTCTCCTGATCGGCTCGTTCTTCATCGGCGCGATCACTGGCGAAGACGGGTTGGAAACCATTGCCCCCTTCATCGTGGCCCCTTTCCAGGGTGTGCTCTGCCTCTTCCTCCTCGACATGGGGCTGGTCGCGGGCCGCGGCCTCCGCGATAGCCGGGGCGAACTTGGCCTCCCCACCGTCGCCTTTGGCATGCTCATGCCGCTCATCGGCAGTTCTCTCGGCCTTCTCGGCGCCCTCCTCGCAGGCCTCTCGCCCGGCGGCGCGGCGCTGCTCATGACACTCTCCGCCTCGGCCTCCTACATTGCCGTGCCCGCCGCCATGCGTGTCGCGCTGCCGGAGGCGCGCCCGTCCATCTACCTCACGCTCTCGCTCGGCGTGACCTTCCCCTTCAACCTCACCATCGGGATCCCGCTCTACACCGCGATCTCGACGGCCATTGTCGGAGGCTGAGCCCATGGAAATGCATGACGCCAAGCGGGTCGAAATCATCATCGAAGCCGCCCTCGAGTCCCGCCTCACCACCGCCATGCGCGGCGCGGGTGTCACCGGGTATACGGTGCTTCCCGTAAAGGGCGGCTCGGGGCGCTCCGGCCAATGGAGCCGTGCAGGTCAGGTCACCCGCGGCAGCGGAATGGTCGCCGTCGTCTGCCTCATCCGTCCCGACCGGTTAGATGCCCTGCTCGACGCTGCCTTCGCCGTGGTCGAACCTCATATCGGCGTGGTGTCGATTACGGATGCACAGGTGCTCAGGGCGGAGCGTTTCTGAAAAGATTCAGAGCGAAGAGCCGCTTTGAGCCCAAAGTGTCCAAAGCGTTTCATCGCTTGAATGTCAGCTTTTTCTTCACTTGGTTCTAACTTCGGCTGAGCAATGCTCGGGGCATGTTTCGAAGCACTGCAGCCTTTTGCGTCCCAATTCTCCTGGCAGTTCTAGCGGGTCCTCTGAGCTTTGCTCTAGGCAGCAAAGCGATACCCGACGAATCCAATTTGTACATCGTGGTAGGATCGACACGCACACTTGATGGGATTCTAGCTGAACCTGAGATTCGTGAGATTGGCCCGAGCCGCGCACCTTTTGCTAGACTTGTTTACACATCCTCCAGTTTTCACGCTTCATTAGTCGCTCAAGGCTATTGGACTTTTCCTGCGACAAGGCTCGCTGAGCTGTGTGGCGTTCAACTTGACACATAGGATGGCCTTATGCAGCGTTTCCTCTCCCAAGACCCTACGACAGTCGTACTAATACTCGCGACGGTGATCTGTGGAGTTGTACTGACCGCCAGTGCTCTGATCGGAGCAAACCTTACGGCAACCAGTGGTATTGCGCTCACATTCCTTGGCTCAGGTGTTCTACTTCATCGGTTCCGAGAGCAAACACGAGACCTAGGCGCGGCCACTGCGCTGATGGGGCAAGCAATTGCGTTTACCGCAGCATTTCAGGGGCACTCTTGGCAAGTTGACACCCACATGCTGTTCTTTGCACTTCTAGCTTGCTTGATAATGCTCCGAAGTATTCGGGCGATTTTGCTGGGCACAGTCATCACCGCCGTACATCATCTTTCGTTGTCGGTCTTCATGCCTGCCCTTGTGTTCCCTGGCGGCGAATTGATTGAGAACCTTGGCCGAACGACTTTGCATGCTGTTATCGTTTTGATGGAAACGGCTGTGTTGGTGATTACCGTTCTTATCTTAAGGCGCCTGGATGCTGAGGCGCAGCAAAGGAATGCCTCTCTCGAAAGGACCGTCGAGGAAGCGAATTCCGCGAGAGAAGAAGCAGAATCCGCACGTAAAGCGGCCGAAGACACAAAGATGCAGGCTGAAACTGCTAAGGCGCGTGCAGAAGAATTGTTGCAAGAGGCAAGAGATGCAGAACGATTGCGCCTTGATGCGGAAACCGAGCGGGCGACTCTGCAGCTTGAAGCCGAGCAAGCTGCTCAAAACACCGCAATTGAGCAATCGCAGCTTGCTGATTGCCTTCGACGTTCGATGCAAAGTCTAAAGGATGGAGACCTTACTACCAGGATTGGTCAAGACTTACCTGCGTCGTATCGGGACATTGGCCTGGCATTCAATGAGGCCATCGAAGCGTTGGACGCCTTAGTGGGCCAAGTAACTGCACAGTCCGAAGACATGCAATCGCAAGTCCAAGAAATCGCCGCAGCGACCGCCGATCTAGCGACGAGAACGGAGTGCCAGGCGCAGATGCTGCGCGAGAGCTCCGAAGGTCTTGAGGAGCTGACGCGGGTAGTGTCCCAAACGGAGGATACTGTGCATGAGGCGGATACCTCCGCGCAATCTGCGAATAGTAGTGCGAAGGCCAGTGAAGCTATCGTTTCGGCAACCTCGCAAGCGATGGAGGCAATTCAATCGGAGGCGGAAGAAATATCGCAGATTGTCAAAGTCATTGATGAAATCGCATTCCAAACAAATCTGTTGGCACTTAATGCAGGCGTTGAGGCAGCTCGGGCGGGGGACGCGGGCAAGGGATTTGCGGTTGTGGCATCAGAAGTCCGAGAATTGGCGCAGCGTTCATCGGAGAGCGCAACCAACATTCGCAGTTTGATTGAGCGCTCTGGACAACAGGTTGACGCTGGATCGGCGAGGATCGAAGAAACGGTAGAAGCTCTAAGTGGCGTTCTTTCTGCAGTCGTAGAGATAACCGCAAAAACTGGAAAGATTGCGGAGGGAGCGCAAGAGCAAACTGCGGGCATCTCTGCACTCAATGGCAAAGTTGCGCAGTTAGATACTACGACCCAGCAAAATGCCGCGATGTTCGAGGAGACGTCGGCAGCATGTTCCAACCTGGAGTCTGCAGCTTCGGTACTCAGAGATTTGACCCGGAGATTTCACGTTTCAAAGACTTTCGAGACCATTTCCAGTGCTGCCTAGTTCATCTACTCTTCGAGACTTTCATAAAGAAGACATTCCGGCGCGAGCCTCGAAAGAAAGGAGAGGCCGGCGTAGTTGCCTTTGAAGACTTTCGGGCGACCCGAAAGCCCGATAGCAAGTGTCAGATGACCGCAGAGTGCCCGAACCTCTCAAGTGCTACGCCGCAGATTTCGGCGTAAGAAGCTACTGGTGTTCATAAGCGCCAGCAAAGCAATGCGGTCGCCATCGCTGACAAAGCCTCTGAGTACATCTGCGATGAAATCCGAGCGTGGACTTGGGTAAGAGCGTCACACTCGTTGACACCACTAGCGCAACTCTTGGACGGCAATGCATTCAATCGACTAGTGCAGCAATTCGAGCTCTTTACATGCTTCCGTCTTGAGCAAGTCGTTTTCCAGAAGTCGCATGCGGAGGACTTCCAGTTCCTTCTGGAGAGCAGCTAGTTTGTAGTTGCTGCAATAATCGGAAAGGTCTTCTAAGACGTAAGTGATCCAAGTGTGGTTCGTACAATCCACTTGGGACGGTGGAAATGATCTTTGCCAATGACTCATTTTGTCATCCTTCGAATTGAATGCAGTACTGGTTTCGTTGACGAACAAGTGCCAGCAGCTTCATCAAAGCTGGGCCATTGTTCGTATTTCGACTTGAGGTATTTCCTGACCAATTGGTCAGTTTCCTGGGCGCTCTTTTACGCGCGTAAAAAAGTGCGAATAGGCTGAAATCGACGCTATTTTGTCTGGAATCGTCACCCCGTTGTCGATACGCAACGTCATTTTGACTGGCCACGACGGATGGATGAGCGGCGCAGCACGCGCGATTTGAAAGTGCGGCACTAGTCACTACGCCGCAGGGAATGTGAAAGTTGGTCATCCGATTGACTCATCTCACCCAGTGTCATGGACGGGCGCGGCAAGCTAGCCAGTTTCAATGCTCACCGCGCCTTTGAGCTGCACACACACAATTGCCCACTCATTACAATTTTAAGATGAACGTGGCTAATGTCTCTTTAGGGGCGCCATCGTGATGCTTCTGGCACCATTCTGGGATCACCCTGCCTTAGGGATTTACGAAACGTTAACAGCAAGGAGCGCTGCTCCTCGCACGATACCTGGAAAGTTCACTGCAGCAGCTAATGGCGATAGAACTCATCGCAAGGATGTGAAGTACAAGGTTGACACAACCTGTAATTGAGGAGAGGACACTTCTTTGGCTCCGTCTCTTTTTTTGAAAGTCGCGCTTTATGTTAGTCTACGACCCAAACTGGACGATTGCGAATTTGCGAGACTTGCAGAAGTTCTTCGCGGAAAATGGTATGGAGAAATCGGCGAGTGCACTCGAAGACGCAATACAAGTCGCTGAATTGGAAATCGCCACTCCGCTTGCGAAGTATCCTTGGCACGTCTCTCTACCGGTGCACTAGGACAAGTAGAGCGTCGTCGGCCAAACGCCCCACTACTGGCAAGATATTCCGCTACGCCTCTCACTAAGCACCTTCATTGATGCAACTTGTCTCCTCCCCTTTACAGCAACAAATTTTAGGCGAGCCTTAACTCATTCTTACGGCGGTTAAGGAATCATTAACCCAAGATGCGAACAATGGACTGATCTGGAGTTAATTGTTTCCAATTTATAGACAAAGGTGCGATATGCAAAACAAGTCGGTCAAATCTCTGCGCGAAGAATCCACTGGAGACACTGGCTCCCGCCTCAGAACGGCGAACGAGTTGATCGACGCCTTGGTAGAATTGTCGCGGAAGAAGAGACCGGCGAAAAAGCCTGCTGCAAACATCGCGCGGCGCGACGTTGCTGCAAAAAATGGCAAATGAGCGGTTCAGCCCCAATTTGCTCACATCGATGAGCCGCTTGCCCTCTTGTCGCCATCCTCCGTAGCGCTGAAGGCCGCTGGGTTTCGCTCTCGCACAGACAGAATGGACGCTGCGAAAGCCCTTTGCGTTTGCTGAGCGTTCCTGTTCTTCAGTTTAGATTTTTCTTAACGAGTGTTCCAGATGCTGGGCCTTGGGGAGAAGAGGGATTGTCAATGCAGACAATGCAAGCGGAACTCGAAGCCGCTACAAACATAGTTGTTCTGGACGACAGCTATTTTGACAGGGCGCGCCTCAAGAGGGTTTTAAGGAAGCTTGCGGTTCCAATTACCATCCGGGAAGCAGACAGCTTGCGGGCTTTTAAGAGAATTGTCGAAGAGTCACTCTTCGACCTCGCGTTTGTCGACTATGACTTGCCTGATGGAACCGGACTAGATGCTCTCAAGTGTCTAAGGGAAACTCAATCGACACCTGCGATTATGGTCACCGGCAATACTGCGTCGTACATACAGGAATTTGCCAAGAGAGATGGCTGCGCGGAGATCATACTAAAGCCAAGCCTATCAGAAACCTCGCTGAGGTTGGTTATTTC
Source organism: Silicimonas sp. (assembly GCA_022824525.1). Taxonomy (GTDB): domain Bacteria; phylum Pseudomonadota; class Alphaproteobacteria; order Rhodobacterales; family Rhodobacteraceae; genus JAJDOD01. The sequence goes on along the minus strand of JAJDZT010000091.1, from coordinate 43,120 downwards.
GTCTGCGCTAGGCGTGCCGAAGCAGACATCGACTGAACATTCGAGCGAACGTCTGTGTTCTAGGGCTCGCAACCGCACACGTTTGACGATCAGTGTGAATTCGCGCTTTCCTGATGGATGATTCTCTCACGGCTTCTTAACCTGAACATCTGTGACGCTTCCGTCCTTCCGAAACGCTCACAAACACGGGTGATGCCTGGCAACGCGGTTGCTGATCTGGGCGACGAAAATGGTGAAGAGTTCGCAGTTCTGTTTCCGGAGACCGACTTAGTTGGAGCAGTTGAGGCTTGTGAGCGTATGCTAGAGACCATTTGCCGCGCCGAAGTAGATGTCGGTCAGTCAAAAGTCAGCGTAGCGGCGAGCATCGGCCTAGCTATGGCGTCAGAAGCGCGCCCAGACGGAGCATCTACGCTAAAGCAAGCGGACGAGCTATTGTACATTGCCAAAAAGAGTGGACGAAACCGTCTTGTGGCAGATGAACCGGAAGCTGTTGGCGACATTTGCAACCAAAACGTCAAAGCTGCCAGTTAGTCAAAGTTGCCATTCGAGCATAAGGAACCAACGTCAGCTCTGTCCGCAAAGTTGACAAAGCGGCCAACGATAGTAGCTCGTGAAATTTGTTTGGGTACCTTCGCGTCAGCTCCGCACCACGTAGCAGAACATGCCCGACACAGTCCGGCGTGCCCGGTTACGCGCAAAGTCCAATGAGATAATCCGACGGTCACCGCCGCGCTTCAGGATCTTCTCATGCAGCGCTGCCGTCACCTTGTCTTGTGCAGAGTTCTTTCTGCGCTCGCGCTTTTCCAATCCCTGCATGATGGAAAAGACCACATCATCTGTAATCGGCTTCATGCCAGACATCTCCCCATGTCACAGGAAGAACTTTCAAATCGAAATGTGGCGAAATTCGGACCGAATAAGGCGTTACTAAGGCAATTTACCCTTACCACAGGTCAACAAATCGTGTCCAAAAGACCCGTAAAGCAATTTTATTTCGAGATATCAAACGGTTGGCACAATTTGCCCATTCCGCCCGATTTTGCACGCCGAACGCGACCGATCACGCGGAATTGTGGAAAAAGCCGGGCCATCCGGCCCGGCCTTCAGTGATTCACCCTTTCTGGAGCACCCGATTCCCCAGAAGCTCGGCGATCTGCACCGCGTTCAGCGCCGCGCCCTTCCTGAGGTTGTCGGACACGCACCAGAAGTTCAGCCCGTTCTCGATCGTCCCGTCCTGCCGGATCCGGCTGACGAAGGTCGCGAAATCCCCAACGCATTCAATAGGCGTCGTATAGCCCCCATCCTCACGCTTATCGACGACCATGATGCCCGGCGCCTCCCGCAGGATATCCCGCGCCTCATCTTCATCCAGGAACTCTTCCGTCTCGATATTCACCGCTTCCGAATGTCCCACGAACACCGGCACCCGCACGCAAGTCGCCGTCACCTTGATGGATGGATCGACGATCTTCTTCGTCTCCACCACCATCTTCCACTCTTCCTTGGTCGACCCATCCTCCATGAACACGTCGATCTGCGGAATGACGTTGAACGCAATCTGTCGCTGGAACTTCGACGGCTCCACTTCCACCGTCGGGTTGTAGATCGCCTTGGTCTGATCCCAAAGCTCGTCCGCCCCTTCTTTCCCGGCACCGGAGACTGATTGATAGGTCGAAACCACCACCCGCTTGATCTTGGCGCGATCATGCAAAGGCTTCAGCGCCACCACCATCTGCGCGGTCGAGCAATTCGGGTTCGCGATGATGTTCCGGTTCTTGTAACCCTCGATCGCATCCGGGTTCACCTCCGGCACGATCAGCGGAATGTCCGGCTCATAGCGGTAAAGCGACGAGTTATCGATCACCACGCAGCCCGCCTTCGCCGCCTTCGGCGCATATTCCTTCGTCGGGCCTGACCCGATGGCGAAAAGCGCAATGTCGAAGCCCGTGAAGTCAAACGTGTCGAGGTCTTTCGTCTTGAGCGTCGTGTCCCCATAGCTGACCTCTGTACCCAGAGATTTCCGGCTCGCCAGAGCCACAACCTCATCGGCAGGAAACTGGCGCTCGGCCAGGATGTTCAGCATTTCGCGGCCCACATTGCCCGTGGCGCCCGCGACGGCGATACGATAGCCCACTTTGACCTCCTATGGTTTCAGGACGCGCGGGCTATAGCCCGCAAGGGCGTGCATTGAAAGGCCAAAGCGGCGCGCCCCAATGACAATTGGTGATGCATGTGATCAACCCCGTAGGGTGCGTTTCCAACGCACCGACCACCCAACCACCCGCGAAACGCAAGCCGGGCCAGCGTCGGCCCGTGGGATGGCGCATCCAACCCCTGAGCGTTGCCCTTTATGGAACCCAAGACACATCTTCCCTCGAAGGTCTTCGCAAACGCCCCCCAAAGCGCCAGCCCGCCGGAACGGGCCGTCGCTGGCCCGGCGCCTTCGGCTTGACTCCGGGCCGACTTCGCAATTCCATCAATTAAAGCAATGCGCCCAGTGATGGCCGTTCGTAGCGGCGGGAGCGGGTTGAGAATTCGCAATGGATCGATCAAGCCCTTGCTAATCAATTGCGGCAAAGAGCAAGCAGATGGACGAAATCGGACGACATTTTGCACACTTCAATAATACTAGTGCGACAAGGGAACGAGATATCCCGTTCCATGAGAACTTTCTTGAGTACAAAGGTTCCTCACTTACATTCGAGGATCGGGACGTTGAGAAGTTTATTGTCCTTGTTCCTAAAGGAAGTTTGGTCGATTGCGGGGAAGTACTTTATCATTACACTAACCGCACAGGCGCGAAGGGAATTCTAGAAAGCCGGAAGATATGGGCTTCAGAGTTCTCTTCCCTTAACGATCCAGAAGAATTATCTTACTCTCGAAATATGATTAAGAGAAGAATCGGAGTTCTTTCCTCGTCCGAAAATCTTACTGAACTTAGTGAAGAAATTGGTTCAATTAGTTTTTCCGATGTTTTTATTTCGAGCTTTTCCAAGGCAGGCGACTCTCTTCCGCAATGGCGAATGTATGCAGGTGAAGACGGTGTATCCCTTGGTTTCCCGCGCAGCACTTTAAGAAATGTGGAAAGTCTCGCTTCAGGATTCGCATTGACTGAAGTCATCTATGATACAGAGGAGCAAATGCGGCTCATTGATCCCGTCGTGAATGCCATGATCGAAATCTATCAATCGGGAACGGGTGCTCGGGAAACGGTTGAGAAGTTCGAAAGTGAGATTCGCCGCATTGCTCCAGCCCTAAAACAACCCGGTTATTCATCGGAGCGCGAGGTTCGAATAGTCTATGCAGGATCAAATATAGATAAATTCTCTCGAAACCGCAGCGACGGTAGTTCAGTTAACTATATTCAACTAAATTTGGAGGAATTATTTGATATCGACAAATCGGTCGATATACTGTTTGATACTGTCGGAACTGCTCCAACGGACAATTCACTTTCTGCGATTAGGACAGTGAAGGAGTTGTTTATCACGCAGAGATGCAAAGTTCGGCAGATTTCGTCTTCCATGCATCGATTCCGTTGGAGTTGACTCTGGCCTGCTTCGACACAGCATACTGTGCCACCACTCCCCGACAGGAATGGGACGGCAACCCTTTCAGAGATTGGCATCCCACCCGACGCCTTCAGACCTGGCCTAATGCGGTGACGGCCACTTCGCCCAATGGCGGAACAAGGCCAGATCAAATCTGCTCACCTCTCCCCTCCACCGCCTTCAAAGCATCCTGCCATCCCTCCTCATAGGCCCAATGCTCCACCAGCTTGGCATACTGCTCCTTCATGAACTCGCCCACCTCCGGCCGGTCCCGCTCCGCCCGGGCCTCGGCCACCGCCTCCATCGCCTCGCGTTTGAACACCGCCTTCTCCGCCATCTTCATCTGCATCCAGGTCTCCAGTATCCGGTTGATCCGCGCCTGGTACCCCTGCCCCATCTTGCGGAACATCGCGATCACGGCGGGGTCGAGGTAGAGCGTCACCTTCTCCTTCTTCGGGCGCACGTCGAGGTCCATCTCCAGCGTGTGCCACGCCTCCGGGATTTCCTTCCGCGCGGTTTCCAGAAACAGATCATCCGACGAGGCCATGGTCTGAAGGTACAGCAACTGGTGCAGCCGCGCCTCCGCCAGCCGTTTCGTTTTCGGTCCTTTCGTCGGCATCCACTCGATGCTCATGGGCGCCCTCCTTTGGCAATTTCGGACAGGATCGCCGGGACCGGTTAACGCGCCCACATCAGTGCGCCCGCACCGACGCGATACCGACACGAGGACCGACGTCATACCGACGTTGCTTTCGGCCCGTTTTCGCCCTAAGGCTCGCCCGTCTTGAGGGAGGCTGAAATGCAGAAAACCGTCGTCAATTCCTGGAACGAATGGGACCCGTTGAAACACGTCATCGTGGGCCGCGCCGACAACTGTCACATCCCGCCCGAAGAGCCTGCTTTGGACGCAAAAGTCCCTGAAGACAGTGACATGCGCGGCCAATGGGGCAAGCGCCCGCAGGAAACCATCGACCGCGCCAACGAGCTGCTCGACGCCTTCGCTAGCCAATTGGAATCGCGGGGCATTCGCGTCGATCGCCCGACGCCGATCGACCACAGCCAGCCGGTCACAACCCCCGATTTCCACACCGAAAGCCAGTTCGGCTGCATGCCCCCCAGAGACGTCCTGCTGACGGTCGGAAGCGAGATCCTCGAAGCCACGATGTCCTACAGATGTCGTTGGTTTGAATACCTGAATTACCGGCCCCTCCTGCAGAAGTACTGGGAAGAAGACCCCAACTTCCGCCACGAAAGTGCCCCCAAACCGCGTCTCACCGATGCCGATTATCACGACGATTACCTCAACGAAAACATAGGCGTAGAAAAACGCCTCAAGTGGACCGCCGAAAAGTTCTTCGTGACAACGGAAGAAGAACCGCTCTTCGACGCCGCCGACGTCCTCCGTTTCGGGCGTGACCTCGTTGTCCAGCACGGTTTTACCACGAACCTCAAAGGCATCGAGTGGCTCCGCCGCCACTACCCCGATCACCGGGTCCACGCGGTGAACTTCCCCGGCGACCCCTATCCGATCCACATCGACGCGACCTTCACACCCCTGCGGCCCGGACTCATCCTTAACAATCCACAAAGAAGGTTGCCGGACGATCAACGCGAGATGTTCGAGAAAAACGGCTGGGAAATCCACGACGCGGCTCAACCCGCACACAACGCCCCTCCGCCATTGTGCTATTCCAGCGTCTGGCTTTCGATGAATGTCCTCGTGCTCGATCCAAAGACTGTCTGCGTCGAGAAGTCGGAGGTGTATCAAGCCGAGCAAATGGACAAACTCGGGATGGAAGTTGTTGAAGTGGAGCTCAGGGATGCCTACGCCTTTGGTGGTGGCCTGCATTGCTGCACGGCAGACGTTTATCGTGAAGGAACGTGCGAGGACTACTTTCCACAGCAGTAACCTTGCACAAAAAGCATTGTAAGTCGGGCAGTCGAAATGTCGGAAGAATTACCTTATCGCCCATGTGTAGGTGTCGTCCTCGCCAATCGAGACGGACTGATTTTCACCGGCGAGCGCATTGATACGCCCGGAGCGTGGCAGATGCCCCAAGGCGGCATCGATGACGGTGAAAGCGCAAAGGAAGCCGCGCTTCGCGAGTTGGACGAAGAAACCGGCGTCACGGCAAAGCTTGTCACCGTCGAAGCCGAGCATCCCGATTGGGTCCTCTACGACTTGCCCGAGCATCTTGTCGGCAAGCTTTGGCAAGGTCGTTATCGCGGTCAGAAACAAAAGTGGTTTTTGTTCAGGTTTCTGGGAAATGACACGGAAATTGATATTGCAAAACACGACCACGAATTCGCACGGTGGCGTTGGTCAAACGCGGACGAGGTGCTGCGCGACATCGTTCCGTTCAAGCGAGGCGTTTATGATCAGGTAATCGGGGCGTTTCGCGACAAGCTTTAGGAGAGCGACATGCATAAGTTTTTAATCTGTCTGTTTACGCTTCTCCCGGCGCACGCCTTGGCGCTCTCCTGCATGGCGACCGATGCGGTCTGGCTTTATCAGCACATCAAGGAGGACGAAGCGGATTACCTGCTCGTGAAGGGGACGGTCTCTTTGACAGAAGCCCCGAATGTTCCCGTTCTGTCTGAGACCAAACCCGCCGAGGCCCTGACCGAGGCACGCGCGACCGGTACGGCATTCTCGCGATCCGGGTTCGATGTTCCGTTCGACCAGACAATCACCCTCCGAGCAACTTGCATCTCCGTTTGGTGCAGCACACCCGATCAGTTTTCGGGCGAGACGCATATCTTCGCGCTGAAGATGGAAGATGGAGAGCTGGTTTTGCCGCTTAATGCCTGTGGGGGGTTTTCGCACCGCTGGTCCGAAGAACAGGAACAACGCGTTTGGGACTGTCACCTGAACGGGAACTGCCCGGCACCCGAATTCTGAATCCGGATCAACTGTCAGGAAAAAACGTTCGCGGAGCCGGAACGACTATGGGACATGGGATTGGATCGGTCCCGGCCCCGCGAACGCTACTTCTACCCACCCTACTCGTCTTACTCACTCACTTCGGCGAAACATGCCGCACTGTTATAATGTGTCGGCCGACCTCTTCCGGATCGAAATGGACCCAGCCGACCGACGGGCTGAAAAGTGTTTTTCAAACTGATCGCACCTTCCATCGCGACCAAGGGCAGGGTGTCTTTTCTCTGACGTTGGGTCAACGGAACGAAGAGGGTCTGCGTGAGCGCAGCGTGAAACTGGATGGGTCGTACGTGAACAGTCTGTTCGAAGAAGGCTGGAGGCGAGAACAAAACGTGAATATTATGTCATGATGACGCAGATTCGTTCAGGTTTTCATCATGAGGGCAAGAATCGGCCATGAGTTTTGCCGAACTCAGCATCACGTCGAATTTCACCTTCCTTACCGGCGCGAGCCATGCGGAGGAATATGTGGACCGAGCCGCCCTTCTGGGACTGACCGCGCTTGCTATTGCAGATGAAAACTCGGTCGCGGGGATCGTGCGCGCCCATACACGCGTCAAGGAAATCGCCCGCCAGGTGAGAGAACGCGAAACCTCCGACCTGATTGGTCCGCCTCAACCCGTTGCGGGATGGGCACGCAAGAAGCAGGTCTTCGAAAGTTATCCAGGCGGCAAGGCGCGCGCCAAACATGGCACCTTCGCGCCAGAAGAAGTGGAGGACTTCCTTGACGGCCCCAGCACGAAAGGGCCCGCTCTTCATCTTGCCAAAAATGCATCTGCTCCCATCGCCACCTTTGAAACACGCGTGGAGCCCCCGCCCCTTGATGCCTCTGCGGCCATCCTGAATGTGCCAAAGCTGATCCCGGGCGCGCGTCTGCGTCTCGATACTGGGTTTTCCGTCACCACACTTCCCAGAACCCGGAAAGGCTGGGGCAACCTCTGCCGCCTGATCTCAAAGGGGCGTCTCAAGGCCGAAAAGGGCGATTGCATCCTCACGCTCGACGACCTCATCGAGTTCGGCGGTGATATGGCGCTCCTAATCCACGCCCCACAGGCGCAAATGGTGAAGGGCGGCGCGGGCGGATGGCAGACACAGGCGAAGCGGCTGACGCGCCGCTTCCCGAAAGACAGTTATCTGATCCTTGCGCCGAAATATGATGGGCGCGATCCCGAACGGTTCGACTGGCTTGCCAGCCGCGCCGACGATCTTGGCATCCCGACCATCGCCAGTGCGACACCTTTGATGCACCACGGGGCACGTCGCAAGCTCGCCGATGTTCTGACAGCCATTCGAACCGGTGTGAAGGTGGATGATCTTGGACGCGCCGCGCTTGCCAATGCCGAACAGCGCCTTCGGTCTGAAGCCGAGATGCGGCGGTTGCTCGGGCCTCACGCAGACGCCGTGGACAGAGCCGCCGACCTCGCCGACAGCCTCACCTTCCAACTGGATGAGCTGCGTTATGAATACCCCTCCGAGATTGCCCAAGGCGAAACGGCCGAGGATCGCCTGCGACGCCTTGCCCACGAAGGTCTTAAATGGCGCTACCCTGCAGGCGCACCGGAAAGCGTGAGAAAGCTGCTCGATCACGAACTGACGCTCATCGCGAAGCTGAATTACGAGCCCTATTTTCTGACCGTCCGCGATGTCGTCGCTTTCGCACGTTCGCGCAACATCCTCTGCCAGGGACGCGGGTCGGCAGCCAACTCCGTCGTCTGCTATTGCCTTGGCGTCACGTCCGTCTCACCCGAAATTGGCACCATGGTGTTTGAACGCTTCGTCTCGGAAGCCCGCGACGAGCCCCCCGACATCGATGTCGATTTCGAACATGAACGCCGAGAGGAGGTCATCCAGCACATCTACGAACGCTACGGTCGCCACCGCGCCGGGCTTTGCGCCACCGTCGTGCATTACCGGGGCAAACGCGCCATCCGCGAAGTGGGGCGCGCCATGGGTCTGACCGAAGACACGATCGGTGCGATTTCCTCACAGCTTTGGGGGTTCTTCGACACCTCCGGCATGGCCGAAAGCCAGCTTCGGGAAATCGGCCTCGATCCCACCGACAGGCGCCTTGCCCTCACGCTCAAGCTGATCTTCGAAATTCAGGGATTTCCCCGCCACCTCTCCCAGCATGTCGGCGGCTTCATCATGACAGAAGGCCGCCTCGACGAACTGGTTCCGATCGAGAATGCCACGATGGAGGACCGCACCGTCATCTGCTGGGACAAGGACGACATCGACAGTCTTGGTATCCTCAAGGTCGACGTGCTGGCGTTGGGTATGCTGTCCTGTATCCGCAAAGCCTTCGACCTGCTGAAAACGCACCACCGGATCGATTACACCCTCGCCACGCTCCCGCCCGAGGACCCGGCCGTCTACGACATGCTCTGCAAGGCCGACAGCTTGGGCGTCTTCCAGGTAGAGTCCCGCGCGCAAATGAACTTCCTGCCGCGCATGAAGCCCCGCACCTTCTACGACCTTGTGATCGAAACCGCGATCATCCGCCCCGGCCCCATCCAGGGCGATATGGTCCACCCCTATCTCAGACGCCGGAACGGCGAGGAGAAGGTCGAGTTCCCCTCGGATGAGTTGGGCAAGGTCCTCGGCAAAACCCTCGGCGTGCCACTCTTTCAGGAACAGGCCATGCAGATCGCCATCGTGGGTGCCGGGTTCACACCTGAAGAAGCCGACCGCCTGCGCCGCTCCCTCGCCACCTTCAAGAAACACGGCAATGTCTCCGAATTCCGCACCCGCTTCCTCAAGGGCATGCGCGAGAACGGCTATGAGGACGACTTCGCCGAGCGCTGTTTTTCCCAGATCGAAGGCTTCGGCTCCTATGGCTTCCCGGAAAGCCACGCGGCCAGCTTCGCGCTGCTCGTTTACGCCTCAAGCTGGCTCAAATGCCATCACCCCGGCATCTTCGCCTGTGCGCTCCTCAACTCCCAGCCGATGGGCTTTTATGCCCCGGCCCAGATCGTCCGCGACGCCCGCGAACATGGGGTTGAAGTGCGCCCGCCCGATATCAACGCCTCCACCTGGGACAACATCATGGAACCCGACGGCAAGGGCGGCCTTGCCCTGCGCCTCGGCTTCCGACAGGTCAAGTCGATGCGCGAGGAAGAAGCCGCCTGGATCGCGGCGGCCCGTGGGAACGGTTATCTCTCCGTTGAGGACGTCTGGCGTCGCGCAGGCGTCGAGCCGCGCCTTCTTCGTGTTCTTGCTGAAGCAGATGTCTTCGCATCCCTCGACCTATCGCGCCGCGATGCACTCTGGGCCGCCGCCGCACTTACATCCGACAAGCCTCTACCGCTCTTCGCAGGGGATATGGACGGGGAAGGCATTGACGAACCCGCTGCTTATCTGCCGCAGATGACGGAAGGCGAACATGTGGTTGAAGACTATGTCGCGATGCGGCTGACGCTTCGCGCCCACCCCATCGCATTCCTCCGCCACAAACTGACACCTGGCGCACCAAAACTCGCAGAGGTTGACGGCGATCCACAGGGCAAAAGGCTGACGGATGCCACAGGCCTTATGCGCACTGATGTCTGGGGTCACGTCGGAGACGACCGCTCAAGTCGACGGCATTGAAAACTTGACCTATCGCAAAGCGACGCGTTCCGGCCTCCCTTACCCTCATAGCAACACAGGAGACCGCCAATGCTCGACATATCCAACGCAAAAATCGTTCGCGTGATCTTCCTTGCCCGCGAATATGGCCCCGACAGCAAACACCTGAGCGACTACATCTCAGGCCTGAATTACGATGAGAAATCCAGCCTTGTCGCCCTTCTTTGGGTCGGCAGAGACACCTATGATGCCAAAGACATCAAACAGGCCAAACTGGACGCCGAAGCCGAAGCGAGCGCGCCGACAGAAATGTATCTCTCTGGAATGCCCGATCTTCCTGAGTACCTGGAAAACGGCTTGGAAAAACTCGGGATAGACGTCACCGAAACCGAAGATCGCATGTGAGCTGCAAATCTGGTAAACTCGAACAAGGAGGTACGCTCCATGACCAAGCACGTCACCGACCACCCGAAGACTACCGACAAGACACGCGCGGCGCGAGAATACGCCCGAATCGACGCCGCTGAAATGCCGCGACCGCAGACAAGGGCTCTGCAAAAACGCCCGCGCTCCAACATCGAAAACGCGCGACTGAAAGCGTTCACGAAGATCGAGCGCCACGTCGACAGTTGACTGTCAGCAGCCCGCGTGACCCCTGTGGCCCCGCGCGCTATGAAAGGGCATGCCCAAGCCCATAGACGACAAACCCCGCTGTTTCGGCTCGCATTCCGAAACCTACGCCCATTATCACGACACGGAGTGGGGCGTCCCGATCCATGACGATCGTATGCTTTTCGAAATGCTGATCCTCGAGGGCGCACATGCCGGCCTGTCTTGGGAGACCGTTCTGAACAAACGGGAAGGATACCGAGACGTATTCCACCAGTTTGACGTGAAACGCGTTGCCGAAATGACCGATATGGAGCTGTACGAAGCGCGCCAGAACCCCGCCATCGTCCGGCACAAAGGCAAGATCGAAAGCACACGCAAGAATGCGCGCATCTTCATCGAGATGCAGGACGAGTTCGGAAGTTTCTCCGAATGGCTGTGGTCGCATGTCGACAACACGCCGATCATCGGCCACTGGCAGCACCAAAGGGACGTGCCAGTCGCCACACCGCTTGCAAAGGAAATCTCGAAAGCCCTGAAGAAACGCGGGATGAGCTTCGTCGGCCCGACAATCATGTATGCCTACATGCAAGCGGTCGGCTTGGTGAACGACCATTGGGCCGGGTGCTGGAAAGCGCCTTCTCCCATTATCGGCCCTTAAATATCCTGGGGGAGTTTGAGGGGGTGAAACCCCCTCAATGAAGTATCGTTTCCGCGCGACTGCGCGGGCCTTTTCGTCAACGCAGTCGCTTCAGAATCTCGTAGCTCGGATAGCCATCCGGCACCATGCCTTGGCTCGACTGGAATCGCCGGATCGCCTGAATGGTGTTCGGGCCAATAATCCCGTCGACACCTTGCGTGTTGAATCCCCGCGCAGTCAGAAGACGCTGCATCTCCTTTTTCTCGGCGAAACGGAGGTTTCGGTCACCGCGAGGCCAATCTGCACGGATGGGCCCGGCGCCACGAATACGATCCGACAAATGCCCGACCCCTATCACGTAAGCGTCAGCCGTGTTGTAGCGTTCAATGACATGGAAATTATTGAAGATCATGAACGCCGCACCGCGAGAGCCGGCAGGAAGCAGTATCGACGCCTTTCCGTGATTGGGAACACGTGCACCCTTGGTGTCACGAACACCCATAGCCGCCCATTGGCCAGGGCTCTTCTTCACACGTTCGCCCGTCTGGCTGTAGTCGAACCCACGAGGAAGCACGACCTCAACGCCCCAAGGCTGTCCTTTCTTCCAACCGAACCGCTTCAGGTAGGCCGCTGTCGAGGCCAGCGCATCGGTTGGATCGTCTGACCAGATGTCACGTTTGCCGTCGCCCGTGAAGTCGACGGCATAGGCGAGGTAGGATGTCGGGATGAACTGTGTATGACCCATTGCCCCTGCCCAACTGCCGGTCATCCGGGACGGAGGCACATCGCCCGACTGAATGATCTTGAGTGCGGCGATCAACTGCTCTTCGAAAAACCGCCCGCGGCGGCCGTCGAAAGCCAGTGTCGCGAGGGCTTCGATAATCGGCTCGCTACCACGGAATTCGCCATATGCGCTTTCAAGGCCCCAAACGGCGGTCACAACTTCAGCTTCGACCCCAAAGTTTGCCTCGATCCGTTCCAAGGTTCGTCGGTGTTTCTTGAGCGCTGCGCGCCCATTCTTCACCCGCGTCTCAGAGGCGGCACTATCGAGGTATTCCCAGATCTGTTTTGTGAACTCCGACTGATTGCGATCTCTTCGAATGACATCCGCATTATAGCGAACGCCTTGAAAAGACGCGTCAAAAACGCGATCTCGAATGCCCGCAGCGCGCGCACGGGCGCGAAATCTGTCGATCCATCGGCTGAACGCGACATTCGAAGTGGCCTGAACAAGCACGACGCTGCCCTCCTCTGCCTGAATTGCTGGCCGCTGCTTCGGGGCAACGCTTTTCTCGGGCGCGGTCGTGGCGCCGCCGCACAGAAGCACAGACAGTGCCGCTAGGGGAATGACACGCATGAAGGTTACCTGCTCTTTTGTTTTGTCGCAGATTACTCGAAAATGGGACTTCTCGAAAGAACTCTGTGACGCATCGGCAATGTCTCGCAGTGCATGAGCCGGACTAGCGCTTGCGCGACACTTTTCGTTTTGTTTTTGAAGCCTTCCGTTTGCCACGCGTGACTTTGCGCTTGGCGCTGCCTCTTCGGCCCGGCTTGGGGCCTCTGGGAAGCTCATCGCCTTCGAGCTCAAGCAATTCCAGCATGAGACCGCCAGTGACCGGAACAGCTTCCGTGAGCCGCACAAGAACGCGGTGGCCGACCGACAGAGTGAGTCCGGTATCGGAGCCACTCAAAGTCTGTTCCTGCCGGTCGTAGTGAAAATACTCGCGTCCAATCTCTCGAATGGGCAATAGGCCGTCGGCGCCGGTTTCGTCGAGCCTGATAAAGGCACCAAACCTCTGAATACCCGAAATCCGCCCTGTCAGTTCCGTTCCAACGCGATCCGACAGATAAGCAGCAAGATATCGATCTGTTGTGTCGCGTTCCGCCTCCATCGAACGGCGCTCAGTCATCGACACCTGCTCCGCGGTGCTTTGTAACCGATCGATCTCGGATGCGTCCAAACCGTCATTGCCCCACCTGTGGGCAGCAATCAGGGCACGGTGCACAACAAGATCCGAATACCGCCTGATTGGTGAGGTAAAATGGGCGTAAGCCTTCAGCGCCAACCCAAAGTGCCCAAAGTTCTGCGGGGAGTAATAGGCTTGCGTCATGGAGCGCAAGACAGCCATGTTCACCGCCTCTTGATGGTCGGTATCCTGCGCCTGAGCGAGCAGGCGGTTCAGGTGGGCCGTCTTCAATACCTGACCTTTCGCCAACACCAAGCCGGCGGCTTGTGCTGTTTCCCTGAGGCTTTCCAGTTTTTCTACCGCAGGTTCTTCATGCACGCGGAACAGCAGTGGCGATTTCTTGGCAATCAGAGCTTCCGCCGCGGCAACATTGGCGAGGACCATGAACGCCTCGATCAACTGGTGCGCATCCAGTCGTTCCTTGTAGGCAACGCTGCGCACAAAGCCCTTTTCGTCCAGAACAATCCGGCGCTCCGGCAAGTCGAGGTCGAGCGGTTCACGACGCGCCCGTGCTTTCATGAGCGATTCAAAGGCGGCGTAAAGCGGCTTCAGAATAGGCTCAAGAAGCGGCGCCGTCTTGTCATTGGGGGCGCCGTCAATGGCAGCCTGAACTTCCTCATAGTTGAGAGATGCCGGTGACTTCATGAGTGCTCGAGAGAACTCGTGAGACAGCATCTCGCCCGCCGCATCAATGATCATTCGCGCAACGATACAGGCCCGCGGAACGCCTTCGTGAAGTGAGCAAAGATCGCCTGACAATCGATCAGGCAACATCGGGACGACACGGTCTGGGAAATATGTGGAGTTTCCCCTGGCCCAAGCCTCCCGGTCCAGCGCGGAGCCCGGGCGGACGTAATGCGCGACGTCAGCGATCGCCACCCAAAGAATGTGCCCGCCCTCGTTCTTTGGGTCCGGATCAGGTTCCGCAAAGACAGCATCGTCGTGATCCCGCGCATCGGACGGATCAATTGTGACCAGCGGCATGTCCGTCAAATCAATGCGGCCTTCGAGATCAGCGGGGGACATGGAATCGGCTTCCGCGATGGCGTCGTCCGGGAAATCATCTCGCAACCCATGCTGGTGAATTGCGATCAGGGACACCGCTTTGGGCTGGGAGGGGTCTCCAAGCCGTGTGACAATTCGGGCGCGCGGCAATCCAAGGCTGTCCTTCGGCCCAGATTGTTCGGCCTCTACGAGTTCACCGTCTTTCGCACCATGCGTGGCATCCGAAGGCACGCGCCATTCTCGCGAAACACCTTTATCAACCGGGAGAATTCGCCCGCCTTCTGCTCGCTTTCGGAACACTCCGAGTATCTTTTTCGGATTGGTACCGATCCGACGGATCAACCGCCCTTCATAAGTATGATCATCGTCCTTCACGGCCTGCATCCGCGCAAGAATACGGTCGCCTGTTCCCAGGGCGGGGTCATTGGCCCGCAAGATCAGCAATACCTTTGGCTCCGGCCCTTCGCCCTGCCATTCGAGAGGTCGCGCAAACAAGTCGCCATCAGGGGATGTATCACTGACCTGAAGCACCGAAACAGGTGGAAGCTTGTCCGGGTCACGATAGGTCTTGCGACGTTTTTCTAAATGCCCGTCTTCCTCCAACTCCTTGAGGATGCGTTTCAGATCAATGCGGTCAGCACCTTTGATCCCGAACGCCTTCGCGATGTCGCGCTTTGCGGTCAGGGTCGGGTTCTCGGCGATCCAGTCGAGGATGTCTTGTTTCGAAGGAAGACGCGCCATGTTCACGCGGTAACATGCGGCGAATGCGAGGTCACGCGCCTTTCAAGTCAGCAACTGTGTCCACATCCGATAGCATACCAGTTTTCCATACTGGCTTCGGAAGCGTCGGCATTGTGTCTTCAAGCGCGTGTTCCGTAGACCAGCGCACGTCGCAAAAAAGATTTTTGGGCAAACGGCTCGGATGCTTGAGACCAACGAGCCAGTAGCCACCATCGGGCGCGGGCCCTATGACGCTGGCGCTGCTGCCGAGACCCCGAAACGCGTCGGCGATGTTACCGCGCCTGACACCCGGGACGTCTGACCCAATCAGAACGGACGGACCTTTTGTTATCGACAATGCCCGAGCCATGCGTTTGCCGAGATTCCCCTTTCCTTGCGGGATTCGAAACACGTCATCGGGCCAAACCCGGCTCGCCAATCCTTCACGGTCAGGCGAAACTGCCAGGGCAATGTCCCAACGCGGATCCCGGAGTTGCCGAAGCAGACGCCTGCATTGATGTCGGTACCACCATGCAGCTCCAACCATGCCGATGTCGCGCCCAAGCCGCGTTTTCACTCGACCGGGACGCGGCTCCTTCACCATGACAATCAGGGTCTGGCGTCTCACAAGTCCAACAACATGTTCCGGTGCGGAATGCCGGCATCCATGAATTCGGGCCCCTCTGCCACAAACCCAAGCGCTTCATAAAAGCCGAGCGCATGAGTTTGCGCTGCAAGCTTGGCCCTGCCCACGCCTTCGCGACGCAACTCAGCCAAAGCAGCCAACATGATTTCCTTTCCAAGACCACGGCCACGTTGCTCATCAAGAACTGCGACACGACCGATCTTGCCGACACCATCAAGTAAAAGAATACGGGCCGTGCCGACGGCTTTTCCATCATCGTGAGCGATCAAATGGATCGCTTCATCGTCTTTTCCGTCGCGTTCTTCATGCTCAGGCACATCCTGTCCAACGATGAAGACGACGCGCCGAACTTCGAGCACGTCCGCCATATCCTCGGGTCCGGCCCTCCGGATCATGCGAAGTATCCTTCGAGAACACGTCTGTAAATGGCTTTGAGACGCGGGATATCCTGAATTGAAACGCGCTCATCGACTTGGTGCATGGTCTTTCCAACAAGCCCGAATTCGACAACTGGACAGTGATCCTTAATGAAACGCGCATCCGATGTGCCACCTGAAGTCGAGAGTTCAGGCTTTCTGCCGGTCTCCGCCTCGATGGCCTTGCTGACGAGGTCCGACAGATCGCCGGGCGGGGTCAGAAAACTCTCTCCGGAAATCTTGATTTTCGTAGAGATGTCGATCCCGGTTTCCTCAGTTACGGCTCGTGTTTCCGCCTCAATCCACGTGCTCAGGCTGTCCCCCGAATGCGTGTCGTTGAAGCGAATGTTGATGGCTGCGCTACAGGACGCTGGAATGACGTTGGTGGCGGTGTTTCCCGTATCAAACGTGGTCACGGCGAGCGTCGACGGATCGAAATGCTCGGTGCCGTCATCCAGCACCCTCGACGCAAGCCGGTCGACCAACTTAGCCAAAGCGGGGACCGGGTTCTTCGCGCGATGCGGATATGCCGAGTGACCCTGAATGCCAGTCGCATCGAACCAGACCGTCATCGATCCCCTGCGTCCTATCTTGATCGCGTCGCCCAAGTGTTCCGGACTCGTAGGTTCGCCGACAAGACAAACCGCCATCTGTTCGCCGTTGCCCTGCATCCAGTCCAGAATGGCAATAGTGCCATCGGTCGCATCGCCTTCTTCGTCGCCCGTTATGGTGATCACGATAGCACCCTCCGGTGGAGCCTCCGTGACGAGATCGATAGCAGCCGCCACGAAGGCCGCAACGCCGCTTTTCATGTCAGTCGAACCGCGTCCATAGAGCCATCCATCATGCACTTCTGCGCCGAAAGGGTGAACAGACCATGCGGCCTCATCGCCAACGGGCACGACATCCGTATGACCATTGAATCCGAATGTTTTCGGGTGTGCCTTGGCGCCCCAGCGCGCGACAAGGTTGGCGACATCTCCCCGATCTGTCCGAGAACACTCAAACCCCGCGTCTTGCAACAGGGTGTGAAGAAGCTCGATTGCCCCACCTTCAACAGGAGTAACGGATGGGCAACGTACCAGACGGGAAGTCAGATCAACGGCATCGCAAGTCATGCCTCTGGCTAACGTGACGCTTGCAGAGCTGCAACGCCCCTGTGGCGCGAAAAACACCACTCACCACTGGCGGTCTCCATCCATCTTTCCAGCCGAACTGCGTTAATCCATTGTTAAGCAAAATAAACCCGAGGCAGGGTCAGCAGGTACGAGACGCGAGAAAACTCCGGTCGTACGCGAAACTTTGAAACACCGCTCCGCGTGAGTGGTGTGCTGCCTCGTTTTTGACGAGGCGAGCATGCCCGAACTGACATACGATACGTCCGCGTCCGCACTGGCCATGGCGCAGTTGATATTCGGAGATCGTGTCACCGTAACCGGCGCATCCTATACGGGCGACGCCGACGCATCCGCGATCTATTCGAACGGGGATGCGATCTCACCGGGTGTCGTTCCGAGTGACACCGGCGTCATCCTTTCCACTGGTGAGGCTGACCGCTTCACGAATGTGTCGTCCACAAATCCGAACGAACGAACGAATACGACAACTCCAAACAGCGGACCGAACAACGACCCGGATTTTGTCGCTCTCGCCAATCGAAGTACGTTCGATGCGTCTTACCTGGAAGTCGATTTCATACCCGACCCGGGGATCGACTTCATCACCCTTGAGTTTGTCTTTTCGTCGAAGGAATACCCGGAATTCTCCAACTCCATCTACAACGACCTTTTTGCCGTCTGGATCGATGGGGAGGCTGTTCCCTTGGCCGCCGGCACAGGATTGGCGAGTGTCACCAACATCAACCAGTCAGGTGACATCAACCTTTTCAACAGCAACACAAACGATCAGTTCAACACCGAGATGGACGGATTTACCGTTTCGATGTCCTTTGTCGTTCCGGTGACAGCCGGAGAGGTCAACACGTTGAAACTTGGCATTTCGGATGTTGGCGACAGCGCGTACGATTCGAACGTTCTGATCGCGGCCGACAGTGTTCAGGGTGCAATCATCGCGAACACGGATGACGTACTTTTAAGGCCGGGCGACAGCAAGATTGTGGATGTCTTGGCAAACGACATCAACAACACCGCAGGGGTCGCATTCGTCACGCACATCAACAACCAGGCTGTCAGTCCGGGCAGCAGTGTCACTCTGACAACCGGCCAAACGGTGACGCTGAACGCCGACGGAACGCTGTCTCTCGTCGGAAACGACGTGTCCGAAGACGTGGCTTTCACTTACGAAGTTGCCTCGACGACCGGAGAGACGGCGGTTGGTTTTGTTATCGTCGACACGGTTCCATGCTTCGTCGCCGGAACCCTGATCCGTACAGTGCAGGGTGATGTTCCGGTCGAACAATTGCAGCCAGGAGACCTCGTTCATACAAGGGACGACGGGCTTCAGCCGCTCCGCTGGGTGGGTAAACGCAGATGTGCGGCTGAAGGCAGTATGGCGCCAATACAGATTGCACGGAATACGTTTGGGGAGCACGACTCTGTCCTCGTTTCACCGCAGCATCGGGTTCTGGTCCGGCATACCCATGCCGAACTTCTCTTCGGCTCAAGCGAGGTATTGATTGCAGCGTCGCATCTGATCGACGGTCGCGCTGTCCGACAGGTCAATGGCGGTACGGTAGAATACGTTCACCTGCTGTTCGATCGGCATCAGGTGGTTTGGTCGAATGGCCTGGAAAGTGAGAGCTTCCTGCCCGGACCGCAAACCACCGGCAGCTTTGAAGCAGAAATCATGGCAGAACTGGGTGCGATCTTTCCGGAGTTGGACCCTGCAACGGGTGAGGGCTATGGACCTGCCGCACGTCCTGCATTGAAGCGATACGAAGCCCGTTTGCTGGTCGCCTAAAGACCCACCATTGCGATCGCACCCGGCAATTCGCTCGGATGCGATATGATTGCATCCGCGTGCGCCCATTCATCTGGATTGCCGTATCCCCAGCGCACGGCAATACTCTTCATGTCGACGGATGCTGCGGCGGCAAAATCGTGGTGTCGATCGCCCACCATCACGGATGTCGCTGCGTCTTCACCGGTTCTTTCGAGGGCGAAGGCGAGAAGGTCTCCCTTCCAGTTCCGCGTGCCATCCAGCTCCGGCCCAAATTCGGCCACCATATGATCGGCCAATCCGAAATGTGCGGTGATCTTTGTTGCCGCCACATGTGGTTTTGCAGTGGCCAGATAAAGCCGATGTCCGGCCGTATCCAGTTCATCTATCATCGGAAAGACGCCGTCATACACCGTCGCATCGAACATTCCGCCCAAATCATAGATTCGGCGATAGGCATCAATCGCGGCCTGCGGTTCGGAAATCCCAATCTTGGCAAAGCTATCCACAAAAGGTGGACCTATCATCCACTTATGGTCTTGCTCCGCGAGATCGGGGCGCCCGATTTCCAAAAACGCTCCGCGTAATGACGACAAGATGCCGGGCTGCGAGTCCATCAGTGTTCCATCAAGATCAAGGAAAACAGCACTCATGCATCGCTCTCTTTCATCACAGTTGTTTCAGCAACAACAACTGCGTTTTCTTCCAATGCCCGACCCATCAAAGCGCGGTCTTCTTCACCGATTTCGTGCCCCTCGGCCTCTCGCTCGGCCAGTGTTCCGTAGCTTGTGACATCCAGAGGAACGAGTTCCGCAGTCTTCAAAACGCTGACCGTTTCCCTGACGGCTTCTGCTTCATCACGACCCGTCGAATAACACAGGAGTGCGGCGCCAGTGGCATCTGGCGGCAGCCCATCATTCGGTCCACGTCCGACTTCGACAAGAAGCGTGTAAACCTCGATTTTCGATTTTGCCTTGCCCATGGGAAAGGGCCTAGGCCGTTCCGGTGATCTTGTCCACCGAAGGTCATGCCCAAGGGATCAGGGGCACCTCGCCGGATCTGTCCGGGACGATAGAAAGCGGCCGCTCGTAAAGATATCTGTAGGCAACTTTCGCCGACAGGCTAAGAGGCCGATTGACGGCCGATGTCCACCCAGCACCAGCGGTTTTGGCGGACGCCTCGCGTTGCACCATCTCCATCAGCAGTTTGTCTCCATTGGCACCGAGGATCTGGAGCACATCACTCTTTTGACGTGTGAGGCAGCTCTCCGGGGATGGCGTTTCGGGCAGTTTGACGAAGTCGAGTTGATGCCCAAGCCGGAACCCGTTCATCACAGCCGCCCGGATCGGCGGATCGGCGAGGCTGTAGTGATCCTTGAAGGCATCGTAGTTCCAGTAGAGATCATCCTGTCCCGCACCGCCTTGCAACCGATCTGCCAGAAGTATGACCGTCGCAACGATGAAAGAATTGAAATCTTCATCCGGCATCGCGGCAGCCAGAAGGATTGATGAAAATGCGCGGCTACCAGTATCGGCAATAAGGCAACCCGACTTTGTGATTTCCAGGATCTCCGAACGGTCAGTGCCAGTCGCACCTAACCGGTCCACCGCATTTCGGTGAGTGTGCACAACCTCCAACAGGTCGCGAACGGCCTGCCGTGTGCGGAAAACGTCCGCTGTACTCGTAAACATGTTGCAAAATGTATTTCAACCTAATGGCGAAATAGAGACATTGCCGCGACTGAAGCGGGAAAACCTTAGGGTAATTTATATCCTGGGTCAGTCCCGCAAGAGTTCGTTGATCCCGGTCTTGGAGCGTGTTCGCTCATCGACACGTTTTACGATCACGGCGCAATAAAGATGAACGCCACCTGACGATGGTAATGATCCAGCCACGACGACCGAGTAAGGAGGAACTTCTCCATAGCTCACTTCGCCAGTCTCACGATCAACAATTTTGGTCGACTGCCCGATGAACACGCCCATGCCAAGAACGGAGCCTTCGCGAACGATAACACCTTCGACCACTTCGGAGCGGGCGCCGATAAAGCAGTTGTCTTCTATAATCGTTGGACCGGCTTGCATCGGCTCAAGAACGCCCCCAATGCCGACGCCTCCCGACAGGTGCACGTTCTTGCCGATCTGCGCACAGGACCCAACCGTGGCCCAAGTATCCACCATGGTACCGCTGTCCACATATGCGCCGAGGTTAACGAAGGACGGCATGAGAACAACGCCAGGAGCGATATAGGCTGAGCGACGAACAACGCAGTTTGGAACCGCACGGAAGCCGGCAGACTTCCAGTCGTCATCGCTCCAGCCCTTCCACTTGCTGTCGACCTTGTCCCACCAGGCACCGCCTTGGGGACTACCGGATTGTTGCTCCATGTCCTTCAGTCGGAAGCCGAGAAGCACGGCTTTCTTGGCCCATTGGTTTACATGCCATGTGCCATTGTCCTGACGCTCAGCCACCCGGAGCGAACCCGAGTCGAGAGCGTTCAGCGTATCTTCGATCGCATCCCGTGTTTCTCCGGTGGTTGCGGGCGAAATCTCCTCGCGTGCGTCCCACGCGGCTTCGATGGCGGCTTCCAGTTGAACATTCGACATCGGTGCTTCCCTTCTTCGATCGAAGGGCATGTAGCCCGGCGATGGCGGAAGGGCAATCGAGATTGCTGCTTCAGGCCAACAGACTCTCGACCGGCCTGATGGTGCCCACGTGATCATCGTTGAAATTGCGCACCGAGGCATTGAGGTAGGTTTCGAGGCCTTTGGTATCGGCCTCGATCGCGCCACATCTTACCAGCAACGCGGCCATCGCGGCCCCAGACGCCCGTGTTGCGCCATCCTCGATCTTCAGCGCGATACCAAGGCGGGCTTCCGGCAGTATCGCTACATAGAAACCTTCTGCCCCGGACTTGACGGCTGCCTTGCCCTTGGCCGCACGCATGAGGTCATTACAGGAGCGGCGAGTGCCCGAGACAAGCTCCGGGTGCTGCATCATGGCTTCGCGGAGGGTCACACAAGCTCGGTCGCGCGAGGAGGAACCGTCGCCCATTGATGCGAACCGCGCCATCGCGCGCGCCATTCCATGCATCGTGATTGCGAAATTTGGAGCGGCACATCCATCGATTCCAAAGCCTGGACTATCTTCACCTGCCATTTCTTCGATGGCCGTCTTGACCGCCTTTTGTACGGGGTGGCCGATGTCCACATAGTTCAGG
This sequence comes from Silicimonas sp., assembly GCA_022824525.1. Classification (GTDB taxonomy): domain Bacteria; phylum Pseudomonadota; class Alphaproteobacteria; order Rhodobacterales; family Rhodobacteraceae; genus JAJDOD01. The sequence continues at coordinate 20,940 of JAJDZT010000091.1, read as the reverse complement.
TCTGCACCCAAATGCTTGGCAAGCGTCAGAAAACCGGAATGCTTGCCCGAACAATCGCTATGGAGCCTTGTGTACTGTTCGCCATCTCGAATCATCTGGTGGCGGCGTTCCTGATCGAGTGAGGGCGTGGGACCACAACAAAGAGCGTGTTCATCCAAACCAAGATCAGCGAGCCATGAGGACACTCGTGAGACGTGCATTTCCTCCGCGCTGTGCGATGCGCAAGCCAGTGCCAATTGCTCGGTAGAAAGGTGTGCGCCTGCGCCGCTTTCCAAGAGGGGCAATGCCTGAAGCATCTTTGCGGAAGATCGTGGCAAGATCACTTTTGTTGGATCACCCCATGCCTCAACGATCTCACCGGCAGCGTTTGCGATCACTGCATGGCCAAAGTGTCGGGATTCAACGATGTCTCCGCGTGAAACCTCAACCAGGGCAGTTGGCTGCGACATGTCTCTCCCTCCAGCGGGTTACCGGCAAAATTCTGCTTCGGGGGCTTCCCTCTGTCGGTCGAGATACGGTAGTCATTGTCCTTAGAACAAGAGCAATTCCTCCGACCAACCGCGCCTTTTTCTGCGCGGCAGACGTCAGAGAAGGCAGAGGCAAGCAAATGATTGGACGGATTTCACTCACACTGGCAGCAGCATTCGCGGTGACCGGGCTTCCCGCATTTGCGCAGGAACAGTCTAACCGAGTGGCGGCAGAAACGGATTGGGCGGTCTTTCAGGGGAATGAACCCAAGGAATGCTGGGCCGTCACGGCGCCAAAAGAAACGGTCAATACGCGCGATGGTAACGTCGTGTCGGTTCGGCGCGGCGATATTCTGTTGTTCGTGACATACAGGCCGGAACAGAACATTTCTGGTGAAGTAAGTTTCACCGGCGGGTATCCGTTCGCGGACGGTTCTACCGCCACGCTCGACATCGGCGGCACGACGTTTGAATTGTTCACGGAAGGTGAATACGCGTGGCCCGCCACTCCGGCGGACGATCAGAAGATCGTAACAGCCATCAAGCGCGGGTCTGACGCAACGATCACTGCTCGCTCGTCACGCGGCACTCAGACGAAAGACACGTTCTCGTTGCTTGGTGCCACTTCGATGATCGAGGAAGCAGAGAAACTCTGCGCTTCTTGATCTTAGAGCGATAGTTTTGGGTGGTCGGCTTTTGGGCCGCATTCGGTGTTATGCTGCGAACCATGCTTAAGGGTTTGCAGTAGGCGTCAGTGCTGTTTGGAGCATCTGCTCCTTTTTTCTTTGGCAAAAGCGGTTCACATCGCCTATATCCCGCCTTTGACCCGCAAATCGCACTTAGAAGCATGACCGCTAACGCGCCGATCACTCAGGATGTGTTGACCATCCCTCGCAAGGACACCCCGACAGACGGGCGCCGGAACCTGGTCGGCTTGACGCGCGAACAGTTGCGCGAGGCCTTGGTGTCTGTGGGGACACCTGAGAAACAGGCGAAGATGCGCGTGAACCAGATTTGGCAATGGATTTACCACTGGGGCGTACGCGATTTCGACGCCATGACAAATCTGGCCAAGACGTACCGTGCCACGCTCAGCGAGAATTTCTCAGTTACTGTTCCGGATGTGGTCAGTCGCCAGGTAAGTGATGATGGTACGCGGAAGTACCTCGTGCGAATTGCTGGCGGACACGAAGTTGAAACTGTGTACATCCCTGAAGAGGACCGCGGGACGCTTTGTATCTCTTCTCAGGTCGGATGCACGCTGACATGTTCCTTCTGCCATACCGGCACGCAAAAACTCGTCCGCAACCTGACGGCTGCTGAGATTGTGGGACAGATCATGGTCGCACGAGACGACCTTGGCGAGTGGCCGGAACCCGGCGTCGGCTCGGGCGAAAGTGGACCGCGCTTGTTGTCGAATATCGTGCTCATGGGAATGGGCGAGCCGCTTTACAATTTCGAATCCGTTCGTGACGCGATGAAGATCGCCATGGATGGAGAGGGGATTGCCCTGTCGCGTCGAAGGATCACTCTATCGACAAGCGGCGTGGTCCCGGAGATTGCACGCACGGCGGAAGAGATCGGGTGCATGCTTGCCATCAGCTTCCACGCAACCACTGATGAGGTGCGCGACAAACTGGTTCCGATCAACAAGCGCTGGCCTCTGGCCGAGCTTTTGGAAGCACTCAAGGCCTATCCAAAGGCATCGAATTCGGAGCGGATCACGTTTGAATACGTAATGCTCAAGGGCGTGAATGACAGCGATGAGGATGCGCGACGGTTGGTGCAGCTGATCAAAGGCATTCCGGCAAAGATCAACCTCATTCCATTCAATGAATGGCCGGGCGCACCCTATGAACGGTCCGATTGGCGGCGGATCAAAGCGTTTGCCGATATCATTTACAAGGCTGGCTATGCCTCCCCAATCCGGACCCCACGCGGCGAAGATATCATGGCTGCATGCGGCCAGCTCAAATCAGCGACGGAGAGGGCGCGGAAGTCGCGCGCCGAAATCGCCTCCGAGGCTGGGCTAGGCTAGGAACCACAAGTGCGTTCAATTCACCCGTCAGTTCCGGTGCGGACAGTGGCATGATCCAGCGCAGCCCATTGGATGGCGCGCTTCAATTTCATTGGACGTGAAACAGCGTAGCCCTGGAACGTGGCGCAGCCGGCCTGACGGACAATTTCTATTTGAGCCATGTTCTCCACACCCTCGACCACCAGTTCCAGACCGAGTTTTTTTGCAAGACGGACGAGCGAAACGACGATCGCGCGGCTGGCGTTGTCGGTGTCAACGGCTGAGGTCAGGCCGCGATCGACCTTCAGGCCACTGATCGGCAACAGCGAGAGATGCGCCAGGCCTGCGTAACCCATTCCGAAATCGTCCAGGAGAACCTTGTAACCTGCCCTTCGCAGTCTTTCGATGGATCGAACGGGCATTCCGGGATCGTCGGGATTTAGTGCGGTGCTCTCCAGAACTTCGAGGCAAAGGCGCGAAGGATCAATGCGTTCATCTTCCGCGAGCCAGGTCAACAAATCGGTCAATGCAGGCGACTCGAAGGCGTCAGCCGACAGATTTACTGAGAGACCCACATGTTGAAGGCCCCCTTCATCCAAACGCCGTAGTGCGTACTCGGCGCAGTCTATGACGAAGCGATCTAGCAGTTCGCTCAGTCTGAGCCGCTTGATGATCGGAATAAATACACCCGGCGGAACCATGCCGCGGGCACCACGTCGCCAGCGCACAAGCATTTCAAACTTCTCGACGCGGTTCGTCTCAAGATTGATGATTGGCTGAAAGACAAATGACAACCGCCTTTGCTTCAAAGCGTCTGCAACCTCCATTTCCAAGGCCTGTGCTTCTTCGTATTCGCGCGCAAGAACTTCATCGAAGCCTGCGAGGCTGGTAGTTTGCAAAGACTTCGCGAAATACAGAGCAATGTCCGCACGGTGCAGCAGTTCATCCATGTCGCGCACGGTACGATCCCAAACGGCAGCTCCAATGTTGACCTCCGCCGTCAAAGACCCAGCATTCCATTTGAACGGGCGCGAGATCTCTCTCAGCAATTCATCGCCGACCGCCAACGCATCATCGAGTTTTTCGATGCCTGGAATGAGTACGACGAACTCGTCGCCACCTATCCGAGCGCAGATCCAATCGGGTTGAGCCGTAGTCCGAAAGCCTCTGGCCACTTGCCGGAGCACGGCGTCGCCCGCCTGATGCCCGAGGCTATCGTTGATCTTCTTCATCCGGTCTACGTCGACCTGGAGAACCGCAAAGTGGCGACGTTGATGAAGCAGGTCAGAAATGCAGGTCTGCACATGCAAACGATTTGAAAGCCCCGTCAAAGTATCTGTCAAAGATTGTGCCTTCAGTCTTTCTTGAGCCGTGACCAAGGCCTTTTCACGTGCTACGCGCTCTGTGATGTCACGACCGCAAAGAAGAAATCGCGCCTTGCCACCGACATGTATGGCCGCGTGACTGAATTCGTGAATGAACTCGGACCCATCGGCGCGCACATTCTCCATTTGCATGAGCTTTCCAAACCTTTCGTCGGACTCTTCGAAACGAAAGGCGAGGATTTCATCCTTCGGCAAAGCTAGACGTGGGGGGAGCGCAAATTCCAAGGGGAACTTACCGATCAAATCACCATGCGCGTAACCCATGATCTGTGAGTAAGCCCTATTGGTCCAAATGATGCGAGAGTTTCGCTCCATGAGCACCAAACCATCGCTCGACCCTTCCGCAACAGCACGAAACAAGCGAGCCGACGCCCGGATCGACTTGATCCAAAGCGCGATGGCCATCGCCAACAAGGCCAGGGCTGCAAACCCAAGCAGAATGCCCCACAGTGGTACGAACACCGATACACTTCACCATGTTTGCTGGTGAACGGTCTGTAGCGCCGATAAGCGAATTTTCGATTGAGAGGATCTGTAAAACTGTAAATGTCAGAGGTGGTCGCGCCGCGTGCGTGGCAGGTGCCAGCTTTCGATATGATTGAGTGCCTCTTCGGCGGTTTCAACGAAACGGAACAGGTCGAGATCGTCAGGCGAAATCGTCCCCGCGTCGCTCAATGCATCCCAGTTTATGATGCGCTTCCAAAACTCGGATCCGAATAGCAAGATCGGCACACGCCGCATCCGACCGGTCTGGATCAGTGTCAGAGTTTCGAACAGCTCATCGAGGGTTCCAAAGCCACCCGGGAAAATGGCAATCGCAGAAGCGCGCATCAGAAAATGCATCTTCCGGATCGCGAAATAGTGGAAGTTGAAAGATAGATCCGGCGTTACATAAGCGTTGGGGGCTTGTTCATGCGGCAGCACAATATTGAGACCTATGGAAACGCCCCCCGCCTCCTCCGCACCGCGATTACCCGCTTCCATCACGCCTGGACCACCACCGGTCACGACGACATTTTCCCGTTCGCCCTGTCCGTTCTTGACGGACGACTCGGTAATCAGACGCGCAAACTTCCTTGCCTCTTCGTAAAACTGGCTGAGATCCGCGAGTGTTTGTGTTCGGGCGCTGCCCTTGTTCTCAGGGCTGGGGATTCGGGCACCTCCAAAGAGTACGACCGTCGACGCGATGCCGTACTCCTCCATCAGCATTTCGGGCTTCAGCAACTCAAGCTGAAGTCTCACCGGACGGAGTTCCTCCCGGCAAAGGAAGTCCGGGTCCGCAAAGGCAAGACGATAGGCGGGCGACTCTGTTTGCGGCGTGTGTGGGGTGACCCGTGCCGTCTCGATATCCTGGTGGGCGTCGCGGAAAAGGCGCTCGTGATCGTCTTTCATAAATCGTCTCCTAAGAACGGCACCCAGCCTGCATGGCAGGCACAGTTAGGTTCTGCAACGTATGACGGTGAATTATTCTGGAACGTCGTCCACACGACGCATCGCCTTGACGGAGGAGCGTCTTCGTTTGGCTTCAAGACGTTTTCGTTTCTGAGCCTGGGATACGCCGGTTTTCACGCGTGGCTTCGGCTTCACGGTGGCTCGACGAACAAGATCTGCCAGACGTTCGCGCGCCAATTGCCTGTTGCGCGCCTGGCTGCGCTCCTCTGAAACCTGAATGACAACAGCGCCTTCTTTGGTCCATCTTCGACCAGCGAGCCGTCTAAGACGCCGTTTGACGGAATCCGGCAGGTTTGGCGAGCGTTCCGCTTCGAACCGAAGTTCAACGGCAGTCGCGACCTTGTTTACGTTCTGCCCTCCAGGGCCACCTGAACGCACGAACTGCTCTGTCAGTTCCCAGTCTTCTATCGTGATTTCAGGTGTGATCCGCATATGGCTTTTTCCGTCGGAGACCGAACCACGGCAGGATTTCTGGGCACCTATTCGAACGCAAATCCAACCCTCCCATTCGGACAAAGGTACTGTAAAGATGAAATCATGGGAGTGAAGCCTTCACCTGATTGTCTAGCCATCGATGGAGGTGGCACACGTTGTCGCTTCGCGCTTCGACATAATGGAAACGTAACACTTGTCGAAGGCGGTGAGGCTAACGTGTCTTCGGATTTCGAGCGGGCAGTCGTGACCATTCTTTCAGGCTTGGATGAGCTCTCCAAGTCATCGGGCCACGACCTTTCAGCCATCGCACGAATGCCCGCCTTCATAGGTCTCGCGGGCGTCACCGGCCCCGCGCTGATCGATCAACTGAAAGACGCGCTCCCGTTTTCTGCGGCACAGTTTTCTGATGATCGACCGGCGGCCGTTCGTGGAGCCCTCGGTCCAAAAGACGGCGTTCTCGCGCATTGCGGAACCGGTTCTTTCTTTGCCGCACAAATCGGCGGGAAGACACGTTTCGCAGGTGGCTGGGGCCCTGTTCTGGGCGATGAAGGTTCTGCGCAACTCATTGGGCGCCGTTTGCTGTGGTTGGTCCTGCAACACGTAGACGGGTTTCAGCCACCGACGCCACTCATCCAAGAGGTGCTGGCAAAGTTTGGAGGAGCGCCGGAGATTGTAGCGTTCGCGAGCGGAGCAAAACCACATGAAATGGGCGCCCTCGCACCCCTGATTACAAACGCTGCCCGGGTGCGCGACCCGGCCGCGCAGGTTCTTCTTCAGGAGGCCGCCGACACCGTAGCTCATAGCATCAAACAAATCGGGTGGACCACGGGAATGGCAATCTGCCTGACCGGCGGCATCGCTCCATTCTATGAAGACTACTTGCCCGAGGATATGCGCGACGACGTCAGGGAGAGACAGGCAGACCCAATCGAAGGTGCGCTCGCGTTGGCGCAGGAATTGGCACTGGACCGGGGCGCATGACGACAACTCAAGTCTTTTGCAACGGCCAGGTCTTCGATGGCGAAAAACTCCACAGCGGCAAGTGCGCCATTTTTCGCGGTGGGTTCTTTGTAGGCCTGAGCAATGCAAACTTGTCGACCGACGCCCAAGTAATTGATCTTGAAGGCGATATTCTTTCTGTCGGGTATGTCGATCTGCAAGTGAACGGCGGCGACGGATTGCTGTTTAATGACGATCCGTCTGTCGCAACGCTGGCAAGAATAGCGCGCGCTCATCGAAGTCTGGGCGCAATGCGAATTCTGCCCACTCTCATAACAGACACTCCTGAGAAAACGCGCGCCGCCGTATCTGCAGCAAAGGCAGCGATCGAAGAAGAAGTACCCGGAATTGCAGGGCTCCACCTCGAAGGACCGCACATCTCCGACGCTCGTAAAGGCGCACATGATGGGGCGTTTATCCGATCAATGGCGGCGGAGGATTTGGAATTCCTGCTTGAGGCCCGTCAAAGCCTGCCAGCGCTCAAGGTCACTGTTGCACCTGAGAATGTTACACCCGAACAAGTATCACAAATGGCAAATGCCGGGATTCTCGTTTCGCTTGGACATACGGATGCGAGCTTTGAAACCTGCCTTGCTTATGTGGATGCAGGTGCTCGCATGGTCACCCACCTGTTCAATGCAATGAGCCAGTTAGGCAATCGCCAACCTGGCCTCGTCGGCGCGGCTCTTGGCTCTGGCGCGCTCTCAGCCGGGTTGATTGCAGATGGAATTCACGTGCATCCGGCCACAATGCGAATGGCTATGCAGGCGAAAAACGGGCCAGGACGTATCTTCCTTGTAAGCGATGCAATGGCTGTCGCGGGCACGAACCTGGACGAGTTCCGACTTCAGGGACGACGCATTATGCGTAGGAACGGTCGCCTCACACTTGAGAACGGCACTCTGGCGGGCGCGGACTTGGACTTAACAGGCGCAATCCGAGTTCTAGCAAACGATGTAGGAGTCCCTAGTGACGTTGCACTTCAAGCCGCAACAAGTGCCCCGGCGCGCATGATCGGCCTGGAGGCCACTTTGATAGATGGGGAGACGCAGCTGTCAGATTTGATCCGTATTTCGAAGGATCTGACGAACGCTCAGCCGGCACTCTCCTGACCGACTGGCACAACAACGCCTGTTGATGCCGCTATCTTGATGGCCTCCAAGACTTCGATGTTGCGAAGTCCATCAGCCGCCGTAACGCGGGGTTCCGCCTTTCCAGAAATTACATCCAGAAAATGGAACAGCTGCGCTTCGACCGGGTCGGTTTGCGGCATTACACGTGTGTCCGCCGCGATGGGCGACCACCAGCTTTGCTCGCCCTGATGGCTCCATACCTTGAGGTCCGGAAGAGAAAGAGCCCCTGCCGTCCCGCCAATCATGTAGCAAGACTGGTCAGTCTTTGGATAAATGGGGTTCTCGCCCGATGTCAGTTCCCAGCTCCATGGTGCCGAAATCGCATCCGATATGGAGACAGTCCCGAGGGCACCATTTTCGAAGTTGAGTATGACGGCGGAGGTGTCCTCCACCTCGAAGCCACGGACGGCTGAAGCTTCCTGTGCCTGAACAGAACGGATCGGCCCACAAAGATATTGGAGCAGATCGATATCGTGGATCAGATTGATGTATACCGGACCACCTCCGGTCTTTGTGCGCCATTCCATCTCGAAGTAGTCAGTTGGCTTGTTCAACCAGAACATGGCACTTGCAGCGACGAGGCGACCTAACCGTCCTTCTTCCACAATAGCGCGCGCGGCGGCAATCACGGATGAATGTCTCCGATGATGTCCCACGAGTACCGGCACACCTGTCGAAGACGAAAGATCGACAATGGTTTTCGCGGCTTGAACGGTGTCCGCGAGCGGCTTCTCGATTAGCGGCGAGACGCCCGCTTCGAGGCAAAGCCTGGCATGTTGAAGATGAAGGCCGTTTGGCGATGCAATAACGGCCCCATCTGGCTTCACTACTCGAAGACATTCAGACAGGTCCGCAAACCACTGCGCCCCATTCTCCTCCGCTTGTTCACGCGCCTGCGGGGCAGGATCCACAACGGCCAGAAGGCACGCGTTTTCGGCGACAAGTCTGATGTGAGTTCGCCCGATCAGGCCTGCACCGACAACGACAATTTTTGCTTTGCTCGATTGAGCCACACGCCCTCTCCCCTTGGCATTGCTCCTTTCTTGACAGGTCGGGAAAGTCAAGGACGCCTCATGTCGATGAAAACGGTCGGAGCGCTTGGCTTTTTGGGCTAGGGTCAATCGACAGTCGAACTTTTGCCCAGCCCGCTTAATTCAGCTGAACGAGGAACCTAGCGGCTCCAACAGAGGTGTTTGGAGCCGTTGCGCGATCCGTCGAGATTTGTCCCTAGGCTTTGCCTTTCCAGGGTACAAGGAAACGCTCCGCCCAGCGCATAAGCATGTCGATGCCGAAGCCGATCACACCAATCAGGATAATCCCCATAATCACGATGTCGGTCAGGGTGAACTTAGATGCGACCATGATCATCATTCCGGCGCCTTGACTTGCAGCGACCAGTTCGGCCGCCACGACCGTGCCCCAGCAAACCCCCATCGCAACGCGCGCGCCGGTGAAGATTTCCGGGAGGGAGTTCGGGATGATCACATGGCGCATGATCTGCCACTTGCTGGCTCCCAGAGAATATGCCGCGTGAACCTTTGTGATGTTGACGCCAGACACACCTGATCGCGCGGCGATGGCCATGATCCAGAGCGCAGCGAGAAACAGCAGGATGATCTTGCCGGTTTCGCCGATCCCGAACCAAATGATCACCAGCGGGATAAGTGCCAGAGGAGGCACGGGCCTCATGAATTCGACGATTGGGTCGAACCAACCACGGAACCAGCCGTTGAGACCCATGGCGTAGCCCAATGGAATTCCCAGCAAAGCCCCAAAGAAGAACCCGCCGATCACGCGGAACAGCGAATAGCCCAAATGCGTCCAAAGGTCTGAGCCGCGATAGCCTTCGCTGCTGATCTCCATGAAGCGACTGACCACCGATTCCGGTGGTGGCAGGTAGACCGGATCCATTTGCAGACCCACGGGCGGCGTATAGCTGATCGCACCCTTGTCGGTCAGAGCGAAGCGACCCTTGCTGTTTTCGACAGGACTATCGGACGAAATCGGCGTGCCATCAATGGCCACCACTTTGGCGCCATCTGCACGTTTTGCTTCATCGTTTTTGTCGAACAGAATGGTCTTCGAGCGAGACGCATTCATCGCCACGGCATCGTTCAAGGCGAAACCATCACCCGGTTCTACTTCAAAATTTTCAGCGTCCTCGCCAAAGTCGAAGACACGCACCTCCACGGTGGCCTCGTCCGTTTCACCACTCTCATTTTCAAGGGTGTAGTTAAACGATGTCTCACCGATAAATGGTCCCGGCGCATGCAAGAAACTTGGCAGCAACTTGGAGCCAGTAAACGAACCCCAAATCAGGAAAATGGTCAGGACAGAGATGATGCTGGCCGCACGGTTTGAAATGACCGCGCTCTCGTCTCCGAAGGTGACCGTCTTGAGAGAGGTGAAATCGTTCCGGGCCTTGTCGATCGCAAACTTCACGACGAAGTAAGCTCCAACGAAGATGGCGACATAGACGATCAGGATCAGGATACCGGTCATTGCGCTGCCTCCGAGCGTCCCATGATTTCCTCTTCCATGTCCCAGATCATCCCAAGGATCTCCTCGCGGGTTGGGGCGTAATCGGGGTGCTTCTTGATTTCGCGGAGATCAGCGTTCACCCCGAGGTCCGCGAAAGGAAGTCGGTATTCCTTGTGGATACGTCCCGGTCGCGGAGCCATGACCAACAAACGCTCGCCCAGTAGGAGTGCCTCTTCCACCGAGTGGGTGATCAGGATGATCGTCTTGCCCGTCTCTTTCCAGAGTTTCAGCACAAGGCTCTGCATCTTTTCCCGAGTAAGCGCATCAAGCGCTCCCAAGGGCTCATCCATAAGTATGACGTCCGGGTCATTCGCCAAACAGCGGGCCAAAGCCACGCGCTGCTGCATCCCACCGGACAGCTCGTAAATCGCTTTCTCCTTGAAGGCACCAAGCCCCACGATTTCGAGCAGATGATCCACGTTGTCGGCATATTTCGAGGCCTGCTGGCCCTTCATGCGGGGACCGAAGCTGACGTTGTCCCGAACGTTCATCCATTCGAACAGCGCACCTTGTTGAAACACCATGCCACGTTCGGCATCCGGGCCTTCAACACGATGGCCGTTCAATGTCACCTGACCCTCGGTCGGTGCTAGAAACCCGGCGACAATGTTCAACAATGTCGTTTTACCACATCCCGAAGGCCCAAGTACGCTCATCAGATCGCCAGGGGCGAGCTGCAACGATACATCCTGCAAGGCTTGAACCGATGTTCCGTTCGGAAGGTCGAACCGCATCGAGATGTTTTCTATTCCCAAACCGCTCATCGCCACCCCCGGTTGATGTCGGTCTCGGGCAAGCGCGGGTGCCCGCCCGAAACCATACTTTATTGATTACATGCCGCCGGCAGAGGTCAGAGGACCCGTGTTCACAGCATTCTCATAGGTGTCGAGTGCACCGTCGATCGAACCTGCGTTCACGAAGACGTCTGCGACACCTTTCATGAAGGTCTGGGCATTGCCGCCGAGCCATGCGCCGCTCAGCTGATCCTCAACCGTCGGGAAGGTGAAGGTGGAGATGGTGGCCATCGTCGCGTCTTCATCCATACCTGCGTCCTTGGCGATCACCGGCAGCATCTTGGCATGGTTCGCCTCGTCCGCCCACATTGCATTGGCGTCAGCGGTGACTTTCAGGAACTTGGCAACCATATCGCTGTTTTCAGCAACCCAGCCTGCAGGGCCGGACGTCACGTCGAACACCAGAATGCCAAGCTCGGTTTTCTCGTCGCCGGTCAGAAGCACATTGCCGAACTCGGTTGCACGGCGCAGAGCACCGCCCCAGCCGCAGAACATGTTCACAGCGCCTTGCTCGAGCGCGACAGCACCCTCGGCAGGTGCCATGTCGACGATTTCCATCGAACCCACATCAACACCGAAGTGGTCCATTTGCTTCAAGAAGCCGTAATGCGCAGCGGTACCGAGCGGCACTGCAACCTTCTTGCCGGCCAGTTCGCCAGCGTTGGTCTTGTCGATCTCAAGCTCTTCGGCCACGACGCAGTTGTCGTTGTCAGCGTAGCTCACAGCCACGTCCAGGATCTGCAAGTCCTGACCAGCCGAGGTCGCAACCACGAACGGCGGAACACCTTGGCTGACCGACAGTTGAACGTCGCCAGATGCCATGGCGGCAGACATTGCCGTGCCCGTGTCGAAGCTCACCCAGTTGATGCTGGTACCGAGGGCTTCTTCATACATACCTTCGACTTTTGCGTACTGGAACGGCATCGGCCATTCCAAGAAGTATGCGACGGTAATTTCACCGTGGCCGTCAGCGAAGGCGGACGTGCCAGAAACTGCGGTCATCGCGCCAGCGATGAGGCCGAGTGTTACTTTTTTCATTTTTCGACTCCCTGCGTCTGCTTATTTGACGAGGCGGAGACAGTGTTCTGTGCCAGCCCCGCGCATTTCACGGCAGAAAGTAAGGTCGAAAACCTTTCGCGGGTCAATAAGGCCCTTCGTGAACGATAAGGCCAGTGCTGGAATTAGATCGGTCCAAAATGCCCTAACTGTCCATAATAAGGTTTCTTTTTTGGCTTGATGCCTGTTCAGTAATCTCTCCTGAAAGTGGCGAACGGCAAAATCTCCAATACAAGCCAGTAGTTGCGCATGAACGATCGTTCACCTAGACTGACTGCTTGAGCTCTCAATTTGGATGAGGCGAAAGGCGAATGTTCAATTCTTCGATGAATTTCGACCTTGGAGACGACGTAAACGCGCTCCGCGAAATGGTGCATCGATGGGCACAGGACCGCGTCAAACCAATCGCGGCGGAGGTCGATTCACGAAACGAGTTTCCAGCCGAACTCTGGGAGGAGATGGGGGAACTTGGACTACTGGGGATCACGGTGCCCGAGGCCGACGGTGGTGCCGGAATGGGCTACCTCGCCCATGTGGTTGCCGTGGAAGAGATCGCGCGCGCGTCCGCCAGTGTCTCACTCAGCTACGGGGCGCATTCCAACCTTTGCGTCAACCAGATCAACCTGAACGGCACGGTCGAGCAGAAAGCCCGATACTTACCTGATCTGATCTCCGGCAAGTCGGTCGGTGCTCTGGCGATGTCGGAAGCTGGCGCCGGGTCAGATGTCGTGAGCATGAAGCTCCGAGCGGAGAAGCGAAACGACAAGTTCGTACTGAACGGAAACAAGTTCTGGATCACAAATGGCGGCGAGGCGAACACGCTTGTTGTTTATGCGAAAACTGATCCGGATGCGGGTTCGAAGGGCATAACTGCGTTCCTGATCGAAAAGTCGATGCCTGGGTTCTCGCAATCGAACCACTTCGACAAACTTGGCATGCGCGGGTCGAATACTGTCGAGTTGGTCTTCGAGGATTGCGAAGTTCCCTACGAAAACATTCTTGGAGAGGAAGGCAAAGGTGTTCGTGTCCTGATGTCCGGTCTCGACTACGAACGTGTCGTTCTCTCTGGCATCGGATGCGGAATCATGGCTGCCTGCCTCGATGAAATCATGCCTTACATGGCGGAACGAAAGCAGTTCGGGCAACCCATAGGGAACTTCCAGCTGATGCAGGGTAAGATCGCCGACATGTACACGAAGATGAATTCGGCACGTGCATATGTATACGAGGTGGCCAAGGCGTGCGACCGCGGCGAAGTCACCCGCCAGGATGCGGCTGCTTGCGTGCTCTATGCCTCCGAGGAAGGAATGAATGTTGCCCATCAGGCCGTACAAGCGATGGGGGGCGCCGGGTTTATGAACGAGACCCCGGTTAGTCGGATATTCCGAGACGCGAAGTTGATGGAGATTGGGGCGGGAACTTCTGAGATCCGGCGCATGTTGATCGGTCGTGAGCTCGTCGGAGCTATGAACTGATGGCAGTTCTCACTTCGAATGCTTCTCCAAGTTCGGAGGCCTTCGCACAAAACCTGGCGGCGCATTCATCTTTCTTGGCTCAGATCGAAGAAGCCGCCCAATTGGCCATCGCAGGAGGTGGAGAGAAGTCACAAGCACGCCATATCAGCCGTGGAAAGTTACTTCCTAGAGAACGTGTCTCGCGACTGCTTGATGCAGGTTCACCGTTCTTGGAAATCGGTATGTTCGCCGCGCACGACATGTATGACGGTGCAAGTCCGTCTGCCGGCGTGGTTGCCGGTGTGGGGCGCGTCGAAGGACGCGAATGCATGATCGTCTGCAACGACGCCACTGTGAAGGGCGGCACATATTTCCCGATGACGGTGAAGAAGCATCTCCGTGCTCAGGAAATCGCGGAAGCCAATCACCTCCCCTGCATTTATCTAGTCGACAGTGGCGGCGCGAACCTTCCGAACCAAGACGAAGTCTTCCCGGACCGTGACCACTTCGGACGGATCTTCTTTAACCAGGCAAATATGTCGGCCAAGGGAATCCCGCAGATTGCGGTCGTGATGGGATCGTGCACGGCTGGCGGCGCATATGTTCCAGCCATGTCTGACGTCACCATCATCGTAAAGGATCAGGGCACCATCTTTCTGGCGGGCCCCCCTTTGGTGAAAGCCGCGACTGGCGAGGTTGTCTCCGCTGAGGAACTGGGCGGCGGAGACGTTCATACGCGTTTGTCGGGTGTCGCCGACTATCTGGCAAATGATGACGAACATGCACTTGTGCTTGCGCGTCAGGCGGTTGCCAGCCTGAACATGCGCAAGCCCAGCGAGTTGGAGATCGCGACCCCCGAAGATCCCCTCTATGATCCAAACGAACTCCTCGGTGTTGTTCCGGCCGACTTACGCACACCCTATGATATCCGCGAGGTGATCGCGCGGCTTGTTGACGGTTCTCGCTTCGATGAGTTCAAGGCGCGCTATGGGACGACCCTAGTTTGCGGCTTTGCCCACGTTATGGGAATGCCTGTTGGCATTATCGGGAACAATGGTGTGTTGTTCTCGGAGAGTGCCGTTAAGGGCGCCCACTTTGTCGAGCTTTGTTCTCAACGGAAAATCCCTCTCGTGTTCCTGCAGAACATCACCGGTTTCATGGTCGGGCAAAGCTACGAAAATGGTGGAATTGCGAAGAACGGCGCGAAACTTGTAACCGCCGTAGCTACGACGGCCGTACCGAAGATCACGATCCTTGTCGGAGGTTCATTTGGTGCCGGGAATTACGGAATGTGTGGCCGTGCCTACAGCCCTCGTTTCCTTTGGACTTGGCCAAACAGTCGTATCTCGGTCATGGGCGGCGAACAGGCCGCCGGTGTTTTGGCAACTGTGCGTCGCGGAGCTATTGAAGCTAAGGGCGGCACCTGGTCAGACGAAGAGGAAGCCGCTTTCAAACAGCCCACCATCGACCAGTTCGAAAGTCAGTCGCATCCACTTTACGCGTCGGCTCGGCTTTGGGACGACGGGATTGTTGACCCGCGGAAGACGAGGGATGTGATTGCCTTGTCTCTCTCGGCTACCCTGAACGCGCCGATTGAAGACACCCGCTTTGGCGTTTTCCGAATGTGAGGGAGACGCATTGTGTTCCGGAAGATCTTGATAGCAAACCGAGGCGAAATCGCCTGCCGTGTCATGGCGACGGCCAACCGCCTCGGCATCCGGACCGTCGCCGTCTACTCAGACGCAGACGTTAACTCCAAGCATGTCGCAATGGCGGATGAAGCCATCCACATTGGTCCTGCGGCTGTGGCCGAGAGCTACCTAAGAGGCGACCGCATCATAGAAGCAGCGCTTAATACGGGCGCTGAGGCCGTTCACCCCGGCTACGGCTTCCTGTCGGAGAACCCGGACTTCGTGGATGCGGTAGAGGGGGCCGGACTGACATTCATCGGCCCTCCCGCATCCGCAATTCGCGCCATGGGCCTGAAAGATGCGGCCAAGGCCTTGATGCAGGAAGCAGGCGTTCCGGTGGTGCCCGGTTATCACGGTGAAAACCGGGATGCCGATTTCCTTGCGAACGAGGCCGGGAAGATCGGTTTTCCGGTCCTAATCAAGGCTCGCGCCGGCGGTGGCGGAAAGGGCATGCGACTTGTCGAGACGCCAAACGAATTCGCAGCCGCGCTTGAAGGCGCACAACGTGAAGGAGAAGCAAGCTTTGGCGATCCGGTCTGCTTGATCGAGAAGTACATCACGCAGCCACGTCATATCGAGATCCAGGTGTTCGGAGATGGCCATGGGAATGCCGTGTACCTCTTTGAACGAGACTGTTCCATGCAGCGCCGCCATCAGAAGGTGATCGAGGAAGCCCCGGCGCCGAACATGCCGGAAACCGTTCGAACGGCCATGGGCAAGGCAGCCGTAGAGGCCGCAAAAGCAATTGGCTATCAGGGCGCGGGCACAGTCGAGTTCATAGTCGACGGCTCCGGTCCACTCCGCGAGGACGGCTTTTGGTTCATGGAGATGAATACCCGCCTCCAGGTCGAGCACCCAGTCTCCGAAGCCATCACCGGGCTCGATTTTGTAGAACTTCAGTTGCGTGTCGCTGCAGGTGAGGCTCTGCCTTTCAGCCAAGACGACCTGTCGATCGATGGTTGGTCTTTCGAAGCTAGGTTGTATGCCGAAGATGTTCCGAAGGGTTTCCTTCCAGCGATCGGGACCTTGAACCACTTGCGCTTCCCGCGCTCGTCTGAATTCGACACAGGCCACATTCGGATCGACAGCGGAGTTCGAAAGGGCGACGCGATAAGTCCATGGTACGATCCGATGATCGCCAAGATCATCGTGCATGGACCGACAAGAGCCGTAGCCCTCAACATGCTCACCACTGCGCTTGCCGACTGCCAGATATCCGGCGTGGTCACCAACCTCGAGTTTCTTGGTGCCCTCGCAAGACACGGTGACTTTGCCCAAGGGAATGTCGACACCGGTCTCATCGCCCGAGAGCTGAACCAACTGACCGAAGCGATTCCCCCGTCCAATTCCATCGTTGCAGCAGCTGCAATCATCGGAGCCGGGTTGGTCAACGAACCGAAAAGCTCTGATCCTTGGGATCAATTGATGGATTGGAGGCATTGGACCGCTGCCCAGCACCATGTGGGCCTGGAATTTGAAGGGGACAGTTTCGACCTGCTGGTTACAACCAAAAGTGTTGGTACGTTCAAAGTAGAAGAAAACGGCAGCGTGACTGAAATCGGAATCTCAAAAAACGGCGAGGATGTCTTTGACATCCTCACTGATGGACAACGCTTTTCTATTTCCGCAGTTCAATTCGGTCGTTCGGTCGCGATTTTCCGCGATGGGCGAAGCTACACGTTCACTTTGCCAGACCACTCCGTTGATGTCGGTGGCGAACAACCTGCTGGGAACAGCATCGTTGCGCCTATGCCCGGGTTGGTCAAAGTCGTCTCGGTCCAGTCAGGCTCGAACGTCAGTAAAGGAGACCCCGTGATCGTGCTGGAAGCCATGAAAATGGAACACACTTTGACAGCGCCACGTGATGGTAAACTATCTGAGGTCTTGGTAGCCGTCGGCGATCAAGTCACGGAAGGCACCTTGCTGATCGCAATGGATGGAGATGATGGCTGAGCGGGTAACCATCTTCGAAGTCGGTCCAAGGGATGGTCTGCAAAACGAGAGCGCCATGATCGCCAGTGCAGACAAGATCAAGTTGGTCGACATGCTTTCTGATTGCGGCCTAACGAAAATCGAAGTCACCAGCTTTGTCAGTCCAAAATGGGTGCCACAGCTGGCAGATGCGGCCGAGGTGATGGCTGGGATCCAACGCTCAGATCAAATTGCCTACACAGTACTCACGCCAAACATGCGCGGGTTCGAACGCGCGGTGGATGCCAGAGCAGACGAGATCGCAATTTTCGGATCGGCCTCCGAAGGGTTCAGTCAGAAGAACATCAACTGCTCGATTGCCGAGAGTCTGGAGCGGTTCGAACCCGTCGCCGCTGCCGCCAAGGCGGCCAATCTTCCCGTGAGAGGTTATGTCTCATGCGTAACGGACTGCCCCTATGACGGCCCGACTGCCCCGGAGAGTGTCGCAAATGTCGTGCGAGCGCTTCTGGACATGGGGTGTTATGAAGTTTCCTTGGGTGACACGATCGGCTCCGGAACACCTGAAACGGTCGAAAAGACGCTTGATGCCGTCTTGGAAGTCGCCAGCGCACAAAAGCTTGCCGGCCACTACCACGACACCAAGGGCCAAGCGCTCAACAACATCGGAGTAAGCCTCGAGAAAGGGTTGCGCGTTTTCGACAGTTCTGTCAGTGGCCTCGGCGGTTGTCCTTATGCGCCCGGTGCGAAAGGGAACGTATCCACCGAAGCCGTCGTCGAGTACCTGGCCGCCCGAGGGTTCGAAACGGGCGTCAATCTGGCTCGCCTTCGCAAGGCGGCCACGTTTGCGCAAAGCCTCAGGAGCCGCGAATGACGTTTCAAACGCTGGACACCAGAATAGATGACCGGGGCGTAGCATATGTAGCCTTGAACCTTCCGGAAACGCGCAACGCGTTGAGCCGTCAGATGATCGCTGACCTCACGGAGGTCGCAGCGACCATCGGCCATGACGAAAACACACGCGCAATAGTTCTTTCCGGCAATGGCAAAGTCTTTTGCGCGGGTGGGGATCTGAACTGGATGAAGGCACAGATCAACGCCGATCGTCCTACCCGTATCGCGGAGGCGCGGAGACTGGCCGAGATGCTGAAGGCACTCAACGAAATGCCGACACCGCTCATTGGACGCATTCACGGCGGAGCTTTCGGCGGTGCCGTGGGACTGGCCTGCGTGTGCGATGTGGCCATCGCTGATGGCTCGACAAAGTTTGGCCTGACAGAAACACGCCTTGGTCTGATACCCGCAACCATTGGTCCTTACGTCCTGGCACGCATAGGAGAGGGGCGTGCACGGCGGGTCTTCATGTCATCCCGCATATTCGATGCGCAGGAAGCCCAAGAACTTGGGATCGTGGCGCACACGGTTGAAAGCCTGGACCTCGACGCATCCGTTGAAGCGGAAGTTGCTCCCTATCTTTCCGTGGCTCCGCGGGCAGTTGGTGAAGCCAAGAGGTTGGCCAGATACCTTGGCCCTCAGATTGATGCGGAAGTCATCGACGAAACGATTGAGCGCCTTGCCAACACTTGGGAAGGCGAAGAAGCCAATCACGGAATTTCAGCATTTCTCTCGAAAACGAAGGCGCGTTGGGAGCCTTCGTGACGCCAAACCCGATATTCAGGAAGCGGCCCGCTTCTTGATATCGGTGACCCCGGATATGGTGTCGCGCCTGTGATGAGCAATCTGATCACTCAACTGGCGTGCCCGGATTTCGGTGAGTAGCGTCCGGTTAGCGGCGACCAGGTCAGCAATGACACCACCGACAAAGAGTATGGCCGCCGAGGCGATCAGCGCAGCACCAATCACAAGAGATTGGATGTTTCCGCCACCGTCACCAATCGCATAGAGGTACAGAAATCGCAGGAAGGCCGCTGCACCTGGGACGAACAGGACAAGTGCTGCAAGCGAAAACGCCCTGAACGGATTGTAGAGCACTGCGATCCGGAAAATCGTTGTTGCCGAGCGCAGAATGTACTGAAGCGTCGACCGCATAAGACGACTGTCACGGGTCGGTGGATTGACATCCACTGGCACCGAGACCACGGGAATGTTCAGGTAGCCAGCCTGAATGATTGTCTCGAGCGTGTAGGTATAACGGTTAAAAACGAAAAGCCGTGTTGCAGCCGACTTGTGTATGGCCCGAAATCCACTGGGCGCATCGGCAACGTCCAACCCGCTGGTCTTCCGAACCACCCAGCTGCCGAGTCCCTGGAGCCAGCGCTTGACGGGCGAGAAGTGCGCAATTGTCGAAATCGGACGGGCACCGATCGCAATCTTCGCCGACCCTTCTACGATGGGAGCTGTGAGCGCTTCTATGAACTCGGCCTTGTACTGATTGTCACCATCGGTGTTCACAACGACGTCTGCCCCAAGACAGAGAGCCTGCTCGAGACCGGCCATGAATGCGGCGGCCAAGCCTTGATTGTGCGGTAGCGAATGAACGTGGTCGACGCCGCACTCTCTGGCGACTTCAACCGTTCTGTCGGAGGAACCATCATCGATGACAAGCCATTCAACCGTATCAAAGCCCGCGACTTCTCGCGGAAGGCATGCGATCGTCTCAGGCAGCGTGGACTCTTCGTTAAAACACGGGATTTGAATGATCAGCTTCATCGGCGACGCCCTCCAGGCCTTCCGCAGATTTTGCTTGCTGAACTGGGTAGCAATGGGGCGGAAACATGGCTTTTCGCCACAATTGAGTAGCCAAACATCAGATTCTGATGCCAGGTCGCTGCTCCCCGAAACTTTGCCGCCCAAGGAGCTGCTAACGCGTTAAGAAAAAACGTTTTTCGTTTGCCTGAGAATTCGCTTTAACCATTATCGTAGAGATCGCGGTTCGCGAGGCCTTAGGTCTCGCGCAGAAGTCGCACGGTGTTCTCTTGATGCGCGACGCATTCCATCCCACCAAACCCGGGCTTCTAACCGATAGAGCGCAAGACGAGGGGGAACGAGAGGCCCTAATGCACCTATTCTCAGATGCAATCGGGTCGTACGAGAATCCGCATTCTCACCGTGACGGACCAATGGACGATCCCGGCGAAGCGATGGAAGTTGTCATGCTTGCCTCTCATCTACTTCGGATTGTCGATGCGCGCCGCGCCATCAAGCTTCTCGAAGGTAGTCAGCCTTTGGCGGGTCTTTTGGTGGTTGTGACTTCAAAACCCAATTTAATCTATTTAAATCAATAAACTACAGGATTTTTTGGCGCGCTGGGGAGGATTCGAACCCCCGACCCCTTGATTCGTAGTCAAGTACTCTATCCAGCTGAGCTACCAGCGCGCGAGCAGGCGGGACTTAACGTTCCTCGCACGGCTTGGCAAGGAGCAAATTCGGCTTGAGCCGCGTTGTTGACAAGTTTCTGCAGCGCAGCAAGTGTTCGGTCATTTACTGAAAGGAGGGGGTATGAATGATTTGTGAGCGACCAAACGCCCCGGATTTGCTAGAGAATTCGGGGAGGCGGATAGGTCTCGGGCTGGATCGTCTCGTAGGGCATTGTGACCCTGTAAAGGAGCTTAGCCTTCGCCTGTTTC
>JAJDZT010000073.1 GCA_022824525.1 Silicimonas sp. | reverse complement strand
TTTCATATCGGTCCGAACTACGCTTATACTTCGCGCGGGTGGTCTCGTTCCAAGCCATGTGGTCTTCCCTGTCTGTGGTTAAATTCAGTAGGGAAATACCATATCAGATGAGACCATCCACATTCTAGGTCAGGCTCTGAGGTCGGTGCACTTGCAGACGGGCTGTGCCGTCGGCAACTCGAACTCATCCCCGAGGGTGACAGCGAGAAGCTGTTCCACCAGCCCGGTGCAGGTCCCACAGGACCCACTTGCCTTGGTCTCCGCGCGGACAGCATCGAGGGACGTTGCTCCCCCCTCGATCGCTTCGGTGATCTGACCTTTACAAATGCCGTTGCAGCCGCAGATTTCTGCGTCAGCCGGTAAGGCTGCAACGGCCGCCATAGGGTCCAGCGCACCTCCTCCCTGGAAGGCGGGACCGAAGATGAGCGTGTCGCGCATCTCCGATATGTCGGTCTTGTCCTTGATCAACCCGTGGAACCACGAACCATCGGCGGTGTCACCGTACATGACGGCGCCAATGAGTTGATTATCTTGCAGGATCAAGCGCTTGTAGACACCACGCGACGGGTCCCGGAACACAATATCCTCGCGATCCTCTCCTTCGGCGAAATCACCCGCGCTGAAGAGGTCGACACCGGTGACTTTCAGTTTGGTTGCCGTTTCGCGATTGATGAAGGCGGCTTCCTCACCCGCGATTGTCTTGGCGGCAACTTTGGCTTGGTCGTAGAGCGGAGCGACCAAGCCAAAGACTGCCCCATCGAACTCAACGCACTCGCCAATTGCGAGCACGTCTTCGTCCGAAGTGATCATCTGGGCATCGACATGGACGCCGCGCCCGACGGCCAGACCCGCCTCCTTTGCGAGCGCCACGCATGGGCGAATACCAACGGCCATGACGAGAAGGTCGCACGGCAATTCCGTGCCATTGTCGAGCTTCAGAGCATTGACCTTGCCGTCTTCGCCGAGGATTTCCTGACTATTGGAAGAGCACAGCACCTTCATGCCGCGCCCGACCAGTTCTTTCCGAAGAAGATAGCCCGCCGCTTCGTCCAACTGGCGCTCCATCAGGTGCCCCATGAGATGAACCACGGTGACGTCTACGCCGCGCGCATGCATGCCCGCCGCCGCTTCCAGGCCAAGAAGACCGCCGCCAATGACCACGGCCTTGTGGCCTTCGCCAAGCCCCATCATGCGTTCGGTATCTTCGAGATCCCGGTAAGCGATGACACCTTCAAGATCATGTCCCGGGAGCGGGATCATGAAAGGATCGGACCCGGTGGCAATCACCAGCTTGTCGTAGGGCACCGTGCCGTTTTCGCCGGTGACCGTTTTCGCCGCCCGGTCGATATTGGTCACGCGTTCCCCGAAGCGGCATGCCACTCCGTGCTCTTCATAAAAGCTGGCGTCGTGGGTGACGATTTCTTCGTACGTCTTTTCACCGGAAAGAACCGGCGAAAGCATGATCCGGTTGTAGGTTCCGCGCGGTTCGGCGTTGAACAGAGTGATGTTCCAACCGCCCGCCTCGGAAACATGCTCGACCAGGCGGCCTGCAGCCATGCCTGCGCCGATGATGACGAGGTTCTTCATGTGTGTTCCCCTTGTTTCGCCGTGCATCGCACGTCGATCCGCCGGGAGAGTTTCACTCCCCCGGACCCCCTCAGCGTATTCTCAGAAAGATGAAGGATCATGCCTTCACTCCGCTGCGATTGCCGAAGGTTTCTTCGGCTTCGGCTTCGCGCCGTGTTCGTATTCCTCAAGGAAATCGAGCACTTCCTGGCGATAGGCATAGTAATCCGGGTGCTCCAACAGCGCCTTCCGTGTGCGAGGGCGCGGCAGGTCGACTTCCGTGATCTTCCCGATGGTTGCCTGCGGTCCGTTGGTCATCATGACAACGCGGTCGGCCAAGAGGATGGCTTCATCGACATCGTGCGTTACGCAGATTGCCGTTACTTTGGTTCTGCTCCAAACCTCCATCAGCACTTCCTGAAGTTCCCAACGGGTCAGGCTGTCAAGCATGCCGAAGGGTTCATCAAGGAGGAGCAGTTTCGGCGAGAGCGCGAAGGCGCGCGCGATACCGACCCGTTGCTTCATGCCGTTCGAAAGATCGACGGCAGGCTTGTCCATGGCATCGGCAAGACCCACACGTTCGAGGTAGTATTCCACCACATCCTGTCGTTCCGACTGGCTCGCCTTCGGGTAAACGCGATCGACCCCGACCGCGACATTCTGCTTTGCGGTGAGCCATGGGAACAGACTGGGCGCTTGGAACACCACTGCGCGTTCCGGGTCAGCGCCTTCAACGTGGCGGCCGTCGAGCTTGATGGCCGATTTTGAGATTTCGTTCAGCCCCGCCGCCATCGTGAGAACGGTGGACTTGCCGCAGCCAGAGTGGCCGATCAGAGAAATGAACTCGCCCTTGTTGATCTTGAGATCGAAGTCTTCAACGACCGTAAGCGGGCCTTTGGGGGTCGGATAGACCTTGTAAAGCTGGCTGAAGTCGAGGAAACGGTTTTCGATCAGACCTTCCTGCGCCTGCGCAATCGCCGTGGGTACGCCATGGATCGGCGTGACATCCGGCAGAAGGCGCGTGCCCTCGACCTTCGCCTCGATACCCACATCCATCAGGTATTTGGTCACCTGTGCACGCAGGGCTTTGAACGTTTCGTTGGTGTTCATGGCGCTTCGGTCGCGCGGACGCGGCAAGGTCACCTTGAATTCATCACCGAGGGTCCCGTCTGGGTTCAGCGCGATAATGCGATCAGCCAAGAGGATCGCTTCATCCACATCATTGGTGATGAGCACGCAGGTCTTCTTGTCAGCGTCCCAGATGCGCTCAATCTCATCGGCGAGATTGGCGCGCGTCAGCGCATCAAGTGCGGACAGCGGCTCGTCCAGCAGGAGGACTTCCGGATCCATGGACAGCGCACGTGCCACGTTGACCCGTTGGCGCATGCCCCCTGACAACTCGGCCGGACGCCGGGTTGTGGCGTGGGAAAGTCCGACCATTTTGACATAATGATCGACCTTGTCCGATTTCTCCGACGCGGACATGCCTGGGAAGATCGAATCCACGGCGAGGCGCACATTCCCATTCACCGTGAGCCAAGGCATCAGTGAATAGCTCTGGAAAATGACACCACGCTCCGGGCTTGGCTCGGTTATGGGCGCACCTTTGAACGTGGCGGACCCTTTTGACGGTGTATCGAGACCTGCGAGCAGGTTGATCAGCGTCGTTTTACCAGTGCCGGAAAAGCCAAGGAGGACGAGGAACTCGCCCTCCTCTACATCGAGATTGATGTCCTTCAGAACATCGGTGCGATTTGCCCCTTCACCGAAACTCTTCGAGACGTTGTCGAGTTTGAGAATACCCATCTACTCAGCCCCTTAACGGTGGTTGGTGAAGGTGAAGAGCGACTGGATGGCGTACATCAGCCGGTCCAGCAGGAAGCCGATGATGCCGATGGTCAGCACCGCCACCATGATCTTGGCGAGCGACTGCGACGAACCGTTCTGGAATTCGTCCCAGACGAATTTGCCAAGGCCCGGGTTCTGGGCCAGCATTTCGGCCGCGATCAGCACCATCCAGCCGACGCCGAGCGACAGGCGGAGACCGGTGAAGATCAGGGGCAAGGCGGACGGCAAGACCAGCTTGGTGATCTTGGTCCAGGTGTTCATCTTGAGCACCTTCGAGACATTCACGAGGTCCTTGTCGATGCTGCTGACGCCGAGGGCGGTGTTGATCAGCGTCGGCCAGAGCGAACAGAGCGTCACGGTGATGGCCGAGTTCAAGAAGCTCTTTGAGAACATACCTTCGTTCGTCACGTAGACGGCGGAGACGACCATGGTCACGATTGGAAGCCAGGCGAGCGGTGAAACCGGTTTGAAAATTTGAATGATCGGGTTCAATGCCGCGTTCGCGATCGGAGAAAGACCGGCGGCAATGCCGAGCGGGATGGCAACGATGGATGCGATCAGGAAGCCAAAGAACACGGTTTTGATCGAGGTCCAGATTTGACTGTAGTAGCTGGGCGCGCCGGTATACTCGCGCACGACGGGCTCTTTGCCCTGTTCCGCGCGGCGCTCGTTCAACGTCGCAACCTGCGCTTCGAACTTGGCACGACTTTCCCCTTTGGCGACGGCATCCTCGTGAAGGTTCACCGCTTCGGTCCAGACTTGCGCGGGGCGCGGGATCGCGCCAAGCGAGGTCTGCACTGTTGGCGCGAGGGTCGCCCAGAGCATCAGGAAACCGGCAATTGCCAGAAGCGGCACCCCAAGAAGACGCCAGATTTCAGAGACTTGCGCCTTCGGGTTGTCCCCCGCGGCGGCCTTCAAAACAGGCGTCAGCCAGGACAGTCCCAGCACCTGAAACCAACGGTCAGCCTTGTTGATGCGGGTGAAGAGCCTTTCCTTCCGCGCTTCGCGGGCGGCGTCTTCAGAGAAATTCGGATCGACGGCGGTCATGTCTGCTCGGTCCTTTGAATGAGAATTGCGGGAGGGTGGGCGGGGCGATGCGGCATGGCCGCGAGCGTCGCCCCGCCCGTCTTTCGCTTAGCCCTGGACTTCGTTGCCAACGACGATCTGGCTGCCCTTCAGGCCGATCGGCAGACTTTCGAGGTAGGCGTTCGGCTCACGTCCGTCGTACGGGATGCCGTCGATGATGTCTTCGGCCGGAGTGGCGGCCTTGTAGCCATCGCTTTCCCACGGGAAGTCGGCCTCGTTCGCGTAGCCTTCATCAACAACGAGGCGCGCAGCTTCGAGGTAGATGTCAGGACGATACACTTTCTTGGCGACGTCGTGATACCACTGGTCGTCCTTCGCCTCGGCAATCTGGCCCCAGCGGCGCATCTGGGTCAGGTACCAGATGGCGTCGGAGTAGAACGGATAGGTCGCGTTGTAGCGGAAGAACACGTTGAAGTCGGGGATCTCGCGCTTGTCACCTTTTTCGAACTCGAACGTGCCGGTCATGGAGTTGGCGATCACCTCGTAGTCCGCGCCAACATATTCAGGACGGCTCAGGATCTCGACCGCTTCAGGACGGTTGGCGTTGTCGTTCTCATCCAGCCAGATCGCGGCACGGATCAGTGCCTTGGTCACGGCGAGTGTGGTGTTCGGATACTTCTCGGCGAACTCGGCGGTGATGCCGAAGACCTTTTCAGGATTGTTCTTCCAGAGCTGGTAGTCGGTGATGACCGGAACGCCGATGCCCTTGAACACGGCCTGCTGGTTCCAGGGCTCACCCACGCAATAGCCATAGATGGTGCCAGCTTCGAGCGTTGCAGGCATCTGCGGCGGAGGTGTCACGGACAGGAACACGTCGGCGCCGATCTGGCCGGTGACGTTCTCGGGCGAGTAGTAGCCCGGCTCCAGCCCTCCGGCGGCGAGCCAGTAACGCAGCTCGTAGTTGTGGGTCGAGACCGGGAAGACCATGCCCATGTTGAAGGGCTTGCCCTCGGCCGCGTACTTCTCGACCACAGGCTTCAACGCGGAAGCCGAAATCGGGTGCTGCGGGCGACCATCATCCATCGTCGGGATGTTCGGCTTCATCTCTTCCCAGACCTCGTTCGAAACTGTGATGCCGTTGCCGTTCAGGTCCATGGAAAACGGTGTGATAATATGAGCTTCGGTTCCAAAACCGATAGTTGCAGCCAGTGGCTGCCCCGCCAGCATGTGGGCCCCGTCGAGCTGCCCGTCGATGACACCGTCGAGAAGAACTTTCCAGTTGGCTTGCGCTTCCAGGGTGACGAAAAGACCTTCGTCGAGGAAGTAGCCTTGCTCATAGGCCACCGCGAGCGGCGCCATGTCAGTCAGCTTGATAAAGCCAAACGTTAGTTCGTCCTTCTCAAGGTCCAGGAGTTCGGCGGACGCAGTCGAAGCCATTGAGGCCGCAAGCGCTACACCGGTTAGGAATTTTTTCATTTGATCTTCCTCATGCTTGCTGCCGGGGAGGAGTGGCAGCACGAAAAACAAAAAAGCCGCAAGACCTCACGCGAACGCAGTTTGCGTTGCGGGGTCGAGCGGCTTTGCTCGGATCGCCCTCTTGGGAGAATGTGAGAGAGCGCCTTTGCTCTCGGTTGTGATATCCGCGCAATCCGCGACGGCAATCAAGGGCTGGCGTTCGAATTGGCCGATGTATGGCAATGCATACTGCGCCGCAGCATTCGTCTGCGCAAAAATTGGGCGCTATTTGGGGTTAGGGTCGAAAATCTGGCCATCAAAGAACAGGTTCTCCGACAGAATCAAACGACCGTTCTCTGCCGCGACGGCGGTGCCTTGAGCGATTCCGCCTTCAATTTTTTCCGAAGCTCCCGGCAGAACCGCACCAGCTTCAGCGAGGTAATTGCGATAAAGATCACTTCGGAAGACGGCCCGGCCCGGCTCAAGCACTTCACGGCGATCCAGCCCCAGCCGTGCAGCCATCTGGCTCGCAATCCACATACCCTGACTTTTCCACGGGAAGTTTGCCGCTCCTGCATGAAACTCGAGGAAGCCCGGACATTCACGCGTATCGCCCTTCTGATTGATTGTCAGGCGGCCGGTGAGGCCTCGGTCGATAATGTGCGGCTCAAGATCGAGGTATTCGGGGCGTGCCAGCATTTCGGAGGCGGTTGTTTTTACACCGCTGTCCCCGAGCCAACGCGCCGCTTTCCAAACTGCCCGCATCAAGCGGGCTGTCAAGTCAGGCTCGGCGGCGGCCCATTCCGTACGCGTTGCAAGCACTTTCTCCGGAGCTGCACTCCAAATGGCGCGTCCCGCGAGCAGCAGCGTCCCCGAGCCATCTTCTACACTTTTCGAGCCCCATGGCTCGCCCACGCAAAAGGCGTCAATTTCACCAGCAGCCAAGGCGTCTGCCATCAAGGGCGGCGGCACCGATTTGATTTCAATGCCCTGCGGGGCGGGCAGGCCGGATGCGGAGAGCCAGTAATACAACAGCTCGGCATGCATCGAAAACGGGAACGGGACGCCAATACGAAGCCTCCCTTCAGAGGCGGCGACGACGGCCTTTCCTGCTGTTGTTGCATCAGTGATCGCAAAGTCATGGCCGGCCTCCGCCATCGCAGCGGCGAGCGTTTGGTTCACACCGATCACCGTGCCGTTCATCGACAAGACCATGAGCGCAGAGACGGGAGAAGCCACTCCCCCAAGACCAAGCGCCATTGCTACCGGCATTGCAGAGAGAAGATGGGCGGCTTCCACGCGCCCGAAAGCCAACATGTCGCGCAGTGACGACCACGACGGTGCACGGACCAAATCGAGGGATAGGCCCTCTTCTCGGGCAAACCCCATTTCTTCCGCAGCAATGAGCGGTGCCGCATCCGTCAAGGGGATGAAGGCGACGGAAAGACGTGTTGTCGTCATGACAAAAGGTCCGAGGCCGTCACGAGTGCGGCCGCTACGTCGTAGATCTTCTTGCCCTTGTCCATCGCGGTTTTCCGAAGCAACGCATAGGCCGCGTCTTCATCGATCCCGCGCGCTTTCATCAAGACACCCTTCGCGCGGTCAATGACCTTTCGCTCTTCCAACGCGCGCTTCGTTTCCTCCAGTTCGTCACGCATGCGGCGGAACATGTTAAAGCGCGTGATGGCTGCCGACATGATCGGGCGGAGGCGTTCGGGCCTGAGATCATCAACCACATAGGCGGACACGCCCGCCTCAATAGCAGCCTTCGTCAAGCTGTCGTCGCTCTTGTCGACGAACATAGCGACCGGCCTGTCCAACGGCTCGGTGGCCAAGGTCAGTTCCTCGATCATATCCCGTGTGGGACTGGCAAGATCGACGATGACCATGTCGGGCGCACGTTCCCGAATACGCCGCGCAAGGCTGGAGACTTCCGAGATGACGTGAATATCGTTGTCACCCGCTTCGCGGAGACTGTCCACGATCATGAGCGCACGCTCACGATCCGGCTCGACAACGATAATGGAGAGTTTTCCGGACATTAGATTACAATGATCATAATTGGCGGTCGCAGCAATTGGTTTTCTGCACCGCAACAAATCTGTGCCGTGAAGTTAGGCATCACCCCCCGGAAACGCCCGAAACATTGACATACAACGCATAGAGCGACTGGCTGGCCGCCATGAACAGCCTGCTGTTCGCGCGCCCGCCGAAACAGAGATTTGCGCAACGCTCCGGAAGGGCAATTCTGCCAATGGGTGTGCCATCGGGAGCGAAGACCATCACGCCATCGAGGTCTTTCGATCCCATACCCCATCCGCACCACAAGTTGCCCTGAACATCGACGCGGAAGCCATCGGGCGTGCCCGGGCCCGCGTCGATCAGGACACGTTCGTTATCGAGCGTCGCGCCGTCGCTTCCGACATCGAAGGCGAGGATCTTGCGGCTCGGTTCTCCGCGCGACTGTACAATATAGAGAACGCTCTCATCCGGTGAGAACGCCAAGCCATTGGGCGCGATGATGCCAGCAGCGGCAAGGTGGGTCTGCCCGGTTTCCGGGTCAAAGCGATAGACGTTTTCCGGAAGCTCGGGCTCGGACTTGTAGCCCTCGTAATTTCCAAGAATGCCGAAAAACGGATCGGTGAACCACACGGTACCGTCCGATTTCACAACGACATCGTTCGGGGAGTTGAGGCGCTTGCCATCGAAGCTTTCAGTCAGGACGGTGATGGACCCATCGTACTCCATTCGCACGATGCGCCGCCCACCGTGCTCACAGGCGATCAGGCGACCTTGACGGTCTCGCGTCTGTCCATTGGCGAAGTTGGATGGTTTTCTAAACGGCGCAACCTGTCCTGTCTCCTCGTCCCAGCGCAGCGTTCGATTGTTCGGGATGTCATTCCAGAGCAGGCAACGTCCGTCTCCGAACCATACCGGACCTTCGGACCAGCGACATCCTGTGAAAAGCCGTTCGACCCGAGAAAGCGGAAGCCGTAGCGCATCGAAACGCGGATCGAGCGAGATGATCGACGGGTCCGGGTAATACGTGGCGGGCTGCCAGCTGTTATCTGCTTCGTCATAGTCCGCCATGGCACTTCCTTTTCGTCGTCTGGACTTTCAGGTTACGAGCTGCTGCGGAAGGAGGGCAAGAGGATCAGATCAGAGCAGAGCAAGCGTCGATGCCTTCAGGACCGACAGTCGCTGTTTGAGATGAGTCACATCTTTTGCGCCATACTTCGCGTTGATACTGGCGGAATAGAAAAACTCGACAACATCTGCGAGAGGCATTTTGCCCGACCTTGCGGTCCCTGCCGTCGCTTCGATCATCGCGGTCAACTCAGTTTGCCAAAGGTCGGCAAAACGCTCCATTTCCTCTTCCGCAGCACTGTGCATGCCATCGATCAATTCCGCGGCATCGGGTGCAGCCTGAATGGTTTCGAACCAGGCAACCGGCCCCAAGTTCAGAAAGGCGTCCAGCTTTTCCTCAACAGTTTCTGAGGCTTCCCATTTCGCCGTGACCGCAGCGTGCGTTTCGCTTCCGCCCCGCCTGACGACTTCGCGGAGGATTTCATCCTTACCCGGGAACGCGTTGTAGAGCGTCTGCCGCGCCACACCCGCCTCCTGAGCAATATCGCTCATTGTCGTCTTGCTATACCCATAGCGCATGAACATGCGCTGAGCTGCGTCGACGATATGATCCGTTTTTTGTGCCACGGTTCCCGATTGACGGACGGGCGCGAAAATGTCAAATAGACTGAAATTGTCATTTTGTCAAAACGGAGGCACGATATGCGGCTGACGGTGAACGGCAAGGAGCACGAAGTGGATGTCGAAGATGACATGCCGCTTCTTTGGGTCCTCAGAGATGAATTGGGTTTGACTGGCACCAAGTATGGATGCGGGATCGCGCAGTGCGGTGCCTGCACGGTTCATATGGACGGTTTTGCCGTTCGATCCTGCCAGGTCCCAGCAGCGTCGGCAGACGGCACGGAAGTTGTCACAATTGAGGGTTTGGGCACGCCCGAGACCCTCCACGCCGTACAGGAAGCCTGGGTCGAACACCAAGTCGCACAATGCGGGTACTGCCAATCTGGTCAGATCATGCAGGCGGCCTCACTTCTGTCACTGAACGCTGAGCCCACAGACGACGACATCGATGTGGCGATGAGCGGAAACCTCTGTCGTTGCGGTACCTATCCACGCATTCGGGCAGCGGTGAAAACCGCGGCCCAGAAGCTGCAGGAGGCGTGAAATGGGACGCATGAGAACTATCGCGCGGCGCACTTTCCTCGTTGGCTCGGCCGCGATTGTTGGCGGGGTCGCTTTCGGTACGTACCTTGTCCAGCGACCAACCGAAAACCCGTTGGAAGATGGGCTGGCCGATGGCGCGGCGACCTTCAACCCATGGGTGCTGATCGACAGCGAGAAAGTCACTTTGATCACGCCGCACGGCGACAAGGGGCAAGGTGTGATGTCGGCGCAGGCTGCGTTGATCGCGGAAGAGCTGGATATCGAATTCGGTCAATTCGAGACGGGCTTTGGTGTCCCGTCTCAAGCATATTGGAACCGTGCCTTTGCAGAGGAAGGCGTCCCGTTCAAGGCGACCGACGAAGGCTTGGTTGCAGAAAGCATGCGCGCTTTTGTTCGTGGAATCACGAAACTGATGTCGGTGCAAGGGACCGGCGGCTCGACGTCGATGGCCGACAGTTTCGACAAATTGCGCGAAGCTGGCGCCAAGGCGCGCGAGACTTTGAAGAAAGCAGCTTCCGAGCTGTCCGGCGTTCCCGCAGAACAACTGAAGACCGCGAACGGCGCGGTCATCCTGCCCGACGGAACGGAGATGCCCTATACCTCGCTCGCGGCCAAGGCCGCCGAAGTGGAGCCGGTTCGGAAGGTGTCCTTGCGCGATCCGTCGGAGTGGCGGCTGGTCGGCAAACCTATGAAGCGACTGGATATTCTGGGCAAGTCGACCGGCACCCTGCCCTACGGCATTGATATCGAAGTCGAGGGTATGGTTCATGCCGCCGTACGCGTAAATCCAAGGCAAGGTGGCGAGATGGTGTCTTTTGACGCGTCCGTGGCAAAGGGCATGCGCGGAGTTTCTGACGTTGTTGAGATTACCGGTGGCGTGGCGGCAATCGCGGACAACACCTGGCGTGCATTCCAAGCAGTCGAAGCTGTCGAAATCGAATGGGGTCCGGCCCCCTACCCGGCAGAGCAAGACGGGCACTGGGAGGCTTTGGCCGCGAGCTTTGGCGAAGACAACCTCGACAGCATGTGGCGCGATGATGGAAATGTGGACGATGCGCTTGCCGGGTCCAGCACGATAGAGGCGGAGTATCGGTCTCCTTACGTTGCTCATGCGCCGCTGGAACCACTCAATGCCGTCGTCCGCGTAACGGATGACGAAATCGAGGTTTGGACCGGTCATCAGATGCCCATCATGCTGCAGCAAAACGTGGCTGGCGTCACCGGGCACGAGCCGGAACAAGTCACGTTCCATAACCAGTTCATGGGCGGCAGCTTTGGCCACCGGCTTGAATTCGAGCATCTGAAGCAAGCGGTTGAAATTGCAAACCAGATGCGCGGCACCCCTGTCAAACTGACTTTCACACGGGAAGAAGATTTCGCACACGATTTTCCGCGCCACATCGCACTCGGGCGTTGCAAGGGCACTGTCGAGAACGGTCAGATCACTGCGATCGACGTGGCGATTGCCGCGCCTTCGGTCATCACCTCCCAAATGGGACGTGCCGGACTGAGTGTTCCTGGACCGGACGCGCAAATTGCGGCTGGCGCTTGGAACAACCCTTACAGGATTGCAAATTTCCGGATGTGCGCCTTTCGCGCCCCAGAGCTAGCGCCTGTTTCGTCATGGCGGGCCGTGGGAGCGCCCGGAGCGGGTTTTGTTTTCGACACTTTCATCGACGAACTTTGCAACGCAGCCGGAGCAGACCCTTTGGAAGAAAGATTGCGGATGATCGACCACGATGCGTCCCGCAAAGTCCTCGAAGCGGTCGGCGAGATGTCGGACTGGGGCAGCGAACTTGGACCGAACCGAGGTCGTGGCGTTGCCTTTATCGAAAGTTTCGGCGTGCCTACGGCCGAAGTGGTCGAGGTCACCAACACGGATGCGGGTATTCGGATTGATCGGGTATACGTGGCTTGCGACGTCGGGCGCATCATTGACCCGGTAAACTTCGAGAACCTCGTTCAGGGTGGTGTAGTCTATGGGCTGGGGCACGCCATGAATTGCGAGATCACGTATAGCGACGGCATGGCGGAACAGTCGAACTATCACGCTCACGAAGGCATGCGGCTTTACCAGTGCCCGGAAATTGTCGTTCGCGGGCTGGAGAACGGGAGCAAGATAAGAGGAATTGGCGAACCGCCCGTGCCGCCCGCCGGCCCTGCCCTCGGCAACGCGATTTTTGCCGCCACGGGGCAGCGTCTGCGCGAAATGCCGTTCGGCAAATTTGTCGATTTCGTTTGAGGAGCGTCTGATGCTTAGAACATCGGTTGTCGCGTTTTGCCTGCTCGCCATGCCGGTATTGGCGGAAGGTGAGAACGTCGTAATCGCGCCACCCGCCGAAGGCTCGGTGTCGACGGAAGACGGACTTCAAGCCTGGGCACGTATTTACGAGGTCGCGTCGCATCCACGGTGCTCCAACTGTCATGTCGGCGCGGACAATAGGCCCATGTGGTCCGGCCCCAGCTACGGCAACGCACGCCCTCACGGTATGAACATCAATGCGGGCGACAGCAGGATTGGAGCGGAGACGATCCTTTGTTCCACCTGCCACGTCGAACGAGACGGGTTGAACGATGTGCCACATGCGGCCCCGCAGGTGGCGATGGCGTGGCAACTTGCTCCTGTTGAGGCCGAGTGGTTCGGAAAATCATCCGTCGAGATTTGCAATCAACTGCGTGATCCGGAGCGGAACGGCGGGCGCGATCATTTGGACCTTGCGATTCACCTTGATCACGATCTCATTCTCCATTGGGCCTGGAACCCGGGCGGCGGGAGAGAGCCCGCACCTTATTCATTGCAGGATCATGTGAACGACGTGTTGACCTGGGGCGTGGCCGGTTTCCCGTGCGAGGGCGACTGAACCGCCTTGCTCAATCCACACGGTCTTGGTCGTAGACCTCATCCATGACCGCAAGTTCCGCGTCGATCTTCTCGGGATCGATGGAGATCAGGATCGCGTCGCCGCTCTCGCTTGCGACAGCAATCGTTTCGTCGTCTGTCCACGTCATCCAGTTGGCAGCCTTTGCACCGAGGCTTTGCGGGTTGATCTTGAGCGCTGGCGGGACGGGGTCGACAAAGAAATGCGGCTCTGCCGTGCCATTCGTTGTATCGAAACGCCAGACCCCCAGACCACCCGCTGTTGTCAGAACAGCGACGTGATCACCTGATGGGGAGAATTCAACGACCTTGCTGTCGATTGTCGGAATGTCGAGCCGTGCTGGCGGAAGCTTCTTTTCCAGATCGTGTACCAAGACCTTGTTGTCGGCACGGGTGGCCACAAGGAAGCGGCCATCTGGGTGAACGTCAAGGCTGAGAGGGCCGAGCGTGTCCGCGCTGTCTGCGACGGGAACGACCGGGGTTTCACGTTCGTACGCCATCAACGCACCGTTGGAGAGAGAGTAGTAGATCATATTGCCATGCGCAGTGACGCCGCCGATGCCCAGACCCTCCGGCTTGGTGACGAGTGTTTCGGTAACACCTTCTATGGTGTGCCGTTCGAGGGCAAATGCGCTTGTCGCCAGCAGGTCCCCATTCGGAGCGAAGGCGAGACGATGAGGCTGGTTCGCGAAGTCGATAAACGTGTGCGCCCGCTTGGGTTCAGAAAAAAGCCAAACAACGTTGGAACTGCGAAATGAAGACGCGACAAGTCCTCGTCCATCTGATGCAGAGTGCGCGACTGGAAGGAATCTTTCCAGGTTTTCTTTTATCCCAAGGGAGACAATGCGTCCTTTGGACCTTGGAATCTCCTCGATAGGAATAGGGACTTCCGCCACGTCCGTGCGTGCAGAGAAGTTCCTTAAGCGCGGCGCGTTAGACGCGAAAAAAGCAAGCAGCGCGCCAGTTTTCGAGGATCCGCGAAGTGATCCATTCTGGACTGGGACAGAATTGGAAAGATATCGACCGGGCCTGCAACTGCGTCAACGCTCCATAATTTGACGCTCCCGTCTGCAAGTTGCACGAGAACGCGTTCGCCCGTCGGTGACAGGCTCAGTCTCTGGACGCCTCCGGTGGCGCTGTGGAACTTGTGTGTCAGAGTGACCCGGTCGCCAGAGACCTGTGCCAGACATATCACTTCATCCCCGCAGGTGTAGGCCAGCTTGGAACCGTCCACGGACGACGCAACCTTGGCCGGTGCGCGGGCACCACCCGACGGAAACAGCTGCCGCGACTTGGAGAAATCTCTGCTGAAGTAAACGGCACCATCTCGTGTGCCCCACACCAGAGACTGGGCGTCGTTGACTAATGCAAGATCGAAGACGTCAGGAAGTGTGGAATGTCCGAACTCCTTTGCCTCCCCCTCTGAAGACCAGATCGTTAACCATTTCCTCTCGCTGTCCGACCTTGCTCCCGTGACCCAGGTAGCCCCATCGGCAGTTGGCAGAACGATCGTCTCACCGTTGGCCAAGTCGCGGGACTTGCAGTCGTTGATCTGCGTCTTTTCGCAAGTAAGAAGGTAGGCTGTTTGTGTTGTGGGCCCTGTTCCAGACACTGCAACCGTAAAATGCGTCGCGTCTTCTGCGAAGAAAGCCGAAACGCCGCCCGGACCGTCGAAGTCATTGAGCCACTGGCCGTCGGTTTCCTGAGATTGATACCAAACGCGACCATTGCGGCTGACGGAAACAAGGGCGTTCGTCGACAGCATGAAGCCAGCGGCGTTCGCCTGATCGGGCAAGTTCGCCGAAGTGTTTTCGTTGCCAACACTTGTCTGTCCGTCAGCCCATCGCGAAAATCGCAACTTGCCATCGTATCCGAGGACGGCACTCTGGAACGCTTGATCTCCAAAGGGCTTTTTGAAGGGCACGTCTGCGCCCAAAACAACTGACAGTGCCAAGGACAGTGTTGCCGAGGTATCGGCCAACTCTCGTGCCCTTCGTGCTTCCCTGACAGCGGACGGCCAATCTTCGTAGCGAAGTGCTGCTTCCGAGGCGTTGGCTATGGCCGCGCCCAGTTCTGCACGGCTCTCGGCTTCGATCGATCTCAGTTGAAGAAATGCGCCCGCAAACGTCGCGGCCACCACGAACGTGGCGGCCAGCCCGATCGCAGCCCGGCGGTTTCGACCCCGGCTTCTCTCTGATCGGATTGACGCGCGGATGAAAGCGGGCAGCCCCGCGAACTCCGCACTGATCGCATCCTCATCCCATGCGCTCAAAAGGTCGCGGCCCTCAGCCAGGGGAAACCCCTGCAGAAGCGCGGTTGCAGCCTCTTTTTTCGACCTCTTGCCAAGTGCCTCATGTGTCATTGCAGCAAGGCTCAATCGATGGCGCACGGAGAGCAAACGCCGGTCATCCTCGATCACGTCGGCGAGGGTACCCCAACCCGTGATCAACACTTCATGCGCCAGACGGACATCGTCTGCTTCCGAGATAAGCAGACCGTCCTCAACAAGAGCCGCCACCACCTTTTCTTCGGTGTCCGTGAGTGTTGTTCGGGCGGCGGCCCTCGAGACAACCGTATCTGTAAGGCTGTCAGTGACGACCAACTTGCGCGCCAAACCTGGAAAGGCATCGCGCTCCTGCGTTCCAAGACGATCTAGCGCCGCGTCCCCTCGCCGTGCGATCACACCCGCCACGCCTCCAAGACGATCGTAGCTCTCATGCGTCAGAGTGGTTTCGTCGCGATCAGCGTAAAGTTCAGCCAAAAGAAACTGCAATGCGGGAAGCGGCGCCTCCGCTGCATCTGCTTCGATCCGTTGATCGAGTGCTGGATGCAGGTTGTTCGAACGTTCGAAGGAGAGGCCCGCGTGAGCCGCAGGTCGTGCGATGATATCGCGAAGGTCTGCCGGGCGCGGAGGTTTCAGCATCAGGATCGGTTCGGTTCCGTCGCTGACTTCGTCCAAACCAAAAAGCGCACTCAGCGGCGCGCATTCCTGCACGCTGGCCAGGAACTCCGACCGCATGGTCATGAGGAGGTGAATGCGGTCGTCTTTCGCAAATTGCGCGAGGGTCAAAGCGAGTGCATCACGATTTTCCGGTGCGAAAGCGAAAATCTCTTCCAGCTGATCGACGAATATCAGCAGCCCTTGTGGCGCTTCCTTGGTGGTCGCAAGCCGATCGAGCGCTCTCGACACAGGTTGCATGCTCGTTTCGTTCGTCTGATTGAGAAGTGCGGCGAGCGCAGATGGCTCGGCGAAGTCTCCTCGACCGAGTTCCTCTCCCAAAGAAGCTGCGCTTAGTAAATCTTGCGCGAACCCTGTCGCCCATCCTGTTCCGTCTTCCGCCCCAAGCGCGGATGGCCGCAAGGTAAGCTGGGTCGACAGTACCGACCGGTCCGCCGTAAGCCGCGTTTCTGCGAGACGGGGCATGAGACCCGCCAAAACGAGAGACGACTTTCCCGAGCCGGACGGACCGACAATAGCAAGCACGTTTCGACCATTCAGCGCATTGGCGACCAGACGTGCACGCGCCCGCTGGATTTCGTGGTCGCGTCCAAAAAAGATACCCGCTTCTTCAGGACCAAACGGGCGCAACCCAATATAGGGCGCGCCACCTTTATAGACGGCGCTGGCTTCCCGACGCGCTAACCACTGGCGAAGATGGTCCTCAAACAGTCTCTCGAAGACAGAAATTTCCTTGAACGTGTGAAATCCGGCAACGAAGTGTCCCTTTTCGTTTTGGAACCAGCGCTGCCAAAATGACAGGAGGCGTTCCTGCTGAGCTTGTTCGATTGCAACGGTGTCAGATTTGAAAAAGATGTCCGCGGTCTTGCGATAAACAAGCACGTCAGGCTGTCGGTTTGCCGAGCCGAGCGAGCGGTTGAGGGCGTTCTCGAACTCGTATTCTGTTCCCGTCGGCAAACGGCCATCTTCCGTTCGGTATCCTTCCGGAAGATCACTGCCTAGCGACTTCCAGAAGAGACATACGACAAGGTCACAATCGCCGGGCTCCTCTATCTGTTCCTGAAAGGTACTGGTTGCCGTGTAGTAACTGTCCTCCCACCGCAGCATCTCGATCTGAGGTGCACCAATACGTTCGGCGTTGAGACGACGGACGACGCGCATAGCGACATCACGCTCCGCCGCAACATCCGACGGGGAAGAGAGAAATAGTTTGTATACCGTCTCGTCACCCATGAGAGGCTGAGCTATCCATTTACAAATACGTGCTTATTTGGCGACGCCCATGAGAATATTGCAAGCAGTTTGGTGCGCGATCGTTGTCGCGATGGGGGCGAGCTCTGCCTTGGCCCAGAACGCGTTCTTACCCGTGGAGGAGGACAGGGACGCGTTGATTTCCATCATCGGGAGCGAACGCCCAAGTCATGATGTGCCAAGCGGCGTCACAGGCATAACTGTGCCGCATCACCTGCTGGCCGCGGACCTTATTGCGCGCGGGTTTTGGGCGGCGTCGTCAGGAAACTATGATCGCGTGATCCTTCTGGCGCCCGACCATTTCCGTCAAGTCGACACTGGGTTCGCCGTGGATGCCAGCGACCACGAAACGATCCTTGGTCCTATCGCCGGGGACAGAATCGCTGCCACATTGCTCGAAGAGGCCGGCGTTCCACCTCATCCGAACATCGCATCAGAACATGGGGTTGGTGCGCTGCTCCCCTTCATTGCGCATTTCATGCCGAATGTGCCGGTGATGTCTGTTGTGTCTGCCGTGCAATCTACGCCCGAGGAGTGGGAAGAGATGGCGGCTTTGTTGGAACCGTTGATCAGCCCAGACACCTTGGTGGTGCAATCGACGGACTACTCTCATTTCCTGCCTCTTGAGCAGGCATTGACGGCGGACATGCAAACACTCGCAGTGATCGCAGGGCAAGATGCCGAAGTGATCAAGTCTCTCACCCAGCCTGATCACCTGGACTCGCTGGCAGCTCAGTTTGTGCAAATGCGGCTCCAATCGAGTGTATTCGGCGCGTCTGAAGCCGTTGTCGCACACGGCGTATCCACGGACTATGGCGGCACGCCTGACGACGTAACCAGTTACCTGGTCACCGTTTACCATCCGGAGCCCACGGTCCTGTCGGTGTTCGATTACTCGGACCAAGCAAGACTGTTCTTCGGAGGCGATGTCCTTACGGGTCGATTTCTTGGGCCCGTGCTTGCGGATGCGCGCGCACGGGCATCAATTCTGAACTCCATGTCAGACATCCTTCGAGGCACACCTTTGGTTGTGAACCTCGAAGGAACGATCGTCGATGGCACGGTCGGGAATGCGCCAGCGGGTGCGCACCTCATGTCCGGCGTCACTGCGCCCGGCCTGCTTCGCTTGCTCGGCGTCACTGGAGCCAGCCTCGCAAACAATCATGCATTCGACTTCGGAGAGGGCGCAGCCGAAGAGACTGCGAAACTCTTGGAAGCGGCGGGCATTAAAGCCTTGCGACCTGGAAGAGTTGTAGACCTTGGTCCTCTGCGTGTTGTGGCACTCAACCTTTTGAAAGGTTCTGATCCCTGGGTTTCCGATTTGGCTGGGCTTTGCGCCTTGGATGCGGAGCCTCCGCTGGTGGCGTTCGTACATTGGGGGGAAGAATATACTGGTCGTGCAACGGCGATTGAGAATGGTTTGGCAGATCAGGCCGCTGCCTGCGGTGTTTCAGCTGTTATCGGCGCGCACACGCATCTGGCCTCTGGAAAGGTCACCCTGTCGCCCGCAGGCCTCCCTTTTGTCTATTCGCTTGGAAATCTTCTTTTCGATCAAACCAGCGCACGAGCAAGTGGCGCCGTAGCCGAACTGCGGGTCTTCAAACACGGCACCGTTGCCCTTCGCCTCATCCCAATTCCAAATCTGTTTGAGGTCGGGCGGGAAGCGCTGGCGGAATGATCAGCGCATGCGCCAGATATCTTCCGGTTTGAAGTAGGTAAGATCAATGACCTGGCTTGCCACCTGTCTGCCATCCGAAAGCTCGAGCACCATTTGGAACACATGTCGCGAGGAAGCTGCCGAGTCGATCTGGAACGTCCAGCTTGAAAGCTGACCCGGCGCAAGCGTGGCCGGAAACGCGAATGGAAGCCGGTAGTTCTGTTGATCCAGAGGCAGAACGAATGGGTTCGGGAAAGCTCTCGGCGCATCGCTGCCTTCACCGCATTCGGCCGGAAGGGCAAACTGTCCGATCTTGATCGGAAAGCGCACCTGACTTGTCTTCGTTCTGAGTTGGCCGGAGTTATCGGCCCACGAATAGGAGAGCTCTCCAAAGTAGTCGACGGTCAATGCGTTTCGTTTCAGATACACGCCGTCAGCCAAAGGCCCCAGAACGCCGGCCGCCTTGGAGGCGATCAAACACTGTTCGTAATTTCCGCTCGGGCAAGCCAAGTCGGCCTGACCGAGTGCCGCAATCTCAGGCCCCAATTGCGGGAGCGTTCCTGCGAAATCGACTTCCGCGCGCGGCCATCCTTCGACCTGGTCCACATTAACTGTTGCCAGATAGCGCGTGCCATCAACAGATATCGGACCACCAGAAAGGCGCGCTCCAACCGGTTGAGAAATACCGAAGTTGCGCATGTAGACGGTGGTAAGGGTGCGTTGTCCGCACTCCATTTGTCGCACGAGTTCAATGAATGGCTCGCGGTCCGTCTCGCTTGACTGGACTGCAAGGAAGCCACTCACCACCTGCAGAGGACGAGCGTCCGTGTTCTCGAGCGACATCACGAAATTCGCAGGCAAATGCGCATCCATAATGCCAAAAAGTGAGGGGTCCTGAGCCACGAGGACGGCATCTCCCCGCCACTGATCCACAAAATTCTGGTCAGCCGGGAAAACCTTTAAAACCGAGCCTTCAAAACGGCTGTCATACGGCTTGTAGATGCCTTGCAAGGCATCGGGGGGAAGATTTCTGTCCACGGCCACGCCAAACCGGAGCGGTGTCTGGTTACTCGATTGCGCAAGCTTTGGTTCAAAACCTTCGGGCGGTTCGTCCCAAACGCGCTGTGCAATATCTTCTCGACCTGCATGCCAGACAGAACGGAATGCGCGACCATCAACAAGGGTCAGGTGGCCCGGACCGTGGCGCTGCCCGGCCCGGAATTCTCCCTTAAAGAACTCTCCGAAAACAGTCAGCAGAACGCCACCACCCTCGGCACGTCCATTGACAAAACGTCCCTCGAAACGGTCACCATTCGGGCGGTGAAGAACGCCCTGCCCGTGCATCACACCGTTCAACCAGTCGCCCTGATATTCGACGCCGGCTCGGCTCACGTAGCGGCCTTCGCCCGTGAAATATCCATCCACGATGCGGCCTTCGTACATCGCTTGCACTGCGGTCCGATCGTAAGGCCGGGACCCGGACCGGCGCCAGACCAATCGACCTTTCCCCCAGTCTCCCGCATTCAGAGCCGCGAGGTCGACCGGTCCAGTGGGATGCCAGGTCAATTGATAGTTTTCTGCTGCGAGAGGATCGTGCAATCGCAGTTGAAC
This sequence comes from Silicimonas sp., assembly GCA_022824525.1. Lineage (GTDB taxonomy): Bacteria > Pseudomonadota > Alphaproteobacteria > Rhodobacterales > Rhodobacteraceae > JAJDOD01. Next base: position 3,827 of record JAJDZT010000073.1, on the reverse strand, counting down.
GCGAGCCAGGCGGTTATCGTCGGCGACCCAAAGAAGTTGGACGAAATCGCGCCATTGTCCGTCGGGTCCGGGTATCGGAGCATTGGCGAAAGCGGGGTCAACGAGCTGCGGTTGATATTCTTCTCCGCGATCACCAGCGTGAGAAATGAGCGCCGACCCTCCGAAGAGTGCAAGCGCCAACACGAACGGTTTAACTATTCTGACCCCCATCATGATGAAAAGTCTCTGCGAAAAGAAACGCCAAATCAACATATTGTCCGAAGGATTGGCGATTTTTGTTGTGTGGATCATTGCGTTTCGACGTACTCTGACAAAACGATGGGTTTGAAAGGGTTTGCTGTGAAGCGAATAATCTATGTCGCCATGGTTGCGATCGGATTTGGCTGGGGCTTGATTGGCTACGCGGCTCACTATGGTGTGACACCAGACAAATGGGGCGGAATCCTTTTGGGCGCATTACACCTATTCATTCCGCGTCCAACAATTGCTGTGGGCGAAGAATACAATGTTATTCTGAGATCCGCGGCTGTGGTGTCCGGCGTCTCAGGATTTATTGCTGTCGGGTTGTTTTGGATGGCCGTCGCGGGCCGCACCGTCGCTGGTTTGTGGACGCAGTTGACCCGTCGAGATCACATTCTAATTGTGGGCGAAGGCGCCTTCGCAGAGAGGTTCTTTCGCATCCTGAGAAAAGCAGGGAAACCGGCCATTCTAGCAACACCGCAGGAAATCGATCCTGAAACTGATCGCTACGCAGCCTACCGACTGAAAGTCGCACCGACACCAGAGGCCCTAGATGCACGCTTCGGTCTTCGAAGATGCAAGCAAGTTGTTGTTGATCGAGGGGGCGACGGAGAAAGCCTCGCCACAGCCGTGGAACTGATCAAGTTCGGCGAGGCGGACGAGAAAATGCAAACGGACCTTTTGGCCACGCGTGTGGCCGATCCGATTCTCGGCGACCGTTTTTTTGATGTTGTTGCGCCGCTTAGATCAAAAGAAAAACCTACACTATCGGTCTTTGACGAAAACCTCGTTCTTGCCCGTCATGCTTTGCGCGCCGACCCTCCCTTCATGCGTGCCGCAGCACGTGATCAAGATCGTGTTCATGCCCTGATTGTGGGGTTCGGTGACCTCGGCGAAAAGCTATTGGAACAGGTCATGCTTACGTCCATGGCGCGCGACCTGAAAGTGCCTCGGATCACGATCCTGGATCGAGAAAAAGAACCGCGAAAGGATGCCTTCTGCGCTCGCTCACCGCGCACTTTGTGCGATCTTCCCATTGAGTTCTTCGGTCTGGACGTTGGCAGCGACGCGCTTGAGTGTCCGGAACGTGGTCCAGTTTTGGAGGAACTCGTAGCGCTGGAGAAACGCGAGCCATTCACGGTAATCTATCTTGCCTTGCCAACACGAGCGGACAATCTGAAAGCCGCGTTGTTGATGGACCGCGCTCGAGAAAGAGATGGTGTGTTTTGTGCACCGATCTCGTATCGGTTGCGAGTCGGCGAAGAAAAAGGCGACTTCTTGCAGAGCGCGACACCAAGCCTGCCAGACGATCGCGGCTTTGTGCCAATGAGCATTCCCGCAGGCGATATGATCGACGCAGTCCTTGGAATGTCGAAAGTCGAAGCGTCAGCGAAACGCATTCACGAAGCATACGTCGCGAGAAACGAGGCTTCTGACGCGGCGAACAAACCCTGGAGTGCGCTTCCTGACACCTACAAACGATCGAACAGGCGGATCATGGATCATCTGCCTGCCAAGTTATGGACTGTTGGCGTGAGGCCGGAGTTGCCTCCAACGGACGCCGAGAAGGCCACCTTGAAAGACTTGGTTGAGGCACCGACGGACGATCCCAATTTGATGAAGCTGGCTCGAATTGAGCACGAGCGTTGGTGTATTGATCGAAAGCTCGACGGATGGACATTTGCCGAGGAACGAAACGACACGCTTCGTCACCACAATCGTCTTGTCCCGTTCGAAGAGTTGCACAAGTTCCCCGGCGAGGTCGAAAAGGACATCGAGCAGGTCAAGGAGCTTCTTCGGATTGTGTTGGAAATCAACGGATAAGGGACGAAAGGTCAATCCGTGATTTGGCGTACTCCTTGGTTAGCTCGTAGAGCGGCTTGATGATCTCAGGGTCATCGAACCGGTGAAACCGCCTGACATCCCTTGCCGACACATCCAGCCCGGCGGCGGCAAGAGCTTCTGCTTCCAACGGCAAGTCCAGCCGGAGATACGAGAACAGCGGATCGTCGGTCAGTTGATCATCTGCCAGGGCGCCGATCTCTGAATTTATCTCATGCGGCAAAAGCGAATGACCAAGCATTTGCATCATGGATAAGGTGTGGATTTCACCATCTCCGACCATTCCGCGCATCGAGAGATATGCGAGCCGGAGTGGATTGGCACGCGTGGCAATACGCGCGGCGACCCGTTCTCGAAAGCGGCCCGCGCCGATAGACAGAATGAACAAGCGCTCCACGCCAGTCGGCCAATTCAAACCGAAGGCCTTCAGTCTCGCGAGTTGGAGCAGCGCAAAACTCGGATCGTTGTAAGGAGAAAGCCCTCCATCGACGAAGACCGCCGTTTCTTCTGGCCCGACTTCGAGAACCTGTTGATCGAAATACATGGGTGCGGCTGTGGCGGCCCGCAACAAGCGCGCAACGGAGTATTCCTTGTTTCCGATGAAGCTGCCTTGGGGGCAGTGATGGAAGTACGGAGCCGACGGTATGTTATTCAGAATCCAAGGCGATCCGGTATCGAGCCGCTTGGTGACAATCGCCAAATGCGTCTTGAAAGAAGCGTCACCCAATGTGACGTCCCCCACTACTTCCCTTAACTCGCGCTCAAGCGCGGCGCCGTCAAACGCGGCAGCTTGCCCGATTGCCCACCACCGGCGCTTGCCAAAAAAACGGCGCGCTCGATCCAGATAAAAGTCCTTGATGTCTGAAAGTGGCAGACCGAGCGACAGAGCGGTTGCGATCAACGCGCCGGTTGAGGTGCCGCCCATGATGCCAAACAAATCCGACAGGTCTTCGTTTGATTTATTTCGTTCTCTGTAGGCCGCCTCAATCGCTTCGAGGAAAGCCACTTCCACAATCCCGCGGACGCCTCCTCCGGACAGCGCCAAAATGCGCCGCGGCCTTTCGGACTCTAACCCGCTTCCTGCAACCATTGCTGATAATTTTCTTCGGAGCGTTCGAGGTTTTCTGTGATCAGGAACTCAAGCTCTTCGCGGATTTGAGCATAGACTGAGGGGTTAAAGGGATCAGTTTTCTTCTTCCCTGGTTCGGCGACGATGCAAAGACCCGAGTTGAATTTCTGGGTATAAAACCGAAGGGTCAGGTAAAGCTTCTTGTCCGTCAATGTTGCACGGAAGGGCAGGAACCGATCATGCATCTGAATAACGCGGAAACCGTCCTCTGGAAGATCGAGCCGCCCTGCTCTTCGGCTCCTCTCGAAGCTCCGCTTCGTCGTGAACCACTTCTTGGCGGCGGTTTCCTGCTCCTCGCGGATCGTGGCTTCTGATTTGTCCTCGGACTTCAGACGCAGGTGACCGGAACTCACATTGTCAACGTGCTGCATTATGACGGTGACCTTGACCCCCTCCATGGCTTCCTTTCCAGAAGTTGCTGGATTTGGGTCTCGTCACCATCGGCGTCAACGAAAGGTTGTCCAATAATCTCCTTGAGAGCCTGACCGAAAAGTTTTACGTTTCCTGGCAATGTCTTGCTAATCTGCGCGTTACGAGGCGGATGCTGGCGACGAGCGCCCAAGCCGCTGAGCTTTCCACGGTACGTTCCCAGTCTTTCGCCAACCTCCGACACCGC
>JAJDZT010000047.1 GCA_022824525.1 Silicimonas sp. | reverse complement strand
TTTCATATCGGTCCGAACTACGCTTATACTTCGCGCGGGTGGTCTCGTTCCAAGCCATGTGGTCTTCCCTGTCTGTGGTTAAATTCAGTAGGGAAATACCATATCAGATGAGACCATCCACATTCTAGGTCAGGCTCTTACGGGGAATGGGGCAGCCGAAAGTTCCTGATCTCGTCTTGCGACCAGTCTTTGAAGAGACTGGGGCTCGACTACGTCGACATCTTCTATTCTCATCGCTTCGATCCCGATACGCCTCTCGAAGAAACCATGGGCGCGCTTGATCACATCGTGCGCTCGGGGCGTGCGCTTTACGCCGGTATCAGTTCCTACAACTCGGCGCGCACGCGCGAGGCGGTCGCCATCCTGAATGACCTCGGAACACCGTGCCTCATCCATCAACCGAGTTATTCCATCCTGAACCGATGGATCGAGAGAGACGGTCTTCTTGACACGCTTGATGATCTTGGCGTTGGGTCGATCGTGTTTACACCGTTGGCGCAAGGCATGCTGACCCGGAAGTACTTGGGGGGCGTTCCGGAAGACAGTCGTGCCGGACAGGGGAAGTCACTCAATCGCGACATGCTCACGGACGAAATGATCGAACGCCTCAACGGGCTGAATGAGATTGCGGAGGCGCGAGGCCAGACGCTTGCTCAAATGGCGTTGGCGTGGGCATTGCGCGGTGGGCGTGTCACGACGGCTTTGATCGGTGCATCGAAAGTCGGCCAGATCGAGGATTGCGTCGGCGCGTTGGACGCACCTGACTTCACCGTTGATGAACTGGAGCGGATTGATGCGCTGGCTGTGGAGGACGGTGTGAACCTTTGGGCGGCGTCGTCTGAACATGTTTGAGCGGTTGGTTCTGACGGCTGCCTTTGTCTTTCTGGCAGCCTGCAGCACGGAGTTGCGCGGAAAAGCTCAACCCTATGATCCGCGCGTGCCAAACCAAATTCCGGTGATCATGGACCCGCGCGCGCATTGGATGTCACAGCAATTTGCACCGTCACAGGAAGACGTCGCGTATGCCCACCGTGGTTTTGATGTTCGTGCCGCTACTGGTACGCCCGTGATCGCCGCGGCCCCCGGACGTGTCGTGATGGCATTCGGTGACGTCATGCATGGTCAGCAGGTCGTGGTTGATCATGGGATCGATTCTGACGGTGCACGGGTGGTGACGCGTTATCACCATTTGCACCGCACGGATGTTGTCGTGGGGCAGGTTCTGAAACGCGGCGACAAGATCGGGCAGCTTGGTTCAACGGGAGCGGCAGCGGTTTTTCAGCATCTGCATTTCGAGTTAAGGCGAGGGGAGACTATCCAGAAGGCTGATCCCGTCGATCCGAACCTGTACTGGATAGACGGTGTGGGCCGCGTCACATGCTTTGAGCCGGGCCGTGTATACCCGGAAAGACCTATCCGGATCACCTATCCAACGACTTGCGCTGGTTGAGCAGTCAAAGGGTCCTTGCAAGCCCTCGGTCGAAGATGCAGCGCACTTCCACCGAGGCATACGCCGTCCATGCGAACCGGTGGATACGATCAAAGGTTGACCGGTTGGCCGTGGGGCGTCCGACGGTACGCGTTTCCCCATGCCGTTTTTCGGGCTGAGCGATCCTTCGCAGCGATGCCCGAAGTTTCCGACAGGCTTTCAAGCGCGGAGAGAGCCGCAAGAAAGTAGGTCTCTTCAGTATCAGGTTGGCCATTGTCTTCCGCTTGCTTCAGAGCGGCACCAAGAGCATGGGCCCAGTCGTCCTGAGAGAAGTGCCCTTCACGTATCATCGCGGTCGCCATGGCGAGAATTGTGGCTTGCCAAGGTTCGGAGAACCGATTTCCCGGCGGTTTGAGTGGGTCGTCAGGAGCGAACAAGATACGGCTCCCAAAGGTCCAGGCAAACAGTGTCTGGCTCGTCGCGTCCCCAGAGTTCCTTGGCCGAGAACTCCACAGTGTAAAGGTGCTCACCACGATGTTCGCCATTTGCACCTGCGTCGGCGTAAAGATGACCGCCATGGTGGGCGATGATGGTGCCGCCGTGTCCGCGTGCATAGGCAGGCAAGCGCGTGTGACCCGGGACGGGCGTGTTCAACGTGCGGACACGATCGCCAAGGGTGAAGGCCGGTGCAGTTTCCATCGTGACCCGGAAGTCCGTGTTGTTGGCACGGAGGCGGGCGAGCACACCGACCATGCCCAGAGGCTCTGCCGGTGGATCTTGCCGACTTTCCGGTTTGCCGCCAAGAACTTCTTCCATCGTGAAAAGGCCCTGGTCCACCCGGTGAGCGATTTCGTTCAGGCACCACTTGGCGAAATACGGTTGAGTGGCATAGGTGACAGGATCCATGTTCTCGATCCCGTGACGCCAGAAATCGATGGTCCCGCCAGGGATGGGTACGTTCTTTGACAGCGCCCATTGGCGGCGCTCCCAGTCTTCTTTGAAGGGAGGGGCATCGACGTCGATAGGGCCGTAGCCGTCCTTGCCGCCAAGATCGTGTGGACCGTCCATCATGTCACCTTCAGATCGCGCTGGGTGCCGATCATGGCGTTTCGGGTGACAAGCGAGGCCAGGCGGTCTTCCTCCCAACCTTCAGTGCCGTCGGGGCGTTCGGGGATCACGAGGTAGCGGAGTTCCGCGGTGCTGTCCCAGACGTGTATCTTGATGTCATCGTTAAGGGCGACATCGAACTCTTCCAACACCTTGCGCGGATCCTTGACGGCCCGTGCGCGGTAGGCGGCGGAGCGGTACCAAATCGGCGACATGCCAAGGACGGCGAATGGGTAGCAGGAACAAAGTGTGCAAACGACGAGGTTATGCGTGTCGGGCGTGTTCTCCACGGCCCTCAAATGCTCGGTTGCGTGACCTTCGAAGCCGAATTCCTTGATGGCCTGACCGGCATCGTCAAGAAGACGCTCGCGAAAGGCAGGGTCAGTCCAGCTTCTCGCTACAACTTGCGCGCCGCGCTTTGGGCCGACTTTCTCGGAGTACATCTCGACCCATGTGTCGATCGTTTCCTGGGCGACGAGACCCTTTTCAATGGCGAGGCTCTCGAGCGCCTTCACGCGCAGGGCGGGATCGGAAGGCATATGCGCATGGAGGTGGCGATGAAGCGCGCCTAACTTCTTGCCGTCGTAACTGGACATGTCGTGACTGTGCAGAGAGGTTTTGTGCCTGTCAAATGCCAAGCTGTGATAGAATTCATCACGGAGGAAGAGATATGGCGCATGTGACACTTCTGGTCGGCACAACGAAAGGCGCGTTTCTCGTGTCCGGCGACGCTGACCGCTCCAGCTGGAAAGTGACAGGGCCATTTTGCGATCTTTGGCCGATCAATCAAGTGGCGGGTGTCGATGGGACAATCTGGGCTGGCGGCGGAAATGCTTGGAATGGCGCCGGCGTCTGGCGGTCGGTCGACGGCGGCAACAGTTGGTCTCTTTCACGTTTTGCCCGCGGTGATGTCGAGGGGATGATCGCGGCGGAACCCGAGATGGCGAAGCTTTTTGGCTGGAGCGCGTCTCAACCCGCGCCGTTCGATGGAGACGTCGAAGCTGTCTGGTCGGTTGTTCGGCATGGCGACCGCCTCTATGCGGGGACCAAGCCTGCACAGCTCTTTGTGAGTGCGGATGACGGTGAGACTTGGGAGCGATTAGATGCTCTTCACACGCACGAGTCTGCAGAAAGTTGGAACCCGGGCGCTGCGGGCCTGATCCTTCACACGATACTTGGAGACCCGGACGCGACCGAAAAGCTTTGGGTAGGGATTTCAGCCGCAGGTGTGTTTGCGAGCGAAGATGGTGGACAAAGCTGGGAACGTCGCAACCGTTTGTCGAACGCGGAAGCGTGTGGGCATCATTTGCACCCGGCGGCTCCGCGGGATGGAGATACCGGACATTGCGTGCACAACATTATGCGCGCACCAGGGGATGTCCTATACCAGCAGAACCATCATGGCGTCTGGCGATCCTCTGATGGCGGACGGAGTTGGGACGATATCACAGAAGGACTGCCATCAACTTTTGGGTTTCCCATCCGCGTGCATCCGCGCGACCCGGACACGATCTGGGTTATGCCACTCAATGGCGATGCTGCAGGGCGTTTCCCGCCTGATGCGCAGCCTGCTGTCTGGAAATCGGAAGACGCGGGACGAAACTGGTCCGCGAAACGAGACGGTTTGCCGGAACAGGCCTTTTTCACGGTTCTAAGGCAAGCGATGAGCGGCGATACGAGTGACCCGTCCGGAGTCTACTTTGGCACCAATACAGGGTCGATATTCGCCAGCCTCGACGAAGGTGAAAGCTGGAGCGAGATTGTGCAGCATCTTCCTACCGTTCTGTGTGTTGAGGTGATGGAGCATTAGAACGAGCCACCATCCGGTTCCCTTCGGACACAGGGTTCGTCAGTTGGATGCCGACAATGCCGTCAGGCTTTCTATCACGAAACGGACATCAACAGGGCCAACATCCAGCGGTGGCATTGACGATCCCGGTGCAAATGCCTGTGTGTTTTGTATGTAGCGTCGGAGCGACTGCGCATCCCAAACACCGTCCATCTGTGCAAGAGCGGTTGAATACGCGTAGCCTTCGACCGATCCGATGGGGCGGTCGAGCACGCCGACAAGCGTGGGGCCCGCATACTCGGACATGTCGTTGGGGTTGATCTGGTGGCACCCGACACATTGCGCGAGGCCGCGCGGAACTTCCGGCACTTCGGCGTTCGCATTCGACACTTCGACGACATACGGCAGTTTGTCGAGCTTGAGGTAAACGCGTCCGTTGTCGGACAGAGTGATATCGCGGATGCGCGCACCAACATGGATAGGTTCGTCAACAACCACCCGACCGTCGGCGACACGTATGCGCCGAAGTGTCTCGTTCTTCAACGTGGCGAGCATCAAGTCACCATCCCAAAGAGGAAACTCTGGCCCCCGCAATTCGATGAGCGAGGAAACAGCGATGGAAGGCACCCAAGCATAGGCCGGTAAGTCGAAGCGGTCATGCAGCTCGGCCGTGTGGTCGGCGGGCCAGTTCAGCTCGCCGTAGTGGGTGCCATAAGTCTCTTCCGGCCAGCCGAAATTTGCGCCCTCGAAAACAAGGTTGAGTTCATCGCCGCCGCGAGGGCCGTGTTCGGCAGAGAACAAATCTCCGCTGCGTGTCATGGTCAGGCCACCCGGATTGCGATGCCCTGCTGACACGACACTGGTGTCCCCGACAGGAGAAATGGCGACGACTTTCCCGGCGTCGCTGTCGAGAAATTGCGGCCCAACGCCGTCCATACGACGCGAAAAGCCATCGAGCCCAAAATCACCAACAAAGACATAGAGCGTCCCGTCGTCACCGTGTGTGAGAGCTCCTCCTGCCTGAAGGAAGAATCCCTTGGATGCGGGAATGCATGGTTGAGATCTGTAGACTTCAGACCAGTCCGTCTGGGTGGCTGTTGCAAGCTCTGCGGTGGGAATGGTTGTGCGGCTGGCGACGAGGCTGATGCAGTCAGGTTCGTTTTCGTCGAGATCCAGATAGGACACTGTCAGTTCTAAACCGCCTTCGGACTCGTTCACCGTCAGATCGCGATAGCCCACGGACTCGAGCTGTATTGGACGGGAAAACAAGCTGGCAATTGGCTCGAAATCGCCTGGCGGCTGCAGGGAAATATCCCGAAAGGAATTGCTTTGATCATCGAGGAGAAAAAAACGGCCCAGACGTGTGAGCAGAAGAACGTCGGAACCGATGGCCGCGATAGCGCCGCCGTTCCCACCATCTGTGGGGGCGGGTATCGAATTGAACGCAAGAGAGTAGCTGCTGGCCAGCGTGCCAAGTCCCACCGGCGCGCCCGCATTCACTACGTTCATTTCGGCAGAAGCCGCCGGGTCGCCGAAGCGTTTTTCCGCGAAAGCCTGGCCGATGGGCGAAAGGAGCAAGCCGGTCGTCCCGAACGCGACAAGAGAGAAGACTAAGACGGATGTCCGCATTTTTGCGATTGTCCCTAAACGGTTAACGACGTGCTGTTTTGACAGTGATTATCCTTTTTTTCGGCTACCAATGCGTCGAAGTTGAGGCGAAAATCTTGCAAATTGATCGACAGGGGCGATCTGGCGCGCTGGCGACACAGGCTGCACCGAGCAGTCTGGCAAGCCGGACCGCTCCAAAATCTCAGACATCCGAAGAGAAGGCGTTTGCTTGATCGCTATGGACTTTTCGTCCGTGTCCGGCCACCACATCGCGTTATGCGTCAAGGCTTTCCACCTGCCAGCCCCGGCATGTGCATCGGGCTTCTGGGCGGGTCGTTCGACCCGGCCCATGAAGGGCATGCGCATATAACGCGAGAGGCGTTGAAGCGGTTCGGCCTAGACGAAGTCTGGTGGCTTGTTTCGCCTGGCAATCCCCTGAAATCGCGTGGCCCTGCGCCGCTTGAACAGCGGATCAGACGGGCGCGCAAGGTCATGCAGCACCCGAAAGTTCAGGTCACCGATCTGGAGGAGCGGCTTGGAACTCGCTACACCTTTGCAACGCTTGCCGAGATAATGTCGCACTACCCCGGCGTTCGGTTCATCTGGCTTATGGGTGCCGATAACCTTGCCACCTTTCACAGGTGGGAAAACTGGCAGGAAATCATGGAGTTGGTCCCAGTAGCCGTCATGGCTCGTCCCGGACAACGCATTTCAGCGCGTTTGAGTCCGGCCGCCCGATACTTTCGCCGCTTCAAGCTTCGGTCACGAGAGGCGATGCGGATTGCGCAAGCGCCACCTCCGGCGTGGGTTTTCGTCAACGTGCCGATGAGTGATATGTCCTCGACGTCGATCCGGGCGCGGGGCGATTGGCGGTCTGGGTGACACGCCGGTCACAATTTCGCGCGTGTCGCCACGTCTGTTCTTGTTTGCGTAACCGACCTGCCGGATAACCGCAGCATGACGAGTGGTCTGACACGGCGCGTGGTTCTGGGGGGACTGGTCGCAAGCGCGGGAAGCATGGGCTTAGCCGGTGCTCCGCAAACCAGCGTGCGCCCATTGCCGCGCGATTCTGGACCCGTACCTGCAGCGCCGAAGAAGCTGTTGTCCCGCACGGAAGAGCTCATTCGCGCCGCGGGCCTTGGTGGAGACGTTGGGTTTGCTGTCACCGATGTACAATCGGGTGAGGTACTGGAAGCCAGGCTTGGCTCGACCTATTTGCCGCCAGCATCAACGTTGAAGACTGTCACGGCGCTCTATGCTCTGGACCGGTTGGGGCCAAATCACCGATTTCAGACATCTGTTGTGGTTACAGGCCCGGTACGGGCAGGACGTGTTGATGGAGACATCGTGCTTGTTGGCGGCGGTGATCCGACACTTGATACCGATCGGTTGGCCGAACTGGCGCTTATGGTGCGAGAGGCAGGAATTACCGAGGTTTCAGGCGCCTTCAAGGTTTATGCTGAGGCATTGCCTCGCGCCGACCGGATTGACATCGATCAGCCTGACCACGTGAGCTACAATCCTTCGTTCGGTGGACTGAACCTGAACTTCAATCGGGTTCATTTCGAATGGAAGCGCGCGCAGGACAATTATGAAGTGACGATGCAGGCACGGGCTTTGCGGTTCCGCCCGAGTACCAATGTGGCTTCCATGGCAATTGTCGACCGGAAGTCGCCTGTGTTCGACCACTGGTCAAACGGTGAACGCGACAACTGGAGCGTTGCGCGACGGGCGTTGGGACGTGATGGAGCGCGGTGGCTCCCGGTTCGTTATCCGGCCCGCTATGCGGGCGATGTCTTCCGCACGCTTGCGCGATCGAACGGCATCGTCCTCAAACCCGCGGAGATCGTGGTGACGCGCCCCGAGGGGGCGGTCGTTGCGACCGTGGAAAGTGATGCGTTGCGCCCCATGCTGCATGGCATGCTCAAATACTCGACCAACCTTACCGCCGAAGTGGCCGGAATGTCGGCGAGCGTTTCAGAAGGGCCGGTGGAGACGATGGGGGCTTCCGCGCGGAAGATGGCGGCCTATGCGCGCGCGCAAGGTTCCGGTTTCGTCATGTTCAAAGACCACTCGGGCTTGAACTACGAAAGCGCGATCACACCTTCGGGAATGTCGCGAATTCTGGCGTCCAACCCGGAGATCCTTCCGCTTCTCAAGAAGGTCAATCTATCGCTGGGCAAGAACCGCCCGGCACCAACCGGCGTCGATGTTGTCGCCAAGACAGGAACGCTGAACTTTGTGAGTTCGCTGGCAGGCTTCGTCCTTGGCGGGCCGCGCGCGCTGAGTTTTGCGATTTTCACTGCGGATACGGCTCGTCGCGATGCCGTGCCGCCCGCTGAAAGAGAAAGACCGCCGGGATCCCGTAGCTGGGCGCGGCGGTCACGTCAGTTGCAGAAAGAACTGATCCTTGATTGGGCTCAGCGTTACGCGTGAGCGATACGCGACTGAACGCGCGACTTGATCTCGCGGAAGCTGGCTTCAATACCGTGCGCCTTGCTCTGAATGCGCTTGCTCATCGGTGCACGAAGCGCGCTCTCCCGAGCCGCGGCGATCTGAGTGGCAAGGTTCTCAACGCTTCCGGACTGATTGCCGTTGAAGGCCAGTGAAACCTCAACTCCGGCAATCATCAGTTCGAGCGTTGGTGCCCCTTTTTCGTTTTCGCCGGTCGTGACGTTGTCGATCTCACGGAAGCTGTAGACCTTCTCGCGAATGAACGTGCCATCGGACTTTTGAGTGCCAAGGCGCAGTTCGGTCGCGCGGTAATCGATTTGCACGGCGTTCCGTTCTTTCTTGCCGGCTTTGAAGCTGAAGGCCATGGCCAGCGCCAGCACAAGTGCGACGATAGCAAATTCGAAGAGAAGCCCATCAGAGTTCGGGAAAAACAGCGCGCCGAGGATGATTGGCATGGCCAAAAGGGATGCTGCGCCGAAGAGCACATAGGCACCGACAAGAAGAATGCGGGATACCGGCGTTCTGCGTGCGGTGACCTCAGATACGGTCAAACCCCACTCAGATTGGTTGCTAAAAACGTCTACCGAGGCGTCACTCATTTCGAATCTCCCCAAAATGTTTGAGGAATTCTGCTTAGAGATTTAGGCAAAACCGGGGTATTCAGGCGGTGCTTCGATGGCAATCGAAGGGTTGATCCCCTTGAAAACTTAGAGCTGACGGTGTCTGGCGCGGGCTGCGGCTTCGATGGCAGCCGCTAGCAAACGATCAATGTTCAACTCGTATCGCATCTCTTCCAAGAGCCGCAACTCATGCTCCCCAGCGCGGAGATCTGCGGCTGCGACATCGCAAGCGAGCGCATATGCGGTATCGAAAAGACGTTCCGGCAGTGCGGCGCGCACGGTGCTCCAAAGAATTTCAAGCCCTTCTTCTTCGGCAAGAATGTCGAAAACAGCGTTCGAAATCTCGGTGACGCGTGTCATCGTGTATTCTTTGAACACTGGAAGATGGTTCACCATCCGTTCGATTGAAAGAAGCTCGGACGTACGCATCGTTTCATCTGAGGCCGAGATCGTGATCATCACGGCGACGAGGGCATCTTCTGGTGTCCAGTTTTCTGCAGCAAGCGGCACGGGAGGCAATCCTATGAATGTTTAGGCGGAACTTATTGACGACAACCCGGCCTCGCAATAGGACACCGCGTCTACTCTTTAGAGCCTGACCGAAAAGTTTTACGTTTCCTGGCAATGTCTTGCTAATCTGCGCGTTACGAGGCGGATGCTGGCGACGAGCGCCCAAGCCGCTGAGCTTTCCACGGTACGTTCCCAGTCTTTCGCCAACCTCCGACACCGC
>JAJDZT010000124.1 GCA_022824525.1 Silicimonas sp. | reverse complement strand
CTTGCTCACCTTCTACGACTTCCCCGCGGCCCACTGGCAGCATCTGCGCACCACCAACCCCATCGAGTCCACCTTCGCTACCATCCGGCTACGAACCGTGAAGACCCGAAACTGCCTCAGCGTCACCACCGCCCTGAGCCTCGTGCACCAACTGGCCATGAGCGCCCAGAAGCGCTGGCGACGCCTTCGGGGGTTCGGTCAACTCGCGGACCTCGTCGCCAAAGTGAAGTTCGTCGATGGCATCGACGAAAGGGAAACACCTAGGAAAGCCGCCTGATTCAGCCCCGCCATACACCAGATTTGACAGTAGCTCGGTGATGGCGAAGAAGGCACTGTTGCGTCGATGCAGTGTCGCACTGAGGAATCAGTATGCCTGACCGCTACCGATGAACCCGACTCCACCTCCAATCACACGTCGAACACTCCCATGGATGTCGGACTCCCACAGTACGAACGATTGTGCGGACCTTTCCCCTCACCTCACCCGAACTCAAACCGACCCGACTCGATTGTTCAGACCATCCCTAACTGCCAAACCAAGGAGAAGAGTTTCGAAGCGGAGGCGGCCACAAAAGCCGTGCTGGGGCTTCGGAAACAAAGAGACGAAGCCGAGAGTCGCCTGATGGATGTCAGACGTCCCAAGTATGCCAAAGGAGCAGCTTTCGCGGAAGTGTTTCATGGTGAACCGTCTTACTTCGGTGCCCTTCCAGTGGACATCGTCTCCTATTGCAAGCGCGAGCTTGGTTTGTCCCCGGGAATCTGTGAAGGCAAACACAAGAAATTCTTGAGCAGGGTGATGGAAATATACATGCAGAGCGAAACACTGATCTCACAGGCCGAAGCCGAATTCACGCGGCGTGAGACCCTCCTGCGCAAACGGTGCAGGAATGTTCCTGAAGGCGTCCACGGGTGCGGGGGGATTGCGCGGGATTAGTGAAGATTTGGCATATGGCATACTTCGGCGAGCGTAGAAATTGAGGTGTGAGGGAGCCGGAAAGATGGGAGAAGTCCACTTCCGGTCATTCATGCTCAAACCGGACTTGCAAACACCCGAAGCGTTCAAATACTGTTATCGGTTGGGACTGTTATCGGTTGGGCTGACCGAAATGAACATCCGGCTGAACTCGGTGCTGGCCGACATCGTGGGACGGACCGGACAGAAGGTCCTGCGGGCGATCATCGGCGGTGAGGACGTGGCGGGAGTGTCGACCTCACCTCGATCCCGGCCATCGGCACGGCAACTGTCCTGACCGTCGCCTCGGAGAGCGGACCGGACTTCTCCGCCTTCCCTTCCGCCCAGCACTTCTGTTCCTGGCTGGGGCTGGCGCCCGGGATCCGGATCAGTGGCGGCAAGCCATTGCCGGGCCGGGCGCCCAAGGCGGTCAACCCGGTCGAGCAGGCGCTTCGAATGGCCGCCATGGCGGCGCGAAGGAGTCAGACCTTCATCGGCGCCAAACACCGCGCCCGTCTCGCCCGCAAGGATACGGCCGTCGCCATCACCGTGATCGCGCGCGAGCTTTGCCTGCCTCGTCTACCTGATGGCGACCCTTTCCGAATATCCCCGCATTGCGACGCGGTAGCGATATTCCCTCGGAATGTCAAACTAAGTGGAGCGCCTTTATTGCACGGCAAGACCGTGAAGGGTCGTCCCCCTGGCTACGTGACGGTTCCACAGGCCTTGACAGAAGGGCCGGGCGGAAGGCAAAGCTGAGGGCAGAATGGTGGGAACTTGTCGGCATTTCTGCCGGAACGAGGTATGGATGGCGACTCATAGCGTACCAACGCGTTTGATTCCGCTTCTTCTGTCGGTCCTTCTAATCGGGGCGTGCGGTTCCGTACCGGAGTCGATGCAGGTACGCGCGGGTGTAGACCCGCGGCATCAGGATGACGACGTACGGTTTCGCACCACGTACTATTTCCGTGTGTTCGACGTCTGTCGTGACCGGAACGGCAAAGCGTTAAGGGTTACTCCACATGGTGATTCGTTATACCGGTTTCGGATGACCGGCAAGGCCAAGGGCGGCCTTACTTCGAAGGTGCACTTCGAGTCGGGCATCCTGCACAAGACAGAGATCGACCCCTTCGGTTCCAGCGTCGTCTTCGACGATAAACTCGGCCGCCATCGCGTAGCAACCTGTCCGTTTTCGGGACCACCTCAGCGGTTCGTGGAAGTCGCCCGAGGCCGGTGCGACCCGGAATCCGTTTATGAGAGGACATGGGCAAAGTACCTTTGGCGAGTGGCATGGGAAAGCCATCCGGAAAACCGGTCGGTAATGGGGAAACGTCGCTCGGTCCGGAATGACCGGGAGGATTGGAAACGGATGAGAGGAGCGGTGTGGGCCGAGGTAAGGCGGCGCGCGCAAGGGTGGGACGACTAGGCAATGCCGTTGCCGGACACGAGGACAGGAAGGCGCTCTGATGCGCGGGAATTGGATCGAATTCGCTTGCTTTTTGCTTACGGATCTGGAGGACGGAATCAGGACGGCCCTTGTCGAGCTTGTCTTGTTATCCAATTAACGTTTATTATCAACGGGTTATGAAACCTTCCAATCTTGCGACGGCTGTAGGAAATTATCTGTCTACGAACCCCGGGATGTCGTCATCCCAGACGACCCTTTCGTGTTCCGAGGGGCGAATAATCGGACAGGCGCGCGCTGAGGGATGCGGTTGTTGTACTCGAACCGCGTGCGATCCGCTTACGCTGATGGCGACGGCTGAAACCAAAACGAGAGAACACGTCGATAGTTTAGGCAGTTAGTGGGTCATGCCGCCAGGGTCCTGTTTTAACATGCTTGCTGTTCCGGTAGAGCTGGCAGAGAGGCAGGCGAGCCGCGGCGCTGGGCTGGCCTCTGCGTCAGCATTCCCTTTCCGTAGGCTTCAGCCGGTAGAGCCGCCCAAGGCAGAGTGAGGGCACGCCCTGTCATAAAAGGCGAACCAGCAAGAGATCAGGCGCTGGGCCTGGAAGCCGTCCGAGATCTCGTGCAGGTAAAATGCCTCGTACTTGATCCTTGTTCAGTTCGAGCGCCCGGGGCCGGATCGCCGGAATCGCGAGTCCACCTTTGCCACCATTCAGCCACGAACGGTGAACAGAACAGCCGGAACTGTCTCAGCGTCAAGACCGCCTTGAGTCTGGTGTACCACTCGCCATGAGCGCTCAGACACGCTGACGAGGGCTGCATGGGTTCGGTCAGCTCGCTGACCTCCTCGCCAAGGTCAAGTTCGTCGATGGCATCGATGAGAGGGAAAACCGTAGGAATGCCGCCTGATTCAGTTCTGCCATACACCAGATTTGACAGTAGCTCTGGATGCGTGTTATGTGTCCCCAGCCCTAGCACGGAGAGATTGGCGATGCCTTGTAGCAATACCGTGAAGATTGGAACGATCTGAACTTGCGCCTTCGAGTTCAGTCCGTCGAACATCTGTAATCGAGGGGAGGATAGAAATGCGATCTTCGAATCTCATCAGCATTGTTGTCGGTTTAGCCGTGTTGGTTTTGACGAGTGCGGCCAGCGCGCAAAGTCGTGGCGAGTACATTCAGTTCAAGCCCAGGCAGGTCAAGGGTGCTCTTTACAAGCCCGACAAGGGCCCGGCGCCCCGGGTCGCCTTTTTTGTCATGCATCGCACCAGCAATTATCTCGGTCACTATTCTCTCAGCTACCTGGTGGAAAGAGGTTTCATGGTTCTCGCCATGAACCCCCGTTTCGACAACAACGAGGGTAAGGTCGATTTCGAGAAGATTCTCTATGACTTGCGCCAGGGCATGGAGTTCTTGAGAAAGCAGAAAGGCATCGAGAAGGTCATTCTGTACGCCAATAGCGGCGGTGGACCGACCATGTCGCTCTATCAGGCGGTCGCGGAGAACGGCGCCGCCTATTGCCGGGGCAAAAACAAGATCACGAAATGCAAGGAGGACGTTGCCGGCCTTATCAAGGGCGATGGCATTGTTTTCGTCGATGCGCATCCCGGGAACACCGTGAATCGGCTGCGCAGCTTCAACCCCGCCGTCATCGACGAGGCCAATCCGGCCAAGCTCGATCCGTCGCTTGATCCCTTCAACCCGGCCAACGGCTTCAATCCGAAAGGCGCCTCGAAGTATTCCGAAGAGTTCAAGAAGCGCTATTTCGAAGCGCAATCGGCACGGATGAACCGCCTGATCGATAAAGCGCAGAAGATCAGGGCCGACATGAAGGCTGGAAAGCACTTCCCGAGGGATAATGATTCCTTCGTGCAATATCGCCGTCGGGCGCGGCTCATGGAACTCGACCCCACCATTCACGGCAGTACCAAGAAACCCCGGAAGCTTCTCAAGAACGACGGAACCATCGATGCGTCTTCGATCGTCACGACCGTGCGCCAGCCGAGGCCGGAGAATGCGAAGCGGGACAAGACCTTCGGCAGGGCTGCGGTGCACGGAACGATCAAGTCCTTCCTCAGCGCCACCGCAATCAGGTCGACCAACTCGATGGACGGCGTGGATTGGTGCTCATCGAACAACTCGACGCCTTGCGCGATACAACATGTCACCGTGCCGGTGCTGTTTGGCGCCATGCAGGGGCACTACTTCATGCGTGACAATGAAATTCACTACGAAATGGCCAAAAGCAAGGACAAGGATCTTATCATCGTTGAAGGTGCAACTCATCTCGTCGACACATGCAAAAAATGCGCGAAGGCAACGGGCAAAGACTATTCCAACGCCCGTAAGAACTTCTTTGACTATGTGGCGGCTTGGACAAACGCCCGGTTTTGACTGAAGGCCAGTTCGCAGCGGTCCCGCCAGAACATCTTTGGCGATTCGCCGCCCACCGATGCGCCCGGCAACGGTCAGGTCAATGGCGTAGTGTGGGAAGGCCGCTTCTGGGGCGCGGAAAGGGAGGCCCGCAGGGGACCCGAGGCTTTCGCGAACCCACCTGAACAACCGAGGGCCGCTCAATCGAGCGGCCCTCGCGTTTGGGGGCGGAAATTTCGCGCGGGGAGCATTTTGGCGTGCCCGGGGAATTCGCCGTCAGACATTCCGGGTCAATCTCATCGGCCGCGGCTATCCTTCCCCAACCGCAGCTTCCGCTGGCGCACCGACCGCATGAAGATCTAGCCGACCAGCAACTGTCCGGGAACAGACGAGCATCTCGGGCAAAGTGATACTTCTCCTTGGCGTGCGTAGAAACGAGAACGGCACCCGAGCGGCATGGCGGCGGAACTCAAAGCGCGTCTCGACCATGCTGCGATGCATCTCTATGGCCTCAAAATAGGAAGTGCGGAAGGTTGCGGCGACAGGGTTAGGAGCTAACCTCAATCACTATTGTCCGGTCAAATTATCGAACAAATTCAATTGGTTATGCAACATGTCGTCCGTGGAAGTGAACCGGGCATCGAAAAACCCCTTGTTTAAGGGGATTTTCTCGAACAAGGTGATGGAGAAGACCTGTAACAATGTGTAGAGAGAAACATCGAGGTCGAGCCGCTTTCTGATGATGGCGACAAGCACATAGACGGACACGGCGGTCCAGATTTGCACCTTGACGGCGTTCTGCGAGGTGCCGTAGAACTTTCTGATCCGCAGATGCTGTTTGATCCATTTGAAGAACAACTCCACCTGCCAGCGGGCCTTGTACAGTTCGCAGATGACCTTTGGCTGAGGACCAAACAGGTTGGTGAGGAAGATGAGCGTCTTTGATGTCTCCGGGTCTTTGAATCGAATCCGCCGCAGATAATGGGGATAGCGCTTGTGGCTGTAGAAACCCGACAACGTCACGGTCTGATCGCAGACAATGCCCTGCACACGATCGCTTGGAGCGGAATAGATGCGCCGCAAATCGGCATTGGTCTTGGCTCACTGCTGTCCCACAAATTTTAAGCGAATCGGAGGGGGATTTGAGGGGGCGGGCTGGGCGGGGGCTGTGGCAGGAGCAGACCGAGGAGTGGTCGGCGCTCGA
>JAJDZT010000061.1 GCA_022824525.1 Silicimonas sp. | reverse complement strand
TGGCAAAGGACGTGGAGCGGACCTTGGCCAGTTCTCTGGCCTGGGTCCAACTGGCCGCGTGCCGGTTCCTGATGCGACGGGTGGCGCGGGCAATAACGTAATTATTACAATATGTTAACTAATTATGATTCAGGCTCTTAGAGCAGAGTTTCAGCCCCGACAGGCAATCGGGTGCGCGTGTGTGGGGAATTTCAGATGAAGTATGCCTTGGCGCTTTGTGCGCTTCTTTTCGCCGTTCCAGCTTATGCCAAAACCTATCTCTATACCGGCGGTGTCTTCGACGCTGTGTACTACGAGCGCGGGCCAACCTCTCCGACTTACGACTTCGTGGGACCACCGACCGCCGACCGAATGACCATCACCCTGAAGGACAATGTTGCCACTCTGACGGTCGGACAGTTCACAGGAACAGTCACATCGCCCTACATAGAGAAGGATGCTGACGGGCAAATCGTCGGATGGGACATTGTGTTTGCCGACGGCCCAACCAATACGCTCATGCTCTATTCCCGCCTGGGCTATGACGTGATCGACTACAAGTATGAGTACCAGTACCCCTGCGTTCCGGGTGGCTGTGTTTCCGCTGAGTACGTCAGCGCCAAAGCGGTCGCGGGAACATGGGAAGAAGTAACTCCAGTTCCCTTGTCGTCCTCCGGCCTGTTCCTTGGTTCGATCCTCCTTGCCGGTCTTTACTACTCCAGAAGACCGGCAGCTTCATTGCCCGAGGAAGGCCGCACAGCCCTCCGCAGGACGTCTTAGGCCTTCTTGCCCGTTGTCGCCCGTCATTGGCCGCAGGGCCGGTCTATGGGCACGGCATAGGGATTGTAGCGGGGTTCAGCGTGCCTGAACTGCACAAACGTCGCAACAAGGCTCGTTTCGTCCAGACGAAGGACATACGAGCCAGAGGCGTTTGAGCCAGATCGATTGTAAAGCCGCAGGTTTGTTGCGTCCGATGTTGCTTCCAGCTCAAGGTCACCGCGCTCGCCATGTATGCGCACCACGCCAATCTCCATGAGGTGGTTTGTGTCCCCTCCCGCGATGGCCGTTTGCCACTTAGACTGTGCGCAAGGCGTGTTCGAGTACGGAATGTGGATAAACGCGTCATCGTTGAACGTGGCCGACCCCTCGTAGGCGTAGAAGCCCGGGATGTACCCTGCGAACTCTGGCGTGATGCCGGGTCTGTCGTATCAAGCGGAAGACTATGCAGGCAAACCAGCAACGTTTGTTGACTGGGACTCACCGCCAATGCGCTGGCCTTTGCTAAGACGGCTGGGACCTATGAGTCTTCCAAAAGGGTTTCGCAAACGCCCAGGGGGACACAAGAGGGGATAGACGAAAGACTATTTTAGCTAAAATTATGATTTAAAATAATTTTTGTATTTCAAGTGGTGCCCGAGGAGAGACTCGAACTCTCACGATGTTGCCATCGGGGGATTTTGAATCCCCTGCGTCTACCATTCCGCCACTCGGGCGCACCAAGGGTGCGTTTACGGCATGGAGTGCAGGAGACGCAAGGTGTGACACATGTTTCAGGCAGGAAATCGACGCGATTTCCAGAGCCATTCGGAAATCTTCAAGAAGGCTTGACGGACTCGTCTTGCCGTTTCGCCTTCGATGCCAAGTCCCGCGCGACCGCAAAAGCGCCCTGAACCCGGTCCTTCGTCTTTTTCCAATCGCGTCGGACAACGATCTTGTTGTCTTTCACCTTGGCCAGGCCGCGCTGATCCTCGATGAAGGCAACCAGACCCGCAGGATTGGCAAACTTATCGTTGTGGAACTGGATCGTTCCGCCCTTTGGCCCAGTATCGAGCCGGGCGATACCCGCCTTCTTACACTCCGCTTTGATGCGCACGACCAAGAGGAGCGTGTTTACCTCCTTCGGCAGTTTGCCAAACCGGTCAATCAGTTCTGCCGCAAAGCCTTCAAGTTCGACCTTGGTCGAAAGACTCGAAAGCCGCCTGTAGAGGCCAAGCCGCACGTCAAGATCGGGCACGTAGGCCTCCGGGATCAGAACCGGAACACCAAGGTTGATTTGCGGCGCCCATTGATCGTCCGCCTCGGAAAGCCCCTCCATCTCGCCGGCTTTGATCTTGGCAATCGCCTCCTCAAGCATGGATTGATAGAGTTCGTAGCCGACTTCGCGGATGTGGCCCGACTGTTCCTCGCCAAGAAGGTTACCTGCGCCTCGGATATCGAGGTCCTGGCTAGCCAATGTGAACCCTGCCCCCAGACTGTCGAGCGATCCCAGAACACGAAGTCGCTTTTCCGCTTGGGGAGTGAGCTTCACGCGCGGCTTCGTTGTGAGGTAAGCATAGGCGCGTGTTTTCGAACGTCCCACCCTGCCCCGGATTTGATAGAGCTGCGCCAGTCCGAACATGTCTGCCCGGTGCACGATCATGGTATTGGCGGTTGGAATATCGAGGCCGGACTCGACGATTGTCGTCGCGAGCAGCACATCGAACTTGCCATCGTAGAAGGCATTCATCCGGCTATCCAACTCACCCGCTGGCATTTGGCCGTGAGCGACAACATAGGTGATTTCGGGAACCTGTGACTTCAGCCAATCTTCAATCTCGGCCAAGTCCGATATCCGGGGCACGACAAAAAAGGCCTGCCCGCCGCGATAATGCTCCCTCA
The DNA here is from genome assembly GCA_022824525.1 of Silicimonas sp. GTDB lineage: Bacteria > Pseudomonadota > Alphaproteobacteria > Rhodobacterales > Rhodobacteraceae > JAJDOD01. Next base: position 32,271 of record JAJDZT010000061.1, on the reverse strand, counting down.
GGAGCGCCTCGCGAAGTGTGACTGTGTCGAACTCGCTGACATAGGTGCGGATGGCCAGTCTATCGACAGGCGGCGTTCCGATGACCGAGAGGTCACGCACCCCCGTGAGCGACAGTTGTAGAGTTCGCGGGATCGGTGTCGCCGTGAGCGTAAGGACATGAATGTCTGAGCGGAGGTCCTTGAGCCGTTCCTTGTGCGCGACGCCGAAATGCTGTTCTTCGTCCACGATAAGCAGGCCAAGATTGGCGAACCGCATATTCTTGGCGAGCACTGCATGTGTTCCGATGACGATATCAACCGTTCCACGAGCCAGGCCTTGTCGTGCCTCCTCCGCGTCCTTCTGCGAGACAAAGCGCGAGAGTTGTCGAATTTGAACAGGGAACCCCCGGAACCGCTCTTTGAAGCTGGCCGCATGCTGGCGCGCAAGGAGCGTCGTGGGCGCGATAACCGCAACCTGATAGCCCGCCATGGCCGCCACGAAAGCAGCGCGCATGGCGACTTCGGTTTTGCCAAAACCCACGTCGCCGCAGACCAATCGGTCCATCGGACGGCCTGCAGAAAGGTCTTCCAGCGTGTCTCCAATTGCCTTCAACTGATCGTCAGTTTCTTCATAGGGAAAACGCGCAGCGAAGCTGTCATATGCCCCGGGAACAGGCTCTATCACGGGCGCTTTCCGCAATTGCCTTTCCGCAGCGACGCGGATCAGTTTGTCGGCGATCTGGCGAATGCGCTCTTTCAGCTTGGCCTTCTTGGCCTGCCACGCGCCGCCGCCCAGACGATCAAGCAACCCTTCATCATGGCCGTAGCGGCTGAGCAACTCGATGTTCTCAACCGGCAGGAAAAGTCGGTCCCCTCCTGCGTATTCGAGGTGGATGCACTCGTGAGGTGCACCCAACGCCTCGACCACTTCAAGCCCCATGTAACGTCCAACACCGTGGTCGACGTGGACGATCAGATCACCTGGGCTCAGGGACTGCGTTTCGGTCAGGAAATTGTCTGCACGCCGTTTCTTCTTCGAGTGTCGGATCAAACGGTCGCCAAGGACGTCTTGCTCGGAAATGACTGTCAGGCCATCCTTGCCTTCAAACCCATGCTCCAAAGCCCAGACCGCCAGGTAGACGCCACTACCCTCCTGAACATCGTGAAACGAAGTGATGCCCGTGGTCTTTCCAACTTCCTCGTCCTCAAGCAGGCCCTGAAGGCGCTCGCGTGCGCCCTCGGAATACGAGGCGACTATAACCGGACCGGCCTCGGCTTTCGCTTGAATGAAGTGGGAAAGCGTCGTGAAAAGGCTGATGTTTTCCTGCTGGCGCTCCGGAGCGAAGTCGCGACCGACCCGACCGCCTGCATCGATGACCCCCGGCCCCGTGGGCTGCGGCAGGATCGAGAGCTGGAGCACTCGTAGATCTCGAACGGCCTCGGCCCAGGCATTTTCATCGAAATAGAGCGCTTCGGGAGGGGCTGGCTTGTAAACGCTGTCGACACGCCCTTTCGCGGTCATCGCCTCACGGCGTGCGTCGTACTGGTCAGCGATTGCTTCCCATCTGGACACGCGGATTGCGGCGGATTGATCATCCAAGATGACGGACGCGCCCGGCAAGTAGTCAAAAAGCGATTCCAGCTTCTCGTGAAAGAACGACAACCAGTGCTCGACACCGGCATGTTTCCGTCCGGCACTCACGGCTTCATAGAGCGGATCGTCTGTGCCTGCAGCACCGAACTCCAAGCGATAGTTTTGTCGAAACCGCGTGATGGCGGCATCATCCAGAATGACCTCGGAAACAGGCGCAAGCTTCACGTTCTTCAGCGTTTCCGTCGTTCGCTGGCTTACGGGATCGAACCGCCTTGCACCGTCCAGAACATCGCCGAAGAAATCCAGGCGAACAGGCCCACCGTCGCCCGGCGGATAGATGTCGATGATGCCTCCTCGGATCGCATAATCACCCGGTTCAGTGACTGTTGGGGACTGAACGAAACCCATTCGCACAAGGAAACCACGTAAAGCGGCCTCGTCCACCCGATCTCCCACAGTCGCGCTGAATGCCGCCTCCCTCAGCACGTCACGGGCCGGCACGCGTTGCGTCGCCGCGTTGAGTGTCGTCAGCACAACAAAACGTTTCGGCATACCATGAACGAGCCCAGCCAATGTCGCCATGCGCGTCGCTGATATGTCGGCGTTTGGGGATACCCGATCGTAAGGCAGACAGTCCCAACCTGGAAAGGTAATGACCGGCAGGTCCGGCGCAAAAAAGGCCAGAGCTTCCTGCATGGCACGCATGCGCTTGTCATCTCGGGCAACATGACAAACCACGTCCGCCCTCTCCAGCTCGGAAAGGATCAGCGTGGCATCGTACCCTTCGGGCGCGCCGCTGACGGTGACATGGTTCGCGTGAGACATGGAGGCCGGACCTAATTGCTTCCGGGCGCGTGTCAAGCCGCCTCAGAGCCCACCAAAAGGGCCAGTGTAAAGATTCACCCACATGCCGAACATCGCGGTTATGAAAATCGACACGACGCCCAAAAGCTGCGTGACGAACCGGTGCACGATCAATTGTCGGATCAAATCGTCTCCACTGAGCTCCAGCTGCCTTATCTTTCGAGCCGTCCGGACCGAAAGCGCGCCCAGAATGACCATTGGTACGAACAGAAAGAACACGGCCTGCGCGAATTCGAGATCGTAGTAGAAGGCCGTAATCGCAAGTACGGTGACAAGCGCCGAACTGAAAAGGGTGAGCCAAGAGCCTGAGACATCAACGATGTAGAGGATTCTGTTCACGTTGACCCGTGTCAGGTCATGAAGGTCCTGAAGCGCTTCTTCCGGCTTGCCTCGTCGCGCCCGAAGAATGGCGTCATGCGGCACGCCCAGCACCCAGTGAGACACCGAAGACCACAAGACCGCCAGCCCGATCCAGTACCAGAGATTTGAAAAAGACCGTAAATCGATCACCTCGAATACGGATTCGTACCAGTCCACGGCTTACCCCAGTTCCATCGTCGGCAGACCCTAGAGAACGGCGCAAGCCTTGACCAGCCCGGCACCGTCGGGATACCGCAATTCCATAGGCAAGTGTGCATAAAGGCTTCAGTTCATGGCGACAGGTTCCTTTCCAGCTACCCGGTTTCGGCGCACAAAGTCGTCCGATGCGCTCAGACGGCTCGTGCGAGAGAACACGCTGAGCGTTGACGACCTGATCTGGCCGATTTTCATCCGAGAAGGCGAGAATGACGAAACGCCAATCCCATCTATGCCTGGCGTGGCGCGCCTGACGCTCGACCGGGCCGTTAGGGCCGCAGAGGAAGCTGCTGAGCTTGGCATTCCTGCGATATGCCTCTTTCCATACATCGACACCTCTCTGAAGACAGAGACGTGCGAGGAGGCTTGGAGCCCCGACAATCTCTCCAACCGTGTTACCCGAGCGATCAAGGACGCGGTTCCGGAGATTGCCGTGATGACGGATGTCGCCCTGGACCCTTACAACATTAACGGACACGACGGCATCGTGCGTGACGGCATTATCCTGAACGACGAAAGTGTCGAAGCGTTGGTCAAAATGACGGTCGCGCAAGCGGATGCAGGATCAAACATCATCGGACCATCTGACATGATGGACGGGCGTATTGGCGCCATGCGCGCGGCACTTGAAGCGGCCGGCCACACGAATGTCTGCATTCTCAGCTATGCAGCGAAATACGCGAGTGCCTTCTATGGACCGTTTCGCGATGCCGTTGGCGCTTCGGGATTGTTGAAAGGTGATAAGAAAACCTACCAGATGGACCCGGGCAACGCTGAAGAAGCATTGCGTTTGGTGGAACGCGATCTCAAGGAAGGTGCGGACATGATCATGGTGAAACCGGGGATGCCTTACCTTGATATCTGTCGCGCGGTGTCTGACCGCTTCGGCGCGCCGATCACCGCGTATCAGGTCAGTGGGGAATATGCGATGATCACTGGGGCGGCGGAACGCGGATGGATCGATGGCGACAAAGCCATGATGGAAAGCCTTCTGGCCTTCAAACGTGCAGGCTGCGACGCGATCCTGACCTATTTTGCGCCCGATGTGGCACGCGCACTCAAAGGGTAACCATGGACACCATCCGCTTGGAAAACGATCGCCTGACGATCGACATCGCGCCTTTGGGCGCGCGCCTGCAGTTTGTCAGCTTTGATGGCTCGCACAATCTCGTCGAAAGCGCTGCGGACGAGACTGAAGCGCTCGGCAGCAAGAAATATCATGGCGCAACCGTTGGACCCGTGGCCAATCGAATTGGCGGTGCGTCGGCGACCATCGACGGGCACGAATATTCTTTCGAAGCCAACGAACGCGACATCACGACCTTGCACTCAGGCAGCAGTGGCGTTCATGCGGTCAACTGGGATATTGCGGCAAAAGATCAGTCTTTTGTCATGCTCCGTACAGTCTTGGTCGATGGCGATGGAGGCTTTCCCGGCAACCGTGAGCTGACCGCGACATTCAAAATCATAGGTGACGACCTCTTGGTTACCTATGAAGCCGAAACCGACCGTTCAACTTGGATGAACCTCGCGCTCCACCCCTACTGGTCGCTTGGTGCCGACGTGACGCGCCTGCGCCTGTTCGTGAACGCCGACCGCTATACTCCGGTCGACGATGTTCAAATCCCAACCGGGGAAATTGCTCCGGTTGACGGGACTCACTTCGATCTGCGCAAGCTTGCTGCACCCAGCAATCAGATTGACCACAACTACTCCCTGAATGAGGGCGACCCGGCCGTCACACTTGCGTCCGACGCTCTCCGCCTCGATGTCATCACCGACGCGCCCGGCGTGCAAATCTTTACCGGCAAGCCCTTTGGTTTTGCCATTGAACCGCAGCATTTTCCCGACGCCATGCATCACGAGAGCTTTGCCAGCATCGAGTTGCGCCCCGGTGAATGTTACCGACAGGATTCGCGCTACCGCTTTTCCCACGCTTGAGATAAAACCCCCGCGTTATGCTGAAAACACGCATTATTCCCTGCCTGGACATTGCCGATGGGCGCGTGGTCAAAGGCGTTAACTTCGTCGATCTCGTCGATGCGGGCGATCCGGTAGAAGCCGCCATCGCCTATGACGCCGCGGGGGCGGACGAACTGTGCTTTCTGGACATTCACGCCACGCATGAAAACCGGGGCACAATGTATGACTTGGCAAGACGAACCGCAGAGCATTGCTTCATGCCGCTGACGGTTGGCGGTGGAGTGCGCACCGTTGATGATGTTCGTGCCCTGTTGCTGGCAGGCGCGGATAAGGTCAGCTTCAATTCCGCTGCTGTCGCCGACCCGGATGTTGTTGCGCGCGCAGCTGACAAATTCGGCTCGCAATGCATCGTCGTAGCGATAGACGCCAAGACCGTCGCACCAGGCAAGTGGGAGATTTTCACCCATGGCGGTCGGCGCGAAACCGGCATTGATGCCGTCGAGTTCGCGAGGACCGTCGAAGCGAAGGGGGCCGGCGAGATTCTTTTGACTTCAATGGACCGGGACGGCACTCGCGCAGGCTTTAACATTCCACTGACACGCGCCATTTCCGACGCCGTCGGCATTCCTGTCATTGCGTCCGGTGGCGTTGGCACGCTTGAACATCTTGTTGAAGGCGTAACGGAGGGACGAGCGAGTGCCGTTCTGGCAGCCTCGATTTTCCATTTCGGCGAGTTCACGATCGGTGAGGCCAAAGCGCATATGGCGGATGCCGGAATTCCGGTGAGGCTCTCATGACAGACACACTTTACCGACTTGCTGCCACGATCGACGCCCGAAAAGGCGCAGACCCGGATCAGTCCTGGACAGCGAAATTGCTGGCGAAAGGCCCGGAAAAGGCGGCCGAAAAATTTGGCGAAGAGGCCATAGAAGCCATCATTGAAGCCGTGAAGGGCGACAAGAGCGGATTGATCTCAGAGGCCGCAGACGCGCTTTACCACCTGCTTGTCATGCTTTCTGCTTGCGATGTGACCTTGGAGCAGGTGATGGCAGAACTCGACCGCAGAGAGGGTGTGTCCGGCATCGAAGAAAAAGCCAGTCGGTCCTGAGCGCCTGTTCAGAACAGCTCGACGTCGTTTGCTTCGACCGCCTTGGCGACTTTGGGTTCGGGCACTGACTCTTCCACCAGCATCATGCGCGCGACACCTGTTGCCGGCCAAAATTTCAACCTTCTCGCCTTGGTGCCTCCCACATCTTCTGCGTCGCAAGGAATCCCCTCGTTCTTGAGGTACGTTCTCGCGAACTGGACGTTGCGTGAACCGATATCGGTGCGCCCGCTCAGCATGGAACTACCGCCGAAGAGTTTTGCCCGCAATCGTGGGCGTTCGGCGCCAAGGGGCATCATTCGGTTGACGAGTTGGTCCATGTCGACAGCCCCCGCCGTCATGTTTTCATTCTCTCGCTGGAGATCCGGCAAAAGAAGGTGGTTCATGCCCCCGACCTTTGCGACCGGATCCCAAAGACAAATGGAGACGCATGAACCGAGGATTGTCGAAACGACCATATCGGCGTCGCGACCAACTGCATGCTGCCCTTGGGTGATGTAGATTGAAGTCACACCGAACACTCCAGACGTTTTTTGGTGGTATTGGCAAGAATTCTGGCACCGATCGTTGTGAGCCCAACAACCTCCTTCGCAGCGCCCAGCTCGCGCGCGGATCGCGGCATACCGTCAATGACGGCAGAGGCACTGTCCTGCACGATGGTATGCGCTCCGCCCTGCTTCATCTCAAGCATGGCCGATGCACCGTCGCTTCCCATTCCTGTAAGCATAACCCCGACCACGCGCTTTGCGTGCCTTACAGCGGACGAAAACAGGAGATTCACCGACGGTACGTAAGGTTCGGAGCCATCATGCGCGACATGCCTTATCCTGTAGGGATCGCGAGATGAGAGCACGGCGTGCGTGTCACCCCCCGCCGCCAAGTAGACATGCCCTTGACGGAGGCGGGCGCCATCCTCCGTCAATTGGACCTTAGGGCGGCAGTTCCTTTCAAGACGGCTTGCAAAGCTTTCCAGGAACGATTGCGGCATATGCTGCGAGATCAGAACAGGTGGACAATCCTTTGGCATCGGCGACAGAACCTGCAAAAGCGCATCGACACCGCCGGTCGAACTTCCAATTGTCACGACTTTCCCGTTCCAATCGAAGTCTTCGCCTCCCACGGTATGGCCTGTTGCAGAACTGATGCCGCGCGCCATGCTCACGAGGTTACTTCCAGCCGCCATGAGGACGGTTTGTGCCAGTTGTTCGCCGTTACGGGATTTTTGCAGCTGCCCGAGGTCAACACAGTCGACAGCGCCCAGCGAAAGCGCGGTGATGGCTTCCCGGCTTCTTTCGGTCGTCCTCGATGAGACCATGACAACCGGCATCGGGCGCAGGCTCATCAAGCGTTCGAGAAAAGACAATCCATCCATCCGAGGCATGATCACGTCGAGTGTGATCACGTCGGGATTAAGTGCGCGAATGACTTCCCGCGCCTCATAGGGATCGCCGGCTTCGCCCACGACTTCGATCATCGGCGACGCTTCAAGCATGTTGCGGATCATGGCCCGGATCGTGCGTGTGTCGTCGACGATGACGACGCGCACAGGTCCTGAGCTAGCTGTTCTGTGCAACATGGCACCCCGCAAGAATTATCTTGAAGGGAGACCTGTCACGGCGCTCTTAAGATCGGGTTGATGGCGACGAAAAGGCTCAGGCGTCCATCGGGAAGACGAGGAATGCACCCTCGCAATACACCTCGACGGGACGGCCGACGTGGAACATGGTGTAAGACAGACATGTTTCCCGCACGCGGCGCACGCCCGGACGTGTCACAAGAGACGCGGCCTCATGGTTGTTCGCAAGCCCAGATGTCGGGTCGGCACAAATGATCTGCCGCGGCGACACCATGATCTCCTGCGAAGGCAGACCTGGCCCGAGGGCGCCTGCCGCGATGACAACAGGGCTGGTGTCGGGTTTCTCTGCAAGGATCTGTTCGTCGAGCCGAATGCGTGTCAGCCAAAGGATCGGTGCATATTCACCGGATCGCGTCAGCACTTCGTCACCCTTCCGAAGAGCGGCAGCATGCACGTCGCCGAATGACGTTCTGACCCTCGTCATTGGCGCAAGGCCTGGCAACGGCCATGCGTCCAGCGTCCGACGCGGTTCCTCGACTGGCGCACTCACCCGCCGGTCTTCGTTTGTTGCTTCAAAGGAACTCAGGGAAGCACGCGAAACGCGCTTCATTCTTTCCGCACGCGCACTGAGCGCTTTTCCCGAAACGTCTCGACCGTGATCGGCCGACTTGGCGCCGGTCACGTCGCTCGACAAATCGGTTTTACTCCGAAAACTCATATTTACCTCTTCACACACACACCCGTCTTCACGGGAACTTGGCGGATGTTCAGAGGACGAGCCGCACACCAAAACCGGCTCGTCCCCCTTAATCCAAACCCGGCGCAGCACCGGAGACACTCACACACAATCGATGGACGATAATGTCATCCAGACGACCGCTACTGCATACTGTGTCTCATGCTGGTAGGGCACAATTACGCTAGAACTTTAGCAAAAACGGCTGCAATGCGGAAATGTTGTCTGAAATCGCGCCTCACAGTGGCAAACCTTGTTGCCTCAGATGCCACAATCGTGACGGCAGTTTTCATGATGTCGGGATTTTCAGTGGTTTACGCGCTGAGCGTTTCTTAATCGCAAACAATCCATGTAACGTATTAGGCACGGTCATGGCGAAAAAGACCGACTTATCAGCCATCCGCCTCTATCATCAACAGTGTGTTTCCGAATTCAAACCGCCTTACCATCGCAAGAAACCGTCAGAAGCACCTACTTGAAAGTTCAATGACGCCCTCGCTCACCCCATCTGATCAGTTGATTGCCTGCCCGACTTGCGACGCGCTTCATGAGCAAATTCAGCATGAAAAGCTCACATGCGGTCGCTGTCATACCGTTCTTTCGGTTCCAGAACGAGCATTGGGCGTGCGCGTACTGCTGGTCACACTTGTATCAGCCTGCCTGATATACGGCGCCATTGTCCTTCCGTTCCTGTCCGTGGAACGCTTCTGGCTTTCCAATGACACGACGCTCATCGAAGCGGCATTCGCATTCGAAGGACCGTTGCTGGCTTTGTCCCTCTCCATTCTGGTACTGGTCCTAGTGTTGCCCGCGGCGCGGCTCGCGATTTCGCTCTATGTGCTTGGACCTTTGATACTCGGTCTGAATGCCCTACCTGGAGCGGCCACTGCTTTCAGGTGGTCCGAGGCATTAAGACCCTGGTCTATGGCGGAAATCTTCATAATCGGCTGCGGCGTGGCGCTCGTTAAGATCGTTGCTTTGGCTGAAGTCGCGTTCGGACCCGCATTTTACATGTTTGCCGCTGCGGTGGTGTTGATTTGGGTGCAGGACAGAATGGTTTGCCGCGCAAGCCTATGGCGGGCAATCGAGAAATGACTGAGACAAGAACTGCACGTTCCGAAAACCTTGTTGGATGCAGACGTTGCGCCAAGGTCTCACCAATGGATGCCAGAAAATGCGGACGGTGCGGCGCGCGCTTGATCAGTCGCGCCCACCGCAGCTTGGCGACCGTCTGGTTCTTCTGGGCGCTTGGTTTGATTGCTTATGTCCCTGCGAACATATGGCCGATGCTGGAAACACGGCTTTTGCTGACTACCAGCGACGACACGATCATCGAAGGTGCGATCAAACTCTTCAACCATGGGTCCTATGGTGTCGCGGCCGTGATCCTTCTCGCATCCGTTGCAATCCCACTCGCCAAGTTTGCCGCAATTGCTTGGCTTGCGCTTTCCGTACATCACAAACTGCCCAGTCCGGCCAAGTGGCGACACCGCGTTTACGAGGCCGTCGAGTTCGTTGGGCGATGGTCGATGATAGACGTCTTTGTCGTCGCGATACTGTCTTCGCTGGTCCAATTCTCTGTTTTGGCAAATGTGAAGGCAGGACCAGCCGCACTCGCCTTCGCGCTATCGGTGATCTTTACCATGCTGTCGGCATTGAGCTTCGACAGTCGCATGATCTGGGACCTGGATGACGAACTCGCGTCAACCAGAGAGGGCGATGACCTTGCCGCTGTCGAGAAGACCGCCCCACCGCAGGGGTGAGATCGGATACGTCTCGTCTTTCGCCATGCGCTCGAACGAGAAATCCGGTTCCAGCTTTTTCAGCCTTTCCGCGGTCCGGAGCGCATCGTCGAACCTTTCGTCCGCAGCATAAAGTGCAGTCAGATATCGAAGCGGCGGCCGGAACTCCGGCGAAAGTGCGTGGGCAGCTTCTGCCAACTGCAAGGCTTCCGCCTTTCGCCCGGTCAGCGCCGCAGTCAAGCAACGTCCGAAATCCCACCAGTGGCCGAACGGAGAACCGGAGCTGATCTTCTGCGCGCGCACCGCCAGCGCATGAGCTTCCCCGATATCGCCGGCGTAAAGCTTTGCCGTTGCCAGACTGTTCCAAGCCAACGGGTTGGCCGGGTTTAGCCGGACGCTCCGACGCGCGAGTTCCATGCAAGAATTCACATCGTTGTCGAGGACAAGTCGCGTGTTTGCGACGGCCGCCACCACCATCGAATTCATAGGCTCGCGTTCCATGGCCAGAAGCGCCAGCTTGCGCGCTTCTTCGGGGAGGTTCTCGGACCGACCATTGTGAAGCTCGACATGTTGGATGACACGCAACTGTGCCCGCCATGCTGAGGAAAGGGCCCCTGCCCCAAGTTCTTCCGCCGACGTAAGCATTTTGTCCGCTTCAAGCAGGTTCTCGGGCTTCAGCGTGAAAATCCGTCGAATCGCAAGCCTTGTCAGCAGGTTCGCATCGCGAATGTCCTGTGTGTCGGTGATGTGGCCAGTCATGGCCTCGGCCAATGCATCGATCAGCTGGTTGCCCAAGGACACGATCTGGAGGTCTTCGACAGGCGGAGCACCGTGCAACTGGGTCGAAGTCATGCCCGACCAAACGAGCGTTTCAGGCGCTCCATGACGAACGCGTGACCGGATACCAACCGAATTGCCTTCTCCCCGATAGGCCTGAACTTCGACACGAAAGGCGTTCGGGTCAGCGCTGACGCCTTCAACGCGAACCTCCGCCGAGAGCGTCTCACGCATGGAGCGCGCCACGCAATCGACGAAAATATCTTCGATCAACCCCAAGTCGCTGTTCTTGTCGCTCTGCGTCTGGAACAAGACGACTGGCCGTGCGGGGATTGCCCGCTGGACATAAGATTCCGTCACAATACTTTGTTGAGGGGCTGCCATGGTTGGTGTGCTGCGATGATGTTCAAGCCATTCCGCAACGCCGTGATCGCCATCCAGAAGCTGAATGCCTTCAAGAAACTCTGCGCCCGGAGCCGCAGGAACCAACTCGATCGCATCCAGATCAAGAGTGACGCTCCGGCGATCAGAAACGAGAATCTCTCGGCAGTCACCCAAAGCGCGCCGAATTTCGCTGAGCGATTGCCTCAGGCTCGTTGATGCCTTGTCGGCCTCTTTACCGGGCCAAAGACGTTTCTGCAGCCAAAGCCGCCCTCGCCCGCCTGTCTCACTCGTCGCAAGAAGTGCGATCAAGGCTTGGGACTTGGCGCTTTTCGGCGCGTAATCGTTCCCGTCGGACGTTTCCAAGCGAAAGCGACCGTAAAGAAATAGTCGAATATTAGCTGTCTGAACCACCAAACTGACCCCTCAGGCAGTGCCCTTAAGTTAATTCCAGCATGTATGAATGACATTTTCAAGAAACGGGCAGTTTTTCCGCATCTGTGAATCTTCCGTGAATGCCTCATCTCGCGCTTGCCCCTTTCGCGAAAATCCCCGCACTCTGAGCAAGAAGACAGTCGAGGGAGTGTATGAATGTCGTCGCAAGGTCAGGGACAGGGTCAGGGACAAGGCCAGGGACAAGGTCAAGGACAGGGCCAGGGGCAAGGTCAGGGACAAGGCCAAGGTCAGGGGCAAGGCCAAGGTCAGGGCCAAGGGCAAGGTCAGGGCCTTGATCACGCCGGAGGTGGCGGATCACCACAGCTGAGCTGGACTATCATTTCCACCTACGACGGGATCGTCGGCTACTGGGATGGCCTGCCATTGCGCAATCCGCAGCCGTGGGGCGAGTCAGACGCAGACACGAGCTACCTGTCGACAGATGTGACCGCCAAACTGACGAACTCGATGCTGTTCCCGCAGTTCGTGATCGACGGAACCGACGGTGACGCGACACTCAGCGTCAAAGGCAACCCCTTGGTGAAACTGCATCGCCCCGAACGCGCGGTTTTCCGTCAGCAGCTTGCCATGGTGCGTGCCTATTCCGATTTGCGGACTGACCGAGTGAACGAGATTCTCGTCCAGACCGGCGACCTCTTCTCTTTCTATGGGGCCCTCGGTTACCTGTCGAAAGACAGGAACTGCAACACACTCAAGGCATTGTATGCCTGTCAGCGTGTCGCGGTGCATGTTGAGATGCCAATCAAGCATTTCTGCCGCAGCCCGCGCCCGATCGACTATGCAACACATATTCAACCGATGATCCAAACGCCGGATCACTCGAGCTATCCGTCGGGCCATGCGATTGAGGTCTTCGCTGCATCGACTGTTTTGTCGCGGATCATGACCGGGCTTGGCCCGAAGGCCGCTCTCTCCGCTCCGCCAGACAGTGAAACCGGACGGATGGCCGGAATGGCGTTCCGGCTTGCACATCGGATTGCCTCGAACCGATCAGTGGCCGGCGTACACTTCCCGATAGACTCGGCTGCAGGCGCGGTCATTGGATGTATGATGGGCGATGCGCTTTACCGGGTCGCAACCGGAGCCAGTGACTGGCCAGATTTGAAGGAAGTCTCCTTCCCACTTCTGCCCGACAGTGAGCCGCCGTTCGACCTGACGCTCCGTTGGCTCAAAGATCAATTGCCGGAAGATGCAGCCGGCGGCGGCGCACCGGATCAGACCACCATCTTCGGAAAACTCTGGAAAGAAGCCGCCGATGAATGGCGGGAGGCAGCTCTATGACGTTTCGCTGGACTGGCTGGGAAAAAGATCATTCGGCCAAAAAAGGTATCTCGCCATACATCGATTGGCTGAAGAGAGTCAGTTTCGATTGCCAGGACGTGAAAGACGGCATTTCAATAGAACCTTTGCCGCTGTCCCCGATGGCCGCAAAGCTGCGCAGAGACGGTGTGAAGGAGCAGCCTGCACCGCTTCCACCTTTTGCGCGGCCGACCGGACCGGTGAAAGACGATCCGCTTATCCGCCTGACATGGATGCCCGATGCCGACAATGCAATCGTGGGTGTTATTGATAGTGGTATTGCGTTGTCACATGCCAGATTCCGTCGTCTCGACGGTGGCACACGGTTCCTCTCGGCTTGGCTTCAAGGAGGCAAATGGCGCGAAGAGAGTGCTGTGCCGTTCGGACGCGAACTGTTCCGAACCGAGATCGACCAGTTGATGTTCCGCGCCGTGTCTGCGGGCACGCTGGACGAAGGGGACTTCGACCGAAGCGCCGAAGCCAGCCAGTTTCACGATCCCCGCGGAGACCGCCGCCTGGAAAACAATGCGACCCATGGTACGGTCGTGGCTGATCTCGCGGCAGGGTATGATCTTCGCCAAAGCAATGAGGATGAGCACCGTCGTCGACTACCGATCATTGCTGTTGGCCTCCCGCCAAATACCTCTATGGGCGCATCCGGCAACTTCCTCGAGTTCTTCGCACTTCATGCGATCGAGTACATCATTGACCGGGCCGATCGCATCTGGCGCGCCTGTGATCTGCCAGAGGGCGGTGCCTTTCCTCTGATAATAAACCTTTCCTACGGACTTCAGGCTGGCCCCAAGGATGGGCACATGCTGATTGAACGCGTGATCCGGAAGATCAACGAGGAATCAGAGAAAACCGGACGCCCGATCCGTGTGATCCTGCCCGCTGGCAACGATTTGTTATCCGAAGGTTGCGCGAAATTCGACTTTGCAGAGAACCACGAACAAACGTTATATTGGCGCATTCGCCCTGAAGACCAGACACCGAACTTCGCGGAACTCTGGTCCGACGCCATACCTGAGAAGAAAGGTGGTCCATGCAAGCATCCGCTCGGACTTGTGGTTCGACCACCATCTGGTCCCGCCAGCGATGACGTCCCTGGCGAAGACGGGATGATGAATACGCTGGAACTTGATGGCGAACCCGTCGCCCGGATCTACTGCCGTCGGCATGACGGAGGAGAAGATTGGTATCGGATGAGCTATGTGCTGTGCACGGCACCGACCTTGCAGCCGGACCGTGGTGTTGCGGCGCCTTCCGGGGCGTGGACCTGGACGGCCTCGTCACAGGATGACGGTGTGGGCTTCGCCTATGTCCAGTCAGACCAGAACCTGACTTACGGTGGAAACACCGGCCTCCTCGCAACGTTTGCGCACCCGGACTTCTCAGCCGTGGACGAGTTCGGACGTTACATCGACGTCGCGAGCTATGGACCCGAGCCGGAAGACACGGACAATACGCCCCCAATGCGCAGGCGCGGAACGCTCAACACGATTGCTTCGTTGAAAGAAGCACGTGTGATCGGCAGCTATCGGGAGAGCGACGGCAAGCCTTCGGTCTTTTCCAGTGCCGCCTCGAATGATGCCGTTGGCGATGGTCGCAAGCAACCGACCGCCCTGTTCCCGTGCGAAGGCGGTATTGCCCGTTTCGGATTGATGGCCGCCGGCTCGAAGAGCGGAAGCGCGGCGCTGATGAGTGGGACCAGCTTTTCGACGGCACTCGCCACGCGAGCAGTGAGCCAAGCCATGCTTGACTGGATTGACCAAGGCAGCCAAGGCGAAGCTCCTGGTACCGAACAATGGTTCCAAATGCAGGCTGAAGCGGAAGAAGATGCCGCTAATTGGCCTGGTGTGACTGTGCCGGAGAAAGGCGGCTGGGGTCGAATGAAGGCGCCATCAACAGGTCGTATGCCGCGCGCCTGACAGATTTGTATTGGTTGCGAATTCGATAACGTAATACTTTTTAGCATGAAAAGGGTCGGTGCATCGTGAGGCGCCGGCCCATTTTCATTGGATCAGCCCGGATTATCGAACGTCACCGTCGCCGAGAGTGGGCTCTCGCCAACCATCAAGGCACGATGATCGTTCGAATTCAGCGTGACCTCGATTTCCACTCGGCCGGTTGGCATATCCTCAATGTGGAACCACGCACCATATGCACGCGCGACCTTCTCGCCGTTGACATAAATGTGCGCATGCCCCTCGCCATCAACATGTGCAGCCCCCGCCCGCTCTGCCGAGAAACGGAAATTCGAAGTCTGAATGTTGAGGTTCCAGCCCGCTACCGTGTCTGGAGCAAGGGAAAGAGCAAGTGTTGGAGCCTCGGCACCCGCCTCGATCATAAGTGCCTCGCCATGCATATGCGTGTGCCCGGCATGTTCCATGGCCGACGGTGCATCCACCTGATCTTCTCCGGTTTGGCCGAGAACAAAGCCCACGGTCCCACCGACACCGAGGCCAATCAACAAAATGGCAAGAGCGCGCATCATGATCTCAGTATGCTGCTCCTTAAAAGGCTGACAAGAACTGTTGCCGGGACCGATCGGCGCAGGTCACGATTTTTCCCGCGCGAGGAGATAGGTGTCCATGATCCAACCGTGTGATGCGCGAGCCTCCGCTCTGAGAATCACGATATCATCTCCGACCTCCAAGAGTGGGCCGGAGCGCAGAATCTGATTTGGCAATCCAAGGTATGCACCCCACCATATGGTCAAGCCGGTCGGATCGAGCCCTTGAAAGGCGCAGGCCCCGTCGAGCATGACGGCAATCCGTTCGGCACCTTGGGGCCATCCGTTGTCTCGCAGTTGGCGACCGGTCGTAATCAGAACCGGCTCGTTGATGTCGTTCAGTGGAATGCAGTGTGCCGCCGTCAGAGCCTGCAGTGCGGTGATGCCCGGAACAATCTCTGTTTTAGGAGCCGGTCTGAGCCGCGCAGCTATGCGAAGACTGGAGTCGTAAAGTGATGGGTCGCCCCAAATCAGGAAGGCAACGCTCTCGGCCTCTTGCGGAATGGCCTTTTGCCAAACCTCGGCAATTCGATCGTGCCATACATCGACGGCCTGCGCATAGGGTATGTCCGCATCGCGTTCAGGCACCTCATATTCGACGATCTTGGCACGAGGATCTGCGCGGTTCACGATGTCGTACCTTATCTCGGCGAGGTCATCCTTTCCTTTGCCTTTACGAGGGATCAACAAACAGTCGGCATCGCGAATGGCCGCCAAACCCGCCAGCGTAACATGCGCTGGATTGCCCGTCCCGATACCGATGAATTTCAGCGTTCTCATTGGGACCTACTGGGCCACCTCGCCGCGCTTGGCAAGGTGGCCTGAGATCAGTTGTTCGGGATCAGGTCCGGCAGGATCGTGACGATTTCCGGGAAGAACCAGAGTATCGCCAGGCCAACAACCTGGATCAGAACGAAAGGTACGATGCCGCGATAGATGTGCTGCGTTGTCACTTCCGGCGGCGCAACGCCTCTTAGGTAGAACAGCGCAAATCCAAAGGGCGGCGTCAGGAACGACGTTTGCAGGTTCACCGCGATCATGATGGTCACCCATTTCGGGTCGAAGCTGCCGCCATAAATGACCGGGCCGACAATCGGGATCACGATGTAGATGATCTCAAGGAAGTCGAGAACAAACCCCAGCAGGAACAGGACCAGCATCACCACGAGGAACACCGTCCACTCATTCGAGAAGCTCTTCAGAAACTGCTGAATGTAATGTTCGCCACCAAAGGAAATCACAACGAGGTTCAAGAGCTGCGAGCCAATGAGGATGGTGAAGACCATGCTCGTCACCTTGGCCGTTTCGCGCACAACCGGTTTCAGAACGCCGCCCGCCCAAAGCACGTAACAGGCATACAGCAAGCCGAACATCGCGAAGAGATAGCTTGCCTGCGCTACGACGAAGGCGATCCAGGTCTCGGCACCGACACCGCCGGGCTGATTGACGCGCAGGTCGAAATTCACACCGACCAGCAGCATGATGACAAGCGCGAAGCTCGCCATGATGATCATTTTGCCGCTCTTGTTGTCGTCTTTCAGCTTTCTGTAGGCCGCCAACATGATTGCGCCGCCCGCACCCAGAGCCGCCGCAGGCGTTGGGTTGGTGATGCCGCCCAGGATAGAGCCAAGAACGGCAACGATGAGAACAAGCGGTGGGAAGACGACGCGGAGAAGTTCGTTTCTTCCCAGTCGCTCAACTGCGTGCGAACACGCCCACAGCACGATGGCAAGCGGAATTGCAAGGCGCACAAAGGTGGCGCCCGGCGAACTGAGCGGTGTAATGAAAGCCGCATCGACGAACAGCGCAAAGGCCGCCGCACCGAGGCCGATCCACAAGGGTCTTGGGTCCGAGGACGGTGAAATCCCCATAGCCGTTGTCAGGACCAAGGCAAGAACGAGGAAGCCGATTGCAACGCCGGTACCAATTGGCGGCGCATTTTCGAGACGTTCGGCGAGAATGGCGGCACGTTCTTCTTCGGACAACTCGACTGCCTGAGCGACGCCGCCGGCTGCATCGATCTCATTCTGTTCGGCAACGGCCGCGTCCCAGGCTTCCTGACCGTGAAGGTCAATCATGGCGGCCTGACAGTCTGGCGACACGTTTGTTCTGAGGGACGCCGTTTGACCTGCCTCCGAGAAACTACCAACTGTGACAGTCTGGTTGCCGACGACGTTGGCGCCGGACAACAAAATCAGTCCCAGGATGAGACCGATTGGTACGAACAGGAACCAGGTGAGGGCCTCACTCTTGGTGATGACTTCTGAGTTCGTCGTCCCCATCTCTACCGCAGGGGCCTTCGATGGATTGAAAAGCGCGAAGCCAAATGCGTAGGCCGCATAGAGGCCAGCCAACATGATCCCGGGGATCAAAGCCGCCTGGAACAGGGTTCCAACCGAGACAACTGCCGGTTCACCCAGATACGTGAGTGCATCAGAACAGCCGACAGATTGTGCACGCTCTTCCTGGGCGGCGGAATAGAGGTCGCCTGCCAGGGTACCGAGCAGCACGATCACGATGGATGGTGGAATGATCTGGCCGAGTGTGCCCGAAGCCGCGATAACGCCGGTTGCCAATTCAGGCGAATAGTTGTTCCGAAGCATTGTCGGTAGTGCCAACAACCCCATGGTCACAACCGTCGCTCCGACGATACCTGTCGACGCAGCAAGGAATGCACCCACCACGACAATGGACACCGCGAGGCCACCCGGGAGCGGCCCGAAAACGCGTGCCATCGTCAAAAGAAGATCATTCGCGATCTTTGATCGTTCCAGCGTGATACCCATCAAAACGAACATCAGGACGGCAAGGAGCGTTTCGATGGATTGCCCCGCCAGCACCCGCTCGTTCATACGATTGACGATAAAGGATACGTTCCGATCCAGTGCGGTCTCCCAGCCTTGTGGGAAGACAGGTGTCTCAACTCTTGGTAAGTCGGGATGCGTAAAGACGGATATCGAGTCCGCTCGAAACCCTTCCGCCACAACCGCTGCAAACTCGGCAGAATTCGTGTCCAGCGCCTGATGGATTAAGAGACCGGCACTATCCAGTCCCGCGATGACCCCAAAGGAAATTACAGCCGACCCGCCGATGGCGAAGGCCACGGGGAACCCTGAAAGAATGCCTCCGAAGAGGAACAGGAACACGATCAGAAGACCGATTTCGACGCCGTCTAGTCCAAACCACATAGCCCCTGCCCCTTAGTGATGTTCTTCGATGTGGTGAACCAGCTCGGCGTCCTCGTCGCCCAGCACGTCACGGTCGAGGTATTTGCCTTCACTTTCCGGCCCTTCCTTCCATTCGAGGTAGGAGCGGTAGAAGAATGCGATGGCGTGGATGAAGACCAGTGCCGTAAACAGCACCAGCAGAATTTTGAACAGGAAGTAGGCGTTGAACCCGTTCGGAGAGAAGCCGATGGTTTCGACATTCCAGCGCAGCGCCCGCCACTTGGCCTGCAAAAGGCGTTCCAAATCGTCCGATGCCGAGACTTTCGGTGTCGTTAGGTGACGCCACAGGAAATACCATCCGTACATCCAAGTGAGTACTGCCGCCGGCATCATGAACAGCAAAGCACCGCACATATCGATGATCTTCTTCGTGCGGTAGGACACCGCGGAGTACACAAGGTCCACCCGGACATGACCGCCTTGTATGAACGTGTAAGACACGCAGAGGCAAACCACGATGGCATTGTACAGCTTAAGCTCTTCGGCCCACCACGACACATCTTTCGCAAAGGGCAAACCAAACCCAAGCGATATCTGAGCGCTTGCAAAGATCCGCTGCACGAACACGATCATGATCTGCTGGAGAACCATCAGAAGTCCGGCCCAGGCGGCGACACGGCCAACCGTGTTGCCGATGGCCTCAAACACGCGCACCGACCCCCACATGACCGAGTTCTTCCACAAACCGATAATGGTGAGGACAATGAACGCCGTGAAGATAACAAAGAAGAATTCGACCGATCCACCATAGTAGATGAACCGCATCAGAGACTGTTTGGCTTCCTGGGTTTCGATCCCACCCAGCCAACCAAGCCAAGTGGCAGGGTTCGTCAGAGCGTAGAAAAAATTGTAAAACGCGAGAGCTAAGTTCTGGAAAAACCAGCCTATTCCGTCAATCACGCGTGCCTCCCCGATCAGCCGTTTTAGCCTGTCCCCATGAGTACAGGTCCCCCGACTTTACGGGGGACCTGCGATTCTTACAGCCTAAAATCAGGCGCGGACGCGGTCACGCTGTGCGCGGTAGGCGCCAATCGACTGCGTGAGCCAGCCCGACGAGTTCGCCATGGAGGCAAAGTAGTCGTCGTTGATCTTCTTGAAGAGATCGTCACCCATGAATTCGCCGTAGACAGCTTTGGAGGCTTCGAACATGGCATCCCAGACGCTGTCCGGGAATTCGAGAACCTGAACGCCACCTGCCTGTAGACGGGCAAGAGCGGCACCGTTGTTCATGAGGAACTGGCTGAGGCTCCAGACGTTTGCATGGCCTGCACCGATCTCGATCGCCTTCTGCTGAGCCGGTGTGAGGCTCTCGAAGACTTCACGGTTCGTCGCAAGCGAAAGACCTGCTGCCGGCTCGTGCATACCAGCGGTGTAGTAGAACTTGGTGATTTCCTGGAAACCAGCTTTTTCGTCTGCCCAAGGACCAATCCACTCGGTGCCGTCAATCGCACCGGAGGCCAGAGCCTGGTACACTTCTGCACCCGGAAGGTTCTGTACCGAAGCGCCCATGTTGCCGAGAACCCGGCCGCCGAGACCTGGCATACGGAACTTCAGACCGTTGAAGTCTTCCGGACCGCTGATTTCCTTGCGGAACCAGCCACCAGCCTGTGTGCCAGTGTTCCCTGCGAGGAACGACTTCAGGCCGAAGATTTCGCCCAACTCGTCATGCATCGCCATGCCGTTGCCATGGTAATACCAGTTGTTGAGTTCGGTTGCGGTCATGCCGAATGGCACGCCTGTGAAGAACGCAAAGCCCGGATGCTGGTTGATGAAGTAGTAGTCTGCGGCGTGATACATGTCCGCCTGGCCCGACGTGACAGCGTCGAAGACTTCAAACGCACCAACGAGTTCACCGGCGGCTTTCACGTCGATGGTGAGCGTGCCGTCGCTGATTGCATTGATGTTGTCTGCGGCCTGCTGTGCGGCGTCGAAAACGCCAGCAAGACCACGGCCCCAAGACGTGACCATCGTCAGCGTCCGGTGACCAGCAGCATATGCCGGTGCAGCCAAAGTAGTCGCGGCCGCAGCCGAACCACCAAGTGCAGTATTCTTCAGAAATGAACGACGATCCATATGGTACCTCCCATGTCATTAGAGCCCGCCATCTAGCGGGCGGATCGTTGCAGGTGGGTGGACATTAGTTTTTGTGATTGGCTTTGCAATACCCGGTTCTGAGTAGCCAGGCAGCAGTTTTGGCCGCATTTGCACATTGTTAGCGCAAACTTTTCATCATTCGCCTTTTCCATGCACGGCAATTGACGGTATCTCGGTGTCGGGATCGGACATGAGAGACGCGCCAAACAGTTTCAATCTTGACCCACAGGGTCGGTATCGACGGAAGTTTCTGCTTGCCGCCGCCATTCCCCTGATCCTTGCCATTGCGGCGATTGCCGGGCTTGTCGCTCATCAGTCCAGAACGCTGGCAGAACGGGAAATCGTCGCCCTGGAAGAGCAGCTTCTTGCGGCAAAGAAAGAGGAGCTCAAGAACTACATCTCGATTGCCCGGACAGCCATTGGCGCGGTTTACGGCAACGCACTCCCTGACGATGAGGCTGCCAAAACAGCGGTCAAACAGTCGCTGGCGGCAATGATCTACGGACAGGATGGCTACTTCTTCGTATTCGACTACGACGGGCAAAACCTCGTCGCGCCGCGGCAGACCCATTTGATCAATCGAAACTGGCTCGGCCTCGATGATGTGAATGGCACGCCCATAACCAGCGCCTTTATCAATCTCGCAAGGTCAGGTGGAGGATACCACACCCATCTCTGGCGGAAGCCCTCGACCGGTGAGCAAGCCGAGATGGTCACATATGTCATTGGATTGCAGGATTGGCGTTGGGCTCTCGGAACCGGAATTTTCATCGACGACATCCGGGCGACCGTAGCCGCGGCACGTGCCGAAGTGGAGACACGTATCCAGCGCACGTTCCTTTACATCGGTCTGATCGCACTGGCGGCACTTCTCCTTGTTTTCCTTTCCGGACTTCTCGTCAACATCCGAGAACGGTCGCTAGCTGACGCCGAACTCACGCGTCTGACCCAACGCATCGTCGACACGCAAGAAGAAGAGCGCGGAAGGGTCGCACGAGAACTCCATGACGGGATCAGCCAGATCCTTGTGAGCGTTCGCTATGCACTCGAACTTGCTGAAAGACGACTCACCAATGGCGACGCGCGCGCAGGTGAGAGCTTGCGAAAAGGCATTGGCAGTTTGACGACCGCGATCCAGGAAGTTCGCCGGATCAGCCGAGACCTGCGGCCCGGCGCGTTGGACGACCTCGGCCTCGGCCCAGCGTTAAAGACGCTTACAGACGATTTCAGGCAACGCACTGGAATCGCCGCCGAACTGGAAACGGTCGTGTTTCGGAACCGCCTCGACGACGATGCCAAGATCGCCCTTTACCGCATTGCTCAGGAAGCCCTGACAAATATCGAACGTCACACATCGGCAGACAGCGTACACATTCGGCTGTTCGGCCATCGACATGGCGCAACACTCCGAATCCAAGACAATGGCGGTGGGTTCCGCCCAGACAAAGCGTCGGCCGGCCTTGGGCTTCGGAACATGCGGGAACGCGTCGAGCAACTGGGCGGCACGTTCCGCATTCTGAGTTCTGTTGATGGCACGACCATCGAGGCCGAGGTGCCGTTGACACACCTTCTAAGTCCCGACAGCGCAGCAAAGGAAAGCGCATGACCTGTACCCGCGTTATGATCGTGGATGACCATGCCATGGTGGCCGAGGGGATCGAGGCCATTTTGGAGACCTACGACGATCTCGACGTTATTGCGACGGTATCGAACGGCAGAGATGCAATCGAACAGGCCGACCACCTTGAACCGGATGTCATTTTGCTCGACCTGAACATGCCGGGGGTCACCGGGCTTTCCGCCACCGAGATGATCCTGGAACGCCAACCCGATATGCGGATCATAATTCTGTCGATGCATGACAGCCCCGAATACATCTCGACCGCGCTCAGTCACGGCGCAAAGGGGTACATTTTGAAGGATGTGCCAACCGAAGAGATCAAGACAGCGATAGATTGCGTCTTGAAGGGAGAGCAGTATCTCTGCACTGGTGCGAAGGCATCTTTGAAGCCCACGATTTCCGACGGTCGCGAGCCCTTGACCTCCAGAGAGCAAACCATCCTGCTGGAACTCGCACAGGGAAAGTCCAACAGGGAAGTCGCGGAATCCTTGCAGATCTCTGTTCACACGGTCGAAACTCACCGCAAGAACATAAAACGCAAACTTGGGATTAACTCTACGGCCGGATTGACACGGTACGCCTTGGAACATGGCGTGTTGCAAGGAACCGGTCGACTCTAGACAGTTCAGCGCGATTTCAACTTTCAGCCACGTCCTCAACGGGTGTGTCAGAACGCCTGAGTTCGTGATCCAGCAATGCCCCCAGCAGCACGACATAGGCGGAAAGCCAAAGCCACGTCAGCAAAACGATGACACCGCCAAGGCTTCCGAAGCTTGCGTTGTAGTCGGCAATGTAGGTCACATAGAGCGAGAATCCGAAGCTACCTGCAAACCAGAGGATGCCAGCAAGCGTGGAGCCAGGCGTTAGCCAATGCCAGCGCTCCTTAGACCGAGCGGATGACCGGGGGGCTGCCGGACCAAAGCGGTAGAGAACCGACAAGCCAAATAGAAGGACTGCGGCAAGCAATATCCAGCGCGCGGTACGAACCAATTCAGCAGTCGAGACTGCGATCAAATCGGAAGGTATGAAGGCAAGCACTGCCGGAGTTCCGACGAGGACGAGAAACAGAATGACGGTCCCGAAAACCAACGCTGCGGTCAGAAGAACCACCGTTGCCCAGTATCGAACAATCCCCCGGCTTTCCTCTCGCTCAGTTGCCGCGTTCAGTCCATGAACGAGCGCTGTCGTCGCGCGAGTGGAAAGGTAGATCGTAAAAGCGATACCAACTGCAAATGTCAAAGTAAGCCCGTCATCGCTGGCAGCGGCCACGCTCGACGCTTCGTCGATTAATATCCGGGCAGCATCTTCGGGGATGAACCGCGCGAGGGTCTCGAATTGCGTAACCACTGCCTCCGGTTCAATAAAGAGTCCGGCAAGCGCAATGACTGCAGCTATGGCGGGAAAGACGGCCAACAGCGCATAAAACGCAACCCCAGCCGCGATCACACTGATCTGACTTGGGCCGACGCGGCTTGCGACTGACCAAAGGACTCCAAAATACCTGCCCATGTCATTGGACATATACCCTTCCCACTTAAGCGCAACGCATGCTCGGCGTTGGCAGCCTCGTCGTCGGGAATGTCACGGCATCGCACGCTTACGTCGGGCGTACGGTTCTGATGGTTCACCCAATCGATCCCGGATCAACCGGCGCAGCGGCATTTCGAACCGGCGGTAACTGAAGTCTGAAGCAAGAAAAACCAACGCTATTGCAGTAAAGGCAACGAGTTCCGGATGAGCCTCGCGCATCGCATAGAAGTCGGGCACGAAAGCTTTGCCAGATAGGTAAATGACCGGATGCAGCAAGTAGATCGAATAACTCCGGTCGCCGAGCCAACGGAAGAGCTTTCCTGCAAGGAAAGGCATCCGCTGGGCCAGCAGGATCATTGCTGGAAAAGCGGTCAGCCCCAAATAGGTACCGAGTTTGAAGATATCGGGCACCCATAGGAAAGGAATGACAACGCAAGCCACCAGACACCACGTCGGGACCGCGAACGCCCGGAGGCGCCATGCGAAGTATCCGGCAAAGAAGCCGCTCAAGCCGCGTCCCACGAATGCATTGCCTTCCCAGGTCATCGCAACACCAGCGACAATCGCCAAGCCTGCGACAACTGTCAGTGCACGACCACCGGTACGGGCTGCGAAAAAGAACAGGAAATAGCAAAGCACTTCAACGCTGACCGACCAGGAGACAACATTGAAGTTATATCCACGCTCGAGCCCGACACCTTGAAGCAGCAACAGGTTCAAGCCGAAATGGTAGAGATCAAAATTATCCTGCACTCCTTTGTGAACGACGCCGCTGAGAATGATGGGAATGAACAATATCACTGTCAGCATGTGCAGCGGATAAAGGCGTGCAAAGCGGGCGACCCAAAAAGATCGGCCGGACGATACGAGTTTTCCATGATCCGAAGAAAGATAGACGTGGGAAAAGACGTAGCCAGAGATAACGAAGAAAAGGTCCACCATGGTCCAGCCATGGTCATAGAGCCATGTCACCACGGGTAGACCGTCGAAAGGACCAGTGAATCTTTCGCCAAACAAAAAGAACAGATGGAAGATGCAGGCCACGCAAACTGCCGCCAAACCGCGCAATGCGTCGATCTCAGGAATGTTGTGCGGTCCGGATTTGGCCATGACTTGAATAAAATCGTTGAAATATGGCAACCAAACGACGCCATTCAGACTTATTGGTAGTCTCCGTTGTGTTCCCAAGCGGGCAATGCTTCCCGGTGTGGTCCCCTTTTCGCCCTGCGCCGCCACACATCTAGCGAACAGGAAATTTCACAAAACCTGCCTCAAACGCAAGAAACGCAAATTTCTTTGTTGACGCCTTTTTAGACGCTGCTAGTGTCAGCCGCACTTAAAAGGAGCCCCTCGTGGTACAGTTCATTGTCGTACTTGTAGGAACATGGCGCATGGGCCGGTAACGGTACTCCATAACGGACCCCCATGCGCCCCCGAAAATCGGGGGCTTTTTTATGCGCGATAGAGAAAAAGGGACAAGCGCGATGGCAAAGCAAATGACGGGAGCGGCAATGGTCGTGAAAGCTCTGAAAGATCAGGGCGTGGAAGTGGTGTTCGGGTATCCGGGCGGCGCTGTCCTACCGATCTATGACGAGATCTTTCAACAGAACGAAATTCGTCACGTCCTCGTCCGTCATGAGCAAGGCGCGGTTCACATGGCTGAGGGCTATGCCCGCTCCACCGGCAAGCCCGGCGTTGTGCTGGTCACCTCCGGCCCCGGCGCGACAAACGCTGTGACGGGTCTGACAGACGCACTGATGGACTCGATCCCGATTGTCGTGCTGACCGGTCAGGTGCCAACCTTCATGATTGGCAATGACGCGTTCCAAGAGGCTGACACAGTCGGCATCACGCGCCCCTGTACGAAACACAACTGGTTGGTCAAGGAAACGGACCGCCTGTCGCCCGTCATTCACGAGGCGTTCCATGTGGCGACGTCCGGCCGCCCTGGCCCGGTTCTGGTCGACATTCCGAAGGACGTGCAGTTTGCCAATGGCACCTATGTCGGACCGAAAGATGCACCAACAGGCCATTACAACCCTCCAACCAAAGGCGACCCGGAGATCATCGAAGCGCTTGCGGCGGCTATGGAGTCAGCAAAGCGCCCGATCCTTTACACGGGTGGCGGTGTCATCAACTCGGGCCCGCGCGCCTCGCAGTTGCTGCGCGAATTGGTACAACTCACGAACTTCCCCATCACGTCCACGCTGATGGGGCTCGGGTGCTATCCGGCTTCGGGCAAGAACTGGTTGGGCATGCTTGGTATGCATGGCCTCTATGAAGCCAACCTGGCGATGCATGACTGTGATTTGATGATCAATATCGGCGCGCGCTTCGACGACCGGATCACCGGTCGCGTTCAGGACTTCAGCCCGGGATCTGTCAAAGCACATATCGATATCGACCCGTCCTCAATCAACAAGGTCATCCACGTCGATATGCCGATCATCGGCGACGTGGAAACCGTGTTGGAACAGTTGCTGGATGTCTGGAAATCGCGTGGGGCCAAAACGGATCGAGAAGGTCTGACCACTTGGTGGAAACAGATCGAAGAATGGAAAGCCGTCGATTGCCTGAAGTTCAAGCAGGAAGGCAAGACAATCAAACCACAGCACGCGTTGGCGCGTCTGGAAGCGCTGACCAAGGACCACGACCGCTATGTCACGACAGAAGTTGGCCAGCATCAGATGTGGGCCGCGCAGTATATGGGTTTCGAAGACCCCAACCGCTGGATGACGTCCGGCGGCCTTGGCACCATGGGATACGGCTTCCCGGCTTCCATCGGCGTACAGATGGCACATCCGGACGCGCTGGTGATCAACGTTGCCGGCGAGGCAAGTTGGCTGATGAACATGCAGGAGCTTGGCACTGCCGTGCAGTTCCGGCTGCCCGTCAAGCAGTTCATCCTGAACAATGAGCGTCTTGGTATGGTCCGCCAGTGGCAGGAACTGTTGCATGGCGAGCGCTATTCACATTCGTGGTCCGAGGCCCTGCCCGACTTCGTGAAACTCGCCGAGGCTTTTGGTTGCAAAGGCATCATGGTCAGCGACCCCGCCGATCTGGATGACGCGATCATGGAGATGATCAACTACGACGGACCGGTCGTTTTCGACTGCCTTGTCGAGAAACATGAAAACTGCTTCCCGATGATCCCATCGGGTGAGCCTCACAACAAGATGCTCCTCGGCGAGAACGTGGACACCCAAAGCGCCATCAAGGAAGGTGGCGCGGTGCTGGTGTAAAGCGCAAGGAAAGAAACGACTGATATGTCCCCGCTAAAAATCAAAAAAGGCTCCTCGAGCCACTCCGCCTATGATCTTCGGGATTACCATGAGAACGTGATCGAGCGGCACACGCTGGCGGTTATCGTTGATAACGAGGCTGGCGTTCTCGCGCGTGTCATCGGGCTGTTCTCTGGTCGAGGTTACAACATCGAAAGCCTGACTGTCGCCGAAGTCGACCACGAAGGGCATCGGAGCCGCATTACGATTGTCACTGCGGGAACTCCGAGCGTGATCGAACAGATCAAGGCGCAGCTTGGCCGGATTGTTCCCGTTCACGAGGTGCATGATCTGACAGTTGAAGGTCCAAGCGTTGAACGCGAACTTGCGTTGTTCAAGGTCGAAGGTCAGGGCGACAAACGGGTAGAAGCACTGCGGCTCGCAGACATCTTCCGGGCCAACGTTGTGGACAGCTCGCTTGAAGCGTTTGTGTTCGAAATCACCGGGACGTCCGAGAAGATCAACGCATTTGCCGATTTGATGCGGCCGCTCGGTCTTGTGGAGTTGGCGCGCACCGGAGTTGCGGCCCTCGCCCGCAGCTCGAAATTCGACGCTTAGAAACGAAAACGGTCGGCTCAACCAGGAACCGACCGTTGCCCCAGCCCGCAATTGGCTGGTGACTTCTGATGTGTGGGGGGGGAGTCAGAAGTCGAGCTTTAGATCATGCGCAAGCAATTCAGCGAAGCTGATCTTACCGTCCTTGTTCATATCGACGTGGTTCACGTCCGCAGGGGCCAACGAAGCCGTCCCCATAGTAAGCTTCCCGGTCACAGCGCGCTTTACCGGTTCCGCTACGGTTTCGGACGCCGGCGAGAACACCGAACGATCCGCCGTGTCCGACAGAACGGCGCTGCCGGAAATCAGCAGGACAAACAGCGATGTGAGGGAGGTTTTCATAGTGTCGCTCCGTCCTTGTTTCGTTGCATGCACGGGAGATGTGGTGTCTTGTGCCAAGCTTCAACTCAGCGACTTTGCACACTTGGCCCTGCAGCGTAGAACAATGGCTACGGCTCACAAGTTGTTGAGCGGAAACGCCCTTTCTTAAGATGAAATCGCTTCCCTGGACGGGTGTCGAACCGTTCAGCTCACGCGTGTTCACAGCTTCAGGAGCCGCGATCCGCATTCGTCACGGAAGGTCGGGGAGTTCAGGCAAATTCGGCAGCTCTGGCAAGTCCGGGAGGTCCGGCAGATCACCTCCTCCCGCTTCCGGGAGCGGCAGAAGGTCCGGCAGATCAGGCAAAGAGGACTCTCCCGCCGGAGCGGTTTGCGGTTGTCCGGCATCCACAGCAGGCGGTTCCGGCAGACCTTCCAGTTCTGGACCTGAAGGGAGTTCCTTGCCAGCGGCCGGCAAGGATGGCTGCGGCACCTCCGCATCCTCGGAGAGGCGAACGGCCTTCTTTCCATCCAGTTGCCCCAGCCGTACTTCTTGTATCAAGCGCCCCGCACGTGTTTCCAACCTCACATGCCCCAGGCATCCATCAGGCAATGGCAAAACGGTCTCGGGCGTCAGGCGGCCGACCTCCGACATGCCCATCGGCAGGCGTGCAAGGACGACGCGCATCGCGACAGGCAGCTCGGGAAGATGTCCACGGACGCGCGCCGCCGTGGTGTTTTCCTGTTGCTCCAGGAGCGGCGCAATACGCGGGGCGGCCAGACGCAAACGCCCTGTCCGATCTCCACGCCCAAGCGCAAGTGCAATGTCAAAAACACGAAACTCCACAGGCTCAAGAAGCAGCTCGGCCTCTCTCCGGTTGATCGGCACTGGCGCGCGCGCAAACCCCGAGAATGGCCATGCACCGTCCAGTTTCGCGGCACTTGCCGCAACTTCACCACTGTCCAGCCATCGATCGACAATCTCGCCCGCGACGATTCCATCGGTCCGCGTAGGAGTCCTTTCCAACGGCTCCTGCGCAGAAAGCCGCCCGAATACCTGCACCTCAACAACCGACGTCGTGAGAGACAAGTCCAAAACCGCGAGACCCCGAGCGCCATCCTGGCTTTCCAAAAGATAGACGAGGTCGAATTCGCCAATCCCCTGTCGGAGAGACGTGTTATCCATCATTGATACGGCAAAGCTTTGAACGGCGACATCAAGAGACAGCACAGCATCTGCATCGCGCGGCATGGTTTTGCGCAACAAGGCTTCAAGCGTGATCCCAGCGGCCTTTTTGGGCGCGCGTGTTGCACCAAGCTTACGTCTCAGGACATCCGTCATGATCGAACATTAACCGCGTTTTGGAGTGGCGACGGGCGCACCCTCTCCAATCAAGGTTACGAATTCGTTGCTTCTTCCGCTGCCTCTGAAGCGCTCGCCCCCTTGGCCAACGCAACCTCCAACGCCTCTGCCAACATATAGGGCGGACTTGGTTTCTGAATGAGCGGTGCGATAACCTTGCCCATCTCGGAGGCAGAAATCCCAGTGTATCCGGACATATAGACGATCGGCAGACCCGGCCGTGCCTGCCGCGCTGCTTCTGCCAAGGCGAACCCACCAATACCGCCCGGCATCACGATGTCGGTCAACAAGACATCGATCGGTTCACCCGAACGAATTGTGCGCAATGCCTCGGTTCCATTTCGTGCCATCTTAACGGAATACCCAAGCGACATGACCAGATCGGTCATGATACGCAAAAGGTCAGGTTCATCTTCCACGATGAGGATAACCTGACCACTTCCTGTCGGCGCTGGCAGGCGCTCGACAGGGTCTTCCCTCCGCCCTTCAGTGGACCCGCGCGGAAGTAGCAAACGAATTGTGGTGCCATGCCCCGCTTCTGAATAGATTCGCATCTCTCCATCAGCCTGTTGAATGAAGCCGTAAACCATCGAGAGCCCAAGCCCCGTACCAGTATTCGTGTCTTTGGTCGTAAAGAACGGATCAATCGAGCGTCTCTTGGTCTCGTCGTCCATACCCGGTCCGTTGTCCGTGACGGAGAACTCTACATATCGGTAAGCCTTGCCGTCCTGCCGGCGAACATCGGTTTTGTGTTCGGCGTGCAATCCTTGCGCGATGTAGGTGTCGGCGCTTTCATTCCTGAGCTCCAGATCAGCCTCAATTTCGGCCACGGAGCGCGCCTTGACGACAATCCGGTTCCCCCGACCAGACCGAATGATCGCGTCTCTGGCGTTGAGAACAAGATTGAGCATAGCGTTCTCAAGTTGCGCAACGTCCACGTAAACCCACAGATTTGGATCATCCACTATGAAATCGAGCGCGATATGTTCTTCGATGGTGGGTCGCATGAACTCTTCGAGTTCTTTGATAATGTCCTCGACCCGACGAGATTTTGCGAGGCCGGGCTGCCTTTTGGCAAAGGCCAGGAGGCGCTGCGTCAATGTTGCGCCACGCGTAACCGATTTCAACGCAATGTCGTTGTACTCTTCTCGCTTCACGGGATCACTTGCGACCGATGACAACTGAATCGCGTACTTTATTGCAGCCAGTAGGTTGTTGAAATCATGCGCAATCCCGCCCGTCAGCTGCCCAAGGGCGTCAAGTCTGCTCGACCGCTCCACCTGTTGGCGGTTTTTTTCCTGCTCCGAGACGTCATCAATGATCATCACGGTTCCGATCTCGGGTGATACGTCATGAGACAGGGGCGCGCTGGAAATCCGGGTATAACGTGGATCGGAATTATCCCGGCGCGACATGATCGAGGTTTCACCCTTGATCACCTGTGCCGCAAGCGC
This sequence comes from Silicimonas sp., assembly GCA_022824525.1. Classification (GTDB taxonomy): domain Bacteria; phylum Pseudomonadota; class Alphaproteobacteria; order Rhodobacterales; family Rhodobacteraceae; genus JAJDOD01. Next base: position 1,305 of record JAJDZT010000061.1, on the reverse strand, counting down.
TCGTTTGACGGGGTCCTTTGAAGCCTCCAGCGGCTTCATGTCCTCACTGTCCAGAAATCTTATGTTCTCTGGCCACTTTGCCGGCAGATCAATGTCGAGCCCCCCAAGCATGTGCCGGGCACCGGCATTTGCGAACACGATACGTCCATCCACAGACAACCCGAATATCCCGCTGTTTGCTGCGTCCAGAACCGCACCAAGACGGCTCGACACGGACCTGATTTCAGCGACGAGCTTGTCGGCTCGTTGCCGAGCCCTCGCACTTTGAAACAGGAGACCTGACAATAGAAGAATGATCGTCAACGCCACAGAGCCCGAAACAACAACGCGTGGATCAAATGTCCAGCCGGACGTCAGTTCCACATGATTGGCTGCCATTGCGCTGTACTCCTTGGAACGAAGGAAAGAGGAGAAATCTCTTAAAGGTGGCGGAATGCGAACGGTAGAACCATGGACCAGCGACACGGTTTTCTGCTCCAGCTTTGGCTCACTGGCCCTCTGCAGCCCCATAGGCCTTGCTACATCCAAACGCACTATGTCATTGAAATTTGCGAACGCTGCATAACTCTCCCATTTCACTGGCAACACGTCGTCAGTCTTCGCGGCAACTGGTGACGCTACGTGCAATCCCAAAACCAGCAAGCCGATGAGCATAGCACCAAGACGTTTGGCGGCGAGGTTCAAGAAGTGCAACAACGCTCAATTCCCTCATGGCGGTCGAACAGGATTCGCTTCCTCTATACGGTAAATTTTACCCTTAATGCAATTTATGGTTGTATTCGATTGAAGGAATTGTCGTTTGGTTGCCAAGACCGTGCGAAATTTTCACTGCAATTACGATTGGCAACTCGAAACACACGATTTCGCGCGCAATCCTCTCAAAAGATAGAGAAACTGCACATTTTTACGCTCCGAATATGCGAAGCAAAGGGCGTGAGCGATAGGTTGATTTCACCGCGCACTATCCGGCGCAAGGCTCTAGCTTTGAACACGGTCAAGCTACTCAGGCATCCGGCACAAGCGTTCGACAGAACTGGCGCACCCGAGAGGATTCGAACCTCTGGCCTCTGCCTTCGGAGGGCAGCGCTCTATCCAGCTGAGCTACGGGTGCGTCGCCGCTCGTATAGCGTTCACTGATTGAGAGCGCAACGTCGGTCACACCTCGCACCACGGCTAATTTTTTCTCTGCGGGTTTTGACGCGGTGTTTGACGTGCCGGCACGTCATCCGGGTTCGGGTTCGGCTTTTTCGGCAGTGATTGCGTGATCCCGTTTCGGCTTTGCCCGCCCTGTTGCTGATTGCAAAC
>JAJDZT010000086.1 GCA_022824525.1 Silicimonas sp. | reverse complement strand
GGTCGCCGGCTGGCTGGAACTCGGTATGCATGACAAACCTGATCCCGCCCTCAAGCTTTCCGCCTGCGTGGAGGTCTGGTTTGTGCTCATGCAAGGCCGACTGGGACATTTTGCGATTCCTTCGAACCAATGAATTGAACCCGTTTTCAGCCCGGTTCAAGGTGGCACCGCAATTTGGTGTGCTCCTAGTACGTCCGCAATTGGGACTATTCGAGTGTCCCGCCCTTGTGGGTCGGAATGTGTGGGCGGGGCAGCGGAGTGCAGCACTGTGATCGGCGTTCGCAGCGTGCCGGGCCGAGTTGAAACATGGACGTTCCGGAGTCAGTCACATACGCTCGGCGAACCGCCAAGCGCTGCGGGATGTCACCCTGCAGGAGATGAGCAGCATGCTTGAGGAGATGCGCGAGCCAACGCCCCGTGGACGTGCGACGTGGTATCCGTCTTCTGTCAAGGCGCTCCTTGATCGGGCGGAACGAATGGGAATTGGGACTCAGGGGGCGTCATCTGCCTCTCTCGGCAACGGCGATCAAGTCGGATCGCGCAGCGCGGCAGGCAGGTGAGTGCAAGGGCAGGGGAGGGGGTATCCCAGCGGGCGCGCGGCGACTTGATTGTCTGTTCAATTTGAGAGTGCCGCCTATCTCGTGCACGAGATGGGCGGCACTCTCGCTAACGGCCGGTCCCGATGTTCTGGCTTCGCCAAGCTGCCCAATCAATGGGTTCCCGCGAAGCGACTTCCAGGTTTTCAAGATTGAAGCTATCCAAGAAGAGAACGAGATTCTGGCAGTCGTATCGTGCGCTTGGTGCGATCAAACCATCGAACCCCATGAATGCAGCGGCAGAAGCAATTTCTTGGGTCCGCCCATAGAGGAGCTCACGGTACCTTGATTCTTCAACCCCCAAGGCCACCAGCTCTTTAATGTTTGCCAGAACCAGAGTTCGTTCGGTCTTTGTTGAAATCTCGCAGATATCGTGCCGGATCCGCGATGGAAAAACGGACTGACCAAGACTGATATGGAAATGCATCTCAGCCATGGCACCATCGCGCGCAAGGGCAGTGTAAAGCACACTCAGGTCTGAGGGATTCCACCGCCCGGATCCTCTTGAGCCATCGAAAGCAGCCCGGCCTTCTCGCACTACACGCCATGCTGCCCCTTCGAAGGCATGGCGCTTCAGTTCATCCAGCACATCGAGAAGTCGATCGTCATGGCCCCGATACGCCGCTGCCATCTACAGGAAGACCCCACTGTCGAGCCGTTCTATGATTTCCAAGACCTCCGCAGTCCTTCCCTGACTGATCAAGGCATAGGGAACCTCACCGTCCAGCTGTGGATGTGGAGACTGAAGCCAAAGCCTTACTTCATCAGGCTCATAAAACTCAGCGAGACGTTCCGCTACCCAGCGAAGCTCAACAATAACGGTCTGCTTGTCGATCGTTGGGCTACCGTCACCTTTGCTCCAACGAGTAACCGTTGGAGGTGACACACCCAGTATGTTTGCAATATCGCGTCCCTTCAGGCCGCCGTTTTCCTTCAATACAGAGACCAATCGAGATACAGCAGTTTCTCTGGCAGTTGCTTTACTCATGCGCGAGACCTTCGGCTCCTTTGGCCCCCACTTCCGGTACGAATGCGCGTTTGCCTGCTGCCGTAGCATATTCAACCGGACCCAACTGCTCCTGCAGGATCACCAGCACATTTTCCAGTCGTGTCAGGCTCCTTTGTGATTTCGAAATCATCTTTTTTGAATTGTCGTCCGCTTTCTTCAATTTCATTGCCCTGTCAGCTCGCCGACGCGCTTGTTCGACATGCCTGGTGACAAAGGTTTCCGATCTCAACGACTCCGGCGTATTGGACAGCTTATTCACCTGCCGCGTTCGTTGACGCATAAAGTGCGCTTCCGGATTGCTCAACATCTTGTCGGTATCGCCACAGCAGGACTTGTCCGGACACCCAAAAATCTCGCGTGAAGTCCGCGCATCTTCGAAAAGCTTGCGAGCATCTCCGATCTTCATGCGGCGATCCAGCCCCGGGATGTAAACCGTCTTCCCGCCGAGACCTTGCCCCTTCCTTGCTTTGGGATTGACCCATCCGGAAGCAGTGAACCGCTCCTTGCCGGCAATCGCATGCGCAAATCCGCTGGCCGCGCCAAACGCACTTGTCGCCAGAGACGCCAAGCCGCTCACATGATCTGTGATGATGGGCTTGCCAAGGGCGTGAAAATCAAAGAGGGCCTGAATGTACCGCTCGACGCCAGCAGCAGTGGCGTCGGCACCAAACCAGGAAACGCGAAGCCACAAGAAGTCGAAGAGCAGGTCTTGCAAACCGCGGACCAGATTCTTCCTGGTGTCCGGATCGCGAAGCTGGGCGTAAGTCACAATCAATGGATAATCGATCGCAGTATTGTTGCCGCCTCTGCGATCAAGTTCTTGGCGTAGCGCCTCGCAGGACTCGTGGTCGACCCGAAACCACCGGTCCTCACCATCGCCGAGATAGTGCGTCGGCGCCATGACGGTTCCGACACCATTGTCAATCGCGAAACGGCTGATCGGTTCAATGATGCTTCGATTGGTACCGACGACAAAATCGTCATCGCCCAGAGGGCGGTTTTCAGCAGCCCAAGGGGCAAAGCGCATCGCACCCAAAAACCGTCCTTTCGTGCCAAGCTCGGCCACATTTGAATCAAGGACGACTTCAGCTTTTTCGTCACGAAGTGTCCGGATCAACGATGTTCGACGCTTGAAGTTTGCTGCCTCGATCACGAACCGCATTGCCGACATGGCACCGGAGCTCAGCAAATGTTCAACTTGCCGATGCTCCGAAATCCCGACCGGCGTGAAATTCGCGATCTCTCGCGGCCCGTCATGCAGATAGTGGACGTTGCCTGTCATGTGTAACTCCTCGACAGAAGTTACGAAAAATTTCATGAACGGCAAGACATGAAATTTTTTTGTTACAGATTGGCGAGAAATTCGAATCCGGCGACCTCCGATTGCGACCGGTAGTCGGCTTGGACCCAACAAAAATACCAAATCCGCCATACCGAGAGTGCCGACCGCGCGCCCTTTGTACAAGACGCTTGTTCTCGCCTCACAGGGTGCCACTCAGCACACCCGTGCTGGTGCGCTGGCGACGGAAACCTCACCTAGCCCCTTCCGTCAGTGGCAAGCTGCCGTGTCGGTCGTGATCAATCAGCCTTCCAGGCAAATGGGATCCCCATTCACAAAGTCCCCCCACTTCCACTCCGTTATGCCGATATCGGCATAACGGAGTGGAAGTGGGGGGAATGGATAAACTTGACGGGAAGGACTTCATGGTCTGGGAGAAGACCTCTCGGGTACGGCATGCTCGCTCGGACGGCCTGCCTGATGCCGATCGGTCGAACACCGGACGTGCGATCGAGGCGACCATGCGACGCAAACATGCTGAGGCGTCGAGGATACTGAGAGGACCCAGATTGTGGCTCGACAACTACTGGCTGCGTTGGCACACACTGCGAACTCGTTGACATGTTCATAAACCCCATTTCGCTATGTCATTGAAAGTCGAAGCTTTTCTGATCCGGGTTCGCCGTCAGCGGACTTCTCCCGGCCAATGCGGCCAGAACTTCCGGACTGTCCAGCGCATCTTCCCGTATGATCCAGGG
>JAJDZT010000130.1 GCA_022824525.1 Silicimonas sp. | reverse complement strand
CGACTGCTGCTTTCAGAAAACCGTATTGTCTTGCGCGATTTGAGTTCGCAAGGTTTTGGTAAGCAGGATGATCTTCTGTTCGACCGACCAATTCGTGAAGAATCATGATCAGCCCATCATGCCTTCCTGTTTTCGAACGTAATCCTCGATTTGCTCGCGTGTGATCGTACTGTCAAAGGGGAGACCGCCCATGATGCCAGACACCTTTTGCTGAAAAGCCAATTCTGCCGTCCATGGTCGATTCGCTGTTTCGCGCAGCGCCTTGATGACTTCGTCCTGTGTAATCGCGTGACTTGTGCCTGACATCTTCTGGGCTTCCTTTTGATACGCTCCCTCCCGAAGCAAGGGCCATGCCTCGCCATAAGGCATGATGTCTTCATGTTTGGCTCGCCAATGAGCGTCGATCCCTTCCCATCCTTTACCTTGAAAGGTGTGCCCACACACTGGGCAAACCTTCGAACTGTAGGGCACGACCGGAATCCTGGCTGGGGATCGGGTTTGTTGAGATGCGTTCATTCATTTGGCTGCTTGTTTCGCGGACTCCGGTCCACAAGGCTTGGCTTTCGTTGAGAGCGGTTTGGCTGCCGGTCAACAACCTCGCCTATCTCCTGTTGCATGTTTTTTGCAATCAGGTCAACTCCGCCCTTAAGTTTGTTCGTGATCATTGGACACACTCCAAATACGCTCCTAATGGAGCGGCTGCGTCCGGCATCACGCATTGTTCCCCCGGCTTCCACTCCGAAGTGCAAGGCCCTGCCCTTTTCCCCGCCTGGGCGGGGAAAAGGGCAGGGCGGCGGCGGTTCGCCCTCGCCTGGGCCTCCGCGTGGGCGTAGCCCCCTTCGCCCCCGTTGCGGCGGGTCTCACGCCCGACAGTGGTCGGATCGCGCCCCAGCTGGCGCGCGATCTCCCCGTTCGAACGCCCGCTTCCCTTCAGCGCGGGGATCCGGCATCTTTCCTCATAGGTCAGGTGGCGGTAGCCCTTCGGCATGGCGGTCTCCCAGTCTCAACACCGGGACTGTCGCCGCTTCCTGGCCGATCCGCAACATCATGCGCACCGGAAACCGCGCATCAACCGCATCTGGTATTGCTCTTCAAAGTGGAACGGGGGATATGATACTAGCGTATATGCAAGTTTGATATAGCGAACTCGGCACGTGGCGCGGAATTTAGCATACGATTATGGAAGTGGCGTGTGATGCAGATCGACGATAGCGACCGGATGACCCAAGAAATCCTTTCTGAGCTCGGATATCATGAAGAACCTAAGACATTCGCGAACAAAATCAAGCATCAACACCTGACTCGGCAACATGCCCTAGCGCTCTGAAGGACTACTCGAACCATGCAGCTCGACACACTGATCATTAAAAATTTTCAGTGCTTCGGCTCGGAGGGAATTGCGCTAGATATGACCGATCCAGTGACGACGATGATCGGCGCGAATGGCTCAGGAAAAACGGCTGTCTTCCAAGCGCTCAACCGGTTGTTTGGGCTCGGCAGCTCAGCACGGAAGATCGAGAAATCTGATTTCCACCTTCCGGTCAATGCGGAAGATATTGAGAACGAGGATGAACTTCATCTTGAGGCGATCTTCTCTTTCCCAGAACTTGACGACGATGAGGCTGGCGCTGCTGTTGCTGAGTTCTGGACACAGATGTCAGCTAGCGGACCCGATGATCCGCTGAAGGCGCGGATTGTTCTGAAAGCAGTTTGGGTCGACGACGGGACGCCTGATGGTGTTGTCGAGTCCAGCGTGCGGTGGGTCACGCGTACCGACGAGGAATATGAGTGGGAAGCCTGCAAGCCGCTGACTGCCGCCCAAAGGTCCGCCATTCAGGTGGTCTATGTGCCAGCCAACCGCGGCTCGATCTCTCATGTCAAAGCACTGTTACGCGGACGACTCTGGCGCGCCGCCCGTTGGTCCGAGGCGCTCCAGGATACGACCGAAGAACACGCCGGACACCTACAGGACGCGTTCCAAAAAGAACATCCCGTTACCTTCATCAGCAAACGGTTGTCCCAACGATGGCAGCAGGTCAATGAAGCTGGGACCCACTCCCAGCCGATCCTGAAACTTACCGAAGATCGCTTTGAGGCGATCATTCGGCATGCCGACGTGAAGTTTTCGCCTGATGCCTCCGGCGCAGATCGTCCGCTTGAACGGTTAAGCGATGGGCAAAAATCCTTGTTCCAGATCGCTTTGACCGCAGCTCTGCTGGAGATCGAACAGGATGCACTCGACCTTTCGGATGAAAAATCACCATTCGAGCCGTCACTACTCAAGCACGTTCCGCTCACCCTGCTCTTGATCGAAGAACCAGAAAACTCGCTATCGCCGTTTTTCTTGTCCCGTATCATGGACCTTTGTGAGGACATCGCTGACATGGAGACAGCGCAAGTCATGCTGTCCAGTCACAGCGCGTCGATTCTTTCTCGTGTGGAGCCAGAAACGCTTCGCTATTGCCGCCTGGACGCGAAGACCGGACGCAGCGCAGTCAAAGCCCTCACTCTGCCGCCCGCGATGGACGAGGATGGCAAGTACGTAAGACAAGCCGTGCGCGCCTACCCGGAGCTCTATTTCGCGAAGCTCGTTGTGCTTGGCGAAGGCGACTCCGAGCAGATCGTGTTACCCAAACTTGCAATTGCACGTGGCCTTCATCTCGACAGAGCTTTCTGTCCGATCGTTCCGCTCGGAGGGCGCCATGTCGAGCATTTCTGGACATTGCTCAGAGATCTTTCGATCCCGCACATCACTCTGCTCGATCTTGACTACGGTCGGCAACATGGCGGCGCTGCTGCGATCCGCCGCATCGTCGGCAAGCTTTTGGCGTTCGGTGTCGAATTCGATGACTGCGAGCACGGTGCAAGCGGAAAGATCAATCCAGACGACATCGATGAATTATCAGACGAGGATATCGATATCGACTACGATGAATACGCGGAAAAGAGCCTTGGAACCTATTGGCTCGAAACTCTCCGAGAACTGAATGTGTTCTTTTCGGAGCCGATAGATATCGACTTCTCGATGCTCTGCGATTTCAGCAAAGCCTACATGCAGGCAACACCTGGAGGGCATGGCCCAAGCGCGACCCCGGAAGCCATCGCAAAGCGAAAGAAGACATCACTTAAGAAAGCAGGTCATCCTGAATACTATGATGCCGGTTGGGACGAATTCTTCAGATGGTACCCCTATCTCTTCTTGTCAAAAAGCAAACCGGCCGCGCATCTGACTGCGATGAACCGCATAAAGAAAAAGGATTTGAAGTCGCCGCCGGAAGAGCTCGATGCCTTGCTTGAGCGGATCAAGCGTTATCTCGGCTGAAGCATGCCGATCATCAAACCGGAAGACTGGGAACCAAAAGGCGTCGCCTCGCTTGAGCCGGCGGCGCTCAACGCCATCCAAGAAAACGACCACAATCTGTGTGTTGTTGCCAGCGCAGGCGCGGGTAAAACCGAGTTTCTCGCACAGCGGGCAGACTACCTCCTGTCCACAGGCATTTGCCGCGCACCGCACAGAATTTTGGCTATCAGTTTCAAGAGCGATGCGGCCAAGAACCTCAAAGATCGCGTGCGGCAGCGCTGCGGACCAGAACTATCAGGCCGGTTCGATTCTTTGACCTTCGATGCATTCTCCAAAGGCCTTATTGATCGCTTCGGCGCTCTTGTCCCGGCTCCGTACACCCCGTCTCCTGACTACGAGATTGCCTTTCCCGGTTTTCGCGATTGGAACGACTTCCTTGCACGTCACGGATATCAGCACCTGTCCGGCAAAATACTCGAGCAAGCCGTTGCGCGCTGTAGGCTTCCGATCGAAACTCTGAACCCCAAGAACCCTGAGTGGAAAGATGTTCTGACCCGCTTTTGGACTGAGTACTATCGAGATAAGAATCTGACGCAGTTGACCTTCTCGATGATCAACCGTCTCGTGAACTATGTTCTATCACACGATCCGCGCCTGGTAGCCGGTCTGCAAGCCACATACCCCTTTGTCTTTCTCGATGAATTTCAGGACACCACTTTTGGCCAATATGACCTGCTCAAGCGTCTTTTTTTGAACAGCAATGCGCGTCTCACCGCCGTCGGAGACAACAAGCAGCGGATTATGGTCTGGGCGGGCGCCATGCCGGATTCGTTCACAACTTTCGCAGCCGATTTTGATGCAAAGCAAGAAACGTTGATCTCCAACTGGCGCTCTCATCCGGAACTGGTCGAGATACAACATGCGATCGCCGTATCCCTCGAAGCCGCCTCCGCAAAACCCGACGCCAAGCGCGTCAGAAATGTTGATGGCGATGTGTGCGCGATCTGGTCTTATGATGATCGTGCGTCTGAATGCGGGGGCGTTGCAAGCTGGATAGCTGCGGCAATCAATTCCGGTGAAATGACCCCTGAAGACTGTGCTGTCCTGGTCCGTTTCAAACCTGATTCACTTGAGGGTGAACTCGGACCTGCACTCGCGTCACATGGCGTGCGTCTTCGAAACATCGCCCGCAATCCCGATGGTGCAAACATCGCCATTCAAGACGTTCTCACCGAGGACGTCACACAATGCACCATGGCCCTGATCCGTCTGGGCGCGCTTCAAAAAGCGCCCGATGACTGGCACGCGGTCATCGAGCGGCTGTCCCTCATTTGGGGTTTGGACCCAGACAACGAAGCTGACCAAGAAACTTTGCAAGATCATGTTGGCGCTAAAGTTATGGAATTGCGCAGCTTCATGGAAACCAACGCCCCGTCAAGCGACTCTTGTGCAGCGCTTGTCCAATCGATCTTGGAGTTCATTGGTGAAGCTGAATTGCGGTCAACTGTCCCGGCCTATCGCCGCGACAAAGACTATTTTCGTGCTCGCACCGGACTGACATGCCTCTTGAAGGAGTCTGCCGAAGGTGAAACTGATTGGGCAACGGTTGCAAGGAACTTTGATGGTGTTGGTCAAGTTCCGCTCATGAGTATTCATAAGAGCAAAGGCCTAGAATTCCACACCGTCATCTTTTTCGGTCTCGACAGTGGAACCTGGTGGACCTTCGAGCCACAGGACAGCGAAGAGATGCGCGCATTTTTCGTCGCGTTCACGCGCGCCATGCAGCGTGTCTACTTTATCTCCTGCCGGGGTCGCGGAAATCGCCTTGCCTATGTCGATGACTTAATCGGCGATGTGGGTGTGGATCGTGTCCGAGGCCCTAGCCCAGACTGAATCCTCTTTCGAGATGCGCCTGCGCCACTAGCAAATGGCGATCGAGGCTACTCAAGAACCTTCCCACCCTATCCACCGCGTTTTTGACCGGATCTCGCGGCTTGACAAAACTCGCATTGTCACCTATCTCACTGACATCAGTGAGAAGGATGAGTCGTGAAACTATCAGTTCTTCCATATGCGATTGACGGCGTCCTCGCCGGCGCAACCACCGGTCAGAAAGTGTTTTTGTCACTGCTGGATGACTGCAAAGCAGCGCCATCAACGCCTTCTGTGCTGATCATCGACTTTGCCGGAATCCAACTAGCGACGGCAAGCTTTCTTCGCGAAAGCGTCTTTGCGCTTAAGGATCATATGCGTTCGCGGGCGTCCAACTGGTATCCGGTCTTTGCAAACGTCTCACCGGAGATTGAGGAGGAATTCGCAATCCTCACGCAAGCGAGGCGCGACGCTGTAATTCTCTGCACCTGCGATGAGTGCGGCGTGGTTGTGGAGCATCGCCTCTTCGGCGACCTCGACCCCAAGCACACCAGAACGTTTGAACTCGTGGCTCGCGAGGGCGAAGCCGACGCTGGTAGTCTAGCCGACATCTACGGCATTCAAGAGGAACTGCAGAAACCGACAGCATGGAACAATCGACTGAAGTCGCTGGTCGAACGCGGTGTCCTAATGGAAATTTCAAAGGGGCGGGCGAAAACGTATCGCCCCGCATGGTGATATCAATGGGTACCAATCTTCAGAAGAAAGCTCAAAAAAGCTTTGAAAAGCATGTCGACAACGCGCTGAAGGAAGTCTCTACCGGCGACCTTTTTGATGAAACGCCGGATTCGTGCCCGCGGCAGTTTGTTGCCGAACCCATGCAAAAGTCCGGTCTCAAAATGGGCGACAGAGTAAACCTTGAGATGGACGGGCTGACAGTTCTTGGAACTCAAGGTCCACACACTGTCTTGCGTGCGAAAACCCCTCCATCCGAAGTTGTGGCCCACCTGAAATCCAACAGCGGCATCGTGGAAGCAAATATCTCGAAGGTGAATCCACTTTCGGGCACCGTCGAGGTGGATCTGTGCTGATGGAGGGATTTGGTAGTAGCAACCTGAAGCACCTCTCGGTCTCGAAGCTTACCCACGATCCCGTGAAGTGGCAGAAAAGTCTTTTCTGCAATAGCTGCCCGGACTTGGGTCGATGTGGCGGCATAGCCACTCAGCTCGGCGGGCACTGCTATATGCATTGTTGTGGCGGCAAAGCGGGCTGCCAGACGGTTTGTCGTCAAAACCCTGATTTTGTTGCGCAGACCAGAGAAATAGCTGGCTTTGATCTTGACAATGTTCCTCGGGCGAAGCCGGTCTCGCAACTATCGCTCTCTGGAACTGCACCCTTGCTCGTCCATGGAAAAGTGCGAGAGACGCCTGTCGCGTCGGATATCGTCGCGGTCAAGCTCCGGGAAATCGTCCATATGAACAGCGGCCGACTTCGCTATTCCGACCGCGAAGAGCTCGCCGCAGCCTTGAAGTTCATACCGGACGCGAATGTCGTAGTTACTGGAATTGAACAGGACAAATGGGTCGAGCCCTGGTGGAGCCTTGGCAGAGAAAAACGCGGTGCACTCCTCCGCGAGTTTACAAAACTCAACATAGTGCTCGTGACTCCACCCAATTTCAGCCTTTTCTGCGACCAGCCAAGACCAAGTGACTTCAGCGCGATGAAACGTATCGCTTTGGTGCAAGCCGAGTTCCTAGACGCGGGCATTCCGTGCGCGCTACATCCCCACATCATCACAGAAACCGACTCTTCGCGGTGGACCGACTTTGTTGCGGCAAGACCGGAAATTCAAACCATTGCCTACGAGTTCACGACAGGCGCCGGACGTCGCTCCCTCCGGTCCCAGCACATTGATCACTTAATCCGGCTTGCCAGAACTGCAGGCAGGCCGCTCGATCTGGTTGTTCGCGGTGACCAAAAAGTCCTCTCGGACCTCGCACCCCACTATCGCGATGTTCTCTACGTCGACACAAACGCATTCATGAAAACAATGCACCGGGAATTTGCCATTCGAACGTCAAATTGGGATCTGCGATGGAAGTCTGTGACGACGCCAGATGACATCAGCGTCGATTCACTACTCCAGCACAATGTGGTGGAGGTATCGGCGCGATCGCGCCTCCTCGTCGCTGGCGCGATGTAAGCAATCGCATAGATGCCCATGGATGAATTGCCTCTAGACTTTGATCTCGTCGACGATCTTGCCCTCGGAGTAGAACGCGCGCGGATAGACCTCGAAGTCCTCGGACAAATCAACGCTGGCGAACTCGGACCTTTCATTGAAACAGCGATCATGGCGTCCACATGGGGAGAGTCAGCCTTGACTGATCTCGCATGGGTTCAAGCAGATGGCTTTTGCGCAGTGCTTAGCGATCTGCAATCACAGGCCACCCAGGAGCAAAGAACCGGCGTCGCCACAGGATGGATCTGTGGAGACCGAATCGCGGACGACACCCACTGGACAGGCTTCCTGATCCGCGTCTCGTCAATCTGTAAAACCAAAGGCTTTGATCATCGAACCAAAAACGCGATCATGGCGACTTTCGGTGAATTCCGCTCCAACATTCTTGAACATGCCGGACGAACACACGGGGCAATTGCCGCCTTCCATCTTGGGACTACTGGTCTTGAGATCGTCGTCGCCGATAAGGGACGCGGCGCTCTAGCCAGCATACGGGAGGCAACTCCTTATCGATCCCTGGATGATTCAGGACGTGCCCTAAAGCTCATTGTAACGGATGGTGTTTCGCGGCACGACGATCCGGCACGCGGGCACGGCTTTACTCACCTCTTTCAAGGTTTAGTCAATCGCTTCAATCACATTAGATTAAGGTCAGACGATCACGCATTGGAAGTCTTTCGAAATAATGGGGAAAGGCCTTTTGAGAGAATTTCTCAGAAAGCGAGAATTCCCGGATTGCTGATCTATGCGCGCTTTGGTCACAATCACTAGCGAGCTTGCAAACCCACCGATCAATTGCCCAGCTATCTACCGTTCTCGCATTGAACGTCTCTTGCGTGTCGACGGCTGCATAGAACGGCGTGAAATCAGAACGTTCTGATTTCCCGCTGTTTTGAATCGCCGCCGACAGCATCCGAAGACTGAGTTACCTGCAGATGTTTGCCCTTCAAGGATCAATCTTGACTGACCTCGGGCTGTTGTGCAACGCATCGGGAATGTCGAGGTCAATCATCAGTCGGGTGGAAATCCGGGAATTCAGCTTCGAGGTAGCAAATCTCGGACTCTCTGGCGGCGGCGGTGTTCGGGAGCTGAGCGGCGGAACCCCTGGCGGAGCGTTGGAATACGCTCGTGGCCAGACAGCGACGTTGACCCGCTACGCCGTCGTGATCGAGTCCGGTGACGGATGCAGAGGCGAATACGTCACTCATTACGTTGGGACCAAGAGCGCCATGGCCCAGAGCCAGATGCTTGCCCCGACGTTGATCGGGCGGGACGCCGAGGCGCGCGAGGGTCTCTACGACGACATGAAACGCGAGCTTCGACAGTACGACCACATGGGGCACGGACCGATCGACATCGCGCTCTGGGATCTGGCCGGAAAGAAGTACGGCGTTTCTGTGTCGCGCTTGTTGGGCGGATACCGGCAGCGCCTGCGTGCCTATGCCTCTACATATCATGGCGACCGCAACGGAGGTCTCGACAGCAAGGAAGCGTTTGCGGATTTCGCGCTTCAGTGCCGTGAAATCGGCTATCGTGCCTACAAAATCCACGGCTGGCACGAAGGGAACGCGAGGGAAGAGGCTGAGTGCCTGCTGCATGTCCGCAGTGCGGTCGGCGACTCGATGGATATCATGGTCGATTACGCCTGCGAGCTGCGTACGCTGGCGGATGCCATCTACGTTGGCCACGCATGCGACGATGCGAGATGTTTCTGGTATGAGGATCCGTTCCGGGATTCTGGAACCTCGGCTCATGCACACAGGTTGCTGCGGGAAAAAATCAGGACACCGCTCCTGCAGACCGAGCATGTCCGCGGTGTCGAGCCGAAGGCGGACTTCGTCCTGGCCGGAGGGACGGATTTTCTGCGATCCGATCCGGAATACGACATGGGAATCACCGGTGCCATGAAGATCGCGCATCTGGCGGAAGCGCTCGGCATCGACTGCGAGATTCACGCGCCGGGTCCTGCGCATCGGGCAGTCATGTCAGCGATGCGCAACACGAACTTCTACGAAGTCGCTCTCGTCGGGCCGGACTGTCCGAACTCCATCCCCCCTGTATATTCCTGTGGCTACAGTGACCAGCTTGACTGCATCGAACCGGATGGAACGGTGCCCGTTCCGTCCGGTCCTGGCCTGGGAGTTGTCTATGACTGGGGCTACATAGTCAAAAACACCACGCAAGTGACCGAATTCACATAAGCTTATTCCTCTTGGCATTGCGGGCGGCGCTGAAGTTCCTTACGTTTGCGCACATTGTTTTGTATATGAGGGAGCAAAATGGCGAAGCGGGATTACAGCTTGCTCGGCACAAATGGACGGCATGCCGTAAGGATCGGACTGGCCGCCGCCGACTGGTATCATACCGATGTTTCCAGAGCGGACATGAAGGCGCTGATGAAGCGCCGCGATGGTCCGGCGATCCGTGATTCCATCATATACTACGGATCGATGGTGCTGTTGGCAGGTATTGGAATAGCCCTTTGGCCCTCCTGGTGGTCTCTCCCGTTCTGGATTGCCTACAGCGTGCTTTATTCATCCGGCGCTGACAGCCGATGGCACGAGGCCGGCCATGGAACGGCGTTCCGAACCGGCTGGATGAACACCGTTGTTTACCACATTGGCTGTTTCATGCTTCTTCGGAATCCAACGCTTTGGCGCTGGTCGCATGCGCGCCACCATACAGACACCATCATTGTCGGACGTGATCCCGAAATCGTCACGATGCGTCCACCGGTGATTTTCAAGGCGGTGCTTCTCTTCACTGGCCTGCATCAATACGAGGGATTCGTCGCGATGTTCCGGCATGCGGCCAAGGGACTCAACGACGAGGAAAAGGACTACGTACCTGAATCTGAGTGGAGCAAAGCGACTGCGGTGGCGAGAATCTGGGTTCTGGTTTTCGCACTGACGCTTGCGGCGGCACTTTGGGCGGGATCAATTCTGCCGTTTATGGCAGTGGGTGTCGGGCCAGCCATTCTTGGATCCTGGCACTTCGTTCTTACGGGGCTCCTGCAGCACACCGGAATGGCTGACAACGTGATTGATCACCGGCTGAATACGCGCACTGTCTACCTGAATCCGATCAGCCGGTTCATCTACTGGAACATGAACTACCATGTTGAACACCACATGTTCCCGATGGTTCCCTACCACGCGTTGCCGAAGCTGCATGAGATGATCAAGCATGACCTGCCCGAACCGAATTCCGGCTTCATCGAAGGAATGGGAGAGGTCGTTTCCGCTCTGCGGAGGCAGTTAACCGACCCTGAATATCGCATTGAGAAGAAGCTACCGGAAACTGCCAGGCCTTACCGAATGGACCTGCACGACATCGCGCTCGATTTACCTGCCGCGTGAAGTTGTGGAGTATTTGTTAGCGGTTTGAAGCTAACTGATTTCATTGGGCGAGGCAGCGGAATTTTGCTTCAGTAATGGGCGCTGTAGGTGCCGGAGTTCGCCTGTCGACCGATTGGTGCAGGCCGTGACGCTTGTGGGTTGCGCACCGTCGCTATCCTTGACGGGGGTTGGAGGCGTCTAGAAAATAGGATGCGGCGGCGCTTTCTGGAATATGAACCGGACTCCCTCTGGGATAGTTCGTCCGCTGCTCTGTGCCGGTGTGAGTTCGGTACCTGGTGTAGTGGGGTTACTTCACGGTTGTCGTTGTCGGGGCGACGGCCTGAAGGCGGGAGATTCATTATGCTGCCTCCCCACGATCTTCTTGCCTCTTTCGCAACATCGTCGTGCCGCAGCCGGCCTGTCGGCCTCAAGCTCCCATGTTTCCTGATCCTTCCGCACAGTCGGCATTTGGTCCTCTCCGGACCGACATCGCATCGAAACCGGAGCGATCTCAACCCCTGTCCCTCGCTGCCCGACGGATGCCACGGCAACCGGCCTGAAGGGGTCTTCAATCACAACCGATTCCGCAGCCTGGGGTGAAGCGGTTGGTCGAATCGGTCGCGGGTCGGAAGCCGTTCACGGATTTCGACTGCCGCAACGATAGCTGCATTCCCGGCAGTCGCAGCTGCTCTGGACGCGCGCTCCGCCCGTTCCCGTCGTCCAAGGCCGGCCGATTCCTGACATGGTCAGCTGGCCTGCCGTCAATCCGCCGGACAATGCCGAGCCCGGTTCGGTTGGCGCCATTAGGGGATCGCGGTGCTCGACAGAATCGTGACTGCCACCCATATGATTGCCGACCTATAGAGTTGTTTTAGCAACATTTGATTGAAGTTGCACGGGCGACAGTGACGGATCATAGGTACCACATTGCACTCACATGAATAGCCGATGACGTCCTGATTGAATGCAGGGCCAACGCATGCATCGCATAAACGGCATTGCCTGCGGAGCCGTCCATCCCAGGGGGTAGAAGTCGGCAGGACGTTGCGCAAGCTGGTTCGCGGCGGCGCATCGAGCGGGTACCTGGATCCTGGTGCCACCTGTGCGGCGATACAGCCTGAAGGCGGACGGCGGCAGGCCCGCATGCAGCCTCCTCTCTAAGAGGCTGAATCATAACTCATTGATTTGATTATGTTATTTGTTTTCATGGCGTTGCCCCCCGCGCCAGTCGTCGGGTCAGGAACCGGCACGCGGCCAGCTGGACCCAGGCCAGGGAGCTCGCCAAGGTCCGCTCCAC
>JAJDZT010000141.1 GCA_022824525.1 Silicimonas sp. | reverse complement strand
GGCGGTGTCGGAGGTTGGCGAAAGACTGGGAACGTACCGTGGAAAGCTCAGCGGCCTGGGCGCTCGTCGCCAGCATCCGCCTCGTAACGCGCAGATTAGCAAGACATTGCCAGGAAACGTAAAACTTTTCGGTCAGGCTCTCAGTTCCGCAGGAAGTGCCAATCCCCATCCGCGACCGGCTTCCAACTCCACAATGTCGTCTGCTGAAAGCGACGTGATGTCTCGTGTTTCGAGGCCGGAATAGGGCTGATGTCCATCCTCCGCGTGGCTTGTTAGAGACCACGTGGAGCCGATGAGGCAGACAACCAGAAAGATACGCATTGGGCTTCTCCTTTGGTCGTTCAATGACAGATTGTCTGCGCCCGAGACATGATTATGATCATGTCATGGATGATTTCACAGCTATGGTCTTTTCCGGTGCCGAGCCCATGGAACTCCCGTCGGGAGCTTATCTTTTTCATGCGCAAGACAAAGTGAGGTTCGTGCATCTCATCGAAGACGGAAAAATCTGTCTTGAGCGGGTGCAGTCGACCGGAAAGGTCACTTGCTTCCAGCGGGCCGAGCAGGGCGACGTTTTGGCCGAGGCCTCTGTCTATGCCGACGAATATCACTGCGATGCGCGTGTGCTTGAAGACGTGCGTCTCCGTCGGCTGAAGAAAGCAGATTTTACATCGCTGCTGCGAAACGATCCAAACTTGGCAGAGACCTGGGCTGCGCGTTTGGCGCGCACAGTGCAGACGACGCGGCTGGTTTCCGAAATCCGCAGTTTCAAGACAGTCGGCGACCGGCTCGACGCGTGGCTCGGCGATGTCCGTGAATTGCCGAGCAAAGGGCAGTGGCATTCCCTTGCGCATGAACTGGCCGTCAGTCCCGAGGCGCTTTATCGGGAACTCGCGAAACGACGAGTTTAGCACTTTTACGGGTGCCCCGGCGATCTGGCCGCCTGTATCTGCTGCACGTCTTCGGGCCATGTCGATTGGATGAACGCGAGGATGTCCCAGATCTCGTCGTCAGTCAGGGTATCACCGAACGCGGGCATTGCGCTCGCGTAGCCGGTGATGCCGCGTTCGGCCAAAGCTCCAGCCCCGCCAAGCCGGGTATAGTCGAAAAGCAGCTTGCTATCGTGGTGCCACGTATGGCCGGTCGCATCATGTGGCGGGGCAGGCATGGTGCCATCTGCATTGCGGAGTTGCCAGTTGGGCTGACCTTCAAGGTTGAGACCATGGCAAGAAGCACATTGTTCGGCGTAAAGCAGTTGCCCCGCTGCGAGATCGCGGTTTTCAAACTCGTGCTCGGCACTGGCGGTGCCCGCAAACAGGATGAACAAAAGAGAGGTCTGGAGGCGCATCGTGTTCTCTGTTGTCTCTGAAATCGAACGGCTGTTGTGGTGTTAGCAACTCGAAAGCGGAAATTCGATCACGTTGCGGTAAACTTCACGTATGGTTTCAAATCAGTCATCGGCCAATGGGCTGTTGGCGCGCTCTCTTGCCCAAAGCGCCGCCGCTTGATACGCCTTTTCAAAAGAGGTGAGCATAATGAGCGAGACGCTGAAAAGCGCCGATATCGGGCTGATCCAACGGATCTTGCCGCACCGATACCCGTTTCTGCTGGTGGACAAGGTCGTCGAAATTGACGGGACCGAACGCGGCGTGGGCATCAAGAACGTCACGATGAACGAGCCACAATTCACGGGACACTTTCCCGCCAACCCGGTTTTTCCAGGTGTCTATCAGGTTGAAGCGATGGCGCAGACCTCGGCGGTGATTGCGGGCGTGGGGCTGGACCTCGCCGACAAGAACATCGGCATTTACTTCATGGCGATGGACGGTGTGAAGTTCCGTCGGATGGTTGTGCCGGGCGATACGCTCAGGATGGAGCTGACGAAGATACGTGGCGGCGGCAAGGTCTGGAAGTTCAAAGGGGTCGCAACCGTCGATGGAGACGTGGCCTCGGAGGCCGAGTTCACGGCCATGATGGATTTGCCAAAGTGATCGACGCGAGCGCGCGCATCCACGCCTCCGCCGTGGTGGAAGACGGCGCGGTGATCGGCGCAGGTGCAGTCGTCGGTCCGTTTTCGCTGGTGGGACCGGATGTTGCTCTGGGGCCGCGGGTTGAGTTGAAAAGTCATGTCGTTGTCACCGGACGCACGGAAATCGGCGAGGAAACGATCGTGTTTCCGGGTGCCGTCATCGGAGAGATCCCGCAGGATCTGAAGTTCAAGGGTGAGGCGACCCGGTTGATGGTCGGCAAGCGCAACCGCATTCGCGAAGCTGTGACGATGAACACCGGGACCGAGGGCGGTGGCGGACTGACCTCGGTGGGTGACGATTGTCTGTTCATGACGGGGGCGCATGTCGCGCATGACGCACGGGTCGGCAATCGGGTTATCGTTGCCAACCAGGGTGCGATTGCCGGGCATTGCGTGATCGAGGATGACGTCATCATCGGCGGCTTGTCTGGTATTCATCAATGGGTGCGGATCGGACGCGGTGCGATCATCGGTGCGGTGACGATGGTGACCAATGACGTGATCCCTTACGGCCTTGTTCAGGCGCCGCGTGGCGAGTTGGACGGGTTGAACCTTGTCGGCCTCAAGCGGAAGGGCGTCGATCGCGCGGACATTACCGCGCTTCGGGCGGCGTTCCAGATGCTCGCGCAAGGAGATGGTGCCTTCCAGGACCGGGCACGACGTCTGGGAGAGGACAACGACAGTGCCTATGTGCAGGAAATCGTGGATTTCATTCTTGGCGCGTCGGACCGAAACTACCTGACACCGGAGCGTTGAGGCGATGCTTGCGCTCATTGCCGGGCAGGGCGCTTTGCCGGGCGAAATCGTAGCCGCACTGCCGGAACGCCCTCATATCGCGTCGCTTTCCGGTTTTGCGCCCGACAGCGTCGAGCCGGATGAGGTTTTCCGGCTTGAGCATCTTGGTACGTTTCTTGAAATCCTGGCGTCGCGCGGCGTGCGGGACGTGTGTTTCGCAGGCGCGGTAAAGCGCCCACCGATCGAACAAGGCGCGATCGACGCTGCCACGATGCCGCTTGTCTCGCGCATGGTCGCGGCCATGGGGCAAGGAGATGATGTTGTCCTTCGGACGGTGGTCGCGATCTTCGAAGAAGCGGGTCTGGTCGTTCGGGGCGCGCATGAGTTGGTGCCATCACTGCTGCCCGAGGCAGGCGTGCTCGCGGGACGACTGCCCGACCATGTGTCGCAGGATGTCTCCCGGGCCGAAGCCGTTCTGGCCGCGATGGGGGCAGCGGACACCGGTCAGGCTTGTGTGATCCTGAAAGGCCAGGCGCTTGCACTCGAGGGTCTTTTTGGCACGGACTGGATGCTTCAGAGCCTGCGACAGCGCCCGGATGGTCGGGGCGGGCTTCTCTACAAGGGGCCGAAACCCGGGCAAGATCGGCGCATCGATCTACCGACGATTGGGCCCGCGACCATGGAGGGCGCGGCGGCGGCCGGGCTTGATGGCGTGGTGATCGCGGCGAACGGTGTCCTGGTGCTGGAGCGAGAGAAGACGCTTCGGCTGGCGGAAGAACATGGGCTGTACCTGTGTGTGGGCGCGCCATGACAGTTCGACCTGACCCAAGTCCCCATAACACGGTGGCCAGATGAAGCTCTATCTTCTGGCAGGCGAGCCTTCGGGCGACAAGCTGGGAGCGGCCTTGATGGCCGGATTGAAGGAACTCGCGCCGGATATCGAGTTCCGGGGCGTCGCTGGGCCATTGATGCAGGCGCAAGGGATGGAAAGCCTGTTTCCGATGGACGAGCTTTCCGTGATGGGGATCGCCGAGGTTCTCCCGAAATATCTGCACCTCAAGCGACGTCTGCACGAGACGGCGCAGGATTGCCTCGATTGGTCGCCTGACGCGCTGCTCACGATCGACAGTCCGGATTTTTCGCTCAGGCTGGCGAAACTGGTGAAGGACAAGACGGCGGTGAAGGCCATTCACTATGTTGCGCCGTCGGTCTGGGCGTGGCGCCCCGGTCGCGCTGCCAAGATGGCCGCGCATATCGATCACGTGCTTGCCCTTCTGCCGTTCGAGCCGCCTTACATGACAAAGGCCGGTATGACCTGCGATTTCGTGGGGCACCCCGTCGTTGCAGAGACGGTCGCAACCAAACCGGAGGTCCACGCGTTTCTATCCGAGACCGGGCTCAACGACGCGCCGCTGGTTCTTGTTTTGCCGGGATCGCGGAAATCAGAAGTCGAACAGCTGGGAACCGTTTTTGGCGATGTTGTCTCACAGCTGCTGGCCGCGAAACCGGAGGCCCGCGTGGTCGTGCCCGCGGCAGCCTCCGTTGCGGCGGCGGTTCAAGACGCGGTGCGCAACTGGCCCGGCAATACGATGGTCATCGATCCGCGTGACGATCCTGCTGCGGAAGACAAGAAGCGCGCGGCCTTTGCCGCTGCGGACGTGGCCCTTGCGGCATCGGGGACGGTGTCACTTGAGCTTGCGGCCAATGCGACGCCGATGGTGATTGCCTATGACATGAGTTGGCTGAGTTGGCAGATCATGAGCCGTATGGCCCGGATCGACACAGTCACGCTGGTCAATCTGATCGTCGAACGGAACGTGGTTCCTGAATTCCTCGGCCCCGCCTGCAAGGCACCGGATATCGCCGACGCGATGCTCGGTCTGCTTGATGACAAAAAGGCCAGGATGGATCAGATGGCGGCGATGAACTCGACCATGGTGAAGCTTGGACGGGATGGCGACCCGCCCGGGCTTCGGGCCGCGCAATCCGTGCTGCAAGCCATCGGGTAAGATGGCTGCCGCGCCTAACCGGGCGGCTGGATGGCGAAATAGACCGAGTCGCACCATTCGCCCCGGATTTGCATGGTGCGTTTTGCCCGGTGCGTCTCGTGAAAGCCCAGGCTTTGCAACAGGTTGATGGAGGCCTGATTTGCCGGGTCCACGTCAGCGGTCAGTTCGGGCACCCCGTAGGTCGAGAAGAGATGTGGAATTATGGCCGTGAGCGCTTCCCGCGCGATGCCTTTCCGTTGATAGGCAGGCAGGACGAAAAAACCGATTTCCGGCTGCTGCCACATGCCGGCTTTTCCGACAGCCACGCCATCCCATTCGATCACGAAGTCGCAGCTGTTGCTCGGGTCGGCCGCAATCGTGGCCGCCACAAATGCGCGTGTTTGTTCGAGGCTGGTGTGTGTGTCGCTCCAGTATCGCGTGGCGTCGGGATCCGAGAAAAACACGTGGAGCGGTTCAATGTCGCCGATGTGGAACGGGCGGAGGGTCAGACGATCCGTTGTGAGAACGGGTTGGGTCACGCGCCCCGCCAGATCCAGCCGCCACCAAAGACTCGCGAGCCGCCCGTCTCATAGAAGACGCAGGCCTGTCCCGGCGAGACACCTTCTTCCGGAGCAAGCAAATCAACCTCCGCCTCCGTCGCGGAAAGTGGGCGGACGACCGCCTCGACAGGCGGTTTCGTCGAGCGAATCTTGACCGAGACATGCCATTCGCTGGCGGACGCAAATGGCGCATCGCCGAGCCAGTTGATCTCGCGGACCGGGACTGTTCGGGTCGCCAGCATGTCCTTCGGTCCGACGATCACCTGTTTCTGATCCACGTCGAGCTTCACCACATAAAGCGGTTCTTCGAGCCCACCGATCCCAAGCCCGCGGCGTTGTCCGATGGTGTAATGAATCACACCCTCATGGCTGCCGAGCACCCGCCCATCCGCGTGAACGATGTCGCCGGGTTCCGCAGCGCCCGGACGCAATTTTTCGATAACGCCCGCGTAATTTCCGTCCGGGACGAAGCAAATGTCCTGGCTGTCGGGCTTGTCTGCCACGGCAAGTCCGTGTTTCGCGGCAAGAGCGCGGGTTTCGGCTTTTGATGTCAGGTGGCCAAGCGGGAACCGCAGGAAATCGAGTTGTTCAGGCGTGGTGGAGAACAGGAAATAGGACTGGTCGCGCGACGGGTCGCCCGCGCGGTGCAGTTCCGCGCGGGATGTCCCCATCTTGCGTTGGATGTAATGCCCGGTCGCCATGCAGTCGGCATCGAGATCCTTGGCCGTTTCGAGCAGGTCCTTGAATTTCACGCGTTCATTGCAGCGAATACAGGGCACGGGTGTCGCGCCAGCCAGATAGCTGTCGGCGAATTCGTCGATGACGGCGTCGCGAAAGATATTCTCGTAATCGAGCACGTAATGCGGAAAGTTCATGTCTTCGGCGACGCGGCGCGCATCATGGATGTCGATGCCGGCGCAGCAGGCGCCTTTCTTGGCGAGAGCCGCACCGTGATCGTAAAGCTGCAAGGTGACGCCGACGACATCATAGCCTTCGCGGGCCAGTTCCGCCGCAACGACCGAACTGTCGACACCGCCTGACATGGCCACGACGACGCGTGTTTCCGAAGGCGGTTTCGGAAACCCAAGCGAATTCAGCGTTTTCGGTGTGTCGAGCACCATGATGTCCATTTTTCAGGTCAGGAAAATCGTGAGGAATATAGGAAAATTGCTCGTACGGACAAGATGTTCCTTCACTCTCGATTAAGTCTCCTGCGCGATAACCGCTACAGCTGCTTAAAGAAGGGCCTGTGGCTCATGTACTTGAAAAAGGTCAACGGACCGCGCGCTGTGACGCTGCCAGATGGCACGGTGATGACACGCGCCGATCTTCCGGATCAGGACACGCGGCGATGGGTTGCCAGCCGTAAGGCGGCTGTCGTGCGGGCGATCAAGCACGGGTTGATTACCTGGAAGGAAGCCACCGACGTTTACGAGCTTTCCGACGAAGAATTGCAGAATTGGCACGCTGCGGTTGAGCAGCATGGGGAGGTAGCTCTGAAAGCGACAACAATTCAGCGTTATAGACAACCTTAGATTGTATTGATATGATCGACAGTTAGTAACCGGCAATTAACTAATTCCGTCCATCAATTAAGCAGCCAGTGATAAAAACTGCGGAGATGTGAAATGCGCGTGCTCTTGGTTGAAGACGATCCAACAACTTCCCGCAGCATCGAATTGATGCTGACCCATGCCAACCTGAACGTCTATGCGACAGACCTTGGTGAAGAAGGGATCGATCTGGCCAAGCTCTATGATTACGACCTCATCCTGCTGGATCTGGATCTTCCGGACATGGATGGTCACGAAGTGCTGCGGCAACTTCGCCTGGCGCGCGTCGAAACACCAATTCTCATTCTGACGGGGTCTGATGACACCGAAAGCAAGATCAAGGGCTTCGGATTCGGAGCTGATGACTACCTGACCAAGCCGTTCCACCGGGAAGAACTCGTGGCGCGTATCCACGCGATCATCCGACGCTCCAAGGGACATGCGCAATCGGTCATCAATACAGGCAAGGTGTCGGTCAACCTCGACGCGAAAACGGTCGAAGTGGAAGGCAAGACCGTGCACCTGACGGGCAAGGAATACCAGATGCTCGAGCTACTCTCGCTCAGAAAGGGCACGACACTGACGAAGGAGATGTTCTTGAACCACCTTTACGGTGGCATGGACGAACCCGAACTCAAGATTATCGATGTTTTCATCTGCAAGCTGCGAAAGAAACTCTCGGTGGCGACCGATGGCGACAACTATATCGAAACTGTCTGGGGGCGCGGCTACGTGCTCCGCGACCCGGAACCGCTTGCCTTGTCGGATGGGCCGGTGCGCGCGAGCGCCTGAACTCCGCCTTTCATAACCAAGGGAAAGCGCCCCTCGCTTGGGCGCATGGTGAAAACGCATCGGACGAGTTCAATCAGGAAATGTCCCCATGAATGGTGTGAGGGGCCTTCGGTTTGGAAGGCCTCGGTCGCACGCTTCGATGTCACGGACCAGCCGCAAGGCCCTTTGGTCCCGCTGGTGCCTTTCGCGCAATGAATGTCCCGAAACCGGCCTGATCGGAAGCCGCAACTTGGCCGACAACCGACCTTAGCGCTCTGGACGCCACCGTGATGCCCCCCTATCCATAATGGGTAAAAATTGGGGCGCTGAATGCTGATGGCGGACGACCTGAAAACGATGACTGAACAGGAAGCTGCGGCCGAGTTGGCGCGGCTTTCCCGGATTCTGGACCGCGCCAACGCGGCCTATCACCAGGAAGATCAGCCGGAAATCTCAGATGCCGAATACGATGCGCTGAAACGCCGGAACGCAGCGATCGAAGCGCATTTCCCGGAGCTGAAACGCGAGGATTCACCGACGGATCAGGTCGGAGCCGCGCCATCGGGCGGGTTCCAGAAGATTACGCATTCTGTGCGGATGCTGTCGCTTGGAAATGCATACGACGACACGGATGTCACAGAGTTCGACACCTCGATCCGCAAGTACCTCGGCCTCGCCGTCGATGCGCCGCTGCCCTACACTGCGGAGCCCAAAATCGACGGGCTTTCGCTGGCGCTCCGCTACGAAAACGGCACGCTGATCCACGCCGCGACGAGAGGCGACGGGACCACCGGTGAGAACGTGACAGCCAATGCCCGAACGGTCGGCGATATTCCCGACGTTCTGGGCGGTGCGCCCGAGCTTCTTGAGGTGCGAGGCGAGGTCTACATGAGCCACGAAGATTTCGCGGCGCTCAATGCGCGGCAATCAGAGAAAGGCGACAAGACCTTTGCCAACCCACGGAACGCGGCGGCGGGTTCTCTGCGCCAGCTGGATGCCTCGATCACCGCGTCGCGACCTCTCCGTTTCTTTGCCTATGCGTGGGGAAGCCTGTCGAGTCCTCTCGCGGAAACCCAGATGGGGGCCATCGATCGGTTGGCCGAGCTTGGCTTTCAAACCAATCCACTCACCCAAGTTTGCGATGGGCCGGAAGAAATGCTGGCGCATTACCGCAAGATCGAGGCAGGGCGCGCCACGCTCGGCTACGATATTGACGGGGTCGTCTACAAGGTGAACGACCTCGCGCTACAGGAGCGGCTTGGCTTCCGCTCCACCACGCCCCGCTGGGCGATCGCGCACAAATTCCCCGCCGAACTCGCCTGGACCCGGCTTGAAGGCATCGACATTCAGGTGGGCCGCACCGGGGCCCTGTCGCCGGTCGCGCGGCTGCAACCGGTGACGGTGGGCGGCGTGGTGGTGTCGAACGCCACGCTTCACAACGAAGATTACATCGCCGGACGGGACGCAAATGGCGCGCCGATCCGGGATGGCAAGGACATCCGTGTGGGCGACTGGGTGCAGGTCTATCGCGCTGGCGATGTGATCCCAAAGGTGGCCGATGTCGACCTGTCGGAACGTCCGGCGGATGCCGTGCCATATGTCTTTCCGGAGCGTTGCCCGGAGTGTGACAGCCCTGCCGTGCGTGAAGACGGCGACGCGGTTCGGCGCTGCACGGGCGGATTGATTTGCCCGGCGCAAGCTGTTGAAAAGCTGAAGCATTTCGTTTCCCGAGCCGCTTTCGACATCGAAGGGCTGGGCGCAAAGCAGATCGAGCAGTTTTTCGAAGATGGATGGATCAAGGAGCCGTCGGAGATCTTCACGCTGGAAGAAAGGTTCGGCAGTGGGCTTCAGCAGTTGAAGAACCGCGAAGGCTGGGGAGAGAAATCGGCGCAGAACCTGTTCGCCGCGATTGCTGAAAAGAAGCGGATCGATTTCAATCGGCTGCTGTTCGGACTTGGCATTCGACATCTGGGGGAAGCGGCCGCAAAGGACCTGGCGCGTCATTTCGATGACTGGGCGGCGCTCTCGGGAACCGTGGATCGTGCGGCGACGGAGCCGGCGGCGCGTGATCCGGGCAAGGCGGCGCTGGAGGCGAGCCCGGCTTGGGGCGAGTTTCTGGCCATCGACGGCGTGGGGCGAACGCTGACACAGTCGCTCATCCAGGCGTTTTCGAATGCAGAGGAACGCGTCGTGTTTGATCGATTGATCGATCTTCTCGATATCGTACCGCTGGAAGCGGCGGCGACGGACAGCCCGGTGGCCGGAAAGACAGTGGTGTTCACCGGCACGCTGGAAAAGATGACGCGCGCCGAGGCGAAGGCCCGGGCCGAGGCCCTTGGGGCCAAAGTGTCCGGCTCGGTCTCGGCCAAGACCGACCTGGTGGTGGCTGGTCCCGGAGCCGGGTCGAAAGCGAAGAAGGCAGCAGACCTCGGGATCGAGACGCTCGATGAAGACGGTTGGCTGGCGCTGATCGGGGGATGAGCACGCGGCCGGAAATCCTCTTTCCGCTTTTCGCCTCGCTCGAGACGCTGCCGGGCGTCGGCCCCAAGGTGGCAAAACTGTTCGAAGGGCTAGACATCGACAGCCCGCGCGACCTTTTGTTCACGCTTCCCGTCAGTGGGATCGACCGGCGGTTCCGCCCGACGCTGAACGGGTTGCCCTTGCCCGCGACCGTGACGACCGAGGTGGTGATCGAAAAGCACGTGCCGGCACGGGTAAAGGGCCGCCCGTATCGAATAGACGTCGAAGATGCGGAACTGCCGTTCCAACTGGTCTTCTTTCATGCAAGCCCGGGCTGGCTGCAGAAGACCTTTCCCGTCGGCGAACGGCGTGTGGTTTCCGGTAAGGCTGAACTGTTCGATGGCGTCGCCCAGATGGTTCATCCCGACTACGCGCTCACGCCCGAGCGGGCAGGTGAGATCCCGGCCTTCGAACCCGTCTATCCGCTGACGAAGGGCATCAATCTGAAGAAGATGCACCAGGCAGCCGAAGCTTCGGTCGCCCGCGCGCCCGTACTGCCGGAATGGATCGATGCCGCCTTGAAAGCGCGGGAAGGCTGGCCGGATTGGCGGGAGGCGTTGGTAACGGCGCATAATCCGGAAACCTCTGCCGACATATCCTCAACCTCCATGGCCCGCCAGCGTTTGGCTTACGACGAGCTTTTTGCGCATCAGGTCATGATGGCATTGCTGCGGGCACGGCGACGGACACGGGCCGGTCGGCCTTCGGTGGGCACCGGTCGGTTGCAAGGACCGGTTTTGGCCGCGCTGCCATACACGCCGACCGGGGCGCAGGAGCGTGCCATCCGGGAGATCAGCGACGACATGGCGGGCGCGGAACGGATGAGCCGCTTGCTGCAGGGCGATGTCGGCGCGGGTAAGACACTGGTGGCCTTGATGGCCCTGCTGGTTGCGGTCGAGGCGGGCGGGCAGGGTGTGCTGATGGCACCCACGGAAATTCTGGCGCGCCAGCACATGATCGGGCTGCAACCCTTGGCGGAAGCGGCGGGCGTCGTGATGGAGTTGCTCACGGGGCGCGACAAAGGGGCGGAACGGGCGGCCAAGCTCAAGGCTCTGAAAAACGGAGATATTCAACTTCTGGTCGGCACCCATGCGGTGTTTCAGGAGGACGTGGAATTCGCCGATCTGAGGCTGGCCGTGATCGACGAACAGCATCGCTTCGGTGTGGCGCAGCGCTTGATGCTGTCGCAGAAAGGGGAGCGGGTGGACGTGCTGGTGATGACGGCCACGCCGATCCCGCGGTCGCTCTCGCTGGCGCAGTACGGGGATATGGATGTCTCGATCCTCGATGAGAAGCCGCCCGGCCGAACGCCGGTGACCACGGCACTCGTGGCCGCGGAAAAGATGGACCAGGTGGTCGAGCGGCTTCGCGCCGCAGTGAAGGAAGGGCGCCAGGCCTATTGGGTTTGTCCACTGGTCGACGAAAGCGAAGTGACCGCGAAGACGGCGGCCGAGAGCCGGTTCAAGACGCTTCGGGCCGCGCTTGGCGAAGGCGTCGTCGGGCTGGTGCATGGCCAAATGCCGCCCCGCGAGAAGGATGCGGCCATGGCAGGGTTTGTTGCCGGTGACACCAAGGTGCTGGTCGCCACCACGGTGATCGAAGTGGGGGTCGATGTGCCCAATGCCTCCATCATGGTAATCGAGGGGGCGGAAGGGTTCGGTCTGGCACAGCTTCACCAGTTGCGAGGCCGTGTGGGGCGTGGCGCCGCGCAATCGACCTGTCTGCTCCTGTATCAGTCGCCATTGAGCGAAACCGGGCAGCAGCGTTTGCAGATCATGCGCGAAACCGAAGACGGTTTCCGGATTGCGGAGGAGGACCTCGCGATGCGGGGCGCAGGAGACGTGCTTGGTACGGCACAGTCGGGGTTGCCGAAGTTCCGCGTGGCCGATCTGGAACGTCAGGCCGGGCTGATGGAATTGGCGAGAGATGACGCGCGCGCCTTGATTGCGAGTGATCCCGAGTTGAAAAGCGCGCGGGGCGAAGCGGCACGCACCCTTCTTTGGCTGATGGAACAGGACCAGGCAATTCAAATGATTTCAGCGGGTTAGCTGCGGTTGTTCTTTTTTGTTCACGAATGTTCTTAAAAAGTTCTTTACAAGCCGATCCGAATTTGAGAACAATTCAGCAACAGATGCAGCCCCGCCCGGCTGACCTGATCCTCGCCAAGAAGGAGATATTGAGATGCAGGACCTGAGAGAGACCTTTTCGCGCAATGCCGCCACTTTGCCCGCTGATTTTGCCGGGGTGGCCGCGCTTGTGGTGATTTTCTTCACAGGGTTGTCGCTTCCGAGCTTCTTCTGACGCTTCACGCTTTTACTGCCTGCGGTCTGGAAAGCCGGTCCAACGCATCGCCTGCCTGATGCTTCGATCTGTCCCTCGTGCTCCCTGTCCCGGAGCCAGGACCGGTGATCTGCCAGATACGCCACTGACCGCCGCCGCCCTTGTCCGGGTGAGCGGCGGCTTTTTTTGTTTCGCCGCGCGTGCCGCGCGTCGACCAGCCGGGGAGGCTCTGCCTCCCCGGACCCCTCCGGGATATTTTCACCAAGAAGAAGTTCAGGCGGCTTGTGCTTTTGCCTTTTCCATCGCTTCGGCGGTGGCCTCGATGGCGAGTAGGATGGAGGCATGACGGTTCTTGAAATCGCGTGCGGGTTCGAGAACGGCATAATCGTCAAAGGGTGCATCCGGGACGGGGCCGTCGTCCTTCAGCATGGCGCGGAGCTGGTCGCGGGCGGTCTCGATCTCTTCCAGGGTGCGGCCCACGGCAACGGCGCCAAGAACGGACGCGGCGGCCTGTCCGAGCGCGCAGGCTTTGACATCCTGTCCAAACGCAGAAATGCGGCCATCCGAGAGTTCGAGGTCGACGGTTACGGTGGACCCGCAGAGCGGTGAGCGTTTCTTGACCGTGGCGTCTGCCGCTTCAAGGCGTTCCGACAACGGGATATCTGCCGCCAGTTCGAGGATGCGGCCTGCATAAAGCTTCTTCAGATCGGTTTCGGCCATATGCCTTTCCTTCCACTCCGGTCCCCCCTATCTAGGGCGCGCTCCGGTATATGAAAGGATTGGCGCATGGGTTTCGATCCTGCAACCCTCAAGTACAACGATCAGGGCCTGATTCCGGCGATTGCGCAGGATGAGACGGGCGATGTGCTGATGATGGCCTGGATGAATGCGGACGCCGTGGCGAAGACGTTGGAAACAGGCCGCGTGACCTATTGGTCGCGGTCGCGGGCGGCATTCTGGGTGAAGGGCGAGACGTCAGGTCACGTGCAAAGGCTGATCGAGATGCGCGTGGATTGCGATCGGGACACGCTTTTGCTGATTGTCGAGCAGACGGGGGCGGCGTGTCATACCAACCGACGCTCGTGTTTCTTTACGGCCGTGCGGGAGGGGGAAGAGGTGGAGATCTTATCCCCAATTCTTGACTGAACAGGCGAAATTCCTGTGGATAACTAGAGGCCAACCATGCGGCGGATGTCTTCCGGCGATGCGCCGTCTTCGCGGTATGCGCGGATCGCCCGCGCATCGTCGCGCTTGGCCAGCCGCTTGCCGGTCTCGTCGCGGATCAGTTTGTGGTGGTGGTAGGTGGGTGTTGGGAGGTTCAGGAGTTTCTGAAGCAGGACGTGGATGCACGTTGCGTCGAACAGATCGGTGCCGCGTACCACATGGGTGATGTTTTGTCCGTGATCGTCAACCACAACGGCAAGGTGATAGGCGATGCCGCCGTTCTTGCGGGAGACGATAGGGTCGCCAATGGTCGCAACCATGTTGTCACGGTCAAGAACGTGCTGTCCAAAGTGCTTTTCTCCGGTTTCTTCGAAGCGCAGGGTATGTGCGAATGCGTCCATGGCGCGGGCCATGTCTAGCCGCAGGGCGTCGCCGGGTAGGCGGGAGGCCATGGGGCGACCCCGGCAGGTGCCGGGATAGATGCGGCCGTCCGGCCCGTGTGTGGGGATGCCTTCCTGCGGCGCGCTGGCGGCATTCGCGACATCTGCCCGTGAACAGGAGCAGGGATAGAGAACGCCCTTTTTTTCAAGCGTTTGGAGTGCCTCTGCAAAGCGGTCCGCGGATCGGGATTGACGCAATACGGGTTTTGGCCAGGTGAGCCCA
Organism: Silicimonas sp.; assembly: GCA_022824525.1. Classification (GTDB taxonomy): domain Bacteria; phylum Pseudomonadota; class Alphaproteobacteria; order Rhodobacterales; family Rhodobacteraceae; genus JAJDOD01. The sequence continues at coordinate 19,882 of JAJDZT010000141.1, read as the reverse complement.
AGCCAGGCCAAGTCTTCATAAGCGAGCGCTTCCCATTCCGCTTTCGAGCGCTCTCGGTCGATATCGTCCATGCGCAGGATGAATGTGCCGTCGTGCTCCTTCGCCATGTCATGCGCCAGCATCGCCGAATAGGCATGGCCGAGATGCAGGGGGCCGGTGGGAGACGGTGCGAAGCGGGTGCGGAAGGTCACGTGCGGCGGAGGACGTAGACGGTCGACGTCATGTTCTTGGCGGGCAGGTGGGGGCCGTCCTGTTCGAAGGCGACTTCGATATCGGGCGCAAGCGTGATCACGTCGAGCCGATCTGTGTAGCCGCGATCGGCCATCGTGGCTTCATTGAACGAAAAGGCGAGGAGATTGCCAGGCGCCATGGCACTGACCAAGAGGTCGAGCGTTTCCGGCGGAGCAGCGCCGAGGCTGACAACGCCGCATGCCGCGACGGCAGAGTAGTCGCCGGGGCCGATATGGCCGAGCGAGCCGGGTTCACCCTTCCAAAGGGCGCGAAAGACGTCCCGGTCTTCGGCCTTGGCCAGCATCTCGGCTGATATATCAGTGCCGTCGATGATGTCGAACCCGACGGATTTCAGCGCAAGGCCACATAGCCCGGTGCCGCAGCCGTAATCGAGCACGGCCTTGTTCACATTGGCCCCGCATTGGCGAAGCGCCATCGCGATGCGTCCGGGGGTCGCGTAGCCCCACTCGGCGACATCCTTGTCGTAGCTGTCGGCCCAGTCGGCATAGATCTTCCGGGTTTCCTCGACCGTGTGTCGGGTCCAGAGCTGGGTCTTGGGGTCGTCTGACATGCGACTAGCCTATGACGAAGGACAGTTTGGCGTCGATGGTGGAATTGCGTATTTGTGAAGAGATGAAGCTCAGGCCGGTTCGCGACTTACTGTTGTGGCGAGCCATTCCGACCAGTCTGCCTTGGCGCGGTCGGTATAAGCTTTGTAGCGATCGCGGCGCCCCCTGCGACCGCCCTTGGCGTCGACAGGAGGGAAGAGGCCGAAATTGACGTTCATGGGCTGGAAGGTCTTGGCCTCCGCTCCGCCGGTAATGTGGGTGACAAGCGCGCCAATTGCCGTGGTTGGCGGAACCGGGGGGAGGGTGCGGCCGGTCATCTCGGTGACGGCGAGTCGCGCGGCAAGGAGGCCCATGGACGCGCTTTCCACATAGCCTTCGACGCCGGTGATCTGCCCGGCAAAGCGGATATGCGGGCGCGACTTGAGCCGCATCTGCTCGTCAAGGAGCGTCGGGCTGTTGAGGAACGTGTTACGATGGATGCCGCCAAGGCGTGCAAAGCTGGCATTCTCAAGGCCCGGTATGCGTCGGAAAACCTCGGTCTGTGCGCCGTATTTCATCTTGGTCTGGAAGCCGACGATGTTCAGAAGTGTGCCAAGCTTGTTGTCGCGCCGAAGTTGGACGACGGCGTGGGGCTTTTCGTCGGGAGAATGCGGATTGGTCAGGCCAACGGGTTTCATCGGCCCGTGACGCAGGGTCTCCCGTCCACGTTCGGCCATGACTTCGATCGGCAGGCAGCCGTCAAAGTAGCCCACCGTTTCGCCTTCCTTGAACTCGGTCTTGTCGGCGTCGATCAGGGCGTCGATGAAGCCTTCGTACTGGTCGCGGTTCATCGGGCAATTGATGTAGGCGGTACGGTCTTCTTCCGTTTCGCCCTTGTCATAGCGTGATTGCGCCCAGGCCGTGCCCATGTCGATGCTGTCGGCATAGACGATGGGGGCGATGGCGTCGAAGAAGGCGAGACTGTCCTGTCCCGTCTCGGCACGTATCGCTTCTGCAAGGGCGCCGGAGGTGAGCGGCCCGGTCGCGATGATCCAGTGGCCATCGTCGGGAATCGCGCGAATTTCCCCGTATTCGAGACGAATCCGGGGGTGGTCGACGAGGCGCTCCGTTATGGCGTCGGCGAAGGCGTCCCGGTCGACGGCGAGCGCGCCGCCCGCGGGCAGGCGGTGCCTATCGGCCATTTCCATGACCAGTCCATTGGCCTGCCGCATCTCCCAATGCAGAAGTCCGACGGCGTTCTGTTCGTCATCATCCGAGCGGAAGGAATTCGAGCAAACCATCTCGGCCAACTGACCGGTCTTGTGGGCGAAGGTTTCGACCTCGGGCCGCATCTCATGCAGGACGACATCGATGCCAAGTTCGGCGGCCTGCCAGGCTGCTTCTGATCCTGCGAGGCCGCCGCCGACGATGTGAAGGGTTTTGCTCATGCCCCGGCATGTAGCTTCAGCGGACGGGTTTGAAAAGGCTCAGCCTGATCTCGCCATGTCGAAATCATCACGGAAGGCGCTGTCGTCTAGCGGGTCGACCGGAGCTTGATAGTCCTTCGATGCGGCCGCTGCGTTTTGCACGTCGTCTGTCGAGCGGGACCAGTCAACATCCCGGTCCTCGGGCGACCGGAAGTTCGCCGTCATGAGAAGCGCGCCGACAAGCGCGAGATCACGCCAGAACGCGCTGATATCGCCGCCGTTGTAGAGTGCGGCATAGCTGGCAAAGAACACCACAAGGGACAGCACCAGGGCTGCGGTGCGACGGGCCAGACCGGTGAGGATGAGGGCCGCGAGCGTGAGCACGAGCCCCTGCATCAAACGTTCGGCGACAGGGGGTGGCAACACAGGGTTAAGCATTTGAAGGGTGCTGTTCCCGTCAATCAGTTTCAATGAGACGGCGATGAAGTAGGAAATGACCAGAAGCCGGGTCAAGTTGGTTGGTGTGATCCATTTGAAACTGAGCGTCATGCAATGCGTTCCGGGACAACGGATGTTTCGAAAAGTATTTGGGCCTCTTGGCGAGAACAAAACTTGATAAAATTGTCGATTGTCAGGCGAAATCGTAAAAAACCCTTAAGAAATACGGCAAAAAGAAGGCGACGCCCCGGTTTGGAGGCGTCGCCTGATCACTCGAAACTGGTTCTGGGGTTACCAGAGTCCACGTCGCACAAGTTGCGCAAGCGGATTTGGTGTCCGGAAAGGACGGGTATGCGGATTCATCCCGCCGGACGTTCCGAGTGTGATTGTGAGCCCCAGACCGACCCGCGTGGCATCTTCGAAACCAGTCAGACTGGACTGGGTGACGCTGGCATAAGCGCCCCAGGGCGACCCGTCGGGGCTGTATGTGGCCTTTAGAGACGTGTCATAGGCGGTGGCATTGAGAGCCACTTCATCAAAGTCAGCCACGTCGAACGACAGTTCCAGTTCGACGGCCGGTGTCACCTGATGAGCGATGGCCAGCCCGCCGAAAATGTAATCGAGCCCGTCACTGTCGGCCCACCCCATACCGGCCCGACCTTCGATCGTGGTGTTTTCGCCGAGTGACAGCATGCCTTCGGCACCAAGAGAGCCGTAGAGCATGGCGCGTCCGTCGACATCGCTGAGGGCGGCAAAAAGCCCGTATTTCTGACCCTCTATCGGGGTCATGTAGGCATGGGCGGCAACGGTTCCGATCCACCCTTCAGCCGCGTCGGAAAAGGCCAGGTCACTCTGGAAACCATGAAACTGTGTAACCGCAACATCAACGACGGCCCGGCCTTCACCGCGGTAGTCGCCGGCTTCGTCCTCGACCACGCCGCCAGACAGTTCTACTCCCGAGATACCTAATGAACTCTGCGCGAACGCAGGAACAGAAAAACTCGTCAAAACAACAAAAAGCAGCGTCCGCATACCACTCACTCCATCTCGATTGCCCCCACCGGCAAGTTAGAATGTGCGGCAAATTGAACTTTAAGAAAAGGTTAATATTATTAACTGGTTAACGGACGATTTTAAGATTTTTTAAACCAAAGGCGAATTCTCCAATGATTTCAGGCGAGCGGACGGACTTGCGCGTAACCTAGGTTGCACAACCGGGGCCGGGTTTTAGGAAATTCACCTGTCCGGCAGCTCGAAAAGCGTCAAATTTGCTTGTGCGGCATTCCCGAAACGCGGCTTTTTTGCGACCGTGCCGGAGCGTCAGATAAGAGCGATCACTTCGCGCTGTTCCGGATCGGGATAGGGCCGGTAAAGCCCGATATCGGCGACCGCGATCATGTCATGCATGCGATCATAGAGCTTGGCCGTTTCCGGATCGTCGGAAGAAGAGAGCGCGGCAAATGCCGCTTCCAGCTGCGACAGGTTTTCCACCTCGATCTCCAGCATGAGGTCGCTGTGGCGATCGGACCCCAACCCCAGTTTTCGCCGGAGCAGGCGCCAGTCGCCAATCAAGCCACGTTCTTGCAGAGAACTCAGCCAATTTTGAGCTGCGGCCGCGAAGGACAGAGCCTGCGCATCATTCTTAAGTTCGATCATGGCATGATAGACATTCATGCCTGACGGCTAACACGGACGGCGTGAAGGAGGCGTTAAGTCTCGCTCTCGGGAGTGTCGCCCGTGTTTTCTTCGGCTCCGGTGTCGTCTTCCTCATCCTGTTCGGCGATCCAGGCCACCGAGACGACCTGTTCCCCGTCAGAGGTGTTGAACACGCGTACGCCGCCTGCAGACCGCGACCGGAAGGAGATGCCGTCGACCGGAACCCGGATGGATTGCCCGGTGGAGGTGGCGAGCATGATCTGATCGCCCATCTCGACGGGGAAGGAGGCGACGAGAGGTCCGCCCCGCATGGCCTTGTCCATGGCCATCACGCCCTGACCGCCGCGTCCACGGACGGGATAGTCGTGACTGGACGACAGTTTGCCCGCGCCACCGTCGCTGATCGTGAGGATCAGGTTCTCGGCTTCGGACATCTCCGCATAGCGTTCCGGGCTGAGCTGGCCTTCTGCGACGCTTTCTTCATCGTCGTCCGTCTCGCCCTCGTCTTCCACAACGCCGGCCATCAGGCGGCGCTGTTTGAGGTAGGCGGCCCGTTCGGCCGGATCGGCTTCGAAGTGGCGGATCACCGACATGGAGACAACCTCGTCACCCTCGGCAAGCTTGATACCGCGCACACCAGTTGAATCGCGTCCCTTGAAGACGCGCACTTCCGTCGTCGGGAAACGGATGGCGCGCCCAAGCGCCGTTACCAGCATTACATCGTCGCCTTCCGTGCAAATACGTGCGTTTACGAGGCGAACTTCACCTTCCTCCGGCAGTTTCATTGCGATCTTGCCGTTGGATTTGACGTTGGTGAAATCTGAAAGCGCGTTGCGGCGCACATCGCCCGCCGAGGTGGCGAAGAAGATTTGCAACTCGTCCCATTCGGCCTCGTCGCGGTCGACCGGCATGATGGCCGCGATCGAGACGCCCTGCGGGATCGGCAGGATGTTCACGATGGCCTTGCCGCGCGACGTGCGCCCGCCAAGCGGCAGACGCCAAGTCTTCAGCTTGTAGACCATACCATCGGTCGTGAAGAACAGAAGCTGCGTGTGGGTGTTTGCGACGAAGAGGGTGGTGACGACGTCGTCTTCCTTGAGCGAACCGCCCGACAACCCCTTGCCGCCGCGCTTCTGGGCGCGGAATTCGGCCAGCGCCGTGCGCTTGATGTATCCGCCAGCGGTGACGGTGACGACCATATCCTCGCGCTCGATGAGGTCTTCGTCTTCCATGTCGCCGGACCACTCGACAATCTCGGTGCGACGAGGCACGGCGAACTGCTCGCGGACTTCGCGAAGTTCGTCGGAGATGATCGAAAGGATACGCTCACGGCTGGAGAGAATATCCAAGTAATCCTTGATCTTTGCGGCGAGTTCTTCAAGTTCGTCGGTGATCGTTTTGACCCCGAGTTGGGTCAGGCGTTGCAGCTGAAGATCAAGGATGGCGCGGGCCTGTCTTTCTGACAGATTGTAGGTGCCGTCTTCGTTGATCGTATGGGTCGGATCGTCGATCAGCTTGATGTAGTCCGCGATATCCTGAGCGGGCCAGCGGCGAGTCATCAGCTGTTCGCGCGCGTCTGCCGGGGTTGCGGAGGCGCGGATGGTTGTCACCACCTCGTCCACGTTTGAAACGGCCACGGCAAGGCCACAGAGGATGTGGCTGCGTTCACGTGCCTTGCGCAGTTCGAAGGCGGTTCGTCGCGCAACAACTTCTTCCCGGAAGTCGATGAAATAGGACAGGAAATCCCGAAGCGTCAGTTGCTCGGGACGCCCCCCGTTCAACGCGAGCATGTTGCAACCGAAAGAGGTTTGCATCGGCGTGAAGCGGTAGAGTTGGTTCAGAACGACATCAGGCGTGGCGTCGCGTTTGAGTTCAACCACGACGCGGACGCCAACACGGTCGCTTTCATCCTGAACGCCGGAGATGCCCTCGATCTTCTTCTCGCGTACAAGATCGGCGATCTTCTCGATCATCGAGGCCTTGTTCACCTGATAGGGGATCTCATCAAGAATGATGGCGTAGCGGTCCTTGCGGATCTCCTCCACGCGCGTCTTGGCGCGGATGATGACGCTGCCGCGCCCTTCAAGATAGGCCTTCCGGGCGCCAGAGCGCCCGAGGATCACGCCGCCCGTCGGGAAATCGGGGGCAGGGATATGTTCCATCAGGGCTTCGGTCGACATGTCCGGGTTTTCGATCAGTGCCAACGTGCCGTCGATCACTTCGCCGAGGTTGTGCGGCGGAATGTTTGTCGCCATGCCGACCGCGATACCGCCGGCACCGTTGACAAGCATGTTCGGAAAGCGGGCAGGCAGAACGACAGGTTCTTCGTCCTTGCCGTCGTAATTGTCCTGAAAATCGACGGTGTCCTTGTCGATATCGGCGAGGAGCGAGGCCGCAGGCTTGTCCATCCGGACTTCGGTGTAACGCATGGCGGCCGGGTTATCGCCATCCATGGAACCGAAATTGCCTTGCCCGTCCAGAAGGGGCAGCGACATGGAAAACGGCTGCGCCATGCGGACCAGCGCGTCATAGATCGCACCATCGCCATGAGGGTGCAGCTTGCCCATGGTTTCCCCAACGGGCCGGGCGGATTTCTGGTAAGTTTTGTCGTGCGTATTGCCCATCCGGTGCATCGAATAGAGGATGCGCCGGTGGACCGGCTTCAATCCGTCGCGCAAATCCGGAATTGCCCGCGAAACGATCACGCTCATCGCGTAATCGAGGTAGGAGGCACGCATTTCCTCCTCAATCGAAACGCTCGGGCCGTCGTATGGCGGGCGAGATGGTGGCGTTTCTTCTTCGTTTTCAGGTGGTTCGGGCGTGTCGTTCACGATCTGCTCACTTTTTTATCACCGACCCAATATCTGGTTAATGCCACCTTATCAGACCCCAAGGAATAGGTGCAATCCCTAGGAGTTACTGGATTTGGCAGCCGCGCGACGAGAGTGCCAATATATTGTTTTCATTGAAAAGTCATAATTGTCATGCCTCAATTTGCATATGAGCAGAATGAGAGGTTGCCTATGAGTGTCTCCGAAACTGAACTTTTACTGAAAGGATACGGGCTGACGACGGCGGAGTTTTTCTATCGAATGCCGGATTTTCAGAACGTGCTGAACACGTTTGTCTGGCAGGATTACGACGTTGCGCCGGATCACCCGAAACTCTTCAAGTTCATCGAGTTCTGGCAGGATGAAATCGAAGGGCCTTTGCACTCGGTGCGGTTCGTACATCGGAAGGAACTGACGAGCGGGGAATGGCAGAACATCACGGGCGAGTTCACGCTGCACTGAATGTGTTCGGGCCTCGCCGAAGGTTTGAAATCGCGTCAGCCAACGCGTCTGAGGGCGGCGACCCACAAACCCGCTAGGGTCAACGAAATCAATGCGTTCCAAGACGCCATTGAGACGCCGAGAAAGGCCCAGGCGACCTTGTCGCACATGACGACATTGGTCGGTACGTCGAGCGACAGAAGATCCTGTCCGCTCAGACCATCCAGCGTATTCCCGCCGCCTGAACATGACGTCGGGCCTTCCCACCAACCCTTTTCGACGCCGGTATGGTACGCCCCGATTCCCGCTGTTGTGAGCGCCGAAAGGGCGCCGGCGATACCAAGGAGAAGAAGCGGCCCCAGGAACAGCACCAAGGCGCCAATCCCGATGGCGGCGGCGTGCGGCCAGCGCTGCCAGAGGCACAACTTGCAGGGCGCGTAGCCGAGGGCCTGGAATCCGAACGCACCTGCCAGCAGCGCGAAAGAGCCGAAAGCGGCGAGGAGCATCATGTTGCGTGCAGTCATAGGCCGAGCCATCCCTTCACCAGACTTGCAAGTGTCGCGCCCGCAAAGATCAGCGTCGCGATCCACACGGTCCCGATCATCGAACCGACCAGCACCAGTATACCATCTCGTTGCAACAATCCCATCGAGATGATGACGACGGCAAACCCCGGGACCGTGTTCGTGCCGGGCAGGGGGACGAGAATGGACGCGCTGAAAAGAACCAGCGCGATGCCGACTACGCGATCAATCGGGGGGTGCGTGAGGGCCCCGAGCCGCGGGCGGCTGAGGGCTTCAATCCGTTCGAGCCAGGGTCTTGCCCTTTCGGCGAGGCTTTGAAGCCCTGATTTAGTGACTTCCCGCGCACCGAGGCGGGCGGGCAACCAGGGCGATGTGCGTCCGAAAAGGATCTGGGCCGACACGAACATTAACGGCAAAGCGACGATCTGTGGGATGCCGTAGAGAAACGGTATGCAGCAGGGCAAGGCCAGCACAAGAAGGAAGAGGCCGAACGCCCGTTCGTGCAGCTGCGCCAGGATCCAGTCAAGCGTGACGGTGTCTCCCTCGGCATCATCCGCCAACTGAAAAAGCCGACGCGAGATTGGCATCTCGTCAAAGGACTGGGCGTCCATTCGGGCGTCTCCTGTACACTGCCTGCCTGCGAGACCGGCCCTACCAAACCGTTGGGCCGGGTGCCACAGTTCAATTTCTTCCGATATCGGGACTGTGGAATTGATGTCCAAGGGCTGCGCCTTCTTGACCCGGGGATATCGTTGCCGTTTCTCCGCCGCTTGTGCAGAATGCGGTCACATTAACGGTGGTGAGAGGGAGAGTGTCATGCGTTGGCAAGGCCGCAGGGGCAGCTCGAATATTGAGGATCGGCGTCGCAGCCCTGTCCGACGTGGCGGTGGCATGGGACTGGTCGGGATCCTGGTGGTTCTGGCGCTCGGGTATGTCTTCGGCGTCGATGTGACCCCGCTGCTTCAGGGGCAGGGTGGCGCACCCACCCAGCAGGGCAGTGTTGAGCTGACCGAAGCCGACCGGCGGGCTGGTGAGTTCGTCAGCGTGACACTCGCCGATACGGAGGAAATCTGGGCGGATATCTTCCGCCGCCAGGTGGGACGCCCCTATGAGCCCGCAACGCTTGTTCTGTTCAAGACGATAACACCTTCACCATGCGGGAATGCCAGCGGGGCGACCGGGCCGTTTTACTGTCCGGCGGATGAAAAGGTTTATCTCGACACCAATTTCTTCACCACCCTGGAACGGCAGATGGGAGCAGGCGGGGATTTTGCAGCCGCCTATGTGGTCGCGCATGAAGTGGCGCACCATGTGCAGCAGGAGCTTGGTATCCTCGGCAAGGCCAACCAGATCCGGAGGCAGGTCAGTCAGGCAGAGTCGAACCAGATATCGGTTCGGATCGAGTTGCAGGCCGATTGCTATTCCGGGGTCTGGGCGCGGCAGGCACAGGCGCGGTTTGGATCCCTCGAAAGAGGCGACATTGCTGAGGCGATGAACGCGGCCAAGCGAATTGGCGATGATGCCCTGCAGGCAGGCGCGGGCCGTGTGCCGCAGCCGCACACCTTTACACATGGCACTTCGGAGCAGCGTCAACGCTGGTTCGCACGCGGCTATGAGACAGGGGATGTTCAGGCTTGCGATGCGTTCGGGACGGATCGGCTCTGATATATCAGCTTGGATTGGTTCAGAGCGGACCGAGACGGGTGATACACTAATATATCAGGCGCTTGATGCGGTGACCTCCGGCCGACCGCGCACAACGCGCGACAGGATGCCGAGCGCAATCGCGACATTCAGAAGATTGAACCCGATCCCGTTCCAGATCGCGGCGTTGTAGTCCCCGGTCAGGTCATACAGCCATCCCGTGATCCAACCGCCAAAGGCCATGCCGACAATCGTTCCTCCGATTACGAAGCCGACTCGCCGCCCGGCCTCGCGCGGTGGCATGTATTCGCGCACGATGATCGCGTAGGACGGCACGATGCCCCCCTGGCTCAATCCGAAGATCAGAGAGATCAGGTAGAGGCTTGCCATGCCGCCTTGATAGAGAAAGAGCGAAAGCGCGAGCATTTGCAGTGTGCCGCCGATCGCGAGAACCAGCAGCCCACCGAGACGGTCCGCCATCGCCCCAAAGACAAGACGGGATGCAACACCACCTGCCAGCATGAGGCTCAGCATCTCCGCACCGGCCTGTTGGCCAAATCCGCGATCAATGCACAGCGCCACGATATGGACTTGCGGCATCGACATGGCCGTGCAGCAGCCGATCCCGGCAATCACGAGCAGAAACTGAAGCGCCCTTGGACACAGTCGAATCGAGGCCGCCTTGCCGGCCGCAACGATTGTGGCGTGCTCGGCGGATGTTGCGTCGATCTGCCGACGAAGAAGAAGGGATCCGGGCAGAAGGGCCGCGAGCGTCAACGCGGCAAGGGCCAGATACGATCCTTGCCAGCCATGAAGCTCGTTGATCCATGCAATGGGCGTCGGCCAGATCGTGCCCGCGAGATAGTTGCCACTGGCGGCGATGGCCACGGCGATCCCGCGTCGACGCAGAAACCACTGTGAGACGTCGGCGATCAGGGGCGCAAAGCTCGCGGCGGCACCAAGGCCGAGAAAGAGGTGAAGGACGGAAACCACCGCGAAAGATGGCGTCAGTGCCGCCACGCCGAACCCTACGGCCTGCAGGATGGCGGAGGCCGCAAGAACCGGGGTTATGCCCCAGCGATCGACCGCACGCCCGAAATAGAAGTTGCCGATGGCAAATCCGGCCATGTTGAACGTGTAGGGAATGGTAGCCATGGCGCGGCTCACGCCAAAATCAGCCTGCATGGCCGGCAGAACCACGATCACCGCCCACATGCCGATGGAGCCCACGACGCTCAAGCCAAGGCTGATCGCGAGGCGCGCCCAGGAATAGCGGCTGTCGTGTTGGGTGGTCTCCATGGTCGCGACGCTAGTGGATCGCCTGAGGAGTGGAAAGCGAGGACTGCAGGGTTCGTCTGCGAGTCGTCCGCTTCGCTTGCGAACACGCGGGTTTTAACTGTCGCGAGAAGGTCTTCCCAAGGACTGCGTTGCCTTCTCGAAGAAATCCGGATCCTTCAGCGCGATTGTGAGCAGAGCAGCACCTTCGAGCTGCGAGAGGATCCTGAGCGCATCGAGGCGCGGATCGTCGCTGTCCACGAAGCCTTCTGCAAGCCGGTCCACCAACGCGTCGAAGAAGGCGTGTGTTGAGGTGTTGACGGTGTCCGGCAGCCCTCCGGTTTCGGCGGCCAAAAGACCGCAAAGGCACATCCGGCCGTCTTCCTTCAGGCTTGCCGCGAAGAGTTCGCGCAAGAGGTCTACCCGTTGCTCGGGCATGGCCGCATCGAGCGCCTCCAGAAAGCGCGACGTGTATTCATTGGCCAATCGGGCAACGAGATCAGCCTTGGTGGGAAAGTGGTGATGCACGCCCGCACTCGTCAGGCCCGTATCGCGTGCAATGTCGCGGAACGAGAAGCCGTTGTAGCCACCTGTCCGCACTCTGGCCTCGGCGGCTTTGAGTACTTTTTCTTCGGATGTCATGCTTCGGCCCTTGTCAGTTGTGCGTGTGCCATGGCGGCAGATTCAAGAGCCCCTTCAAGAAAACCGCCGTCGCCGGGCGCTGTTTCGGTGCCAGCGAAGATTACCCGCCCGCTGGACGCGATCGGTCTGTAATGGGGGTGCGATGCGGGTGGCGTCAGATCGGCGGGTGTTGCTGTTGCGGGATCCGCGCTCCAATCCTTTAGCATGACGTCTTTCGGTCGTGCGGCTTCGTCACCGAAGAGCCGACCGAGTTGTGCGATCGCCTGCGCGGAGAATTCAGCATGTCGCGCCGATCCCGGGGCCGCAAAACCAAAGAGCGCGCCTTGCGCTGACCCCATCGGCGACGCGTCGTGGATTTCCATCAGGGGGCCTAGGTGCGAAACAGCATCTCCGTTCAATCCTGCACTGCGCCAGAATGGAGTGTCGTAGACCGCAATCAGCTTGGCATGTCCGGCCATCCATGTTGGCACGTCCGGAACCTGAAATCCCAGTCCTGCCGCGATGCGCGGCGGCAGCGCAAGAACAACGCGGTCGGAGCGGACGGTTCGGTTGCGCGCCGTGATCATGGCACCGCGCGCGTCTTCCGTTATCTGTTCGACGGGGGTTTCGAGATGAAGGACATCGGCCAAATCGTTCGCGAGAACGTTGGTGATCTGACCGATCCCGCCCGCAATGCGCAGGGCGCCGCCCATCGTGGCGAACTCGAGATCCCGTCGCACGATGCCATTCGCATCTTCGAACACGAGCCGTCCTGCGCTGTATTGTGGAAAGACACCGAGGCCCAACTCCTCGGCAAGTGCGAGCAGGCGGCGGTTGTGCGGCCAGATCCACGCTGGCCCAAGGTCGTAGCCATCTTGGGAGAGCACACGACCGCCGACGCGTCCCCGCGCTTCCAGAACGACAATGCTTCGCCCTTCGGTTTTGAGCGCGCGAGCGAGCGCGAGGCCAGCAAGTCCCGCACCGACGATGGCAATTTCCGCGTCGAGATTCATTGGGCGCGATCGCTGACGTGGCGCAAATGACCGGTTTTGATCCAAACGCGGGCACCTGCGGCTCCCGCCGTCGCCTTTAGCCGCGATCCGACAGGCAGACGCAACCAATCCCATCGGTTCAACGTGTCGTTGCCCTCGGTCAGATGGCCTTCGATGACGAGGATTTCCAATCCACCAGACGCATCGATCGTGCGTGATGTTCCCGCATCCCAGTGCTCCATGGAGACCGTTTCGCGCGCATCTTCATGCAGCGGCAGTACTTCCACACCGTCCTGAACCGCGATCCAGGCCGCCGACCTGCTGTCGATCTGAACCTGCGTCCGGTCGGCCTTGTCGAACTGATGCAGCTTAACAAGGATCGTGGCGCCATCCTGGGCCGCAGGCGTGTGCGATGACGTCGGCGGATTTCTGACATACGACCCAATGGGGAAGTCTCCGTCCTCATCCTGGAAGGTGCCATCGAGGACGAGATACTCTTCGCCGCCGTCATGCGTGTGAGGAGAGAACGCGCTGCCGGGCGCAAACCGGACAATTGTCGTCGCCCGCGCGACTTCGTCACCAATCCTGTCGAGCATCTTCCGCTCGACACCTTGCATGGGCGAGGGGACCCACTCGCTCTCTTCGAAACGAACGAGGGTGCGTTCATCAAACTCAGCGTTAACGCGCATGTTTCGGTCTCCTTCCCGGGCAAGAAATGCAAGCGCTTGGATGCTTACCTATCAGTAGGTAGGTATTTCTATGATTTGGCAACCGAGCCCGAATGACGAGTTCGTGAGACTGCCCGTCTTCGGGTGGTGCGTCCTGGGTTAAGAATGAGGCTCTGGCCGACCAGTCCGTGAGAGCCGGGACTTCAGATTGCCAGTCGTGCCGCCTGAGCGCCGCGCTCGCGATAAGGCGTTGTGTTGTATTGCGCGCGATAGCATTTGGAAAAATGCGATGGTGAGGTGAAGCCGCAGGCAAGAGCCACGTTAATCACGCTCATATCGGTCTGCATCAACAGGTTGCGCGCCTTCTGAAGCCTCAGTTCCATGTAATACCGCTTGGGAGAGCGATTGAGGTAGCGGCGGAACAGGCGCTCCAGCTGGCGGGTGGACATGCCAACGTCGCGTGCAAGGATCGAGGGGCTTTTCGGTTCTTCGATGTTCTGTTCCATCATCTGGATGACACTTGAAAGCTTGGGATGCCGGACGCCGATGCGCGTCGGCACGGAAAGGCGCTGCGTGTCCTGATCCGTGCGGATCGTCGTGTAGATCAACTGATCCGCCACGGCTCCTGCCAGTTCTTCTCCGTGGTCGTCGGCTATGAACTTCAGCATGAGGTCGATGGAGGCGGTACCGCCTGCAGTCGTGAAGAACTTGCCGTCAGTTACGAAGACCGACTTGGTCAAGGTCACCTCTTCGAACTCTTCGACAAAGCTGTCCTGGTTTTCCCAGTGAATGGTCGCCTTCTTGCCATCCAGCAGTCCGGCTTTCGCAAGAGAGTAACCGGCGGTGCAAAGGCCGCCGATCGAAACACCGCGTCGCGCTTCGCGCCGCACCCAGTTCAGTACGCCCTTGGTGGTGGCGGAGGCCACATCGATCCCGCCGCAGAGAACGATCGTGTCGTCGCGGTTGGTCTCGCTGAGGTCGCCGTCGAGGCGGAACTCCGTTCCGGCTGAGCACGTCGCGATTTCACCGCCTTCGCCGATCACGCGCCATTCGTAGAGAGGCTGCCCTGCCATGCGGTTCGCAATCCGCAGGCTTTCAACGGCACAGGCGTAGCAAAGCAATGTGAACTGATCCAACAGCACAAAGACAAAGCGGCGCGGCTTTTCCGGCGCGTCGAGCGCAATGGTCTGCACCGATATGTCTGCCATCGCGGGATCCTTTTGCGACAGGTGTTGGACCTATCTCAACACCATTCCCGGGGGCGCGGCAAGATGCGGAAATTTTGTGCACGGCTTGCTGGAAACCGCCGTTCTCACGTTGGCTGCATTGCCGGGTGAGTTAACCTCTCTTAACCTTCTGTCACGGATGTCATTGAGAGAGGGTGTGCTGCCAGTGCCTGTCTACTCGATCGCCATAATCGCGTTCGACGATGTGTCGCCTTCGTTCACCACGACCGACACAGTCGGTAACTCTGTGCTCGGTGATACCTATACGATTGCTAGTGATGCGTCGCCGATTACCATCCAGATCGATGATGACGACGACGAATTCGACGACGGTTTCATTGATCCTCCCGGCAACTCTACCGGTGCCAACAACCAATTGGTGGCCGAACCGGTTACGATCAACGGAGTGACTTATGGGCCCCCTAGCTCAGGCGGAACACCGGAAGATCAGGTCGAGCTGGAATTCGCCTTCACCACGACGGACGGCGACACGTATTATGTGGTCCGCATCAATGGCGTGAATGTTGGTTTGAGCGGCCCAACCTTACCGCAAGCGGGCCAAACCTTCACGATCGCTTCCGCAACGGACGGTCAAGACGATCCTTACGATGACATTCCCTGTTTCGTGTCCGGAACGCGCATTCGAACACCCGGAGGCGAGCGCCTTGTGGAAACACTGACAGCGGGCGATCTGATCGAAACAATTGACGACGGGCCGCAGCCGCTTTTGCGGAACATGACCACGGTTGTAACGACAGCACGACTTACCAACCGCCCAGAGCTGCGCCCGGTTCATTTCGCAAAGGGAGCGGTCGGCAACGCGCATGCCATGCGACTTTCCCCTCAGCACAGGGTGCTGATCCAAGGGTGGCGTGCGGAATTGCTTTATGGCGAGTCGGAAGTTCTGGTCCCGGCCAAAGCGCTGATAAACGGCCGAACCGTGCAAGTCTTGGAGCAGGTGAGACCCGTCCAATATCACCACCTGCTGTTCGATCGTCACCAGCTTCTGGTCAGCGACGGCGCAATCACCGAAAGCCTGTTTCCGGGTGGGCGGATTGCGCGTGGCGCAGAACTTCATGGCCTGCGAGAGCTTGCCGCACTGTTCGGTCCTGAATTGCGTGGGAGCGAGATGCGGCGCCCTGAATTGGTGAGACCGGTTATCGCCATGCGGGAGGCGCGGGCACTGCGCGGCTTTGTGCAGTGAGCCGCATGTCACGCTAGCTGTTTGCAACCCGGCTCGAAGCCCCTATAACCGGACGTCGCAACTTTCCGATTGAGGATCCTAGAGATGAGCGAATGGCAGAAATCCAGTTGGCGTAGCAAGCCGCGGGTGCAGATGCCGGACTATACGGATGCAGCCCGGCTGAATGCAGTAGAAGCACAGCTTGCAAAGTATCCCCCGCTTGTCTTTGCGGGCGAGGCGCGATCATTGAAGGCGAAGCTCGGCGCAGCCTCGCGCGGTGAGGCCTTCCTGTTGCAGGGCGGCGATTGCGCGGAGAGTTTTGCGGAGTTTTCGGCAGACAACATCCGAGACACGTTCAAAGTTATGCTGCAGATGGCGATGGTCCTGACGTATGGCGCGAAAGTGCCCGTGGTCAAAGTCGGTCGCATGGCGGGCCAGTTCGCAAAGCCGCGGTCTGCGCCTGTTGAGGTCAAGGATGGTGTGGAGCTGCCAAGCTATCGCGGCGACATCATCAACGAACTGGACTTCACACCCGAGGCGCGCATTCCGGCGCCTGAGAAAATGCTTCAGGCCTACACTCAAGCGGCGGCGACGCTGAACCTGCTGCGGGCTTTCTCGAAGGGTGGTTTCGCGGACGTGCACCGGGTGCACGCTTGGACTCTGGGCTTCACAGATGGCGACGAAGCCGAGAAATACCGCGATATCGCCGGTCGCATACAGGACACGCTCGATTTCATGGCCGCAGCCGGAATGACGGCGGCCACGAATTCCGAGTTGGGCACCGTGGATTTCTATACCAGCCACGAGGCGCTGCTTCTTGAGTATGAAGAGGCGCTGACGCGGGTGGATTCTACCTCCGGCCAGACGATTGCTGGATCGGGTCACCTGATCTGGATCGGCGACCGGACGCGTCAGCCTGATGGCGCGCATGTCGAATTCTGCCGTGGTGTGGCCAATCCGATCGGTCTCAAGTGTGGGCCGTCGACGACGGCCGAAGACCTCAAGGTGCTGATGGCCAAGCTGAACCCGGAGAATGAAGCCGGGCGTCTGACATTGATCGCGCGTTTCGGTGCCGGATCAGTGGGCGAGCACCTGCCGCGCCTCATCAAGACGGTTCAGGAGGAGGGTGCGAATGTCCTCTGGTCCTGTGACCCGATGCACGGCAACACGATCAAGTCCTCGACCGGGTACAAGACGCGACCATTCGAAAGCGTGCTGCGGGAGGTTCGCGAGTTCTTCCAGGTTCACGCGGCAGAAGGCACGATCCCCGGCGGCGTGCATTTCGAGATGACCGGCCAGGACGTGACCGAGTGCACCGGCGGTGTCCGTGCCGTCACGGACGAAGACCTGTCGGATAGGTACCACACGGCGTGCGACCCGCGCCTGAACGCATCGCAGTCGCTGGAACTTGCCTTCCTTGTGGCGGAAGAGCTTTCGGCGCGACGTCAAAGTGCGGCTCAGGCTGCGGTGGGCTAAAACGAAGAAGGGTGCACTTTTGACAGTGCACCCTTGAATTCCATTCGAACGCTTGGGGTCAGGCGCTTTGCGGCTGGCGCATGGGCATGACGCGCTGAGACGCTTCTGCCGAAGCTTGGGGCTGCGGCTGAGGCTGCGGTGCGGGGGCAGCGGTCGTCGTCGGCTGTGAAGGCCGCTCAGTCGGTTTTTCGGACTTTTGGGCGAACAATTCTTTCGCGAGCGAGACGAAAAGGTCGAGTTTCTCGGCCTCGTCCTTCAGTTTCTCAATATCTGCTTCACGTTCGGAAATGGCTTTCACGATCTGCTCGTGCCGCTCCCGCGCTTGCTGCAACATGTCCGTCATTTCCCTCGGTCTCCCAATACGCCCACCAGAACTCTCTATCGCGCAACTGCGGATAATTAATTGCAATTTATAGATTTTTCATTGTCGGGTTGTGGCGGAAACATGGCGATTTCATGTCGGAGCGGATTGGAGAGCGGTTCAATCGCACAGAAAATCGGCGTGCGGAAAAACATCGTTGCCGAGCTCAGATGCAATGTGAAATTTCGGTGGGGATTGTCGCTGTCACGCAAACCAAGCGCATTCGACGAGGCGTTCATCGCTTTTGCCGGGATTCGCCAAAGATGTGGGAATTCGACTCAGTCGTTTGGTTTGAGCGCTCAGGTCATGGACCTTCAGAATGACGTGGTCGCCGGGGGGCATTGGCGCAGCGGCATCGCGCATACGGAGCGCCAAGTCCGCGTTCTGCTCCTCGCCGATGATCTGGATTCCCAACCCTGCGGAAGCTGCATTTCCGGCAATGAGCCGCGCGGCCTCTTGTGCGACGGGATCACTGTCAACGATCAGCTTCAGCGTTCCGCCGTGGCCGGTTTGGCCTAGGAGGTCTCGAACCGCATCCAAATCGCAATCCACGCCGTCACAAGATCCGTGGCCAAGCAGAACACGTTCGACGATGGCGTTCGCGGGAATGCTCTTCAGAAACGCGGTGCGGAGTTGATCCGGCACTTGTGCGTCCTGCGCGAAGGCAATGTTGAGAGACCGACTGGCCTCGGTTTCGCTTACCGCGAGGGTCGGTTCTCGCTGAAGAAGGGCCACACCGCGCGGATCGATCCGGTCGGCGAAGTCAGCTTCCCCGGTCATCAGCGCCGTCTGCCGCGCCAAGGCATCCGGCAGGGAAATGAGTTGCACGCTGTCGAAATGGCCTCGCCCCGCCTTCCAGTAGTCGGGTGCTCGACGCAATTCGACAAGGCGGCCGGGTTCGAAGCGGCTGATCCTGTAAGGACCGGTGCCAACAGGGTGGTCCGGTGTGCTTTGGGGTGAAAGCAGGACGAAACGCGGGTCTGCAAGACTGCGCGGAAAGTCCTGTTGTCCTTCCCTCAAAGTGATGTCGAGTTGGTCGGGCGCGACGACAGAAGCTTCTGTAATTACGGGAATTTGACCTGCGGCGACCCACGCCTCCAGATTGTGGAGCGCCACGTCCGCAGTAAACGGCGTGCCATCGTGAAATACGACGTCCGGTCGCAGCGTGAAGCGCCATCTGCGGAAATCTGAGGACGGTTCGAAGCTCTCCGCAAGTTCACCAATAACGTCCCCATCGGGCGAGATCTCCACAAGCGCGTTGGCGTGTGCGAAGGCAAGCGTACGAGTGAATGCATTGTTGGCCTGAAGCGGGTCGAGGCCGTCGGAAGGGCATCCCGCTGCGAGCGCCATTCGTAGCGTTCCGCCGGCCTTGGGCACCTGTGCTTCCGCCTTGGACGCGAGCGAGAGCGCGGTGGGCATGGTGACACCCGCCGAAAGGGCGGACATGACAAAGCGACGACGGTTGATTTCCCCATCGCTCAGGCGCTTGGCCTGCCGTGTCACGAAGCCTTTCGGTCGTTTCATGCCGATCCTTTCCGTTTTGCGGGCCACATGGAACCAGTCCTTGGACCATCTGGCAAGAACAGACTTGGTCACTTCGGCTTCATATGGGGATTCAGGGGGCTGTTATGCACGCCCTGACGTAAGCGGGCGCGATCATTTACGCTGAAGTGAGCACCTATTGAGTTCCGTTCAGCTTCGAGAGCAAGAGCTTGAGCGCGTGCTCGACCGTTGCCCGGCGTACGTTTTGCCGACCAATGGCACCAAACTGGACAGTCTCGGTGTGACATCCTTCGGCATTGGCCAGACCGAAACACACCATGCCTTCGGGTTTGGCGTCGCTTCCACCCGGTCCCGCCACGCCGGTAACGGATACCGCGAGCGTTGCATTTGATCTTTCCAGCGCGCCCTTGGCCATCGCTTCCGCGACCGGCTCACTGACGGCGCCATGGGTTTCGATCAGCGCAGCTGCAACGCCCAGGAGTTCTGTCTTGGCGTCATTGGAATAGGTGACAAACCCGCGATCAAAAATGTCCGAAGACCCCGGCACTTCGGTGATTTCGCCCGCGATCAATCCGCCCGTGCAGCTTTCGGCGGTGGCGATTGTCGCGCCACAAGCCCGTGCTTTGGTCAGGAGGGTGCGCGCACTCATGTATCTGCCGGATTTACCTGGGAAACGAAGCCTGCATGGGCCGCGACCGCACGGCTAATTTTTTCTCTGCGGGTTTTGACGCGGTGTTTGACGTGCCGGCACGTCATCCGGGTTCGGGTTCGGCTTTTTCGGCAGTGATTGCGTGATCCCGTTTCGGCTTTGCCCGCCCTGTTGCTGATTGCAAACAT
>JAJDZT010000150.1 GCA_022824525.1 Silicimonas sp. | reverse complement strand
GACAGGTCCTCACCGAGATCCTTCAGCATAACCATGGCTGCGTTACGCCCTGGATAGCCGGTGATGGAGCCTCCGGGATGGGTCGTTCCTCCGGTCTGGTAGAGCCCAGGAATCGGCATCCGGTGCTGTGCCCAGCCCGGAACGGGGCGCTGCTCTCCGGCAAAGCTGATTGACCGGTCACCACCGTGGGCCGCCCCCTGTATCATGTGCGGATTCAGCGCCTCGATGTCCACGGGCGACTTGGTGTTTCGGGCAAGGATCACGTCATCGGTGAAGCCGGGGCAAAATCGCCGTACGGATTCGATCAGGCGTTCGGCAAAAGCCTCCTTGCTCGCTTCCCAGCCAGACGGTCCGGTGTCCGGAAGGTCATGGACCACATGGGTGAGAAACTTGACGGTGTGATGACCATCCGGAGCGCGGCTTGGGTCCACGAGCGTCGGCGTCGCCACCAGCAGCCACGCCACGTCATCCGACATTCGACCGTCATAGATGTCGCGACCGGATTGCACGAGATTCTCGATCCAGCCGGCATATCCCGCCGAGACAGCGCTTCGTGGCCCGTTCCCGGTTTCGAATACGGGAGGCGTGGAAGTCGCAAGATAGGTGGCAAAGAACGGCACGCCGACGTTGTAGGTATCCACGCCAAAAAGGAAGTCTTCGCCCCAAGCGTCCTTGTGCGCCATTTCGATGAGGTGCTTCACATGGATTGTGGACACTACCCCCCTGCGGCACCGAAACTCCTGCCCTTCTCGCGTTCGAACCCCGACGCATCGGTTTCCGTCCAGAATCAAGCTCTCTACCCGGGCTTCGAAGTGAAACTCGGCCCCGTGGCCGGAAAGGAACCCCACCAACGCATCTGTAAGTCGGCCTGATCCCCCTTTCGGAATCGACCAGCTCTTTGCTTGCCGGGGCGCCGTGATTTGATACGGAAGAAGTCCGGTGCCCGCCTGGTCGATCGGGACCGCCGTCTGAAACGCCATCCATCCCATGAAAGCCCGCACGTGCGGGCTCGTGAATTCGCGCAGAATCACGTCTCGCGCGCTCATGGCCATGCGCCGCATCCAAATTCCGCCGCGCGGATGGTCGCGAAGCAGTTCCTTCATCGAGGGAGCCATGCCTATCGGACCGGACCGTGCCGCTCCGAGAAGCGGGCGAAGCTCGTCGAATTCGCTGATCAATCGCGCGTAGCTTTCAGCATCTTCCTGCGAATACCTGGCAATCTCCGAAACGCTCGCATCCAGGTCGAGCCACATCGTGATCTGCTCGCCGTCGGGCAGCGCGACATGGGCTACGGGATCCGGGTGAAGGTAGGAAAGTCCGTACTTGCCTACCAAACCGAGCTCATCGAGCCGGATGAGCGGGTTCTGCAGAATCAACGTATGTCCTGTCGAGCAGGTGTCGATCCCGTACCCCGGTCCCAGGATGTCTTCGGTGGCGCAACCCCCTCCTGGAATCGGACGCGCATCAAGAACCACGCATGAATATCCGGCCTTTGCCAGATAGCACGCGGTCACCAGGCTGTTGTGGCCCGCACCCGCAATCACGAAATCCACTGCCGCCATGCCATGTCTTCCCAAGATTTTTGATGCGCTCAACGCATGCATGCGAAGGTATTCTCGGCACCGTGGAATGGAAAGCGATGACGGCAGGTTTTGGGGAGCTACACCCATGTCACGGGTGGCGTGCCAAAAATGCCGCTGCGCCATTTCTGCCATGCACCACGTGTGATCGGCACTGTCGTTCCATCGACGTTCTTTTGCAGATTCCGTGTTGGCAAAGGAAATGCGGTCCAAATGTCCGTTGGCGTTCCTTCCGCCGACGGCACAACGGGAGGCCACACGTCTGATGCCGTGACTCCGACGGGAGTGTCTGTCTCGAATTCCGCCGGAAGCGAACACATTTGAACCACCGGCCTGCCCCACGCGAAACCGAGTCCGCTTGACCTGCGACTTGTCCGACAACCTTGAAGAAGCTTCCAAATGCAGGCACACGGCCCTTGAAGCCAAGGGAGCGCGAGCATGGGATTGCTGCAGGAAGGAAAGTGGGTTGATCAGTGGTACGACACCGGGGCGAGCGAGGGCCGCTTCGTCCGAAAGGACTCCCAGTTTCGCAATTGGATCACGGTGGACGGGTCCGCCGGTCCGAGTGGCGAGGGCGGGTTCAAGGCCGAGTCCGGGCGTTATCACCTGTACGTGTCACTTGCCTGCCCCTGGGCGCATCGGACGCTCATCTTCCGGGCGTTGAAGGGCCTAGAGAACATAATCTCGGTTTCGATCGTGCACTGGTTCATGGGCGACCAAGGCTGGACTTTCACGCCTGAAGACGGATCGACCCCCGACACCGTCAACGGCGCCACCTTTCTGCATGAAGTCTATACGACAGCAGACCCAGGTTATTCGGGGCGCGTGACCGTGCCTGCACTTTGGGACAAGGAGGCAGGGACCATCGCTTCCAACGAGTCCTCCGAGATCATCCGGATGTTCAATTCGGCCTTCGACGAGGTCGGCGCGCGGCCCGGAGACTACTTTCCGGAGGCCCTCAGGTCCGAAATCGACGAGATCAACGACCGAATCTACAGCACGGTCAACAACGGTGTCTACAAGGCCGGCTTTGCGACGACGCAGGACGCCTACGAGGAGGCGGTCGTTCCCCTCTTCGAGACGCTTGACTGGCTGGAAGGCCGGCTTGGCTCGCAAAGATACATCACGGGCAGCGCGGTGACGGAAGCGGACTGGCGCCTGTTCCCCACGCTTGTCCGTTTCGATCCCGTCTATTTCGGACACTTCAAATGCAATCTTCGCAGGATCGCGGACTATCCCAATCTATCCGGATATGTCCGGGATCTCTACCAGCATCCAGGCGTCGCAGAGACGGTGGACATGCTGCACATCAAGAAACACTACTACGGCAGCCACGGAAAGATAAACCCGACCAGGATCGTTCCGATGGGGCCGGATGTGGACTACACGGCGCCGCACGATCGTAACCGGCTCAGCCAATTGACCCAGCACTGATCGAACGCGGTTTACCGGTCATCCAGCATGATCGGTTGGGAGGCGGAGCATTCCAGCCTTAAAGATCGCGCGACGGCACGGAGAGCATTCGGTGCGAGCCCAGACCGCAAAGTGTCGCGCGCGTCCCGGATGTCCAGATGAGCGTTTCGAGCGACCGTTTCCGGGCTGCGGCTACCCGGAATTGCGACCGAGTTCCTAGAATGACGGTCGGCGGCAGCCGTGCGTCATGGATCTCTGAAGCATGATCGGCACAGCGGAAATCTGCCCTGCCCAATTGAATTCTGCCGACACCAGGTGTTCAACTTCAGGATGCCGGGGGCTCTTCCGGGAATTCCGGCAAGACTCAATGAGGGGGTATTCCAGTTTGGAGCACGATGACGAATTCACTCTCCATGACCTGAAGGTCGAGGTCGTTCTGGATGGCCGGCAGCCGGTCTGCCGACACATCGAAGGCGAATTCTTCACCGTCGAGGGAGAGAACCTTGTCTTCGCCAAAGGGCAGAAGATATCGATGTATGCGCTCGCAGCGGTGCTGCCGCTCTTGCCTGCCAAGCAGCGTGAAACCGACCCGAACGACTGGATGTCAACGGACGCCGAGGTCGCCTGCCCGGATCCGCATTGCGGCGGGCGGTTCCGGATCACGCGGATCGGCAAGCGGCGGTTCTCCCATGCAGAGACGACCGGACTGCCGGAAGCGCGTTCGACGCCCTACTGGGAGAGGGGCGGCTAGAGCGCGTCCCGGGACCGGGCGGCGGCGTTCCGGGGCCAGTGCTTGATCTTGGCAATCGCTTGCTTGATCAGGTTCAGGTCCGGACTCTACGGCGGCAGGAAGGACTGGAACCCGTCGAGAACCGGCCCGACTCGGCCACTTCGCAGAGGGCTTGCTCGGCCTCCGATATCTGTTTCGCGGGATCCGTCGAAACGTCCACGCTCGCGGCCTTTTCCGTAATGTCCTTGCCGATCTGCATGAGATCTCGCCGGATCGAGAAGTCGCGGATCATCTGCGCGTGGTCGCTTGCCCTTCGAGATTTGCGGCGATTTGCCATGAATGGTATCGGATCTTCCAGCCCATACCATGGGGGCAAGCGACCGCAGCGCTGGAATCGAAGGGTCTGGCGGAGCGGACGACCGACGAGGATCATGCGGGAGGCGGCAAGATTGGCGCGAAACGACGTGGGATCGGGCGCTGCCCACATGACGAGTGGACCGCCAGCGAGGACGATGACGGTCGCGACCCGCTGGCAGGCGAGCGACAGGAAGCAGCGTTAGGGTCGGGCGTGAGCGTCAGCGGGATCGCCTCCAGGGTCGGGATTCCACGGGCTCGGAGGTGTTGACAGTCTGCCTAGGCATCGCCTTTGACTTGGTTTTGTCGACGGCGGCGCATGGGACCCGACCGAAGCGCTGGACTTTCCTCGACCGGCAAACGCTTCCAGGTGCTGCCTGCCTTCGTCCGCACCTGTCCAGCAACTTCATCGTGAAGAAAGGCGACCTTCCTTAGCGCGAGCGCATGTTTCCTTGTTGACATTCGTATCGATGATAACTATAGTTATCACATGATGGACGTGATGCGAAGCAGCGTCTTTGACAAATGGCTGTCCGGTTTGAGCGATCGTCGGGCAATGGCCCGGATTGCGCGCGTCTTGATCGCCTCGCCCTGGGGCACTTCGGTGACGCTGCGTCCGTCGGCGGCGCAATGGCATTGACTTAAGGAATCGGCGCTGTTGACTTAACGGGACGTGGAAGGTCCTTCACCGGAAGGCGTTTTTTCCGCTTGTCTTGCGTGGTTCAGCTGGCGGCGGCGACCTTCCCCTTTCGCGACCATT
>JAJDZT010000132.1 GCA_022824525.1 Silicimonas sp. | reverse complement strand
TGTTTGCAATCAGCAACAGGGCGGGCAAAGCCGAAACGGGATCACGCAATCACTGCCGAAAAAGCCGAACCCGAACCCGGATGACGTGCCGGCACGTCAAACACCGCGTCAAAACCCGCAGAGAAAAAATTAGCCGTGGCGGCACAAGTCACAGAACTCGATTTCTCGGGCATAAACGGGTAAGTACCAACATTCCGTGGTGAATCCTGAATTCGTCCACGCTTTCGCCACAATCCTGCGAAACAGTTCTTTCAGAAAATATGGATTATGGGGGCAGTCCGGCGGCGCCCTTGTCGGAACCAGAGAGGACATGTGATGAGATTGGTGTTTGGACTCGTTTTGCTTCTTGGCATTGGCCTTGCAGGCGCAGCGGTGTACATGGCGCGCGATTTCTTTTCGCAGCAGCAAGCACAACTTGCAGAAGCTGAAGCAGCAAAGGCTGCGATCGTGCCGACGTCGAACGTATTGGTCGTAAACAAACAGATGCGCTACGGTCAGCGCCTGCGCATGGCCGACGTCAGCGTTGTAAAATGGCCGACAGCAGCGGTGCCGAAGGGCTCCTTCACAAGCGCGGAAGAGCTGTTTCCCGAAGGTGAGGAAGAACTGCGATCTGTTCTGCGCACGATGGAGCCGATGGAAGCCATCATGCGCGTGAAGGTGACCGATCCAGGCGAAGACGCCGGTGTTTCCTCGCGTCTGAGCGCTGGCATGCGTGCTTTCACGATCAAGACAGACGTCGCAAGCGGTGTGTCCGGCTTCCTACGCCCGGGCGACCGTGTCGACGTCTACTGGACGGGTAACCTTGGCAACGGCAATATCACGCAGTTGATCCACGCGAACGTGCGGTTGATCGCGATCAACCAGTCCGCGGATGAAGACAACAATAATCCCGTCGTGGCCCGAACGGTTACGGTTGAGGTGAACCCTACCGAAGTCGCCAAGCTAGCGCAGGCACAGGCAACGGGGCGTCTTTCCCTGTCACTGGTCGGTGCCGAAGACGAAATCGTATCTGGTACAGTTTCGATCAATACGAGCGGCCTTC
Organism: Silicimonas sp.; assembly: GCA_022824525.1. Lineage (GTDB taxonomy): Bacteria > Pseudomonadota > Alphaproteobacteria > Rhodobacterales > Rhodobacteraceae > JAJDOD01. The sequence goes on along the minus strand of JAJDZT010000132.1, from coordinate 13,645 downwards.
TGGGCATTGAGCGCAAGCAGGTTCAGCAACGCAAAAAGTGTTTTGTGCGTCGCCGCCAGGGCGAAGAGATCATCTCCATCGAGATCCCTTGCACAAACTGAACATTCGGCCGAAACGGCAGTTCTGAGACGCGCCACCATATTCGGTGGCGCGTTTCCTTTTGATCACAAGCCCTGCGAATGTGTTGCGCCCGCCCCACATAAAAATGCCCTTTCAAGTGGTTGATTGTTGAAAAATTTTCAACATTAGCCCATCGTCGCGCACACAAGGGTTAACACCCGGACAACTGAGGCGTGATCGGAAAGGCAGGTCACATGACTTTTGACAAAGTTATCAGGGCGGCGCTCGTTGGGCTGGCCGTCACAGCTGCGTCTGTTCCCCAAGCTGGGGCCCAGTCGCTAACTATTATGCAGGGGGAAGTCTCGACCGCGCTTCAGGTTCCAATGAACCGCGCTGTCGTCGTCGAAGCTGAAAATCCTTTTGCTGAACTCAGCATCGCCAATCCCGGCATTGCTGATATCTCCACACTATCGGACCGGACGATCTATGTGCTTGGTAAAGCACCTGGTCGCACGACGCTGACGCTTTTGGGCCCAGATGGGCGCCTGATCACCAACGTTGAGGTGCAGGTGACCCCGGACGTGGCCGAGTTCAAAGAGCGGCTTCGTCAAATTCTTCCGGGCGAAGCGATCGAAGTTTGTACCGCAAATGACGGCATCGTTCTTTCCGGCATGGTCTCCTCGATCGAGAAACTTGACCGGGCACTTGATCTTGCTGCGCGATATGCACCGGATCGGGTTTCGAACCTGATGCATGTCGGCGGCACTCAGCAGGTTATGCTGAAAGTGCGGTTTGCTGAGGTGCAGCGGAGCGTCATCAAGTCGCTGAACGCTGGTGTTACATTCGTAGATGACTCCGCAACACCGTCCTTCGACGGCGCCAGCGGGCTTGGCAACCTTCAGCCAGGTGGCTTCGGCTCCACAATCCAGAACTTCACCCAAGGCTTCGGCGGCGGTGCAGTAAACTTCGGTTTCGAAGCTGGTGGCGTGGCCTTCAACGTGCTTCTCGAAGCGCTTGAATCGAAGAACCTCGTGCGGACACTCGCAGAACCGAACCTAGTCGCACTTTCCGGTCAGGAAGCCAGCTTCCTTGCTGGTGGTGAGTATCCGATACCGGTCAGCGACAACGACGGCATCACCATTGAGTATCGTCCGTTTGGTATTCAGTTGAACTTCATTCCGCGCGTCATCGACGGCGGCAAGATCAACCTGGAACTGAACGCAGCAGTCTCGGCCATCGATGACTCGGTTACCGTGACATCGAACGTCGTGAGCGTGAACGCATTCAGCCGCCGCGAGGCGCAGACCACTGTCGAAATGATGGATGGTCAGAGCTTTGCGATCGCGGGTCTCCTTCAGGACGACTTCTCTGATGCCGCAACGCAGGTGCCGTGGTTGGGTGATGTTCCGATCCTCGGAGCCCTGTTCCGCAGCGCGAACTATCAGCGCGATCAATCGGAACTGGTGGTTATCATCACGCCGCATCTGGTCACGCCGGTCAGTGGTGAGGCTCTTGCCCTGCCAACCGATCGCATTCGTCCGCCGACCGAGAGCGAACTGTTCCTCTTCGGCACAGTCGCCCGCCCTGCTGGTGCCCCTTCTTCGGGTGCTGCGGCCGAAGTGGCCAAGCAGGACTTCGGCGGCTCCTATGGCTACGTGATGGAGTGAGACCCATGAGCTTCAAGACAAACATCATCATGGGCTTCGGGCTTCTTGCCCTCACAGCCTGCGGCGACAGCTGGAACCAGGAAGCCGGTTCGAAGTTGGACGAAGGCGGGTTCGGCAACCCGACGATGAACAACATGCTGGCACAGATGTGCACCGGCCAGGCTAAGGGCTACATTGTTCCTGACCCTGTGGTTGCCATCGACGGAACCGATGCCAAGGGCGCGCCGCGCTATCGTCAGGGTAAGGTTATGTGCTCGGGCGAATTGAACGGCAAATACGCCCGCGTGATCTGGGGCGAGTATGTCCGCTCTGCCACGGCACCTTCCCCGCTTGGCGGTGGCCTTGCAGCCATCCAGAGCGGCGGCGCCTCCTAAGCCTAAGAAATCTAAAGAAAGGGCGGCTCATCGAGCCGCCCTTTTTCGTTTTTCGGATCGTTGTTGAATACCGAATAATTACGATCTTTTAGCCTCAATGTCGCCAATATTGCCCGTCACTGGTCATCATTAGGGTGAAGTGCGCCGTACTGCGGTCTTCGCTCTGAGAGACCCCCGTTCGAAATGGGGCCCAGAACGGAAGGACGTGAGGGATATGAGTAGCAACGCGGCATTGCAGGACGAACCGGCACCGATCGTCGCATGTACGATTAGTCGGGATGTGCAGAACTTCGATCTTCTCATTGAGGACATGGAGAACGAGTGCGGCGAGAACTGGGGCGACCTGTCGCTTGAAGACGCCGCAGTCTTTTTCGATCAACCGGAGGCCGACCACCTCGAATTTGTCGCTCTCGCAATCGATCAGGAAGACGAACGCGAGATTGACCTGATCACCGATGTCGTCCGCCGCGCCCACAGTCAGAAGATCAAGGTTCTGGTGATTGCGGAAGAGGTTAGCCCGATCGTGCTGCACAAGTTGCTCAAGTTCGGCGCTGAGGAATTTGTCCCCTACCCCCTACCCGACGGCGCACTGCATGACGCGATCAACCGGATGCGTGAGAAAGCGGCGCAGGCGGAAATGGTCGCCGCAAACATCGCAAGCAACCTGAAAGCGACCGGCGACCGCGATGGCGTCGTTATCCCGGTGCATGGTCTTGCCGGCGGAACAGGTGCCACAACATTTGCTGTGAACTTGGCTTGGGAACTGGCCAATATCGACGAAGGCGATGACAGCCTGCGCGTCTGCCTGCTGGACCTCGACCTCCAGTTTGGATCGGCATCGACATATCTGGACCTGCCGCGCCGTGAGGCCGTTTTCGAACTGCTGCAAGATACGGATACGATGGACAGCGATAGCTTCATGCAAGCTCTTCTGACCTTCCAAGACAAGTTGCATATTCTTACGGCACCGAGCGAACTCATCCCGCTGGACATGGTCGAACAGAAAGACATCAAGAAGATCATCGAAATTGCCAAGACGAACTTCGACTATGTCATCATCGACATGCCTCGAACCTTTGTCCAGTGGACAGAGACGGTGCTTACTGAGGCACACGTCTACTTTGCGATGACGGAACTTGATATGCGGTCCGCGCAGAACACGCTACGCGTGATCCGCGCACTCAAAGGTGAAGAGCTCCCTTACGAAAAGCTGCGCTATGTGCTGAACCGCGCCCCTGGTTTTACCGATCTGAACGGCAAGGCCCGTATCAAACGGATGGCGGAAAGCCTCGACATCAAAATCGAAGTCTTGATGCCGGATGGCGGGAAGCAGGTCGTTCAATCGAACGATCACGGCGTCCCGCTTTCGGACGTCGCGGCGAAAAACCCACTTCGCAAGGAAATCCAGAAGCTCGCTGCTTCCATCCATGAAACCAACGTTGCGGCCCACGAAGGCGCCTAAGTGACGAAGGAGCATTACTTTGTTTTCTAAATACAAAAAGGGTGAACAGGGTTCGCCGGATTTGAAGTCGGTACCTGGTGGACGGGAAACAAGCCGCGTTGCCTCAGCTCCAGCCCCACAAAGCACCGCTGTCGAGGTAAAGCGTCGCAACGTAAGCCGCAGCCCGGCACAAGCTCAGGCCGCCGACAAGGAACGCAAGCGGAAAGAACGCTTAGGCGAAATCAAGCTCGAGCTTCACAAGGAACTGCTGGACAACCTGAACCTGTCCGCGCTTGAGAACGCATCAGAAAGCGACCTTCGCGCAGAAATCGTCGCCATCTCCGGCGAAGCGCTCGACAACATGGGTGTCGTGCTGAACCGCGAAGAACGCCAGACGCTCAACCAGGACCTTTACGACGAAGTGACCGGCCTTGGCCCGCTTGAGCCGCTTCTGAAAGACGACACCGTCAACGATATTCTGGTGAACGGCCCACAGCAGGTCTTCGTCGAACGCGCTGGTAAGCTTGAACTCACCGACACTGCGTTCAAGGACGAAAAGCACCTTCTCCGCATCATCGATAAGATCGTTTCTGCCGTGGGTCGTCGCGTCGATGAATCGAACCCTTACGTCGACGCCCGTCTTGCAGACGGTTCTCGTTTCAACGCAATGGTTCCGCCAATTGCGGTGGACGGTTCACTCGTCTCCATTCGTAAGTTCAAGAAGGAAAAGCTCTCGATTGACGACCTCGTCAATTTTGGCGCCTTCACGGAAGAAATGGCCGCCTATCTTCAGGCCGCCGTCGCCACCCGCCTCAATGTCATCGTCTCCGGCGGTACCGGTTCGGGTAAAACGACAACGCTCAACGCACTGTCGAGCTTCATCGACAACGATGAACGCATCCTGACGATCGAGGATACGGCGGAACTTCAGCTTCAGCAGACCCATGTGGGCCGGATGGAAAGCCGTCCGCCCAACGTCGAAGGCAAGGGCGCCGTCACTCAGCGTGACTGTCTGCGAAACGCGCTTCGTATGCGTCCCGACCGCATCATCGTGGGTGAGACGCGTGGCGAAGAAGTGATCGACATGCTCCAAGCCATGAACACCGGCCACGACGGCTCGATGACCACGATCCACGCCAACTCCGCGCGGGATGGTGTGTCGCGTCTGGAAAACATGATCGCGATGGCGGGCATCGAAATGCCGATCAAGGCGACCCGCTCGCAGATCTCGTCCGCTGTGAACCTGATCGTGCAGGCCTCGCGTCTGCAGGACGGCTCGCGCCGCATGGTCTCGATCACGGAAGTGACCGGCATGGAAGGTGAGGTGATCTCCATGCAGGAGGTCTTCCGCTATCAGCGCGTCGGCCTCACGCCCGACAACAAGATCATCGGCCACTTCACCGCAACCGGTGTGCGCAGCCACTATTCCGAACGCTTCAAGATGTGGGGCTACGACCTCCCGTCGGCGATCTTCGAACCCTTCGCTGCGGAGTAACGCAATATGGTAATCTCCGCAGAACCGCTGATTTACGGCCTGATCTTCATTGCGGTCCTTGCCCTTGTTCAGGGCATCTACCTGACTGTCTTCGGAAAATCGATCTCGCTCAACAATCGCGTCAACCGTCGCCTCGAAATGCTCGAGAAAGGCGCAGGTCGCGAACAGGTGCTGGAACAGCTCCGAAAGGAAATGTCCCAGCATATGAGCTCGCGCTCAATTCCGCTTTACGCGATCCTGGCCGACAAGGCACAGAAGGCAAATATCGCCTTTACGCCGGGCCAGCTGATCATGGTGATGGGCGTGCTTTCGGTAGTGGCTTTCGTCCTTCTGACTTTCGGAACCGGCGCGGGTCTTATCATCCGACTTGTTCTTTCCATCCTGATGGGTGTTGGCGCGGTCTTCGTTTGGGTGAACAACACCGCCAAGAAACGTATCGGGATGATCGAAGAGCAATTGCCGGAAGCAGTAGAACTCATGGTCCGCTCGCTTCGCGTCGGCCACCCATTCGCATCCGCGCTTCAGATTGTTGCAAAGGAAGTTCCGGATCCGCTTGGCACGGAAATGGGTGTGATCTCGGACGAAGCAGCGTACGGTCGTGACGTGGGCGACGCTCTCAAGCACATGGCTGAACGAATTGACCTGCAAGACCTCCGCTTCCTTGCTGTTGCCGTTACGATCCAGCAAACATCCGGTGGTAACCTTGCAGAGATCCTTGATGGTCTCGCCAAGGTTGTGCGGTCACGGTTCAAGCTGTTCCGCCGCGTTCGAGCGATTACAGCGGAAGCCAAATGGTCGGGTATGTTCCTATCAGGCTTCCCAATCGTCGCGCTGATCATGATCAACGTCATCCAACCCAACTACTACGACGACGTGAAAGAGACGGCCTACTTCATCCCGGCCTGTCTTGTTGTGGCAGCCTTCTTGGTCGCCAACATCTTCGTCATGCGCTCGCTCGTGAACATCAAGGTCTGAGGCTATGGAAACCATCACCAACCTCTTTAATGCAGCCAATACCTGGCTGACCGACAACTTCGGTGACCTCGGGCCGCTGCTGATCATCGGCGTGCTTGGCATGTTCCTCGTGCTGTTGACGCTTCCGGTCCTGCTCAAGAAAGAGAAAGACCCGTTCGCGCAGCTCAAGAACGACGCCCAGCGCGGGACACGCGACGAAGGCGACGGCCCGCGCCTCCGCCGGGGCGGTCGCAAAATCAACAAGCTGGACAAGTATTCGAGCTTCCTCGAACCACAGGATGCGAAAGCGTACTCGGACACCCGCCTGAAACTCCTGCAGGCCGGATACCGTTCCAAGGACGCGGTTCGGACCTATCACTTCTTGCAGTTTGTACTGGGAATTATCTTCCTTATCTTCGGCGCGGCCTACGCGATCTTTGCCAGCGCCACGGGTGATCCCTCGATCCAGGTTTTGCTCGGCTCTGTCCTTATCCCGGGTGTCGTCGGCTACATGCTGCCCAAGTACTGGGTGACAAAGCGCCGTGAGAAACGTCAGGAAGAAATCACCAACGGGTTTCCCGACAGCCTCGACATGATGCTCGTCTGCGTGGAAGCCGGCCAATCACTTGACCAGGCGATCATCCGCGTCTCGAAGGAAATCAAGGCAGGCTACCCTGCCCTCTCCGAAGAATATGAGATGGTTGCCAACGAAATGAAGGCCGGTAAGGACAAGACCAGCGTGCTTCGCGACATGTCTGAGCGCGCGGGTGTCGCCGACGTGGCTAGCTTCGTGACCGTTCTGATCCAGTCGGCAAGTTTCGGTACATCGATCTCTGAAGCACTCCGCGTCTTCTCCTCGGAAATGCGTGATAAACGCATCATGCGCGCCGAAGAAAAAGCAAACACCTTGCCCACCAAGATGACCCTCGCCACAATGATGCTCACGGTGCCTCCGCTGTTGATCATCTTGATCGGTCCGTCGATCTATGAAATCGCAGAGACACTGGGATCGATGAACTTCTGACAGGGGCTCATGCAACTCAGATCGCGAACGCTGGCAGCGCTGGCACTTACGGCTCTGGCCGCCTGCAACACGGGCGGCCTTCGCCCATTGGAAGGCGGCGCCTTCGCGCCGCAAGGTGTTGCCCGGGGTGAAGCCTCCGTGGATGGGCTGACGGTCGGTCATCGTTTGATGAAGGCGGGCGAGTACGAGCTCGCACTCGAAGCATATCACAGGGCCGCATTTGAGCAGGGCATCAACGTTGATGTGCTTTCGGCAATCGGCTCTGCCAACCTACAGCTTGGGCGGCTTGGGCAAGCCGAGCAAATCCTGCGCCGCGCTACCGAACTCGACGAGACATTTCCTCCTGCATGGAACAATCTGGGCGTTGTCCTGATGGAACAAGGCAAGTACGGGGAGGCCAGTCGGGTTTTCCAGCTCGCTTTTGCGTTGGACAGTGGCCAAAGTGCAGAAATCCGCGAAAACCTACGCTTGGCCCTCGCAAAACGCGAAGATCCAACGTATTCTGAGCCGGAAGAATTCCGTCTGGTACGACGGGGGCCTGGCGTTTTCCAGATCCTTGAAACACCGGAAGACCCTGCATAAAAAGGGCGACCAAGACGGATTTGAGCAGTAAGGGACGCAGATGATGCGAAACGCAGGCCTAATAACCGTTTGTTTTGGAAGTATTTTCATCCTTTCCGCTTGTGGCGGAGGTGGTGCAACCGATGCCGAAGTCGAACAGGCATTGAAAGACGTCAATGTGATTGACGAAACCAATCTGAACGAAGTCATGCTTCAGGTTGCTGACCCGAACGAAGCGGTCACATACTTCAAAAGAACTATCGCGCAGAACCCCGATCGCATTGATCTGCGGCGCGGCCTCGCGAAATCGCTGGTTCGAGCGAAGAAACCGACAGAAGCCGCAGCAGCTTGGAAGCAGGTCGTGGCCATGCCGGGCGCGACAAGCGAAGATCAGGTCGACTACGCCGATGCACTGATCCGCGCGAACCGCTGGGACGACGCAGAGGCTACGCTGGATCGAGTGCCTCCCACTCATGAGACATTCAAGCGCTATCGGCTTGAAGCGATGATTGCCGACAGCAACAAAGAGTGGAAGAAGGCAGACAGCTTCTACGAGATCGCCGTTGGGCTGACGACCACACCGTCGGGCACCCTGAACAACTGGGGCTTCTCCAAGCTAACACGCGGCGATTTCGCCGGGGCAGAGAAGCTGTTTTCGGAGGCACTTTCCTACGACAACAACATGTTCACGGCGAAGAATAATCTGGTTCTGGCACGCGCTGCTCAGCGGAAATACGAGTTGCCGGTCATACCAATGACCCAGATCGAGCGCGCCCAACTTATCCATACCGCTGCGCTCTCGGCCATCAAACAAGGTGACGTGAACACGGGCAAAGCACTGTTGGCCGAAGCAATCGACACGCATCCGCAGTATTTCGACGCAGCTGTTCGCAGCCTTGAAGCGCTTGAGAACGGCAATAGCGTCGGCACAAGCGGATAAGGACCGAAAAACTTAATGGCGACTGACTGGACCACGGCAGCCTGGTTTCTGCCTTTCGTCACACCGATTGCGCTTTGGGTTATCTGGAGCGACTTCACCACCATGAAGATACCTAACAAGGCCGTCATCGCCTTGCTTGTTGTCTTCGTGGTGATCGGCCTCGTAGCACTTCCCTTTAATGAGTATCTTTGGCGCTACGCTCATTTCGGCGTCGTCCTTGTCATAGGTTTCATCTTGGCAAGTTTTGCGGGACTGGGAGCAGGAGACGCAAAGTTTTCGGCTGCCATGGCCCCGTTCGTCGCCTATGCGGACTTGGGCTTGTTTCTATTCATCTTGGCCGGGACAACCTTTGCCGCATTGGTGTTTCACAGCATCCTCAGATACACGCCCGCAATCAAGAAACGGCTCTCGCATTGGGAGAGTATGACGAGAAAGGCCGATCAGCCGTTCAGAAAACGGGACTTCCCGTTCGGCTTTGGTTTGGCCCCTGCCCTACTCGTATACCTTTTGATGGCCCTGTCCTACGCCTGAACTACCCAGACCTTCATCCGGCTTAGTCGACCCGGTAGAGCGCCAAGAGGTCGTTGTTTCTGACCAACGTCAACTTCAAGTCCGACGCCGCGAGTTCACGGATCATGAGATCACGAACACCTGCGGTAAAGGCGCATTTGGGCACCATCACGAACTCTGTGTTCTCAAGACCAGTAAGCCCTCCATAATACCAAGGCGCACTTCCCTTTGCAGGTTTGACCGGGGCAAAAAACCTATAGGCCGCAAGCAAATCGGTCGTGAAAAGAGTACTTCCTTCCGGCACACCAAATGCACGGAGATCGTTGCCCAATGTTTCAAGCAAGGCACGACTCCCCGCCAGCCACTGACAATGTGGAAATGAAACACCCGCCAGTTCCGGAGGCGTCGCACGCCCCAGTTCGGAACTGAATCGGGCCCAGGCTCCAGGCTCCTGATCGCGATAGATCTGAGCCGTAGTCATGAAAGCACGGTCTCTGCGCACAAAGATATCCTGATGCCCGGCACCTTCGGGAATCATGGGCAAGAAACGCGACTTGTCGAAACTCAAATGCGCCAACGGCGTCATTGCCATGTTGAATAGGGATGGAAAGAAGGTTGCGAACCCGGCGATTGCAGCGGCTGCCATGGCCGTTCGCAGGTCGGCACCAAAAAACTCTCCACCGTCAGGCGGAGCGCGAAGAGCGAGCAACAACACGGGCAGAAAGAGCAACCATTGGGGATCGTTGCCAAAATTCTGGTACGAAATGTATAGAAATCCAGGGATCATAAGCAGGATTGCCAGACCAACAGCTTCAGGAACAACTTGCCGCATCATCATCGCTGCCGCGATCCCGATGATGGTTGCACCTATGTAACTCGGACTGGCAACGATACTACCGAATGAGGTTCCGAGATTGGGACGATACTCTGTTCCGGCGACCAGTCTCAGATCATTGAAATAGGCAATCCAAAACCCAGGTCCATGTAGGACCGCGACGGCCACGACGACGGCCATTCCAACGAGCATTGCACTCACAAGGCCACGCGTTCCGTGCATGCGCGCCAATGCAATCGCCGCGACCGGTCCGAGAGTTACGAAGTATGTGATCTTCAACAACAAAAGTGCTGAGGCCAGAAGGCCGATAACCCCTCCTTCGAAGATCGGCCGTGCTGCGCTGCGCGACGGAACAATCGCAAGAAGCAGCATCACGAATGAAATAGCCCACGCCCAGCGGTTGTAGTGCATGGAAACACCGACACCCGACGTGGCTGTCCCATAGCTTAGAACAAGCACCAGCCCCAATGTGACGCATCCAAAGTAGAGCCCGAGCGCTCGTCGCAACCTTGTTGAGGCTGCATAAACGACGAATGGCAAGAGAACGATCGCAACACTCAGTTGCGACAGGATGAAAGCAGCGCCAGCAGAGTGTCCGGCCTCGATGAAACTGTTTAGTGGCCAAAAAGCCAAGGCGCCAAGCGGGGTGACGAAATCCAAATGTGGAACCTCACCGTCCGCCATGCGCGCCAGCACGTCCAATAGATGATACGTGTCACCTTCATGAGCATCGAGAAAAAGCCCACCTGCCAGCCAAGGGAGCGCACCGTAAGCCAGCACGAACAAAGCCAGAAGACCCGCTAAAAGAAACGGTTCAGTCCTGCTCATTCCTCATCCTTTTTCCATTATTTGGCCACAATAAACCGGCATCTTTCACTTCGAACAGGTGTGCCAAGGGTTATTGTTCAAAATCGGGCAACGGCGGGGCACGTCACGAAATTCTATTGCTAAAGGCAGGGTTTAGCCCATGAATATGGAAACTTCGAATGTCATCGCGCCGCCAGCGCCTCGCTCGCTCGAAGGTATGAAGCTCGGCATCGTCATGATGCGGGACATCCTACTGAAAACGATGTTTCGGATGAACCTCGATTCCTGCGGCGATCTGTCGAATGCAATGTGCCTGCCGATTCCGGTCACGCAAGAACTGATCGACTTGGCCCGTGAGCAAAAACTCCTGCAAGCCACGGGTACGCTGCACGCAAACTCGGGCGGCGAGATGGGCTTCGAACTGACAGATGCTGGCAAGGCACGCGCAATGGATGCCCTGGCTCAGTCCGAATACTACGGCGCGATGCCAGTGCCACTCGAAGTCTACGCAGAACAGGTCAAACGCCAGTCGATCCGAAACATTCAGGTCACACGCGACCAACTTCTTGGAGCGATGGGCCACCTGATCTTGCCCGATGAACTTCTGGACCATCTCGGGCCTGCTGTGTCCGCCGGTCGCTCGATCCTGATGTATGGCCCGCCGGGCAACGGTAAGTCATCAATTTCGAACGGTATTCGCGATGCGCTTGGTGACAAGATCTATGTCCCCCGCGCTATCGAGTATTCGGGCCAGGTCATCACGGTTTACGACCCGATCGTACACACCGCCGCCGAAACGCAGGAAGATGATCCAAACTCGCTCCGCCGGTCCTCGAACAGGTTTGATACGCGTTACGTTCTCTGCGAACGCCCGACTGTGATCACCGGTGGTGAATTGTCACTTTCCATGCTGGACCTCGTCTACAACCCGACGGCGCGAACCTACCAGGCTCCGTTGCAGCTCAAGTCCACTGGCGGCATCTTCATCGTAGACGACCTTGGTCGTCAGGAAGAACCGCCACAGGCGCTGGTCAACCGTTGGATCGTTCCGCTGGAAGAAGCGAAGGACATCCTTGCCCTGCAGTCGGGTGAGAAATTCGAGGTGCCCTTCGACACGCTTGTAATCTTCTCGACCAACTTCCACCCGAACGAAATCTTCGACAAAGCGGCGCTTCGCCGTATCTTCTTCAAGATCAAGATCGACGGGCCGGAACAGGAAGACTACCTCAAGATCTTCGCCATGGTCGCGCGGAAACGCAAGATGCCGCTCGATGAGGATACCTTGGTCTATCTGATCAAGAACAAGTACCCGACCATCGACAACATCTATGCGAACTATCAGCCGATCTTCCTGATCGACCAGATGATCGCGATTTGTGAGTTCGAAGGCATCCCCTACCAGATGTCCCCCGAACTGATCGACCGCGCCTGGGCGAACATGTTCGTCAAGGAAGAGAAGATCGTTCACTAAAGGCTGAGCGCGGCCTTCAGTCGGCCGCGCCTTTCAAACCAGGGTTTCAAAAAATGGCATTTCGAACTGCGATCAGGGGGCTGGCCGCAAGCGCATTCCTGTGTCTCTTTGTCAGCGGTGCCGCAGCAGGACAAATCACCGGTGCGGAAATCGACGAAGCCATGGCCGCGTCACCGGCAGCCCCAATATTTGCCGCGGTCCAGAAATACTTCCCCGAGGATGCCGCCTTTTGGCGAGATGAACTGACCAAGGCCGCCTTTAGAGAATCCGGAGAGATCCGTTTTCCGCGCGACGTGCTCGCTCTTGGCGCGGCAATACGCAAGAAGCACGCCGGAAGCCTGAAATTCGCATCCGGCGAACGTTTGCGGGATGTAGCGTCCGTTCAGTACAAGCTGCATGACGCGTTCAGGCACGATCCGGATGCCTGCGCGCGTTTGATCCTCGCTGGTCCGAAAGAAATGACCAACGAAGAGTTGGAACTTATGGCGTCAATTAGCACAGACATCGGCGCGCAATTCGCCGCGATGCACGAAGGTACGCATGACCCCATCAAGCATGGTACGCCGACAGATGCAGCCTGGCAGGGCTTCTACGATAGCTATCGGGCGCAGGGGAATTCCGACGCAGATTACGATCTGATCATTGAACCCAAATACGATCCTGCACTTTGCAATGCGTTCCTTGGGTTTCTCGCAGTACTCCGTGACGGAGAATTCGAAGGTGCCGATGCGATACGCGCCTTGATCGTCCCAGCCCTAATCGGCTCTTAGAAAGTCTCGCAAGAGCGTGCGAGGACAGCAGGTGGTGGTCTTCCGCGGCCTGAATGCTAGACTGGCCATGAGCAGTCTAGCAGCGCGGAGCAAACCGTGGCCGACCCCACCCTTCTGACCTTCACAGTGATGAAGAACGAAGGCCCGTTCATTCTGGAATGGGTGGCCTGGCAACGCTTGATGGGTGTGGATCGCATTCTGGTGTTCTCGAACGACTGTGACGACGGCACAGAATCTCTCCTCGATGAACTAGACCGCCTTGGGCTCGTTCATCACCTGCCGAACCCTTTGGTTGTGACACCGAAGAGCGCACCGCAGCGAAACTCACCTCACTTGACCGGGATCTCCTACGCCCGCCATCTAAGGCTTTGGCGTGAGTCAGACTAACCCGGATTCTGCTTAAGCGAGGGTGAGGGGATTCCCAGATCAGGCGTTACCTGATTTAGTATCCGTGAATATTAAACAACGGATAGGAATTCCCCTCATGAACACCTCTATCACTGCCTTGTTCTGTTGTATCGATGATTTCGCAAAACTTTCGAAGAGTGGGAGCAGCATCGCCTGATCGACACAGGTCGCCAGCGCCTTCGATCTGGAAAACTCTCTCTCAGCGATGCGCTGGCGCTGCTCAGCCCCCTTGCACACGACCCGCTGCTGAACATCCTGCCGTCATCCGGGTAGCGGCCGCTTTGGCTGGCCGCCGGCGACAATGACCCGGAAGCCCGGAACACGGCCG
>JAJDZT010000021.1 GCA_022824525.1 Silicimonas sp. | reverse complement strand
GCCCTCATTCAAATCCGATTGTTCAACCTCAGCGGGTACACCAAATGGGTGAGCCAAATCCAGTCCCTCCAACAGATATTCTCAACGTCACAACAACAGCTTAACCGATGCTGCCAGAACGCCAACTGCGGAATTTAGGATTATCGTGATCAAGGGCGGGATGGAGGATCTGTCGGTCGTGGACGCGGCGACAGAGATTTTCGAACAGATCATCGAAACAGAGCGCGCGGCAGGCTCGGGTGGCGGTGATCATTTTGCCAAGCCCGGCGCGAATGATCGGGTGTGGAATGCGGCGGAAAAGCACTGCCGCGCGGCGCCCGAGAATTTTGCCGCCTACTTTGCCAGCGACGCGATTGCCTTGGCTTCGCGCGCGTGGTTGGGGCGGGGCTACCAGTTGACGGCGCAAGTCAATCGGGTGAACCCGGGTGGAGCGGCGCAGACGCCGCATCGTGACTATCACCTGGGCTTCATGAACCCCGAGCAATTGGCGACTTATCCGGTGCAGGCGCATGGGATGTCGCCCTGTTTGACACTGCAGGGCGCGATTGCCCATTGTGACATGCCATTGGAAAGCGGGCCGACGATGTTGCTGCCTTACTCGCAGCGTTATGAGCCGGGTTATGTGGCGTTCCACAGACCAGAGTTTCAGACCTATTTCGCGGAACATCATGTGCAGGTGCCGCTTGAAAAGGGCGACCTCTTGTTTTTCAACCCGGCCGTGATGCACGGCGCGGGGACGAACCGGTCAAAAGATGTACAGCGGATGGCGAATCTGCTGCAGGTCGGATCGGCATTCGGGCGGTCGATCGAAAGCGTGGACAGGTCTGCAATGTCCTTGGACTTGTACCCGGTGTTGCAGAACATGTCGGGGCGGGCAGTTGCCAACGTGATCGCGGCCTCCGCCGAGGGCTATGCCTTTCCGACGAACCTTGATCGCGACCCTCCCGTGGGTGGTTTGATCCCACTCAGCCAAGCCGAAAAGATGGCAGCCGCATTGGAGGCCGGATGGTCATTTGAGGAATGGGAAACCGAGGTGGCCGCGATGGACGAACGGCGCCGGGCGTAGATGCCCGACTGCGAAGCGTCCAATGTGTTTCCGGGTCGTTCGCACGGCCACCTGTCGCTGGTTGACCAGAGCTGACAGTCAAGCCGCCGGGCCGAGGCTGTCCCGCAGCATGAGTTCGGTCGGGAGCGCCTGCCCTGCAACCGTTTCGCCTGCAAGCAGGGCGAGAACGGCGCGGGCGGCGGCTTCGCCCATATCCCGGTGCGGAACGCGGACCGTGGTCAGGCTCGGCTCGACCAGCGCTGCCAGCCCGATGTCATCAAAGCCCGTGATCGACAGATCGCCCGGCACGTTTCGCCCGATCGCGCGCGCTTCGCGGATCGCGCCGGCCGCGAGCACATCGTTTCCGCAGATCACCAAGGTCAGGTCAGGGTGTTGCGCGAGAAGCGCCGAAAGAGCCGCTCCCCCTTCGGCAATACCGTAGTCGGTCTCGATGACTTTTGCGGGCGCGATACCCGCTTCTGAAAGGGCAGTCTGAACGCCCCGGACGCGGTCCCGCGCGCGGTCATTGCCCGCTGTCCTGCCAGAGATGACGCCGATCTTCTTGTGGCCGAGGCTGAGGGCATGTCGCGTCATCTCGACCATTGCGGCGGAATTGTCGAACCCGACGGACGGAACGGAGCCGTTTGGATCGTGGGTCCACACGATCACGGCCGGAATCTGCTGCGTCGCAAGAAATTCGTAAACGGACGGTTCCCGGTCGAGACCGATGAGCAGCACGCCATCGGCACCTCGCGCCGCGAGGGTATGTACCGCGTCCGCCTCCGCTTCGGGGTCATAGCCCGACGACGAAACGAGCAACATGTAGCCTTCCGCCTGTAGCACATCCTGAACCGCCTGGATGCCTTCTGCGAAGATGGCGTTCTCCATCGTTGGAATGACGGCCCCGATGGTCAGCGTGCGTTTCGCAACCAGTGCACGCGCTCCGAAGTTGGGCGCATAGTCGAGCGCCTTGACGGCGTCGAGGACCCGCTGGCGTGTCGCCTCGCTCACCACATCGGGCGAGTTCAGGCAACGAGACACCGTTGCAGTGGAAACCCGGGCTTCCGCCGCGACATCTTGAAGTGTGGGCGCCTTTTTCATTCCGAAACCTTTCTCAATCCCCTTGTAAGGCGTCATGTAAGCGCTTACAAGACGTCAGCCGAACAGGAGGAATCGGATGCCAGAGTATCTCAAAAAGGCGACGCTCACGTCAAAATCGGACGCATCCGATGTCCATGCCACGGTCAAGGGTATCCTGGCGGATATCGAGGAACGTGGTGACGCCGCAGCGATGGAGTATGCCGCGAAATTCGACGGCTACGACGGCAACGTCATTCTGACGGATGAGGACATCGCGGCCGCCATCGCAGCCGTCCCGGATCGCCTGAAAGAAGACATCCGTTTCGCCGCCGACAATGTGCGTCGCTTCGCGGAGGCGCAGCGGGCCACTCTGATCGACACAGAGCTTGAGGTCGTGCCCGGTCTGATCGCCGGACAAAAGACAATCCCGGTCGCCGCTGCTGGCGCGTATGTTCCGGGCGGTCGTTATTCGCACGTGGCGAGCGCGATCATGACGGTAACGACGGCGAAAGTGGCGGGCGTGTCCCACGTCACAGCCTGTTCGCCGCCGCGCCCCGGCGAAGGTATTGCACCTGCGATCATCTATGCCGCGCATGTTTGCGGGGCAGACACCATTCTTGCGATGGGTGGTGTGCAAGGCGTGGCCGCGATGACCTATGGGTTGTTCGGACTGCCGAAGGCGAACATCCTCGTCGGCCCGGGCAACCAGTTCGTGGCGGAAGCCAAGCGCATCCTCTTCGGGCAGGTCGGCATCGACATGATCGCCGGCCCCACCGACTCGCTGATCCTCGCAGACAAGGACGCGGATGCCGAAATCGTGGCCACCGACCTCGTCGGTCAGGCGGAGCACGGCTACAACTCGCCGGTTTGGCTTGTGACGGATGACCGTGCACTGGCAGAGAAAGTGATGGAGCTTGTTCCCGGACTGATCCACGACCTGCCGGAAGTGAACAAGGACAACGCCACGAAAGCGTGGCGCGATTATGCAGAGGTGATCCTTTGCGCCGACCGCGAAGAAATGGCCGCGACATCAGACGCCTACGCGCCGGAGCATCTGACGGTGCAGGCTGCTGACCTTGATTGGTGGCTCAACCGTCTGACTTGTTACGGTTCGCTCTTCCTTGGCGAGGAAACGACGGTAGCGTTCGGCGACAAGGCCAGCGGTACGAACCACGTGCTGCCGACCTCCGGGGCCGCGAAGTACACCGGCGGTCTTTCCGTCCACAAGTTCATGAAGATCGTGACCTGGCAACGTGCGACGCGCGAAGGATCGCGTCCGGTTGCAGAGGCAACGGCGCGGATATCGCGACTGGAAGGCATGGAAGGTCATGCGCGGACAGCCGATGTGCGTCTTGCGAAGTACTTTCCGGGTGTGAATTTCGATCTTTCGGCGGACGGCTGAGCGGCCATGAAGGCTCTTGTCTATACTGGCCCCAAGGCAATGGAGTATCGCGATGCAGCGGACCCGGTCGCCGGTGCAGGTGAACACCTTGTCCGAGTGGAACGTGTTGGCATCTGTGGCTCCGACATGCATGCGTTTCTCGGGCATGACGAAAGGCGCCCTGCCCCGTTGATCCTTGGCCACGAGGCTTGCGGAACGCTGGAAGACGGGCAGCGTGTCACCGTGAACCCGCTTGTAACATGCGGCACCTGTCGCGCCTGTCAGTCAGGCCGCGAAAACCTGTGCCGCACGCGTCAGATTATCTCAATGCCGCCACGCGAAGGAGCGTTTGCCGAGGCGTTCGTCATGGTGCCTGAGAACATCGTGCCGGTACCGGAGGGGGTCGATCCTGCGAAAGCCGCCCTTGCCGAACCGCTGGCTTGCGGCTGGCATGCCGTCCGGCTTGGTCTTGAGGCCGGATGGATCGATAGCCCCAAGACGCTTGTTCTGGGAGGCGGTGCGATCGGTCTGGGCGCGGCGCTTTCAGCAGCGGCGCAAAGCGTGGCGGACATAACCATCGTCGAGCCGAACGACATGCGTCGGAAATTTCTCGTCGAGACCTGCGGTCAGAATGCCGTCGCCTCCGTCGAACAGATGGATGCCTATGACATGGTCATCGACGGAGTTGGCTATGCTGCCACCCGCGAAACCGCCTGTGCGGCCGTCGTGCCGGGTGGTGTGATCATGCATATTGGCCTTGGCGA
This sequence comes from Silicimonas sp., assembly GCA_022824525.1. GTDB lineage: Bacteria > Pseudomonadota > Alphaproteobacteria > Rhodobacterales > Rhodobacteraceae > JAJDOD01. The sequence goes on along the minus strand of JAJDZT010000021.1, from coordinate 14,271 downwards.
AGGCACCGGTGGCGTGGATGTGCGCCGGGTGACGCTGCAAGAAGTCACCTTCATCGGTACCTATGCTTACACCAAGCAAGATTTCCGCGACACGGCGGCCGCGATTTTTGACGGATCGCTCGGCCCGCTGGATTGGACGGAGGAGCGGCCGCTTTCCGACGGCAACCGCGCCTTCGAAGACATTCGGGCGGGCAAGGTTGCCGCCCCCAAAATCGTTCTCGTGCCCTGAAGGAGCGCCCATGAGTATCGACAAGAAAATCACTGAGGACCTCGTTGCCGCAAATATCGGATTTGTGACGACCGTGCCGTGCAAACAGCTGGCTGGCGTCATCGACGAGGTCGACAAGCACCCGGACATTTTCCACATTCCGTCCAACAAGGAAGACGAGGGCATGGGGCTTTGCGCCGGTGCCTGGATGGGCGGCACGCGACCGATGATCATCATGCAGAACACCGCCATCGGCGTGACGATCAACACGCTGGCGACCCTGATCCAATACTACCGGATGCCGCTGCCGATGCTGATTTCCTATCGCGGGGAATTGCGTGAACCGGTGGCCTGTCAGGTCGAAATGGCCGTCCATACCAAGGCCTTGCTGGATGAAATGAAGATCCCGACCTACCATTTCCACAAGCAGGCGGACGCGGACGAATTGCCGATGATCCTTGACTACACCTTCATGTGCAACAAGCCGGTCGCCATCCTGACCGACGCCAATTTCTGGGGAGGCTACGGCGACCAATGATCCGTTCCGAAGTACTGAAAGAGATTGCCCCGATCCTCCGCGGCCAGTTGGTCATTTGCAACATTGGCATCCCGAGCCAAGAACTGCACGCCATCGACGATCAACCGACGAATTTCTACATGCTGGGCACGATGGGGCTCGCGTCTTCCATCGGACTTGGCCTGGCGCTTGTTCAGAAGAAGCCGGTGATCGTGATCGATGGTGACGGCTCCATCCTGACCAACCTCGGCACGCTGCCGACCATCGGGAACAACGTCGCCGAGAATTACATTCTGATGATCATCGACAACGGATCCTACGGTTCGACCGGGGACCAGCCGACCTATACCGGAAAGAAGACCGACCTCGCCGGCATGGCCCGCGCCGCCGGTTGCGACAACGTCGTCGAGGTGCAGGATGTCGACACCGGCAAGGCATTGACCGAGGCTCTTGCCAGCGGCAAGCAAACGGTCATGGTCGTGAAATGTGACAGCGGCAATGCAAAGATGCCGGTCATCACGATGGACCCGGTGACAATCCGGGATCGGTTTATGGGAGCGGTCAAGGCCTAACCCATCGACCCTCGCGTCGGGGAGGAGCTTGGCGCGGGGGTCACAGGCGATCTCATCACGAAACTCTCGGGTAAGGCCTGCGGCGGATAACTCTTTGTTAGCTTTCCTGTTGTTCAGACATTTGAGCGATAGGATTTTGCATGCCCCCCCGCACGGCATTCATTCACATTGGGCTTCCCAAGACCGGGACAACTGCCGTACAGGCCGCATTCTCGAATGCGCGGGACGCGCTTTGTGCGGAAGGCTTTCACTATCTCTCCGGGGATCGAAACCATGGCGAACGCCTTTGCCTTGCATTTTGGGACAAGCCCGATGCACTCAGGCTTGCGGGACTGCGCTGGAAGGATGGTGAGGCGGCGGAAGCGCACCGCACGGACGTCCAGTCTGCACTGGCAAACGAAATCGATCAGGCCGAGCACGCCAATCTGATCCTGAGTGCAGAAGACCTTTCGACCTTTCGGGTGAGCGAGGTGAAACGGCTAGGTCGCTTCCTTGAACGGCGGTTTGACCGAGTACACGTCGTCACCTACCTGCGCGACCCTCTGGAATGGATCACATCTGCGGCTCAGCAGGCCGTGAAGTGGTCAGGTGACCTGCTTGAGGACTTGTTTGACCGCCCGCGCCTTCCCGAGTTCGCCGAACGAATTGAACCGTGGCAGCGCATGTTCGGGGAAGATGCTGTCTTGCTTCGGGTTTACGGGGAGCGAGAGGTTGTTACAGACATTTCGGAGATTGTGGGGCTTTCGGCGTCGCTTACCCCCGGCCCGCGGTTGAATGAGGCACTATCGCACCGCTCGGTGATCGCGCTGAGCCAAGTGAATTCCGTGAGGCCGCCCTTTGTTGACGCCCGTCACAATCCGTTTCGAAGCTTCAGCCTCGTCCGCGACTGCCGGCTGCCTGGAGATCGGTTCACCCTCCCCCGGGAGACTGTGGAGGCTTACGCCGTCTTGCTTGAGGAGGAACGCGCCTGGGCCCATCAGAACTTGGGCCGCGCCGTGTTTGCGGCGCCAGTCCTTCCGGATATCGGGCGTGATCGCTGGTTTGCCGACGAGCGTGAAGAGATGGAAACCTTCACGACGCAATTCATGGAAACGTCACGCGCCGCGCAGAACGAGCGTGCAATGCGGATGTACCTGACGGCGTGCGAACAACGTGACGATCCCACGCGCGCAGCCGCTCTTCTTGACCAGGCTTGGCTTCTCACCACGGACCGCTGGACCTTGGATCGCATCGCGCGGGAAGCCGTGAAGCAGGACCGTGGCGACCGAGAAAAGTTCTTTGCCAAGGGCAGATTGATGCGCCGGATCGAGGCCCCCGAAACAGGAGACCAGCCGCTCGTGATCGGAAACCCCTTCGATCGGCCCTGGCAGCAACTGACCGGGAAAGGCGGCCGGATCCAACCCGCCGCGTGATCCCTCGCATCTGAATTACTGGCCCATAAATATCCTGGGGGAGCGCGAGGGGGCAAAGCCCCCTCGCCCACCGCGACTTGCGACGCAAGGCGCAATAACTATCCGCCCATGACCTTCGGCAACCAGAGTACCAGTTGCGGGAAGATCAGGATCAGGGCCAATCCGAAGAGTTGGACCAGCATGAATTGCATCATGCCGAGGTAGATATCCTTCAGATCCCAATTCGGCACCACGCCTTTCAGGAAGTACGCCGAGAGCGCCACGGGCGGACTGAGCCACGCCGTTTGCAGGTTCACCGCCACCAGAATGCCGAACCAGACCATCATATCATAGCGATCCAACCCATGCAGTTCGAGCGCCTGAACGGTCGGCAGCAGGATCGGCACCACGATCAGCACGATCGGCACCCATTCGAGCGGCCAGCCGAGCAGGAAGATCAGCGCCATGACCAGCAGCAGCAGCAGGAACGGTGCCATGTCGAGGCCGAGAAGGATCTCGGTCATCATCTTGGGCGTGCCAAGAGCCGAGAACTGTGCACCGAAGAAGTTCGAGGCGGCGACCAGGAACATGATCAGAACCGTGATCTCCAGTGCCTTGACGAGGCTGTCAAAAAAGCCGGGGATGGTGAACTTCCGATAGGCCAGCGAGAGCAGGATCGCACCGAAGGCGCCCATCGCGGCGGCTTCGGCCGGGGTTGCGAAGCCCAGCAAGATCGAGCCCAGCGCGAACGAGATCAGGATGGTCGGCGGCATGAGGCCCGCGAAGAACTCGTCCCAAAGCTGCGAGAAGTAGAAGCCTTCGTCGGCATCCTTGCCGTAGATTGGGCGCGCCAGAAACGCCAGCAGGACCATGAATGCTCCGAAGACGATGGACCAGATCGGCAGCCCCCCGTCTCCCATGTTCGCGACGATCATGTAGAGATGGAACAGAACCGCGATGGGCAAGACGATACGCAGGATGCTCACGTTTCGGTAAGCAGCGTAGGCCATGGCCAGCGTGATCGCCAGAACGATCAGCCCACCGAATGGAATGATGCCACCGAAGGTGCCGCCAAGACCCAGGCCGAAGACGCGGCAGATCGTCAGGATGCCGAGGCAGATCAGAGCGACTTCCGCGCCGTAATACTTGGACGTATCGGGCTGGTCTTCCTCTGACAGGATCGGTCCGAGGTCGGGGTTAATCCAACAGCGCCCGAGCGTGTAGATCAGGTAGAGCGAGGCCAGAAGCGCGCCGGGTATGAACGCGCCTCGGAACAGATCGAGCGTCGAGACTTCCAGCACCGGCCCCATGACGATCAGCATGATCGAGGGCGGGATAAGGATGCCGAGCGTGCCACCTGCGGTGATGGTGCCGGCCGCGAGCTTCACGTTGTAGCCGGATCGGCTCATCGTCGCTCCCGCCATGATGCCGAGAAGCGTTACCGAGGCTCCAACGATGCCGGTGGCCGCCGCGAAGATGGTGGAGACGATCAGAACGGCGATGAACAGCGCGCCGCGCACGCGTGCCATGATCATCTGGATCGAGGCGAAGAGACGCTCCATCAGGCCCGCACTTTCCATCACGATGCCCATCAGCACGAAGAGCGGCACCGCCATGAGCTGGTCGTTCAGCATGGTGGAGTTGGTGTTGAGCGTCATCAGGAGCGTGGTGAGCTTGAAGTTCGAACCCCAGATGCCAAACACAAAAGCAAGGAAGACAAGCGTGAAGGCAATCGGGAACCCGATGAAGATCACGAAGAGCATCGCGGCCAGCATAATGAGACCGATGGTCGGTTTATCGAGGTTCGGACGCGCACTCATGATCTCGGTGAACCAGGCACCGCCCGGCACGATGTCTGGCGTGAAGATCGCAAGAACCAGCCAGATCAGACCGACAAGATAGATCGGCAGGAAGCGGACAAACCAGCGCTCGCGTTCCTTCCCCATCTTGTGGAATGCGCGGAAGATTTCCGGCAAGCCCTGCAACAGCAAGAGTGCACCGCCAATGGGCATGGCCAAACGCGCAGGCCACAGGATCGGTTGCCATGCACTGTCCAAGGCGAGACGTTCACCGGTTTCGTAAGCAAGTTGCCAATATTGCGCCGAAACGATCGTGAAGAAGATCATCGATGGGATGAAGAACAGGAGGTAGGCGAGCGCATCAACCGTCGCCTGCGTCTTGTCGGACCAGAAACGATAGAGGAAGTCGGCTCGAATATGCACGCCGCGCATCAGGCCATAGCCCGCGCCTGCCATCCAGAGAACGCCGGCGATCATGCGGCTCAGGTCATACGCCTGCAAAGTCGGACCCAGACCGAGGGACCGGGCAAACTCCTCGTACCCGGCATTTTGCAGGATGATGAAGGAGTTTCGGGAAAAGACCTCCCACACCACGATGGCGATTAGCGGCACCATCATCAGCGCGATGATCTGCCCTGCCCGGTAGTTGATAACGTCGATCACGGCTGTGATCGGGCGTTGCCAGGCGGTCATATCCTCGGGCGTTTCACCGGGGGCCTCGGCGCGGCGTTCGGCAATCAGTTCGTCCGCGATTTCCAGATCTTCTGGATTCGGTTCGTCGGCCATACACGTTCCCTCCCGTGGACGCGGATCTTTTCCGTCCGCGTTCTTGTTTTCAAAACACTCGCAGGTTTTGCTTGGAAAACAAGAACGAAGGGGCCCGCGTCATGGGGCCCCTTCTTGAACTGAATTACTTCAGCGTGTCGGCAAAAGCGCGACCGAGGTTCGCGTTCGATGTCTGAGCGCCTGCCCAGAACGGAACGGCGATGGCCGCGAAGTCTTTCTGAGACTGCCAGACTTCCGCGAAGAACTCGTTTTCATCAGCAGCGGCCTGAAGCGCCTTGTTTGCTGCTGCCGAGTACTCGGTGAAGTAGTCAGCCGGCGTGTCTTCCAGGATCACACCGTGGTTCTCGGTGAGGTCCTTCAGAGCTTTACCGTTTTCATAAATGCGGTAGGACAGCGACTTCGACAGCGATGCGTTTGCAGCAACTTCGAGTGCTTTCTGCTCAGTTTCCGTCAGGCTGTCGTAGAAATCGCGGTTCACGTACATGTCCGCGTTCACCGTGACCTGGTGAAGGCCCTGCAGATAGTAGTGCTTCAGGACTTTCTGGAAGCCGAAGACCGAGTCAGGCTTCGGGCAGCACCATTCGGCTGCGTCGATCGTGCCTTTTTCGAGAGCCGGCAGGATGTCACCGCCGCCCATTGCGACAGCCGGGACGCCGATGTCAGCGTAAGCGGCGCCAACCATGCCCGGAGGGGCGCGGAAGCGCATCTGACGGAAGTCATCCATCGAGGTGATCGGCTCGGGGAACCAGCCCAGAGCTTCCGGACCAACCGGCTGCAGCATGAAGCCTTTTACGTTCACGCCCATCTCATCCCAAAGACGGTCATACAGCTCACGGCCACCGCCGTACTGGAACCAGCTCAGGAATGCGATGTTGTCGAGGCCAACGCCCGCACCGGCGACAGGTGCGCCGAAGAGGTTGGCTGCAACGTGCTTGCCGCCCCAGTAGTGGGTCCATGCAAAGCCGCCTTCGACCAGACCGGCGTCAACCGCGTCCATGATGTCGCGCGGGCCAACAACGGCGCCAGCAGGCAGAACTTCGATGGTCAGCGAGCCACCTGTCAGTGCGGCAACGTCTTTGCCGAACTCGTTCAGCATGAAGACTTCGTCAGCCGTGTTCGGCAGCACCGACTGGATGCGGAGTACCTTTTCCGCCCAGGCCGTGCTGGCCATCATTGCTGTACCGACGGCAGCTACCGTGGCCAGCTTGGTTAGTTTCGAAAACATATGTTTTCCTCCCTTTTTTGCCTTCTTCTGCGTTCATGAACGTCTTGCCGGACCTCGAAGGCAGGTGTCCGGCTATCCGGTTAGTGTCCTTTGCTTAAGTCCATCCCCTCGATCAGGCCGAGCATTGGACCGACCCCGAATTCCATGTCGAATATTCCGCGGAACAACATGTGCCCCGCCACGTAGATCAGCACGATCAGGCCCGCCCAGGAAATGAACGGGTATTTCGTGAGTAGCTTCATGATCAAGGTCGCGGCGAAGGCCATGAGCAGGATGGCCAGACCGAGACCGAAGACCAGCTTGGTCGTGTCGCCGTCCGCGATGGCTGCAACCGCAAGTACGTTGTCGAGCGACATGGACACATCTGCGATGGTGATGGTCCAAAGCGCCTGACCGAGTGTCCGGCGCGGAGGCCCGGTGTAGCCCGCCTCGGCATCGCCCGCCGCTTCAAGCGCGAGTTCGGCCCTTTCATCGACATGTTCACGGATCTCGACAAAGAGGCGCCAGCAGACCCAGCAGAGCAGCAACCCGCCGAGGAACAAAAGCCCCGGCACGGCAAGCAGTTTGGTCGCGACAACCGCGAAGACAATCCGCAGCAACGCGGCGATCACCATGCCAAACATAATGGCCTTGGCGCGCAGTTCCGGCGCGAGGCCGGCAGCCGCCATGCCGATGATGAGAGCGTTGTCTCCCGACAAGACGAGATCGGCGAGGATGATCGCTCCAAAATCAGCGACGTGTTCGATCATTGCGCAGCCTCCAATGTGCGGTTTTCTGACTGGGAGGCATCAGCCAGAACCATGTCACTTGCTTTTTCGCCGATCATGATCGTCGGCGCGTTGGTGTTTCCGGACACGATCACCGGCATGATCGATGCATCGGCCACACGCAGGCCCGTCACACCGTGGACACGCAGATTGTCGTCGACCACGGCCAACGGATCACTGCCCATTTTGCAGGTTCCTGTCGGGTGATAGATCGTTGTTGCCGTGTCCCGCGCCCAGTTCAGGATCGCATCGTAGTCATCGTCGGAAATGTCCGGGCCGGGCGTGTATTCTTCTGTAATGACCGATGCCACCGGATCTGTCCGAGCGATGCGCCGTGCGATACGGATGCCCTCCACGATGGTGTCCTGATCGGTCTTGGTGGCCAGATAGTTGGGATGGATCGCCGGATAGTCGCGCATATCCGCGGATTTCAACTCGATATGACCCGCACTCTCCGGACGAAGCTGCAACACGCTCGCCGTGAAGGCATTGAATTCATGCGGTTTGTTGATCTTCGAACTCGCGCTGAACGGCTGGACGTGGAACTGGATGTCAGGTTCCTCAAGATCGGGTCGCGTCTTCAGGAACGCCGTTCCAAGGCTCGCCGCCATGGTCATCGGACCGGTGCGCGTCGCCGCGTAGTGAAGCGCGATGAGGCCCTGTTTGAAGAGGCTGTTGATCTCGGTGTTGATGGTCGACAGCGTCGTTTTGTAAACCGGACGGGCTTGCAAATGATCCTGAAGGTTCTTGCCGACCCCCTTCAGCGCATGCCGGACTTCGATCCCGTGCTTCTTCAGTTCATCCGGATCGCCAATGCCCGACACCATGAGAAGCTGCGGCGAGGCGAGCGCGCCTGCAGAAAGAATGATCTCTTTCTTCACATGGATGGTTTTCGTTCGACCCTGGTGGGAGACCTTGACCCCGGTCGCGCGCTTGCCATCAAAGATGATGCGTTCGGCCGGGCAGTTCGTCAGGATTGACAAGTTCGGACGCCGCCGAGCCGGGCCGAGATAGGCCACCGCCGAAGAACACCGGCGGCCGTTTCTCATTGTCAGTTGGAAATGCCCGACACCTTCCTGGTTGGCGCCGTTATAGTCCTCGTTTGTTGGATAGCCTGCATTGACCGCCGCATCGAGATACCGATCCACGCATTCCCGTGTCACCAGACTGTCGGAGACCGAGAGCGGTCCGTGCCGCCCTCGGATCTCCGGGTCACCGCCCGCATAGCTTTCGGCGCGTTTGAACAGCGGCAAGACATCCGACCACCCCCACCCGGCATTCCCAAGTTGCCGCCAGTGGTCGTAATCCGCCGCCTGTCCACGCACATACAAAAGCCCGTTGATCGAGCTTGATCCGCCCAGAACCCTCCCTCGCGGCCACTTGAGTGACCGACCGTTCAGACCCGGATCAGGCTCGGTCTCATATCCCCAGTCGGTTTTGGGGTTCCCCATTGTTTTGAAGTAACCGACGGGAACATGGATCCACGGAGAGCTGTCCCTTCCCCCCGCTTCAAGGAGCGCAACCTGGTGCTTTCCGCCATCTGACAAACGGTTCGCAAGCACACAGCCAGCAGAACCCGCGCCAATGATGACGTAGTCAAATTCCAAGCTTTTCCTCCCAATTTGACGTATTCGTCAAAAAATGAGACTTTTTGTCTCAAATTTGAGTGCAGCATGATTCCTTTTTCCATGCAAGCTCTTTGATCGGGAGGATCACTTGGCCATGGACGGAGCTGCTGGAGACCGCATTCCGACGAACCTGAGGACGTTGATGATCCTCGAAACGATCGGGCGTAGATCGTCGCCGATGAATGCCGCGGAGATCGGTCGAGAGATTGGCCTGCCGAAACAGACCATTCATCGGCTCTGCAACACGTTGGTGAGCGAGGGCTTTCTGGCGCAGGACGGATCGGGTCTTCGGCCCGGCCGACGCGCCCGCAGCATGGGCTCCGGTCTGCTGCACGCCTCGACCAGTCATATCGCAAGACACCGGATACTCCGCGAGATTGCGGAAGAGATCGGTGAGACCGTCAACTTCGTCGTCCCCGAAGAAGGCGGCATGAGCTACAAGGATCGTGTTGAAACCGACTGGGCCTTTCGTGTTCAGTTACCCGTCGGAAGCCATGTGCCGTTTCATTGTACCGCGAGCGGCAAGACATTTCTTGCGAGCCTGAAAACCCGGGATCGCGCGAGGATTGTCGGAGATGAACCGCTCGAAGCGTTGACGGGAAACACCACGACGGATCCTGAACAGCTTTTGAAAGAGCTCAAGACGATCCGTCGACAGGGCTATGCAATCGACAATGAAGAGTTCATCGACGGAATGGCGGCAATTGCCGTTCCGATACGGGACGCGGACGGCAGATATGTGGCGTCCATCGGTGTCCATGGACCGGTGCTCAGGTACTCAGCGGAGCGCGCCGCATCCTTCGCTCCATTGCTAGAGGCCGCTGCGCGTGACCTGTCTGGCGTGATCATGGACATGTGAGATCCACGTTCAGGAATGCGCGAGTTCCTCTGCTTCCGAGGGGAGGATTGTGAGGCCCTGACTCAACCAGAAATGCGGCATGTCGATGAACACCCAGTTCTCGGCCAGCTTGTTGCCCGCCCGTCTGTAGATGTCGATCACGCGAAACTCGCCGATCCGTCCAGTCGGCGCTTGCCCGAGATAACCTCCCGTAAGCCGTGCGGTGAAGTTGGGCCAACCAAAGAAGCCCCCGAACTCCCCTTCCGCAAGCCGCGCAATGTGGCGTGTCTTTGATCTTTCGGAGAAGGCGGCGCGGAACGGTGCCGAGTGCTGCTGAGCGTATCGCGGGATCGTGTAGGTCGCACCAATCCCGGCAGGCCCCCACCAAATCATATCCTCGTGCCAAGTTCTGCGAAGTTCCTCCTCAAGCGGCAAGTCCATTTGCCATGTGCCGAGGTCGGAGATCATTGCATTGATCGCTTCGAGCGTTTTTCGTCCTTCTTCCTCAGGTCGTTCATCCAGAAGCAGGCCACCGTGGCCGTTAGGCCCTGGCTGGACAAGTTGTGCTCCTGCTGATGGCGGGAAAGGCGTGAGACCGGCCTGTGTCATCAGATGCGGCAGATCGAAATACATGGCAATTTCAGAGATGCGCCCTTCTTCGACCTTCAGAAAGGTTGCATATCGCAGGAACGCCATCCGGCCGGTGGGCGGTATCCCGACGAACGGCGCATCGAACAGACCCACCAAGTGACCCATCGAGACCGCCCAGCGAGATTGGAAACCGTCGATTTCGTTGAGCCCCGCGAAGAAGATATCCTCCCGTCTCTGGAGGTGGCGAAGACTTTGATGGAGAGGTTGCCAGAAGAGCTTGGCGACAGCCTCGGCACCGATGATTTCATTGAACGGGTGGTAGCCGCGCCAAAGACAGTTTTCAGAAACAACTGCGGCGGCGGCTTCCCAATCCGCACCGTCGAGCGCGCTGTGATAGCGGCGCACAAGCGCCTTTACATCTTGAATTTCCATTGTTTTTCCGCTCAAAACAGAATTTTGCATACGCTTGCAAAAATACCTTGCCAAATACAGTTTCCCAAGTCTAGGCTCCTTGCAAACGTATGCAAGTCTGTCGCATCCGGGGGGATTCATGGCCGACATTCAGCTTCGGAAGATTTCCAAGCGTTGGGGCGATTTCATCGGCGTCCACGAATTTGACCTCGATATTCCGGACCGCGAGTTCCTTGTTCTGCTTGGCCCATCTGGCTGCGGCAAGACCACCACGATGCGGATGATCGCCGGACTCGAAGACCCGACGGACGGTGAAATCCTGATCGGCGGCAAGGTGGTGAACGACCTTGAACCAAAGGATCGGGATGTTGCGATGGTGTTCCAGTCCTACGCGCTCTATCCAAATATGGATGTCTACGAGAACATCCGGTTTCCGCTGAAAGTTCGGAAGATCGATCCGGCAACCCACGACGAGAAGGTGCGCCGCGCATCTGCCATGGTCGAACTGGATGATTTCCTGCATCGCAAGCCAGCGGCCCTGTCAGGCGGCCAGCGGCAGAGGGTCGCTCTTGCCCGCGCGATCGTGCGGGAACCGAATGTGTTTCTGATGGACGAACCCTTGTCCAACCTGGACGCGAAACTGCGGGTGAGCACGCGGGCGCAGATCAAGAACCTGAGCCACGAACTGGCCGTCACGACAATCTACGTGACGCATGACCAGATCGAGGCGATGACACTCGCGGACCGTGTCGTGGTGATGGAAAAAGGTGTCGTGCAACAGGTCGGAAGCCCGACCGAGATTTACGACAAGCCAGCCAACACCTTTGTGGCCGGCTTCATTGGCAACCCGGCGATGAACCTGATCGATGGAGAGATCCAAGGGGGCACGTTCCGCTCCAAGAACACGGAAATCCACGGTCTGGACGCCCCGGACGGCAAGGTAACACTCGGCTTCCGGGCAGAAGATGCAACGGTAGGCACCTCAGGCGGCCAGATCAATGCCCCGATCTACACGATGGAGTTGCTGGGAGACGCCACGATGGTGAGCGTCCGCATCGGCGGCCAACTGATCAGCTGCAAAGCGGACAAGAACTACCGCGCAGAAATCGACGACACGATCGCAATCAACATTGAGAAGGAAATCTGCCACCTGTTCGATGGCGAAACAGGTGCACGGATCGGGGGATGACCCCAAAGCGAACCCCGGTCGCCAAACCGGGAATAAAGGGATGTGCGATTGCAAGGCACATCCGTTAATCAGGGAGAAAAACTGATGTACTTCAAGAAGATAGCTTTGGCCGGCGCAATGTCGGTTCTGGCATCCACAACGGCTTTCGCCGGCGGCCACGGCGCCTGTGAGATCGGCGCTCGCGTGTCCATCGTGGGCAACGAATTCCCGGCGATCCAAACGGTCGGCGCGGGCGCGCAGGAATGCACGGGCGGCGAGGTGACGACGAACCTCACGGCAGACCACCAGAAGATCAACCTGCCCGGCATGCAGGGCAATCCGGCCGAGTACACGACGGCGATCATCGCGAACTCTTCCATCGTGGCGTTGATGAACGACGACGTGATCCGCCCGCTCGATGATCTTGTGGCCAAACATGGTGAAGGCCTGAACAAGAACCAGTTGATCACGATCAATGGCCAGGTGATGGCAGTGGCCTTCATGGCAAACGCGCAGCACCTCGTCTATCGTGCGGACGTTCTTGAGCAGGTTGGTGCGGAGCCGCCGAAAACCTACGAAGAAATGCTGGAGATTGCGGGCAAGATCCGCGACGCAGGAATCATGGAAAACCCGGTCAGCGGGGCCTATGCCGCGGGCTGGAACCTTGCTCAGGAATTCAACAACATGTTCCTCGGCATGGGTGGCAGTCACTTCAAGGCTGGGTCTGCTGAGCCGAACGTGAATTCGGAAGAGGGCATCAAGGCACTCGAAATGATGAAGGCGCTGTCGGAGTACATGAACCCCGACTTCCTTACCCATGACTCGAACGCGGCGAACGCCGAGTGGCGTGCAGGAAATGCAGCCATCATGAACATGTGGGGCTCGCGCGCTGCAGTTTTGACAGACGCGGAAGGCACCCCGCAGGAAGTGATCGACGGCACTGCGATTGGTGGCCCGATGACAGTTGGCGGCGGCGACACGCCGGCTTCGACCCTTTGGTGGGACGGCTGGACCGTGGCCAAGAACATCTCCGATGAAGAGGCCGAGGCCACTTTCATCGCGATGAAGCATGCCATTCGGCCAGAAATGCTGAACGAAGAAACCTCGCCTTTGGCTGTCTGGCTCATCGAAGGCTACGAGCCAACCGAAAAGGCGCAAGGTGTGTTCGCAGCCGCGCAGGCCAACACGATCCCGTACCCGATGCTGCCTTACATGGGCCTTCTGCATACAGCGCTCGGCAACGAACTGGCTGACTTCATGCAGGGCAAGGAAAGCGCTGAACAGGCGCTGAAAGACGTGGAAGCGGCTTACATCGCTGCTGCCAAGGAAAAGGGCTTCCTCTGAGGCCAATGAGGGCGGCGGGGCAAACCCCGCCGCTCATCCAGACATGTAATTCAGGCACTTGCCTGTTTTGACCACCATCGAACCGAGCGTAGACGATGAAACACAAGACGTTCTTCTGGTTCTTCCTTCCGACGGGGTTGGCGATGTTCCTTTTCATCGCGCTTCCCATCGTGTCGGTCGTGATCCAGTCAGTCTATGCCCCGCACGAAGCGGTTATCGTCGAGGTGGAAAACTGCGGGCCTTTTGGCTGCACAACCGAGACAACCATCGATCAGGAAGCCACTGCGGCTGTTCGAGAAGCGCAGCCCTTGGGAAGGTTTGTGGGCCTCGACATCTATCTGGATCGAGGACATCTCGCGGTGCAGGAAATCGGGGAAGCTTGGTCGACGACAGAGAGTCTCGGAGAGTTCTGGGACGTACTTTTCAACCTGCCCTTCTATCGCGCGCTGGCCTTCACGCTGACGTACACCTTTGTCTGCACCCCGCTTCTGATCGCGCTTGGGCTAACGATAGCGCTGGCGGTCAATTCACTTCACAGACATCTGAAAGGCTTGGCGATCTTCTTCTCGCTTTTACCGATGATCGTGACACCGCTGATCGGGTCGCTGATCCTTTTCTGGATGATCGACAGCCGAGGTATTCTGGGCAACTTCCTCTCTTACCTCGCGGATGATCCGGACCTGTCGCTCAAAGCGTCCACGCCGCTTATGTGGATATCGCTCATTGTCTACGGCATCTGGTCATCGGCGCCCTTTGCTTTCGTTGTCCTCTATGCAGGGCTTCAGACCCTGCCCAAGGATCAGATCGAAGCAGCGCAGATCGACGGCGCCTCCCGGTGGGAGCAGGTGCGCTATGTCATCGTCCCGCATTTGATGCCGCTTATCACTGGGTGTAGCCCAATTTGTTGACATCGGCGATTTTTGCGAGCTTTTTCTGTAGTTGGCGTGTGTCTGTCAACGACCGGACGAATCGGTCGGCGGCGCGCTTTCAGAGGCAAAGGGCAGGAGCGCGAATGATGATGCGGGA
>JAJDZT010000092.1 GCA_022824525.1 Silicimonas sp. | reverse complement strand
ATGTTTGCAATCAGCAACAGGGCGGGCAAAGCCGAAACGGGATCACGCAATCACTGCCGAAAAAGCCGAACCCGAACCCGGATGACATGCCGGCACGTCAAACACCGCGTCAAAACCCGCAGAGAAAAAATTAGCCGTGCGGAAAACGTGTCTGGACCTGCAATACCGTCGACAGCCAAACCGTTGGCTTCCTGGAATTCTCTCACGGCCCGCTCCGTTCCCGGACCAAAGTCGCCATCGGCGGCAATGCCAAGCTTTTCCTGCAAACGTTTGACTGGTGCGCCCTTAAGGCCGCGCTTCAAAATAGACATGGGTGACCCCTCTTATTGCGATGTCGAAACTCTACGGTTCAACGGCCACCAGCGTGAGGGGATTTTCCCGAGTTTTTCCCCCCTGAACGAAAAAGGCGGCCCGAAGACCGCCTTGTCTCGATACTTGGTTGGGATCAGCCGATGGCGACGGCGCGAACGTCTTCGTCGATCTTGTCGGCGTATTGCGCGAAGTTCTCGGCAAACATGCCGACAAGCTTGGCTGCCTGAACGTCGTAAGCCTTCTTGTCGTCCCAGGTCCGGCGTGGGTCGAGCAGGATATCCGGCACGGCTGTCGCCTTGACGCTGACGGGCACCTCGAACCCAAAGTTCGGGTCCTTCCGGAATTCAGCGTCTTCCAGGCTGCCGTCGAGAGCAGCGGTCAGAAGGGCGCGGGTTGCCTTGATCGGCATCCGCGTTCCAACACCGAAGGCGCCGCCGGTCCAGCCAGTGTTGACCAGCCAGCACGTGGTTCCGTGCTTGGCGATCTTCTCGCGAAGAAGCTCGCCATATACTTCCGGGCGACGCGGCATGAAGGGCGCGCCGAAGCAGGTGGAGAATGTCGGCTGCGGTTCGGTCACGCCGCGCTCGGTTCCGGCGACCTTCGCGGTGAAGCCCGACAGGAAGTGGTACATTGCCTGTGCCGGCGTCAGTCGTGCAATCGGAGGCAAGACACCGAACGCATCACAGGTCAGCATGATGACGTTCTTCGGATGGCCGCCAAGCGCGTTTTCGGAGGCGTTGGAGATGTAGTGCAGCGGATATGCGCAGCGCATGTTCGCGGTCAGGCTGTCATCGTCGAAATCGAGTTCCTTGGTCTCGGGATCATAGACCATGTTCTCGATGACGGTGCCGAACATCGAGCACGTATCGTAGATCTCAGGCTCCGCTTCACGGCTCAGATTGATCGTCTTCGCGTAGCAGCCACCTTCGAAGTTGAACGAGCCGTTGTCGGACCAGCCATGTTCGTCGTCGCCGATCAGAACTCGGTTCGGATCCGCAGACAAAGTCGTTTTTCCGGTGCCGGACAGGCCGAAGAACACGGCAGTATCAACCGGGTTGCCCTTGGCATGATTGGCCGAGCAATGCATCGGCATGACGCCCTTCTCGGGCAGCATGTAGTTCAGAAGCGAGAAGATCGATTTCTTGTTCTCGCCCGCGTATTCGGTGTTTGCGATCAGGATGAGCTTCTTGTCGAAATTCATCGCGATGACGGTTTCAGAGCGACAGCCATGGCGTTCCGGATCGGCCTTGAATGTCGGGCAGTTGATCACGGTGAACTCGGGAATGAAACTGTCGAGTTCTTCGCGCTCGGGGCGGCGGAGCATGTGCCGGATGAAAAGGGAGTGCCATGCAAGCTCGGTCACCAGGCGTACGTCGAGGCGATAGGTCGGGTCCGCTCCGGCATAGAGGTCCTGCACGAAATAGTCGCGGCCCTTCATGTGCTCCAGCATGTCTGCGTGAAGCGCGTCGAAGCCTTCTTCTGTCATGGCGGCGTTGTTTTCCCACCAAATGGTGTCGGCAACGCTGTCGGTTTTGACGATGTGTTTGTCTTGCGGAGAACGACCGGTGAACTTGCCGGTGGACACCAGCATTGTGCCGCCAATCCCGAGTTCGCCTTCACCTCCGCAGACGGCTTTGGAAATCAGATCCGGCTCGATCAGGTTATAGTACACCTTGCCCAATCCGATGATGCCTTGATGTTCAAGCGTCTGATCCGGGTTGACGCGTCCTTCACCCATGGTGGTTCCCTCCACTGCTGCTGCCCACGACGGGCATCACTCTCACATGTATTGGGTTATGTCGGCTGCGATCGGGGTTGAACAGTCAGTTAGCGCCACCAAGCCTTTGAATTTTCAAAGTTAGCGCCATCATCTTGACACGTGGGCAAGAAATCGCGCCCAACTGCGGCAAATTAGCCATTCTTCAATCGAATTTCCGTTCATTCAGCGTGGCGAATGTGCTTGATTCGCACATTATTGTTGAAAAACCCAACGGCAGACATGAAGATGCCCGAAAAATGACATAACAAAATGCGCCATTAAAAAGGCGTGTATGAGCAGTAAAAGGATAAACGCATGTCCAGGATCGCGCTGGTCGATGACGACCGCAATATTCTGACGTCTGTGTCTATGACACTCGAAGCCGAGGGTTTCGAGGTCGAGACTTACAATGACGGACAGGCCGCACTCGATGCTTTCAACAAGAAGCTTCCGGACATGGCCGTTTTCGATATCAAGATGCCCCGGATGGATGGCATGGACCTGCTTCAGCGTGTGCGCCAGAAGACGTCGATGCCGGTGATCTTCCTCACGTCGAAAGACGATGAGATTGACGAGGTGCTCGGCCTGCGCATGGGCGCGGACGACTACGTCAAGAAACCATTCTCCCAGCGGCTGCTTGTTGAGCGTATCCGCGCTCTTCTGCGTCGCCAGGAAGTGATCGCCGGCGACGGTGAAGGAGCCGAGGTCGATCAGGCCCAGGTTCTGACCCGCGGCAACCTGCGCATGGACCCGCTGCGTCACTCGGTGACGTGGAAAGGTCTGGATGTGTCGCTCACCGTGACCGAGTTCTTGCTTCTGCAAGCCTTGGCGCAACGGCCCGGTTTCGTGAAGTCGCGCGACCAGCTTATGGACGTCGCATATGACGATCAGGTCTATGTCGACGACCGCACCATCGACAGCCACATCAAACGCCTGCGCAAGAAGATGCGCATGGTCGATGATGACTTCTCGGCAATCGAAACGCTCTATGGTATCGGGTACCGGTACAACGAAGAATAGATGACCGCGGCGGGGGTCAACATGGACGGCGCCAGGCCGGCCAAACAGGCAGAAGTCGTCCTCGGAGAGGACTGGATCGGCGGCGATGCAGCCGCCGAAAGCCAAGCACGCGCAAAGCGGGAGCGGCGTGGCGTCATTGCCATGAACCGCTCACCGCTCGCGCGGAAAATCATCACGTTCAATCTTCTGGCCATCCTCGTTCTCGTGTGCGGTGTGCTTTTCCTGAACCCGTTTCGGGACAGCCTCGTCTACCAGCGCGAAAAGCCCATCCTGAGCGAGGCCGAACTGATCGCAGGCTTCCTTGGTCACAACACCGCTGCGGAGGAAGGATCAATTGGCCTAACCGATCCCGTGGCGGACCTGGAACAACAGCTGGGGGCTTTCGAGCTTACATCGGCCGCCTCGCTGTTTGTCTATGATCCCTCAGGCACGCTGATCACTTCGGTCGAGTATGACGGGCGTCCCGACGCCCTTGCCGCACTCTCTCCGACTGAGCGGTCGACGATGATCACCGATACGCTCGACACGATCTGGATGACAGTCGCCAAGCTTTTCGGGAAGGAAGTCGGCAGACCTGAAGTCGAAACAGACAACGCCTTGCTTGTTGCGGGTCTGGTCGAGGAAGCACTTGCGAGTGGCACGCATGTACGCACGTCGAACGATCTGCATGGCAACACGATATTCACGGTAGCAACCCCGGTTCTTCAGGACGGAACGCCTTACGGTGTCGTGGCCATCGCCAGTGCTGCGGGCGAAATTGATGGCTTGGTGCGGGCCGAGCGCGAGCAGATCCTGCAAATGTTCGTGATCGCCATCCTCGTATCGGTCGGCCTCAGCCTTGTTCTGGCATCAACGATCGCAAATCCGCTTTCCGATCTGGCCGCTGCTGCCGAGATCGGACGGGAGCGAAATGCCCGCAAGTTCAGCCCGTCGCGCGTGCGCATTCCGGACCTGACTGCACGGCCGGACGAGATTGGTCGTCTATCCGGCGCATTGCGCGGAATGGTGGCCGCGCTTTACGACCGCATCGACGCGAACGAACAGTTCGCCGCCGACGTTGCGCATGAAATCAAGAACCCGCTGGCATCCCTTCGCTCGGCAGTGACGTCGCTTCGGACCACCAAGCGCGATGATCACCGTGCGAAGCTGATGGATGTGATCGAACACGACACCGTTCGCCTCGACAGGCTGGTGAGCGACATTTCCAACGCATCCCGCCTTGATAGCGAGCTGGTCAAAGAAGACGAAGAGCCGTTTGATCTTCTCAAGATGATCCGCAACCTCTCGGACTATCTCGGCAACGAGGCGCAGGAAAAAGGCGTCGAGTTCATCACGGATATGCCATCGGATCCGATCGTCATTGAAGGGTTGGAAAGCCGGCTCGCGCAGGTTTTCGTCAACCTCCTGACCAATGCGATTTCCTTCTGCGAAGACGGAGATGCCATCCGCATCTGGGTGCGAAAGCGGGAAAACCGCGTGCTTGTCGTTGTCGAGGACACGGGTCCGGGTATCCCAGAACAGGCGCTCACCAAGATCTTCAACCGTTTCTACACGGAACGGCCGCAGGATCATTTCGGCAACAACTCCGGACTTGGTCTCGCGATCTCGAAACAGATCGTGGAAGCGCATGGTGGCGTGATCTGGGCGGAGAACATTCGCCCGACCGATGCCGACGTGACGTCCGAACCGCTCGGTGCCCGCTTCGTTGTCGGCCTGCCCGTCTAAGAGCCTGACCGAAAAGTTTTACGTTTCCTGGCAATGTCTTGCTAATCTGCGCGTTACGAGGCGGATGCTGGCGACGAGCGCCCAGGCCGCTGAGCTTTCCACGGTACGTTCCCAGTCTTTCGCCAACCTCCGACAC
>JAJDZT010000066.1 GCA_022824525.1 Silicimonas sp. | reverse complement strand
GAGCGGTCAGCGGGTCTATGACCGCGTCTCGACCGGTGAAATCAATGATGGTAGCGTCGTCCATGGTGGTGCGTCCTTGAATGGTTAATGGTTGGTGGTTTGTTTTGCCACTTCAAACCAACCAGATGCACCGCCGTCATTCAAACTGTCTGGACACCAGATTCACTCATAGCTCAGATTTTGCCGCACAGATTTCACGGCTGCAACTCTAATCTCATATCGTGCATGTCATAGAATTTACCAGTGCTTCTGCCTTTCTCGCCCTCAAAATCACATCATTTTTCGCCTCAACACCACCTCTTGAGGATCATATCTATAGCCGGAAATTGTGCCGTCTTTGATTTGCTCGACGGCTTCCTTGATCACAAAGAGCGGTACGAGGAACCATTCACGCGGCACCACAGGCCTCCCGAAACGGTCCATGATCTCGATCTCAAGCCGTGCTGGCTCGAATATGCGGTGGATCAGGTTTTCAAGTTTCGTCCGGTTGATGTTGTAGAGCTCATAGGTTGCAACAATCTCGACATTGGCCATCAAGAAAGTAGGCTGAAGGTGCGCGCCTGCGATACGCTTCTCAACGCTCATATTCGTCACGCCAATCTTGTGCACAAGCTCGCGGTTTTCAGCGACGAGCGGATGATCCGATTTGCTGCGCAAGACATAAATCGTGCCGCTCGCTTCATCGCCGTCGATCGTCTGATCAGAAAACAACGGTCCTGCGGTTGGCTCTGTGATCCGTCGCCCAGCCTCGTCCTTGTTCAAAGAGCGCTGTAGCGATCGCATGAGCATGTTGCTTTCGGTGCCGTTGTCGAAAATCACGCGGAGACGCGCATCTGTGCGTCCTTGGTCATTGATTGTCGTCTCGCCCTTTTCCGCAACATAGGCTTTCTGGCCGCCGACGATGAAGAAGCGCCCTTTCTCGATCTCGGCCTTCATCTCGAAAGGCCGCGTATCCCGCAGGCCGCTATCCAGCTCCTTCTGCACCTGCTCAAAAAGCGGCTTGAAGGTCTCGAAGTCTTCGCATTTGTCGCGGCTTGCAATGTCTTCTGCGGCTTTCTTTTCGGCGGTCGAGCGGACGTGCTTTAGGTCTGTGATCGGAGGGACGTCCTGTTCAATTCCCAGCTCAGCCAAAAGCGCGTCGTCATCCAGCTCTTCGGTATTCACCGCGTCGGTTGTTGCAACGCCCGTGAGCAGGCCTGTTTCATCCAATGGCTCGACCAGTTCCCGACACTCCTGAAGCTCTCGGATGCGGTCCAGCCTTGCTGCATAGAGCCTTTCGAAGATATCGCCGCCGTCGCCATGTTGCGGTGTGCGCCCGTGTTCTGCCGCGAAACGCTGAATCTCTTCGAAGCCCGCAATGATGCGCTCTTCGCGCGGCGTGCGAACGGCTTCTTTCTTGGCTTCAACCTCAACGCCCAGTTCGGCCAAAAGTGCATCATCGTCTTCCGTGAACTCCTTAACCATTGGCAGCCTCCTGCTTCATGCGTGCCAGGAACGCGACGCCTTCAGCCATCTTCTTTTCCCAAGCATCCGCCGACGTAATCGACGGTAGTCGCCCGCGCTCTTGCTTGAATTTCACCGCGCGCCGCGCCAGATCGCGCGCCTCTTCCGGCGTTAGCTGCACCTTTTTCGCCGAAATCACGGCGGCCACTTGCTTGAGGCTTTCCTCACTCATTGTTTTTGCAAGGATCGAGTATGCCTCTCCAAACGGGTTGATCCGGTCGATCAAATCGATGTCGAGTTCCCGCACATCCATGGCAAACTTGCGCACGCCGTCGATCAAGGCAGTGTTGCTGCCTGCTTGCTCATCATCATCCGGGATAGACAAGGCCACCTCTTTTGCCTTTTGCGTCAGGTTCAGGGCGGCGATTGCATGTTGACGAACGGCCTCTTGATCCTCTGCTTCAAGCTCCGGGAACTTGGCCCCAACGATCTTGCCCATGCGGACCTGTGTCAGCTCTTCCGGCACAAGTTCTTCATCAAAAAGCCCGCGCTCGATCGCGGTTTTATCTTGGACAAAGGCGGTTATGACCTCATTCAGGTCTTCCTGACAGATGCGTTCAGCCTCTTTGCTGTTGGGCATGGCTAGCCCTCTGATCTCGATCTGGAACTGCCCACTTTCTTCACTGAAGCCTATGTTTTCCTTGTTGGCGTCATAGCCGCCTTCGCCATAGTCGAACCCCTCGACAGGTCCGCTCTGCGCAGTTTTTGGTGTGAAATTAAAACGCGGGGCTAAGACCTGTTCCATCAACAAGCTGGCAGCAATCGCTTTTAGGGTATCATTGACCGCTTCGGTGATGGCAGATTCTGACGCATCCGGCTCAGCAATCAGATTGGTGAATCGCGCGCTGACTTTTCCTTTGGCATCGCGGGTAGCACGACCAATGATCTGTACGATCTCTGTCAAACTGGCACGATAACCAACCGTCAGCGCATGCTCGCACCAGATCCAGTCAAAGCCTTCCTTGGCCATGCCGAGGGCGATGATGATATCCACATGATCGCGGTTGTCTTTGTGATTGGGGTCTTTCAGAGCGCCAGACACCTTATCGCGTTTTACCGGCTCGTCATCCACCAGGTCAGCGATCCTGAGCAATTTCCCTTCAGGCGTTTTGACAAGCTGGAAACCCGTTGCCGGATCGGTCCCCTGCCAGTCGCCGAGGGCGTCGATGATATGCTCGACTTCGCGATGTTTGTCCTTCGTGCTCTCGCGCGAATTCACGTTCGGGATATGCACAATTGTCTTCTCGTTAGGGTCTAGCACCTTAAGGATGTCGTCGGCGTAAGAACCTGAATAGAAGAAATACCCAATATCCAGCGTCTTCAGGTATTTGTAGCCGTTCAGCTGCTCGTAATACGTGTAGGTGATCGTGTCGAACTTGGCCTCATTCTCAGGTGTCAGGATCGGCACGGCATCGCCCCGGAAATAGCTGCCGGTCATGGCGACAACATGCACGCGGTCGCGGGCGATGAACTCGTTGAGCTGCGAGCCGAGTATGCTGTCCTCGCTTGCAGAGACGTGATGGAACTCGTCAACGGCGATCAGCCGGTCATCGAATGCGTCGACACCAAGCTGCTCGACGGCAAACCGAAATGTGGCATGGGTACAGACCAGCACCCGGTCATCGCTCTCCAAGAATGCGCCCACCGATTTGACCTTGCCCCCATCGGTGTCAGGCGAATTGCACAGGTTCCACTTCGGTGCGACGTTCCAATCTGCCCAAAACCCGAAATCACTTAGCGGCTCGTCATTGAAGCTCGAACCGATTGACTTTTCAGGGACCACCACGATTGCCTGCTTGAGGCCCTGATTTTGCAGCTTGTCGAGAGCGATGAACATTAGCGCACGGCTCTTGCCCGAAGCGGGTGGCGACTTGATCAAAAGATACTGCTCACCCCGCTTCTCATACGCGCGTTCCTGCATGGCCCGCATGCCAAGCTCGTTGGACTTGGTGGAGCTGCCGTTTTGGGCGTAAGTGACGGAAACAGAGGGGGAACGCAGTGTCATTTTCGGCTCTTTCATAAGTATCAAACAGTGGTCTTAGTGTTGAAAATCAAAACCCAATCAAGAAAAATACCTCTCAAAAATGCCCCGCAACACGTTGTTTTATATGGCTTCATTGTAATCTCCACACTCTACACATCCCCTGAAAATCAAAACCCGATCAAAACTTTCCCGGCCTAAACCCAACTCGGCACATAGCCTGCACGCGGGTGTTCAGGATCAGCTGGCCGAATAAGCCTGTTGTCCAACGCTTGGCGGATGATCGTAGACGCTTGTGAGGCGTTATGTGAATCGATCCCAAGCCTCTCCCGCAAACTAGCGTTTGTCATCTTCTGACCGCTTTCATGCTTCAGCGCCGCATGTTGCACGCAGGCCCGCAGGCGTTCTTCGGGCGTCATCTCTGCGAACCGGCGCGGCGCAAAGAAAACAACTCGTACTGCCTCGCCTTCCATACGAAAATCTGGAGGCGGCAGCTGATGCAGTTCCACCGCAGAAATGACCTTGTCGATACCGGTGCCTTGCTCTTCGCAGAGCCGCATGCGGCGCATCAGCGACGCGAGAGCCTCGTTCCTTGACCGGGGCGGTGAGTCCAGAAACCGCTCAGGCGCGACTAGCGGTTCACCTGGATTGGTGATCTCCATGCGATCACTGAAAAGCTCGATCATCGGTCCCGCGCCAGTGATGGTCATGTCCTGATGGATCAGCGCATTGGCAATCAGTTCGCGTAGAGCAATCGCAGGATACAAGGGGCGCTCTTCGCGGAAAGCAGAGCCGATATGCTCGTTTCTGGGCAAAAGCCCGTCGATGTAGTCGACCAGCCCCTGAAACCCGTTGGCATAGCCACGCTGGCCGTCCTGCCGATGCGTAACCGTGTCTGCGCGACCCGGACCGTCATACGCCGTAAAGCGCACCGCCTTTCGTGCAACCGACGCACCGAAATCGCCAAGGCGTTTGGCAAACAAGATCGCGCCGAGGTTCGTGATCGTCCAGTGCCTCCCGACATCCATCTGGATCAGCTGGTCTGCCTGAAGCTTGTCCAAAATCCCCTGCTTGTTGTCAGGCAGGGGTTGGGCGGTCAGTTCAAAATACTCCGGGTAATCCAACCGCGACAACACATCGTCAGCGGTCAAGAACTGGGCAGCTTGTCCGGTTTCCCAGGCATAGGGCTGGAGCTTGCCCCAAAGCGCGCGCATGCGGTCTGGGTGGTCGGACAAGCGCGGTGTGGCAGGGCCGATGCGTAGATAGGCTGTGCGGTCAAATTCCACTGGCGCGACGGATGCGGCGTCGATGGTCAGCAGGATCAGGCGCACGCCTTCATAATCGACCGGCTCAAACGTGAAGTTGACCGAGGGCTTTAGCCGCGTGGCAAGCCATATGTCCAGCGGCTGGTTGTTTTCTTTCTTCGTTGCAGGCTCAAACGTGGTGCCGACAGCGGCGTGATCGCCATCCCGAACGCCCCAGACCAGATAGGCGCAGTGCTGATCGGCGAGACGGGCCGCGTTGGACAGGGCAGAGATCAGCTTGCCAATCAAAACGGCATCAGCGTTGTTTTCCTTGAACTCCACCCATGCTGTTTCGGCTGGGGCCGCGCGTAGGTCATCGATCAAGGCGCGGGTACGGGCGAGTGCTGTGCCCGGGTCCAATGTCATGCGGCCACCTCTCGGGTCATCTTGGTGTAGAGCTCAAAGAGCTTTTCGAGCCGTTCGGTATCGTTGCGGAAGCGGCGGCCGATGTAGATGCGTTCGAGAACCTCGTCGTTGCGGTCGTGGGCTTGGCGAACATTTTCGGGCATGGCGTCGGGTTTGTAGAGGTCGGCGATGGTGGCGGGGAAATGCGCCTCGCGGGCCAAGAGGATATCCTCGGCGCAGCGGGTCAGATCCGCTTTGTTTTTCTCGGTGAGCTTAGGAACCGGGAAAGTATGCCACCCCAATGTACTGGAATACCTAATATCTGTTTTCAAGCGGCCACACACGGTAGCAGCCCAAGTAGCCTTGAGCTTGGAGACTGCAATACCAAACTCCCACAAGCTGCCAGATGAAACAACGAATGCCGCGTCAGACACAACCGTTCCAGCGTCAAAAACGTCAGCAGGCAGATATTCTCGGGTTTCTGATGAAGTTTTAGCTACGGAGAAGAAGCGGTCGGCTACTTCCGTCCGTTGGGCAAATTTGTGTGGGATAGCGGCGTAGCCCTGAGTGGTTTTTGCCGAAGAGCTCTGGCGAAAAGATCTTACTTCATCAATACGGTCTTTGACTAATTGAACGTTGTTAGCGAGATCAAGATCTTTGTCTTCGATCCAAAGGCACTTCCTATTTCTATAGTTAGCTAGTTCTTGAGACCCGACAAAATTCCGTACAAGCGCACGCACCCTAGAATCTTGAGCTATCAGAGAACGGGCTTCTTCAGCTGCTAAAATCAGATTCCCGCCATCACGGGGCATACTGCCAGAAGACATCGAGGACATTTCTGCAGAAACTGGCTTACTACGCCCTGTTACAACAGTTTCATCTCCTGCTATTAGATAGGGTGAAATGGATGGGACTATCCGAACAGTTCCATTTCCATAAAGCGCGCTGCTATCGGACGATTTTTTGCGGACACCCAGAATCGCGCAATGCACAGCAGCATTGTCCGACGCATTATTGCGCCATTTAAAGCTTTGATGTGCGAAGGCAATTTCTAGATCCTTCTCAAAAATTCTAGACCAAAGGTGAGCCACCTGTTCCCCTTGGCTTATCGAATTAGTTGATACAAACGCGAAACTTGCATCACAAAAATCTAGGTAGTTGGCTGCCTTAAGAAACCAACCGACCACATAGTCACAGTTCTTGAAGTCTTTGTGACCGCCGAACAAATTGGATAATTCTTCTTTCTGCGAAACACTTTGCTTTCGAGCTCCTTTGAATTGCGGGTTGCCGCAAATGTAGGTCTCTCCACCCTCGTTCTTGAAGTCGATTTGGGCCTTTTCCAGCGGGGACATGAACAAGTCTTCGCCGCGCATATCGACCTTTTGGCTCGTCGGCGGGCAGACGCTCAGCCAATCCAGGCGCAGGGCATTGCCTTGGGTGATCCAGTTCTCTGCATCCAGCGGCAAAAATGCGGCCAGCGCGTCCTTCTGCCCACGATAGGTCACGTCGCATTGGTATTCCGCGATGATCAGCGCAAGGCGGGCGATTTCGGCCGGGAAGTCGCGCAGCTCGATCCCGCGAAAGTTGGTGAGCGGGATGTCCGTGCGCCGATCGGGCTCACCGGTAAAGGCGTTGATCCTGGCCTCAATGGCGCGCATTTCCTTATAGGCGATGACAAGGAAGTTGCCCGACCCGCAGGCCGGATCAAAGACACGGATTTTCGAGATGCGTTTGCGCAGGTTGTCGAGTTTCTTTTTGCTGTCCCCCGCCGCCTCAAGCTGCGCGTTTAGGTCATCAAGGAAGAGCGGGTTCAGCACCTTCAGGATGTTGGGCACAGAGGTGTAGTGCATCCCCAAAGCGCCGCGTTCCTCATCATCGGCCACGGCCTGGATCATCGAGCCGAAGATATCGGGGTTGATCTTGGTCCAATCCAGCGAGCCAATGTGCATCAGGTAGCTGCGCGCGATCTTGGAGAATTTGGGGGCCTCTGTGCTGCCCGAAAACAGCCCGCCGTTCACGTATGGGAAGGTGTCGGCCCAACGTGGAAGGTTCGCCGTGGCGCGATCCTCGATCTTGGTGTTCATGGCGCGGAAGAGTTCCGAGATCACCTCATGCGTATTCGCGCTGTCCCGGTCCGACATTTGGGTGACGGTGGCGGTGAACAGGTCCTCGCCATTTAGGATCGACGTGTCTTCGGCGAAGAACAGAAAGATCAGCCGCGCCATGAAGTGGTTCATGTCATGGCGGCGTTCAGCGGTGCCCCAATCGGGGTTGGTTTTCAGCAGTTCGACGTAAAGGCGGTTGAGGCGGCCAGTCGCCTTGATGTCAAATGAGCTTTCGCGGATTTGCTTTACGGTGCTGATGCCTGCAAGCGGCAGGAAGAAGCCGAAGTGGTCCGGGAAATCTTTGAACTCGCAGGCGATGGTGTCGCCGCTGGTCAGATCCTCGGCTTCAAGCGTCTGGCCATCGGTTGCAAGGATGAATTTGGCCTTGGCTTTGGTCGTCGCCGGGCTGGATTTGAGTGTGGCCAGCGTTTCAGAGACTGTGCCCGCCTTGCAGGACTTCAGATGGATATTGTTTGTTTGCAGAACGCCGTCAACGTCGGATTTGTTCGAGGTGCCCGAGCGAAGGCGTTTGAGCGTCGTCTCCTTGTTGCCGAAGGCGAGCAGAAAAGCATAAGGAAATTCAACCGCATCAAACGGTTGTTCAGCTAAAGCAGAAATTGCCTCTTCGATTTCAACTGCGTTCATATGGGGAGTTCTTTCGACGCTTCCGCTCAGCTCGGTGAAGGTCGGCATAACGAGCGATGTCGAACATTCCGATGGCTGTGTTGACGATCAGTGCTGCGAATATGAGGGCTATGACCGCCGAAATCATCCTAAGGCGCTCAGTGCCAAAGCCAAATTCGCCAGCGATTAGGATGGCGTAGGCGACTGCGGCGATAACCAAGAAGCATATGAGCCTGGGAATGGCGCGTGCAGTTGCGCGACGTTCGATTGTGAGAGTTCGGTTCATCTTTCACCTATATGACGGTTTCGAGATACTCGTGCATTTCGACCTCCGAGTAGGTTCTATTGCGTAAGTTTTCCTTGAATAAGTAGCTGGTCACGGTCGCCGTTTTTTCTGGAGACAGCTGAATATTTCTCTTCAATTCAAATGACTTGATGGCACTAGCTACGTTCGCCGCAACCTTCGTGGGGTCTTCAATGCGCGACGTGCCTATGCCGATCGCCAACCAAACCAGGTCAACTTCAAACTTCTCATGGACATTCAAAACGACACTCAGCGGGATTTCTCGGAGTGCCAATTCATAGTTCGTCAAGGCGCGCTTGGACACGCCAAGGGCTTTAGCGAACTCTGCTTGAGTTAACTTGGCATTTCTTCGAACGGCTTGAAGGCGTTCGGACAAGATTGTCTCAGGCTCTTGTATAATACCCATACGTGCGTTAGCTTTACTCAAAAGTGCGCTTATGTGGCGTGTATTGCCCTAACTTGCCATGATTTCCTCAGAAAGGGAATGCGATGAATTCTGCCGAATTGAAAACGCCTAAAGAGATGGCAAGTCAGAGCGGGTGGCCTGAAAGACGCATTCGTAACTTGCTTGATGAAATCCAGCTCGGTTGCCAACCGTGCCGCCTTGAAACTCGTCAACGTTTTGCCGGAACCCGTGGTGTGCCAGATGAAACCACCGCCCTCAGGCTTCCTCCAGTTTTTGGCTTCGTATGAGCTTTTGATCTTCCAAAGGATGCGTTCAGTCGCTGCAATCTGGTAAGGCCGCATCATCAGCAAAGTGTCGCTGACATCGAAAACGGAATACTGCAACAGAACGTTCAGCAGCGTACGCTTCTGAAGGAAAGTTGCGGTGAAATCCTTGAGATCTTTGATCAGCTCATTGTCGGACTTCGCCCAGTTCATGGTGAAGTCGAAGCTGTTCTTGTCACGCTTGGTCGTGTTGGCGAAATACCGGGTGTCGGTGCCGTTTGAAATCACGAAGAGCTGCAGAAACTTGAACAGGGGATGCTCGCTGTTGAAGCTTTCCTTGCTGTAGCGGTGAATCTGATTGAAGGCCTCCCGGATCGCCACG
The DNA here is from genome assembly GCA_022824525.1 of Silicimonas sp. Lineage (GTDB taxonomy): Bacteria > Pseudomonadota > Alphaproteobacteria > Rhodobacterales > Rhodobacteraceae > JAJDOD01. The sequence continues at coordinate 1,255 of JAJDZT010000066.1, read as the reverse complement.
CCGCGCTTTTTCAGCTCGATCTGCATCAATGGCAAACCGTTGACCAGGATCGTCACGTCATAGCGATTGGCGTGCGTGCCGACCTGCTCAAACTGCTTGATCACCTGCAGCTTATTGCGAGCCATATTCTTCTTATCGACGAGGTAGATATTCTGGATACGCCCGTCATCAAAGACGAAATCGTGGATGTAGTCGTCGTGGATTTTGCGGGTTTTGTCGACGATGTTGTCGCTTGGCTTGTCGAGATAGGTCTCGACAAAACGCTTCCATTCATCATCTGAAAACGTGACGTTGTTCAGCTGCTCCAGCTGCACCCGGACATTGGCAAGCATGGCATCTGGGGTCGTCAAAGCAAGCAGGTACTCATAGCCCTGATTGACCAGATCCTGCACCAATTCGCGTTCCAGATCATCCTCGCTCTGGTAGCGATCAGCTGCGTCCCACTCCTTGGTGTACTTGTCGAGGACGATGAAATTCTTCGTTTCCGCGATGGTTTTCGTCTTCTCAACCATTTTGTTCATCCTGTTGCCTGCAGGCCCTCCGTGAAGGCGTTGTCGTCCCGGTTTTTGCACACCAGAGTTTGTCTTCCGCACCCTCCACAGTTTTGGGGGGCAATCAGGTTTTGCAAGGCCCGGGAAAGGCAGGTTTCACTGATCTCGTTGAAGACGCAGATCAACGGCACTGTCTTATTGGCAGCATTCAGTTGCCCCGCGATCTTTTCGAAGGTCTGGCGCATCTACGCTGCCTCCCCGGGTTTGGGAAAGCTAAAGAGCAAATCGCGGTAGTATTCATATTGCTGCTGACGCAACTTGATTTCTCGTGGAAGGCCCTCGCTGAGTGAAGTAGTCAGCGTGTCGAACTTGCTGAGGATAGCAACGATGCGGGCTTGTTCCGCAAGCGATTTTTCTGGGTCCTCAGGGCATGGGATAGCAAGAGGAATTTTTCCAACTTGATGGCTCATCAGCTTTGGGTTTCCCATGCCCGAAGTGATATGTCTTTTCGCTGTGATCGACAGCCAGTAGTAGAGAAATTTGAGGCTCAACGGCTTTCTGCCGTTGCTCTTTATCACTCCGCAAACGTTAGTTATTGAGAATTTTCCTGTCCGGTAAAAGACAGTGAACCGTCCCGGGTTTACCGGAGAGTAAAACTCTCGAAGGATGAGCCCTATGGAGAAGAAAAAGTTACCCCCGAAGTACACGGCTGAGTTTCGCGCGCGCGGCATTCGGCTTTATAAAGATCATCGCGCAGATTACGC
>JAJDZT010000102.1 GCA_022824525.1 Silicimonas sp. | reverse complement strand
CGAGAATGCCGCTGCCGGGACGGTCGTTGCGACCTTGAGTGCAACGGATATCGACGGCGACACGCTCAGCTACCAGATCACGGATGCCAGCGGCACGCCGGTGAGCGATCCGAACTTCGAGATCGTCGGCAACGAGATCCGAGTGCGCTCGGGCGCGGATATCGACTATGAGCGCGCGACCAGCCACGACCTCTACATCACGGCCTCGGACGACTTCGAGACCAGCGCCCCACAGCCGATCACGCTGACGGTGAGCGACGTGGCCGAAGATATCGTGCTTGGCGACGGCGGGGCCAGCTTCATCGACACGGGCGTAGCCGAGACCAGCATCACCGGCGGCAGTGGTAACGACACGATCACGGGTCACGACGACGGCGGGGTGGTCGACGGCGGCGCAGGCGACGACAGCGTCGTCGGAGGCATTGGCGACGATGCTCTCACAGGGGGGGGCGGAGACGACCTGCTCGAAGGCGGAAACGGATCTGATTCACTGCAAGGCGGCAGCGGAAACGACACGATTGTGGGCAGTGTGGGTCCTGGTCTCGATAGCCTGTCCAGCTTAAGTTGGAGCGCCGTGTCGAACGGTGACAACTTCCATGGAACGTCTGGTACCGACTATTATAGCTATGCTGCCGAGGAAGGCAGCAACGCAACGATCCGGTTCAACAACACGCCAACTGAATCTGGCGGAAGCGATGGTTTGACCGATTATGTTCGCATTGAGACAACGCAAAACGCGTCACTTACAATCGGAGATTTCGACCTCAGTGAAGATCGGATCGTCCTGCAGGAAGACTATGTCGATATCAATGGATACCTGACCTCCGATTATGCATACGTCACGATCGACTATGCAGGCGGTACATCGCAGACATTCACCATCTGGCATTCGGGCGGCAGCTTTGATGCCTCAACAATCTTTACTACAGACGAACCAAACAGCACGCCCAAGTCGTCAACTGATATGGCTATCTACGATGGCAACTTTGAAGACTTCGCCGTTACCTACGATTCTGGTACCGGAACCTTCACGATCACCGACCTGAACGCCGCCGACGGCGACGAGGGCACGGACACGGTGACCAATGTCGAGACGTTCCGCTTCAACGGCGTTGATTACACTGCGGAAGAGATGATCACCGAAGCCGACCGTCAGGCGAACACCGCGCCGGAAGGCCCGGGCGTGGCCTCGGGCGGTTACGTGGACGAGAACGCCGCCACCGGCACGGTCGTGGCGGTTCTGAGCGCGACGGATATCGACGGCGACACGCTGAGCTACCAGATCACGGATGCCAGCGGCACGCCGGTGAGCGATCCAAACTTCGAGATTGTCGGCAACGAGATCCGGGTGCGCGCAGGCGCCGATATCGACTACGAGAGCGCGACCAGCCATGACCTTTACATCACGGCCTCGGACGACTTCGAGACCAGCGCCCCACAGCCGATCACACTGACGGTGAGCGACGTGGCTGAGGATATCGTGCTTGGCGACGGCGGGGCCAGCTTCACCGACACGGGCGTCGCCGAAACCAGCATCACCGGCGGCAGTGGTAACGACACCATCACGGCCCACGACGACGGCGGGGTAATCGACGGCGGCGCAGGCGATGACAGCATCTTCGGAGGCACCGGCGACGACCGCCTTATTGGTGGCGAAGGTTCTGATACGCTCGAAGGCGGAGGCGGCAACGACACAATCAAGGGCGGCGATGGTGCGGACGATGCGCCAGTCATCCTGATGAACTTCGATGACAGCACGACTAAGATTGCCGCCGACGATACCCCGAATTCCTTTGACGGAACCTATCAAGGCGGCGCAACGCCGTCGGCGAAAGGATGGGACGGCGCGGGCACCGCGGTTTCGCTGGACGGCGTTGACGACTACGTCGAGATTCCAGACAACTCGAGCTTTGATCTGACCGCTGGTACGGTCGCAATCCGTCTCAATGCCGATACGCTTTCCGGAACTCAGGCCCTGGTCTCTCGGGATAGCACCTCTTTTGACGGGGGTGGTCATTTCCGGTTGGTTTTGCGATCGGATGGCTCTGTTCAGCTTCGTATTCAGGACGAGGCAAATTCCTACTATCTGACCTCGCCTGCTGGCACAGTTTCCAACGGTGAATGGTACCATGTGGCGATCAGCTTTGGGCCCGCAGGGCTCGAGATGTTTGTCGATGGTAAGTCGGTTGCTACGCACGAGTATACGGGCGGTATCGCAGGCAATGACGAGCCTTGGACATTGGGCGCCGATCAATGGCAATCCGGAGATGGCGTTGCGGATAACCTGAAGCACTTTTTCGACGGAGCTTTGGATGAATTCGCGTTGTATGATGTCCAACTGGACGCCGAGGCAGTTGCCGATATCGCCGCCAATGGGGTGACGACTGACACTGCCGTGTACGACGGCAACATCGAAGATTTCGAGATAGCTTACAACGCCAGCACAGGCACCTTTGTCATAACTGACACCAATGCTCTGGATGGGGATGAAGGCCGCGACACGGTGACGAATATTGAGACCTTCCAGTTCGGTGGCGTCACCTACTCTGCGCGCGACCTGGTCGCGTTGAGCGCTGACGAAGATAACGCCGACAAGCCCGACGCAACCGCAGCAGGTGCTGACGCCACGCACGCGACCACAAACGGTGACGACGTTGTTTGGGCGTCCGCCGGCCAGGATGTGGTCTATGGATTGGGCGGCAACGATACGATCGGCGGGCAGGGCGATAACGACTACATCGATGGCGGTTCCGGCAGCGACCAGCTCCACGGGAATGACGGTGACGACACGATTTTTGGCGGCAGCGGAGATGATGCTGTTTTTGGCCACACAGGTGCAGATGAGATTCACGGCGATTCAGGGAATGATCTGCTTCAAGGGATAGAGGGGGCCGATACGGTCTTTGGTGGCAGCGGAGACGATACGGTTTCCGGTGGCGACGATAATGATCTGCTCTTTGGCGACGCTGACAATGACGTCCTGTATGGCGAGGCTGGGACTGACACGCTTTACGGTGGCTCAGGTCATGACAGCATGCACGGCGGCGATGGAGACGACCTGTTATTTGGTGGTCAGGGCAATGACTTGCTGATTGGAAATGGCGGCAGCGACATCTTCCATATTGGTGCCGGTGAAGGAAGTGACAGGGTCGACGCTGGGGGTGGTTGGATTGACGTTATCTCACTCGATGGGATGGGAGCCGGTGCCACCCAAAGCGGGAACACGATAGACGGTGATGGCTGGACCATGGTGCTGGACAGCGGCCATTCCATTGGCAGTTTGACACTCAACTCCGTGGAACTCTCGCCGGATGCATCCGGAACGATCACGTTCGACGCGGGTGGACTGGTCGATTTCAGTGCGATCGAACGGATCGAGTTTTAATCAAAATTCCTGAGCCAACTTCTTGAAATTTACCGGCTGTTGGCAACGCGGCCGTTAACTCGTCTGCGTTGACCGTACGAAGGTGACGCAAGTTGCGAATAGACTCGATCTTCCGGTCCGCGCATTGGGACCCGGCCGTTGTTCTTGCATCAATTGGTGCGAACACGCTGTCGCTTGTCGTGCCCATTTCCATGATTCACCTCTACGATCGGATTATTCCGAATGCCGGGTACGAGACTTTGGCCGTTTTGGGCATTGTCGTCGTGGTCGCCATCCTGTGGGAAGCGGTGCTTCGAAATGCCCGCCGGGCAATTCTCGAACGTGCGGGTGAGCAATTCGAGCTGCGAAGCTACAGTTGTGCGTTCGATGTCGTCGTCAATGGCGAGCCGACCGTCGTGGATTCCTTCAGTCGTGGCCGATTGATGACGGGTATCAATTCGATCGAGCGTCTGCGCAACATGCACACCGGCGATACGGCGCTGGCATTGCTTGATCTCCCTTTTGCGCTGCTTTTTCTGGCCGCGGTTTCGCTCATATCGCCGGTTTCCGGGCTTGTCGTGAGCAGCATTTTGGTCAGCACATTGTTTGTGCTTACCCTGTCCCGCAAGCGAAGCTTTCGGGTCCAAGCGAAGAAGCGCGACCTCGATGCGCGCAAAACGAGTTTTCTTGGCGAAGTCTTCTCGGGCATCGAAGCCATAAAAAGCCTGAGTATTGAGGAAGCGATGTGCCGGCGATACGAACGGCTTGTTGGCAGCAGTGCCGAGACCGAGGCGGCGACGGCAAAAATTTCGCAGTTTGCACAAGGTTTTACCGCGACGTTTGCGGCGTTCTCACCGGTTCTCATTGCCTGCATCGGAGCGTTTCAAGTGATGAACGGGCAAATGACAATAGGTGCCTTGGCAGCGGTAATCCTTTTGACCGGACGGATTATCCAGCCAGCACTTCGTGTCGAGGCTTATCTGGCGGGTTTGTCATCCGTAGAAGTCGAACGACGTGAACTGGAAGACATTCTTTCAACGCCAAAGCTCCAAGTTGGAAAACATCGGCTCGGCGGGATCGAGCGGCTTGACTTCAAGCAAGTGTCAACCTTGCCGACGGCGGGCAAGACATTCTGGTTCGAAAAAGTTGATCTGTCGTTGGCCCGCGGTGACTGCGTCGCGATCGTGGGGCCAAGTCACCAAGCGTGCTCGACCTTCTTGCGGCTCTTTCTGGGGGAAGAACAGCTCGATGGCGAGTATCGCATCAACGGTCAAGACTACACCGATTTCACTCTTGGACAGCGCTATCGCCAGGTTCGTTATCTCACGCGCGGTGACCCCTTGCTTTCAGGCACATTGATGGAAAACCTGTCCAACTTCGATGCTTCGGCAAACCACGACGGTGCTTTGGAACTCGCGAGCAAGTTTGGTTTGGACAAAGCGCTTTCCACAACGAAGGACGGTTTCAACCTACTCGTAGGCGAAAAGGCGAACGGCGACCTGCCGTCCTCAATGGCAGATGTGGTGACTGTCATTGCCGGGTTGGTAGATAGCCCTGATGTCGTTCTTTTCGACAACGTAAATGCCGCGTTTGACCGAGAGACAGACCAGCGGTTTCTGGACCTTGTAGAAGAGAGAAAAAGCAAGCGGATCACATTGATTTCGACTGGGCGGCCTTCTTTCCAAAACCTTGCTGAAAGAACGTTCGACGTTACGCCTTATTTGATGACTGCCGAACTTGCGGAAGCCCCGCTTGGTTACAGATGACCGCGGCATCCGAAAACCTGTCTGCCGAAGAGAGTTTGGCACGAGTCTTCAAGTTGGACAGTCTGTTCGACGCGATGATCAGTGGTCGATTGTGCGGCAAAAAGGTCGACGGGGGTATTGCGCAGATACTGCTGGTTTTGCTCGAACGTATTGGTTGGAAACCGAACGTCGCCGAATTGGCGCATGCAATGCCGCATTATCCGGAACACTTTGGTTTGGCCGAAATTCGATCCGCCATGGCCAACCTTGGCTATCTGAGCGCGATTATGCCGGTACTTGGCAGCCGTCTTCAGCTTTGTCCCAAATGCACCTTGGTTTGCGATGAAACCGGTGAACTTTGGCTCGTGCGCGCAACAAATAAAGGTGTCGAGCTGTTTCAGCCCGGTGATCTGGAACAAACCAAACATGTGCAAGCCAACGCGCTGTACCGAACAATTCAGTTCGAAACACGAGGTTTTGGTTCACTCACGGCGTCGAACCGCGGTGCGAACTGGGCTGGGGGAGTCCTGTTTCGATTTCGCTCGGAACTGGCGACCCTGTTCATCTTGACGGTGTTTTCCGGACTGATCGTCATTCTCGTCGCCTTCGGCGTCAAAACGGTTTTCGATACGATTATTCCGTCTCGCAATACCGAAACACTACGCGCGGTCATTATTGGTTTGGGGCTGGTTGCCTTGGCGGAACTGATGTTCAGACGCATTCGAGCCAATGCGCTTTCGCGGGTTGCCGGACGGATCGAGTATATTCTTGGAACAACTTTGTTCGGCAAACTCATGCGTCTTCCGGCGGCGATGCTGACAAATGCCTCTGAGAGCGAACAGTTCGCGCGTTTCAAACAGTTTGAGACCCTACGAGAAGTCTTCGGAGGACCGATTGTCTTACTGGTGCTTGAACTGGGTGTTGCCGCCTTGCTGCTTGTGGCAATTGCAATGATCGCCTGGCAATTGTCCTTGTTCCTTGTCGGTCTTGCCTTGTTGTTCCTTGTGATCGCGATGGCACTGCGGCCAGCAATTGGACGTGCGAACGGGGCCTTGTCTGCCGCCCAGTCCCGATTTCAGGCTGCGAACAGCGAGCTATTTGCGTGCCGCAAGTCCATTCGCAGACGCGGCTTGTATGATGCTTTTTCGGAAAGACAGCGCGATGCCCTGCGCTCCCTGATCCGGGCGCGCCGGAAGCTGTCGCTTGAAGTCAGACTGTTGGACAGCCTGGCCCTTGTCAGTCTGCCCTTCGCAGGAGCTTCCGCAATTGGCGTCGGAGCATTGTTGGTGATGCAGGGCAGTCTGAGTGCCGGGCAACTGATCGCCGTTACAATTCTGACCTGGCGCCTATTCGCTCCAATTCAGCAGGTCATCCTGGTACTGCCAAAGTTGCCGGAACTGCGACGTTTGTTGAATCAAGTCGATCTGTTCTTCAAAATTCCGGAAGAACCGAAGGGTCAGCCAAGCGACGTTACGCGCCCGTGCCGGGGGGACGTGGCGATCAGCAATCTTGTGGTTCGCTTTCCCGGCGCAATTCTCCCGACTTTGGTAGGTGGAGAATTCAAGATACCTGCTGGCAAACTCATCGCAGTTACCGGGCCTTCCGGCTCGGGGAAGTCGACGCTGCTGCGTGTCCTGTCGGGGAGCCTCGCACCTCAATCCGGCGTCGTAATGGTAGATGGTCTGAACGTACTGCAGCTGTCGCAGGGCTACCGAAACCGGCATATTGCCCGCGTTTCGCAGGAGCCGATCATCATTTTTGGAACCGTTGCCCAGAACCTTCGGTTGGCCGCACCTGGCGCAAGTGACGCCCATATCGAAGAAGTTCTCGAAGAACTTGGGCTTGATACGTGGGTCAGCACGCTCTCGGACGGGATCAACACCCGGATCGACCCAACCACGATGACCGACGTCCTGTCCCCCGGGATCAGAACGCTGTTGTCCGTTGCGCAGGCTCTTTTGGCTGACCCGGCCATTCTGCTGCTTGATGAACCCGTTGGCGGTCTTGATGCCGTGCGGGAAGCCTACTTGGTTCATGCTCTGCTATCCCGGCGGGGCAAGATGACGACCTTTCTGGTGACCCACCGACCAAGCCTTATCAGCCAGTCTGACGGTCTCATCTACCTGGAAGGCGGGGCGATCCGCTTCGGGAGGCCGCAAGCGCTCGAAAGGGCAACAGCATGAGGTGGAAAGAACGCCGCGAACGCCGGTTGCGATTGCAGAAGAACCTGAAAGATCACTTGGACCTCGATGCTAACGCCGAACTTCCCGAGTCACATGACCTAGGGCCTGCGCGCAGCCTGATCTTCACTCTGTCCGCCACCTTGGTTGTGCTTGTGATCTGGTCTTCGCAAACCGAAGTCAGCGAAATCGTTACTGGTCGTGGCGTGATCAAGACAGAAATTCAGCTTGAACGGGTCGAACATCCCATCGGGGGGCAGGTCCGCGCGATCGAGGTCGGCTCGGGCGCTCAGGTGAGCCAAGGCGCTCGAATTCTGACTTTCGAGACCGAAACACTCATCCGCGAGATCGAGAAACAACGCGCAGCGCTTGAGGCTTTGGTTACAGAACGCGCAAGGATCGACTTTGTGCTGGATGGGCGATTGCCGGAAGACATGCCCGGCACGACGCTCGCGTCGACCCCGGATGGGCTGCTTTTCTGGACCGAACAGCGTTTTCTCGAGGCGCAGCTTGACGTCATTTCATCGAGCCGCAAACGAATTGAGGCCACTTTGATCTCTCTTGCGTCGCAGAGAGCAAGTCTGGACGAAGAACTCTCGTTGCTGCGTGACAGGCTTGAGCGCAGCGAACGAGGGTTGTCGTCGGGCGCGCTTTCCAAGAACGAGGTGGATCGGCAACGGGCTGTCGTCTTGCAGGCAGAGCGGGCCGTCTTGTCAATCGATGCGGATATTGCAGCGGAACAGGCGGCGCTGAATGGTACGGACTTGAAAGCCGCAGAACTTCTCGCTCAACGGAGGCGCGAGGCCGCACTGCGACTTGCGGACCTTGAAAGCAGCATAACTGGTGCACGCCTTACAATTGACGAACTCGAAGCACGTGTCCGCCGATCAGAGGTCGTCGCTACTATTGATGGCACGATATTGCACCTAGGTGTGTCGCATGCCGGTGAAGTGATCGACGCCGGCGAAGTGATTGCTGAAATCGTGCCGAATGACACTGAAGTGCAGGCTGAGATTGAAATTCCGGCGAGCAAGATTGGTGGCATCCTTACTGGCATGCTTGTGAGGATCAAGGTTGAGACATTCGACTTTACGCGATTTGGTGAGCTAGAAGGGCAGGTGACAGAAATCTCGCCTTCGAGTTTTGAGACACCTGATGGAGCCACTGTCTATAAGGTGACCGTCCGTTTCGACGGTGACAGGGGTATTCCCACGCTGGATGGTAGGGCTTTGCGACCTGGAATGACGGTGACAGCCGATATTCTGACCGAAAGCAAAACTGTTTTGACATATATTTTGAAGCCGCTTCGCTTGTTGAGAGACCGAGCCTTTACAGAGGCTTAGGGGTGTGCTCCAGCTCTGGAAACCGAGCACGTCACATTTGACAAGGTCAATGCAGCAAAACGATTTCGGCCGATAGGTTACTCCCACTGAAATTGCGACAAAGGCCAGGTCGCGGTGAGGAGTTCCCGCTACGGATCAAACGAATGTCGACCATTCATTTCATTGTCGCGAGATAGACTTTAGTCCAAGAAGCAGCGCTGCGCCGATCATGAAGCCGCCGCCAATGCGCTCAACCCAGACCCGCGCAGTTCCCTTGAACCTTTTGACAACCCAAGTTGACCCAAGGCCGTATGCGGACAGAAACAGACCGTCCATGACGATATACGTCGCGGACAGGATCAGTAGTTGAGGCCAGAAAGCTAAATCAACAGCTATGAACTGTGGGAAGAGGGCCGCGAAGAAGACAACGGCCTTCGGGTTCGCGGCCGAGGTCAGGAAACCTTGAAGCCAAAGGGTTCTCAAAGAGGCTATTTTCCGCTGCCCTCCCGCAGCAGTTTCGTCTGGTTTCGCACGTCGGATCATCCGAACACCCAACCAAAGCAGGTACGCCACCCCTGCCCATTTTATGACCGCAAGAGCCGTTGCGGATGCGGCAATAATCGCTGCAAGACCCAATCCTGCCGCAAGCATCTGCAACGCGTTTGCTGAAAGATCACCGGCTGCGGTTGCAAGCGATCGACGGAAGCCGTGAACGCCACTATTCGTCAGCATCAACAGCTGACTCGGCCCCGGCGTACTCATCAAGGCGAGAACTGTAAGCACGTACAACGTCCAGGTTTCAAAAGGCATGAATCGGCTTCCGTGTGTTTGGGTCACTATTGCCCTGAAGAAATGCCTTCACAATTCGGAAGTACGGTGCTCGCAAAAGTAGCGGGTATTGGCTGCAATGCCAAAACTTCACAGTTTGGCTTCGATCGTCACTTTTGCCGCGATTTGAGCAAGTATCGGCTGATCCAGTGATCGCTTATGTACACCAACATAAAGGAAGCGACTGTTTTGTAGCTGGAAGACTTGGATCGTGTTTTTGCCTGGCTTAGCCTAAATCCATGGGTCAGGTGACTTCTCTCTTTGCGCGAAAGGTCGTTGGCGTTGCAGGCAATGCCATTGATGCTCGCATGGTTCTGGCATCCGTCGGCGTAGATATCGATGCCGAATGGGACCCGAAGCACATGCTGGATGATGAAGAATACTACGGTATGATCGAGTTGATGGCCGAGCAAATGGACATAACGTCTTTGCCGTTGATCGTTGGAGAGGCGATGCGGCCAGATGAATATGGGGCGCTCGGCCTTGCGTGGAAGGCGGCTCCAAATCTACTCGGTTCCTTCTCGCGCGTGGCAAGGTATTGGCGTCTCTGGACCAGCGTCACGCAGTACGAATTGGAAGACACCGATCGGGGAATGCTATTTGTACAGCGCCGGGAAGGCCCGCGGCGGCTTGGTATGCGTATCTCGATTGAGGCCACAACGGCGAGTGGGGTTTCGCTCAGCCGACAGGTCTCGCCGCGCCCGTTTTCTCCCATCGAAGTCACCTTTCAGCATCCAGCACCCAAAACCATCGCCCATCATGAAGCGTATTTCGGATGCCCCGTTCATTTCGGCGCAGACAAGGATGCGATGCTGCTATCGCATCAGTCCCTTGCAGAGCCCAATGTCCTTGGTGACGAAGGGATCACGCGGTTTCTTGACTCGCATCTCGATCAGGAACTGGCGCAGATAGACGACACACCGGCTTTGCAAACACAGACAAAGGGCGAAATCGCGCGCGCGCTCAGCGAAGGCTTGCCGAAGATGGCGGACATCGCGCGCAGGTTGGGCCTGAGTGCTCGGTCGTTTCACCGGCGTCTCGCGGAGCAAGGACTCAGCTTTCAGACCCTCACCGAAGAGACACGCCGCGAAATTGCAATAGCCATGCTGCACGAAGACCGCTACGCGCTGTCCGAAATTGCATTTTTGACCGGATATTCCGAGCAAAGTGCGTTCAACCGCGCTTTCAAACGGTGGATGGGCGTTACGCCGGCAACCTATCGAAAGTCTCTCTGATAAGGTCCAGTGGCCCGTGCTATTGGCGTTAGATGTCAAAAGCCTGGCAATCGCGGTCAATACCGGTGCCCACCAGGCTTTCTATTCCTTGGTTATCAACTTTAACCAAGGAGACGAGAAATGACCGCACTTATCGTTGCACGGTTTGACGTAAAAAACGCCGCAAAAATGGACGCCTATGCTACCGCGGCAGGCCCGACAGTTTTGGCGCACGGTGGCGAGTTTGTAGCCATTGGCGACAAAGTCAGCGCACTGGTTGGGGACGATGAAAAGCACTCCATTGCCATTGTGAGTTTCCCTGACGCGGCCACGGCCAAGACATGGTTTGCCTCGCCCGAATATACGGCATGCAAGCCACTCCGTGAAGAAGCCGCAGACATGCAGTTTAACCCCAGTTCCGGATAAGCTCACGTCACACTGGTAATGCTCCGAATGACGTCTGGGACGACAATTTTGCCCATCTTGATCTTTGGCTGCGCCAGAACGTAGGCAGCGATGCAGGACAGAATGTGAACGAAGGCATTG
>JAJDZT010000111.1 GCA_022824525.1 Silicimonas sp. | reverse complement strand
ATAACGATCTGTTTTGCGTTTATACGTTTTGCGGGCGGTATCAGTCCAAGGCACAGTCGATCCTCCGTTCTGTGTTTTCAAGAAACAGAGAATCACAACTTGCTGGTATCGCTCAACTACTTTTCGGTCAGGCTCTGAGGTCAGTTGCGCATCTTTCTGCAGTATTGCCAGAAGCGCGATATCCGTGGGATCAAGTGTCAACATGCATTTTTTTCGCGTAATTTCTTTTCTTTTGCAAGAATCATGCGATTTTTCGTACTTTAATCTGGATTTCGCGCAACTGCCGCGTTTCGCCAATGCTAACTTCGGACGCAGCAAAAGGAGTGGAAAATGGGCCCTTTCCCGCACGATGCGCCACGCGCAGAAATCACAAGCGACAACCCAGCCGGAACTGACGGGTTCGAATTCGTCGAGTTCGCTCACCCGCAGCCTCAGGAGCTGCGAGATCTCTTTGCGAAGATGGGCTATCAACACACTGCCACCCACAAAACCAAAGCGATAGAGCTTTGGCAGCAAGGTGACATCACTTATGTGATCAACGCCGAGCCGGGCTCACATGCGGCGAATTTCATTGAAGAGCATGGACCTTGTGCGCCGTCGATGGCGTGGCGGGTTGTCGATAGCGCACATGCGTTCCGCCACGCCGTTCAGAACGGCGCGGAACCGTATGAAGGCCCGGGCAAGACCATGAACGTACCGGCGATCAAGGGGATCGGTGGCAGCCTGATCTACTTCATCGACCAGTACTACGACACCTCGCCGTACAACGAAGAATTCGACTGGATCGCGAAGGCGCACCCTGAGGGCGTCGGCTTCTTTTATCTCGACCATCTGACTCATAACGTCTTCAAGGGAAATATGGACGTTTGGTTCCGCTTTTATGGCGACCTGTTCAACTTCAAGGAAATTCGCTTCTTCGACATCGAGGGGAAGTACACCGGCTTGTTCAGCCGCGCCCTGACTTCACCCTGCGGCAAGATTCGAATTCCGATCAATGAGGATCGTGGCGAGACCGGGCAGATCGTCAATTAACTGAAGAAGTATAACGGTGAGGGCATTCAGCACATCGCTGTCGGCGCGCGAGACATCTATTCCGCAACTGATGCGATTTCCGAGAATGGCATTAAGCTCATGCCGGGACCGCCCGATACGTATTACGACCTCTCTTACGAACGCGTCCAAGGTCACGATGAACCAGTCGAGCGCATGAAGAAGCACGGCATCCTGATCGACGGCGAGGGGGTCGTTGATGGTGGAGAGACGAAAATCCTTTTGCAGATCTTCTCGAAAACAGTGATCGGTCCGATCTTTTTCGAGTTCATACAGCGCAAAGGTGACGACGGCTTCGGCGAAGGTAACTTCAAGGCGTTGTTCGAGAGTATCGAAGCCGAGGAGATGGCAAGCGGAGAGTACGGTAACGTCGCCGCAGAATAAGGTCCGTCAGCCTTGAGGGACTGAAAGCGACAACGTTCGGTTGCCCTTTCTGTAGTAAAGTTCGCTGTCGGTGATCTGAGCGACGGTACCCCCGTCCACGCGATCGCCGACCTTGACCTTCACGTATCTGCCCGAGGCAAGCCGGACCAAAGCGCGCCGGTCAGACGGTGCTCCGTAGACACCGACCAGGTTGATCCGGTTCAGGCGAATTGCGTTCTCAATCGTTGCCTGGCGCGCGACGGAGGCGGTCGTGGGAATGCTGAGCGTTCTCGGTCGAACAGCCCGGTTGTCCGGCTCGTCGTCGTCTTCAAGGGCGGCTTGAATCGCACTTGATGTATCGGGCGCGGCAAGTGTCGCTGAGGCGGCGACCCGAGCAGCTTCCTGCTGGGCGCGGGCTGTTGCGACCAGCGCATCGAAGTCACCGGGGCGGGTTTGGGGTGTTAGCGAGGACGCGACCGCAAGTTCGCTCGGCGCCGTCTCGGGATTGCTGGCAAGGTTCTGTGCCGATTCAGGTCGTGCCGGCGGGCGCAGCCGTTCCAGTTCCGCCAGGGTCCTTCCGCCATAGCGCTGACGTTCAATGTCATTGGTGAAGTTTTCCGGACGCGCTCTCGGAGCGCGATCAGGGACATTTCGCGCAAGTTCCGTCTGGATCAGTCCACCGGGGCCGGTAAGTGCGTCGGCCAAGGCTTGTTCGACCGCAGATGCGACCGGATTGCTTGGGTTGCTTGGTTCCACGGCGGCAAGCGCTTCGCCCGTGATGTTCGGCAGCGCGTCCGCGGCAAGTCCGACCGGGCTTGGCAGCGCAACGGCATCGGTGGCGGGGTCGGGAAGCTCAAATGCAGAAAAGTAGATGCTCTCGCTGGTGTCGTCCGTATCTGGATCAGGCCCAAGAAACGGAGGATTGGTTTGGACTTCCGCCTCCATCTTTGGAAGTGGTTCAGACGGGGTCGAGCGTTCGAATTGGGGTAGGATGCCGGGGTCCACAGAGGCGAGAACGGGCGTTTCAAAGCGGTCTGGCGCGGGACCCGAAATGGAGGTTGTAAGTACCGGCGCCGTGTCCCCCTCCGGGCTTGCAAATGTGCCGATCTCACCATTTGCATTTGGAACGGTTGAGGCAGCGACCAATGGTGAAAGGTCGAGGGCATCATTTTCTACCGTTTGCGGCTCGGGTTCCGGCTCAGCGTCCAAAACGGGCGGCGCTTCCGCCGTTTCCACATCCTCGGCGCTGTCATTGGTCGTGCCGGGTTCGGCGTCCTCGACAATCGCTTGGCCGGTTGCGACGGGCGCCTCAACCGTGGATCCGGGGCGCATGGGCAGCGCATTCCAAACCAGCACTGCAATTCCGATGGTCAGAAGGAACGCCACCGCAAATACCGCTAGCGTGCTCACGAAAGGACGACTGCGGCGCATCCGCACGGAACCACCAGGTGGCGTCAGGCTGTCCGCGTGAACGGATACGGACGCCGCTGCAATGTCGGTGCGGACCCGAGGCGGCGCATTCGGAGCGGAGATCGGTAATCCCGGGTCCAGCGGCATCATCGGAGGTTTGACCTGCACGACAGGCGTGGTGTTTTCGACCTCGAGGACCGGTTTGGTTTCGTCCGATACGTTTGGCTTTTCGGGAGTGGGCTGCGGCGTGAAGCGTGCCTTTGCGCTTGCGGCGGCCGAGGCTGCAGCCACTGATGCGTCAGGTGGTCTGGATGGTACCCGAGCCGTGGTAAAGGACGCCGGGCGTTCGGGTGGTTCTTCAACCTCTACGACGTTCGGTCCATCAAACTTCGGAAGGCCCGTAAAGTCATCGCCGCTGAAAAGCGTCGAATAGCCGGCAATCTTGAGATCGCGTACCTCCGCGAAAGCGGCGGCTTCGTCTAAGAGCCTGAATCATAATTAGTTAACATATTGTAATAATTACGTTATTGCCCGCGCCACCCGTCGCATCAGGAACCGGCACGCGGCCAATTGGACCCAAGCCAGAGAACTGGCCAAGGTACGCTCCACGTCCTTCGC
>JAJDZT010000134.1 GCA_022824525.1 Silicimonas sp. | reverse complement strand
ATAACGATCTGTTTTGCGTTTATACGTTTTGCGGGCGGTATCAGTCCAAGGCACAGTCGATCCTCCGTTCTGTGTTTTCAAGAAACAGAGAATCACAACTTGCTGGTATCGCTCAACTACTTTTCGGTCAGGCTCTTAGACCACCAAGCGTCTGATATTGCTCGAGAAGAAGTACCTTGTGCCCTGCCTTCGACAGCGCGGCAGCAGCTGCCATGCCCCCCATGCCCGAACCGATGACGATGGCGTCCCAGCTGTTTGCCTCGTTTGTCGTCATGGTTGTTCCCCCTGTGTTGTGTTCGGATGTGTGGCACGGGCGATCGCTTCTTTCGCCGCAAAGTCATGCGAAGCAACAATCTCCAGATCAGGCATGCGCTCCTGCAGAAGTCGGACTTTCTTGAAGGAGGCGAGAAGTGTTTCCCTATCTCCCGTGCCTGGAACTCGGTTCTGTTCGAGAAGGGCTGTCTCGTAAGTGAGATCGGCAACAAGAAGAATGGGCCGCCACCCTTCTTGGCGGATCAACATCGAGATGGACCCTTTGGTATGTCCAGGTGTCGGCAAGAGGATTATGGAGCCATCCCCCGTAACATCGTGAATGCCCTCGAAACCTTCGAAAAGGGGGTCCTCCGTAGGCTCGAACGCAATTTGCCGCCATTTCGCGGACGGGACTTCGATATGTTCACGCAGAATCCACTCCCGCTCTGGATAGGATTCAGACAGAATTGCCCACTCGTCCTCACTGACAATGAGCTCTGCTTGCGGGATCTGTCCGATCCCACCGACATGATCGAAATGAAGATGTGAAATAACCGCTGTCTTGATGTCCTTTGCCGACACACCCACTTTCGCAAGTACGTGATCAATCCGGTCGGCTTCGGTCAAATGCAGCCGAAATATCCGAGGAAGTAAGAAACGCCCGATGGCTTGACCGATGTAGCCTCGGTCCAACTGCACTGCAGGGTCGATAGCGGTATCGAACAGGATCAACCCATCGCGATGCTGGATCAGGAAAGCCTGAAGCGGCAGCTCCACCCAACGGCGTCCGAAGAATACCCACCAAAGCCGCGGTAACCTGCTGCCGTACCTGTGTTCCCAATGTTGCTCCGCACGACCGCAATCCAGCACTTGGATTGCTTCAATTGCTCGACTGGCATTTCGTGTCTCAATCGCGTTTGCAAGATGAACGACGCCCACGACAAAACCCCCGAATGTGTTGCTTCAAAAAAATCAACGCTTTCAATTGCTCGATCGAATTCACGAACTCGATGTGCGGCTCCAGTTAGCACGCGCAAGCCGCCGCAGAATTGATCTGTCTCAAATCGCAAAGAGCAAAGGCGCGCGTGGCGTGAAACACCGGAGTTCCGCGACAGAGCAAGTTCCCGATCAGGTTGAACCGGAAAGCCACCTTCGGCGCAGTCGCAATGCAGTCCCGACGGCCAATGTGACAAGCCCGACAAGCGACAGGCTCCACTTCAGGGTCGTCCACTGGCTCGCCGTGGCCGCCATTTCAGCGGTCGTCGCGTCGGGACCAACGCGCAACATCGCCGCAATTGCCGCGTTTTCAAGATAATCGACGATGATCGAGGTCAGCGACAGTGTCCCGATTATCACGCCAGTCTTACCCGGGAACAGCCAGCGGAAACTCATGAACAAGACCCCACCCAGAAGCGGGGGGAAAAGCGTATCGAGCCAAAGCTGCACATCGAGGTAGAGAGCGGTGCCGTCAGCACCGAGCGCAACCAGAAAATCGTTCGCATCTTCATAGGAGTAGCCGGTGAAGCGCATGTCCAGCAGGCGCAGTCCACCGGCCATATCCTGGATCCGCGGTGCTGTTCCGAGATTCATCAAGAACCAGACCGCCAGCATTCCGGCAAGGAAAACCCAGAACACACGTGGCATTCCCGGTTTCTCTCCCGTTGTCCGCATTTGGCTGGCTCCAAGTTTGCTCAGCAGATGTTTATCCTGACTATCCCCGTCTTTTGGCCAGTTTCGACATACTGAAAGGCATCGACCACGTGTTCGAGCCGATAACTCTTGTCAAAAACGCCTCTGAATTTTCCCTGTGCCATCAGATCAGCAAGATGCCGAATAAACGCTGGCGCATCTTCGGGGAACGGAATGCGCACGCGCCCGCTTCCGGTCAGCCCGTACACGCAGCCGAGTATGATGTTGGACCATAGGGGGCCAAGATCAGTGGCTGAGTATATGCCCGTTTGCTTCAGTAATTTTCGACACTTGAAATATGAGGTCCAACCGACGGCATCAAAGACAACATCGAATGTCTCACCAATATCGGTGAAATCCTCGGTTTCGTAGTTGATGACCCGGTCGGCTCCAAGGCTTTGCGGCAAGTCGAGGTGGCGTGTTCCGACGACTGCAACCACTTCCGCACCATTGGCCTTGGCAAGTTGAACCGCCGCCGTTCCGATCGCGCCAGAAGCTCCGTAGATCAAGCATCTTTGGCCTTCTGAAAGCAGCTTCGTCGTGCCGTTTGCGTACCAGGCGCCCTCGCCCACGACGGCCTCACTGTAAGAAAGCTGCTGAGGCAGCTTTGCAATCGCTCCGTCAGCGGGCACGCATACGTATTCGGCGTGCGCACCAAATCTATCCGGAGATAGCCCGAAAACACGATCCCCGACAGAGAAACTGGAGACACCCTCACCGAGGGCATCAACTTCACCGGCGAAATCCAAACCCAAGACCGGCATATTTGGCCTGATCAGCCCAGTCATGGCCCGGGCAAAGAACGGATGCGCGCGCATTGTCGCCGTGTCGGTTCGGTTCACCGTTGTCACGTGAACCTTCACGCGAATCTCGCCCCGCGCCGGGACTATCACAGGGACTTCGCGCAGCGACAGGACTTCCGGTCCGCCGTATCGCTCGAAGACGACAGCCTTCATCGTCGGGTTTGCATCCATGAGCCAAGCGTAACAAACTGAACTCAAGGTGATCGACAAAAATCTTTTCCGACCCGGGCGATGTCGCCGCCGACGGCACTGAGTTTCAATTGTCCATGTTTCGTTCGGAGCAGGCAGCAATTGAGTGCTATCTTAGTTGACGGGCAGACGCGCCCGGCGCGGTAAGGTCGTCGCTCGGATCTGAGCAGGTTAAACCAACGACGGGAGTCCACTTCTCGTGGACTGGGGTGAACCGATGAAAGCTGTGATACAAGACAGATACGGCGGGCCAGAGCACCTTCGCATCGCTGACATCCCTGTGCCCCGGCCGAGGAAATCTCAGATCCGGGTGAGGGTTCTCGCCTGCGGCGTGAACCTGTCGGATTGGGAGTATCTCGTCGGCTCTCCGTTCTATGCAAGACTTGTAGGCGGCCTGCTGCGCCCCAAACACCAAGTGCTTGGCTCAGATATCGTGGGAATTGTCGACGAACTTGGCCCCGATGTAACAGGCTTTGAAGTCGGCGACCGGATCATGGGCGATCTCGTTATGGTTCGGGGTGGATTTGCCGAGTACGCCTGCGTGTCTGCCAGTGAAATGGTTCATGTGCCGGGGGAACTTTCGGACGAGATTGCCGCCTGCTTGCCGCAAGCCGGCGGCATCGCAGTTGCCGGAACCGAAGAACTGAAAACAGGAAACACTCTTCTCATCAACGGTGCGGGCGGGGGATCGGGAACCATGGCGCTGCAACTTGCGAAAGCAGCTGGTGCAAGCGTTACCGCTGTAGACAACGCAAGCAAAACCGAATGGCTCAAATCGTTGGGTGCCGACGAGGTCATTGACTACAAAGCCCACGACTTCACCGATCTTGGACGGCAGTGGGATCGAATTCTCGACATGGTGGCGACACGCGGCCCCAAGAGTATTGCAGGCGCGCTCTCACCCCATGGGACGTACCGGGCTTTAGGCGGCAATGTCGGCATTCTCCTGTCCCTGGTGTTTGGCGGCCTTGCTTACCGATCGCAGAAAAAATCGATCGGTATGTTGATGGTGCCCAGCGGCCGGGAACTCACCCGGCGTGTCTCACAGATGGTTGTGGACGGACAAATGCACCCGCATCTTGAAGACGTCTTGCCACTTGAATCGGTGCCAGAGGCGTTGCGGCGCACGGGGGCGGGCGAAGTCCAGGGCAAGGTGGTGATCAAACCCTAAAACAAGGCAACCGCCGCAGATCGCTGCTTTCGGCACCGCGAAAGACAAAAGGCCGGTGCAATCCACACCAGCCCTTTCTCAATGCACTCATGAATTGGTGCGTCTAGTTCACGCGCTTCCAATTCTGGCTGCGGCAAATTCCGACGACGCAACCCGAAACCTTAAGCGTCGCGCCAGCCAACTCCATCTTCGAGCTGTAAGTCTTGTTGCGATCCGGCGCCCAGATCTTGCCTTTGGAATACTTGCCGTTGCCTTGGGCCTTCATGTCCCAGATCATGCGCTTGCCGACCGTGTCGCTTTTGATCTGCTTGCCCGCGCCGTCGAACGCTTTTCGGATCACACCACAGATGTTGGCCTCACACTGGTAGATTTCGACATGCGCATAGTTACCGGTATCTCCCGGCTGCGTCTGGTACGTCCCGAGAACCGGGTCTGCCGCCGCAGGTGCCGCCAAGACCGCGGCCATACACCCAATCAAAAATGCTCGTTTCATGCTGTCCTCCCATGATCTGCGGCGACCCTGACGACATGACCCAAGGTCAGGCAAGTGTGACGTTACGGCGTGAATTGCCCCTTGCCGCCGACAGCCCTGCCCGGCATGTAGTCGCGACGATGAAACGGAGCACTTTCGAATGATCCTTTACCCTGCCATCGATCTGAAGGACGGACAGTGCGTTCGGCTGCTCAAGGGCGAAATGGATGCCGCCACGGTTTTCAATGACGACCCCGGCGCACAGGCCGCCGCCTTTGAGGCTGCAGGCGCGGAGTGGCTGCACATTGTCGATTTGAACGGAGCCTTTGCTGGTGAACCCGTAAATGGCGCAGCGGTCGAGAGTATTCTCGCGGCGCTCTCGATACCTGCGCAGCTTGGCGGCGGCATTCGCGACATGGCCACCATCGAAGACTGGCTTTCCAAGGGTCTCTCCCGCGTCATCCTTGGCACGGTCGCCGTCGAGAATCCTGACCTTGTGCGTGAAGCCGCCCGCGCATTTCCCGGCAAGGTCGCCGTTGGCCTAGATGCTCGAAATGGGTTGGTCGCCACACGAGGCTGGGCCGAAGAAACCGAAATGCAAGTCACGGAGCTTGCGAAGGCATTCGAAGATGCTGGGATTGCCGCCATCATCTATACGGACATCGACCGGGACGGCACGATGGGCGGCCCCAACATTCCGGCGACAGAAGCGCTCGCGCGTGCCGTGGATGTCCCAATCATTGCAAGCGGAGGAGTTTCGTCGATGGACGACCTGCTTCGCCTGAAAGAAACGAAAGTGATCTCGGGCGCCATTTCCGGCCGCGCGCTATATGACGGTGCTATCGATCTTGGCGAGGCACTTGCCACCTTAAAAGGCTAGCCTAAGAATCTGATTTCACTTCTCAATTCCATTCAATCGAACTCATCCCGGATGGGTATTGCCACGGCTTACATGCCAGAAGCCGCACCGGTCAGCTTCCCAAGCGCGCCCTTCATCGCGTCACGAAACGGCGCATCTTCGGCAACGTCCAAACCATCAAACATGGCGTCCACACTCTCGTAGGTCAGCATGGTCTTCCCGCCAGCATCGTGGACCAAAACGCGCAATGGCAGGACCAATCCAGCCTTGATGTCTTGCTGAAGCGCAGGTGTCCCGAGCTTCGGATTACCGAAGATCACCAATTCAGCGTCTTGAAGCTCCATATCAACACTCATCGCACCTTTGGAATGAGGCACGCGGGCAAAAACGGTGGCACCGGCACCTTCCACCGCGGCGACGAGACGATCCGCCGTTTCCTGAACGGTTCCGTCCGCTTCGACGGAAACGTAGTCCGCGAATACAGGCGCAGCGACCAGTGACAGCGCAATAGCGGCGACATATGTTCTCATGAAATATCCTCCGGGTGTTTCGCAGCAGCCTAGCCCGGAAAAAGCAAAGTCGCCGTCACGAATACGTGACGGCCAAACCGTCAGCGATCCTCCGCCTCCGGATCGGCTTTTCCAACGCCACGGAATATGGCTTTGAAAGGCAGCGCCCAAATGACACCAAGCACGACATAGACCAGCAATTCGATCACCAACGGCGGTCGATCAAGCCAGTTCAGGATTGATACCGCCGCAACGATGTACACCGGCAGACCGATCAACAGGATGAAAAGCGACCAGCGCCGACGGGCTTTGTAAGACAGTGCCATGCCGGGCACCTAGCAATTCCCTGCGAAAGGTCAAGCAAGGCATGTCGAAATGCGGTCGCGCCCAATCGAACGCGGACTTCTCTACCCAGAAACAGGTTTAGTCTGCGAACGGATCCGTGACCAAGATGGTATCGTCCCGCTCTGGAGACGTCGACAAGAGCGCCACCGGGCACTGAATCAACTCTTCGATCCGGCGCACATATTTTATCGCTTCTCCTGGCAGGTCAGCCCAACTCCTCGCACCTGCGGTCGAGGCGCTCCAGCCGGGCATGGTCTCGTAAACCGGCTTGCATCGCGCCTGCTGATCGGCTGCCGTCGGCAGGTAGTCCAACACCCTGCCGTCGAGTTCATAACCGGTGCAGATCTTCAGTTCCTCGAACCCGTCAAGCACATCAAGTTTGGTGAGAGCGATGCCTGACACACCGGATGTCGCACATGTCTGCCTCACCAGAACTGCGTCAAACCATCCGCAGCGCCGTTTCCGTCCGGTTGTCGTTCCGAATTCATGACCTCTGATGCCAAGCTGTTCTCCGTCATCATCGAAGAGTTCCGTTGGAAACGGCCCTTCCCCAACGCGCGTTGTGTAGGCTTTTACGATGCCAAGAACAAAATCGATGGACCCCGGCCCGATTCCAGTTCCCGTGGCCGCTTGCCCGGCAATGACATTTGACGACGTCACAAAAGGATAGGTGCCAAAATCAATATCCAGGAGAGCGCCTTGCGCCCCTTCGAACAGGATGCGCTGCCCGGCCCTCTTCCGCTCGTTCAATACCTTCCATACGGGTGCGGCATATTCCAACAGCCTCGGCGCAATAGCCTGAAGCTGCGCCAACAACCCATCCCGATCCACCGGCTCCAGACCAAGCCCGCGTCTCAGCGGGTCATGGTGCTGAAGTGCACGGTCGACGCGTGCTTCGAGTGTGGCAGGGTCTGCAAGGTCGGCCACACGAATGACACGGCGCCCGACCTTGTCTTCGTAGGCGGGACCGATGCCACGGCCGGTTGTCCCGATCTTGGTACCCTTTGATGACGCCTCTTCCCGAGCCCGATCCAACTCTCCATGCAATGGCAGGATCAACGGGGTGTTTTCGGCGATCATCAGGGTATCCGGACTGATCTCGACACCCTGGTCGCGCACCGTTTCTATCTCTTTGATCAAATGCCAAGGGTCGAGAACGACACCGTTTCCAATCACGGAGAGCTTGCCGCCGCGGACCACGCCGGATGGAAGGGCGTGCAACTTGTAGACCGCGCCGTCGATGACGAGCGTATGGCCGGCGTTGTGCCCGCCCTGAAAGCGGCAAATCACGTCCGCACGCTCCGACAGCCAATCGACAATCTTGCCTTTGCCCTCGTCGCCCCACTGCGCGCCGACCACGACCACATTCGCCATACGAGTTGCCTCCGTCCAAACCCGGGTTGCTATAGCCGTGCCGGACCGGGCGGGAAAGAGGGCAAAACCAGTTTCGGCCCAAATTCAGGACGCGCCGCACTTCGGTAGGGATATCCGGTTTCGCAAGGAGCCCCGCTTTCCGCCATCCTTAATACCATCACCAAACTGCATTTCGACCTCATCGCCCTTAAAAATAGGAACATGGCCGACAATCTTGCGCCTCGAGTCATCTTTTCGGGTGTTCTGTCCTTAATGGAAAGCACTTCCAGTTCAGCCAAAGCCGAAACTCTCAGCGCCAGCGAATAGTCTACACCATCAAAAGTCTGCCCTCAGGACACGTTTCACATCGTATTTGCTGGCACAGCCCGATAGACCTTGCCCCGCCCGCTTCCCCCGTCTACCCACGCAGCCAAAGTCGTATCAGGAGTATGCCAAGATGGCTGACGCCCCACAGTTTCATGATCGTATGTTGTCTCTCGGCCTGGCGCGCGTCAGCGAAGCCGCCGCCCTCGCCTCTGCCCGTCTCATCGGGCGCGGCGACGAAAAGGCCGCCGACCAGGCTGCCGTAGATGCGATGCGCACGCAACTCAATCAGCTCGAAATTCAGGGCGTCGTCGTTATTGGTGAAGGCGAACGTGACGAAGCTCCCATGCTCTATATCGGGGAAGAGGTCGGAAGCGGGAACGGCCCGGAAGTCGACATTGCCCTCGACCCACTTGAAGGCACGACGCTCACCGCAAAGGACATGCCCAACGCGCTTGCCGTCATCGCCATGGGACCTCGCGGCACCATGTTGCATGCTCCGGACACGTACATGGATAAGCTTGCCATCGGCCCGGGGTTCCGGACAGGCGTAGTCACCATGGACATGAGCCCTGCCGAGCGTGTCAGCGCTCTTGCCGCTGCAAAAGGCTGTTCGACGGAAGACATCACCGTCTGCGTCCTGGAACGCCCGCGGCACGAAGAAATGATCGCCGAGATCAGGACGACTGGTGCTGCCATTCGCCTGATCACCGACGGCGACGTCGCAGGGGTGATCCACTGCGCCGAACCGAACACCGGGATCGACATGTATATGGGGTCAGGTGGCGCACCAGAGGGCGTGTTGGCCGCGGCAGCTCTTAAATGCATGGGCGGGCAGATGTTCGGAAAACTTGTTTTCCGCAACGACGACGAGAAAAAACGCGCTTCCAACGCCGGGATTACCAATTTCGACCGGGTTTATACCCGTGACGATATGGTAACCGGCGATGTCATTTTCGCGGCCACAGGCGTGACCGACGGATCAATCTTGCCGGGCATCAAGCGCGAGCCGGGTCTTCTGACGGCAGAAACGATTCTGATGCGGTCCAAGACAGGCTCCGTCAGGCGCATGACGTATCGGCATCCGATCGAAAAGTAACGCCTCGACACAGCGGAATTCGGTTTATCCACAAAGAAATCGTGCGACCACCCCGTCGCACGCTTTTCTTGGAAGCATTCGGCATATACGGTGGCATGTAATCAACTGGCCACTTCATATGGTATGCACTTGTGCCGAAGGATATGAGCTCCGACGCTTTTCTTAATGTCACTCAATCGCTCTCGGGCCGACGATGGGTTGGTCTGAGCTCGGAGACCTTGCGCTTGGCCGAAGCCATTCAGCAAACAACCGGCCTTGCCGACGCAACCACGCGCATTCTCGCAGCCCGCGGCGTTGCACCTGAGAACGCTGCGGCGTTTCTGACCCCAAAACTACGTGATCTCATGCCGGATCCGCGATCGTTGAAGGATCTGGAAACTGCCGCCCAACGCATCTGCAACGCGGTGAAGAAGCGGGAACGCGTGGCGATTTTCGCAGACTACGACGTGGATGGAGGCGCATCGGCCGCATTGCTCCTCGACTGGTTCCGACAACAGGGGCGCGACGCCACGCTTTACGTTCCCGATCGCATCGATGAAGGCTACGGACCGAACGCGCCCGCGATGTCTGCGCTCGCCGACGGGCACGACCTGATCGTCTGCGTGGATTGCGGTACGCTGTCCTTCGATGCAATCGCCGCCGCCAAGGCTGCAGATGTGGTGATCATCGACCATCACCTCGCGGAAGAAACGCTGCCAGACGCACTGGCCGTGGTGAATCCGAACAGACAGGATGAAAGCGGCGAACTTGCCCATCTTTGCGCTGCCGGCGTTGTGTTTCTCGTCCTGGTCGAGGCAAACCGGCAATGTCGCGAAAGCGGAGCCACACCTCCCAACCTTATGTCGATGCTCGATCTCGTGGCGCTTGCCACCGTGGCCGATGTTGCGCCTTTGATCGGGCTCAATCGCGCCATCGTCACCCAAGGCCTCAAAGTGATGGCCAACCGCGCCCGTCCCGGTCTTGCAGCACTCGCCGATGTGGCCGGCCTGAATACTCCCCCCGCCGCCTATCACCTCGGATACGTGATCGGGCCCCGGGTCAACGCAGGCGGGCGCGTCGGGCGCGCGGATCTCGGTGCGCGCTGCCTGTCCGCGACCGATCCGGACGAAGCGCGCGCAATGGCGGACCGCCTTGATGAATTCAACCGTGAACGCCGGGAGATCGAAGCCCGTGTCCGCGACGCGGCCCTCTCTCAAGCCGAAGAGCGCGGCATCGACGGACCACTTGTCTGGGCGGCCGGAGAAAACTGGCACCCCGGGGTAGTTGGTATCGTCGCTGCCCGCCTCAAGGAGGCAACGGGAAGGCCTGCCGTCGTTATCGGCCTGGAGAATGGCGAAGGCAAAGGCTCCGGACGCTCGATCAAGGGGGTCGATCTCGGTTCTGCCGTCCAGATGCTTGCCGGAGAAGGCATGCTGATCAAGGGCGGCGGCCACAAGATGGCGGCAGGTCTTACCGTTGCCGCGGACAAGTTGGAGCCTGCGATGGAACGTCTCGCTGAACTCCTTTCGCGCCAGGGCGCCGGCCAGGAAGGTCCGCGCGACCTCTGCATCGACGCGGCTCTGATGCCGGGCGCCGCGTCTGTAGAGCTTGTCGAAGAATTCGAAGCCGCAGGACCATTCGGGCAAAGCGCCCCTGCTCCACGGTTTGCCTTTCCCGATGTGCAAATCCTGCACGCGCGTCAGGTCGGCTCAGGGCATCTCAAGGTCAGTTTCGGAGATGGGCTGGGCGCGCGTCTGGAAGCAATCGCTTTCGACGCGTGGGACACTCACATGGGACAGGCGTTGTCCACCAAAGGTAGTTCAAGGTTCCATCTGGTCGGTCGTCTCGGCATCAGCCACTGGGGTGGACGGCAATCGGTGGAACTCCGCCTTGAGGACGCGGCGCCCGCCTTGGAAACATGTTGAAAATTCCACTTGCCCTCTCGGCGGAGCTTCCCTAAATAGCCCCGTACCGTGGCCCGTTCGTCTATCGGTTAGGACGCCAGGTTTTCAACCTGGAAAGAGGGGTTCGATTCCCCTACGGGCTGCCACTAATCTCACTAAGTTATTGAAATTTTTCGGTTATTGCGCTTAGCATCAATTTGCCTCATTCCTGCGCCCACTTCGCATTGACCCCAAAAAAGTTCGCATTCACATTCGCCGAAAAGACAGCGAAATATTCTTCGAACCAGCGCTCAGCATGATCACTTTAGTCTTGTCGGCCTTTTTGGCGCTCGAAGTTGCTTGCTCCACCGAAGTGTAGTTGATCGCCTGCCAGATCCAGCCGACTGAACATTTTGACGATATGAGCTTCAATACTCGGTGGCGCGACGACACTCCGCAAAGGCGCGCCCGCTTTCGGCACATCGAAAAGAGCACCGCGAAACGATGGAGAACTTTGCGGTAACGTTGTGCATCTTTGATTGCAGTGGGAGCATTATCGTCGTGACATTTAGCTTCGACGGACAGGCGCAGTGCGACTGCCTCATCGACTGCTGTAGCGAAAGACTAAGAGTGCGATGCGACCTAATGATCTTCTTTTCCATCGGGCTTACGTAGTCGCAACAGCACTTCGTTCGAGAGGATGACCGGGGCAAACCTCGAATTGCGCAGTTTCATTTGCTTGTGAAGCGAGTCCCTATTTTCATCCAAACCGAACGAGGAACACCCCTGCAAAAGTTAGGAAAACGCCGGCTAGTCGTGACAATGAAATCTCGCGCACCGGCAAATCGAACGCGCCCAGATGGTCCAGCATGACCGAGCCAAGCAATTGTCCGGCAATCATGCACACGAAAAACAGCGCCACGCCGGTGACGGGCACAATCGCAACGCCCCCTCCGACAACCAGCACACCGATCAGACCCCCTATTATGATCCACCACGGCAAGCCCCCCATCATCTCCATCGTGGGTGTTGTGCGCGTGATGAGCATGACGAGAACACTCGCCGCCAATGTGATGGCGACGGAGAGAGCCGTCGCAGGCCATGGTGAACCCAATGCCTTGGCAGCGACTGAATTGATGGCAGGCTGACAGGCAAATGCCATACCAATGAGAACGGCAATCGCCAGATAGATGTTGGTCATTCTGTTCCATCCATATTGTTCTGGCGCAAAGCGAATGCCGTAACGGTGCGTGTCTCCCATACATCTGCTTTGGCGATCGGATCACCCTCGAACATGGTCTCAATGGCCTCCCGGCTCGGGGCATCCAACAAGAAGAACGAGCCTGTCATTTTCTCGCCGTCATCGGACGTCAACGGGCCGGAGAGAAGCACGCGCACCCCATGCTCCGCTGGTGCTGTGTCGAGGTAGGCGCGATGGGCGGCAAGGGCGCCCAGGCGGCGCGGCAGGGCGTCTGGTTTATCCAGAGCGTGAACGACGAAATGCACGGAATGGCTCCTATTCAAAAACAAGGCTGAGCGCGGGAATGAACGTAAGAAGTAGCGTGACGAGTGTCATCATTACAACAAAGGGGAACGTGCCCGCGAAGATATCTCCCAGCGATGTGTTTCGGTCGGCAATCGTGGCTTTCACCACGTAAACTGTCAGTCCGAAGGGTGGCGTCAGCAAGCCGATCTCGACCGCGATCACGGTCACGATGCCGAACCAGATGAGATTGCCTCCAAGCTCGGTGACGATGGGCAGGCAGAGCGGCAAGAGAATGAGCATGATCGAAGTACTGTCGAGGATCATGCCCATCAGGATGACCAGGAGCAGATAGACCATCATGAAGCCCATGAGGCCGAGCCCCATCTCTGCAAACATCAGCGTCGTCTGCTGCGGGATCGTCGAGAGGGTCAGCATTCGCGAATACATCGATGCGGCGATGATGAGCATCAGGATTGAAACCGAGACCAGCCCCGTGTCGACCAGCACCCGCCAGAACTTGGGCCATGTCAGGCTGCCCTTGGCGAGCGCCACGAGGATGGCAGCGGCGGCTCCGGCCGCGCCTGCCTCGGTCGGCGTGAAGAAACCGGTGTAGATGCCACCCAGTACGATCAGGACGAGAACGACAATCGGGAACAGCTTCACCATGGCGGTGCCCCACGTTTCGCCTTCAATCAGCGTTGGGCGGTCGGTCTGCATCACCATGCGGGGCCGGAGCGTGGCCATCAGGTAGATGCCCACGCCAAAGACCAGTGCAAGGATGCCGCCTGGCACGATGGCCGCGAGGAACAGTGCACCAACGGATTGTTCAGCGAGTACGCCATAGATGATCAGCAGCAGGCTGGGCGGTATAAGCATCCCGAGGACCGAGGACCCCGCGACCACACCCAGCGCAAACCTGTTGTTGTATCCGTTCGCCACCATCTGCGGGACAGCGACGCGCGAGAAGACGGCGGCCGACGCGATGGAAATACCGGTGATCGAGGCAAACACCGCATTGGCGGCGACCGTTGCGATGCCAAGGCCGCCCCGGATTTTTTGCAAAAGCCACGCAGCCACCCGATAGGCATCGCGCCCGATATCAGCGGCATCTACGATCAGACCCATCAGGACGAAAAGCGGAACAACTCCGAAAAGATAACGGTTGATCGCGCCGTCAGCCGCCAGCGCAAGAGAGCGCATTGCGACCTTGGGATTGTCCCGGATCAGCCAAATGCCAAGGAAGCTGAGCAGGATCAGAACGACCGCAATATGCGCGCCAGAAAAGATCAGCAGCAGCATGAACCCGATGGCCGCCACCCCGATGCCCACGCGGCCCAGATCGGCAAAGAAGAGGCCATAGCCAATGACGAGCAGGCCCGCAAAAGCCAGGACGAAAACCCAACCCCTGGGCTTGGTCACCACGCTGTGCCGGATGCGGAGCGGTGCGACGCGGCCAGCATTCGCAACGTCCTTGATGTCCTTCAGAGCCTGCACGGCGAAAGCGGCGGCTGTGAGGATTGACCCGCCAAAAAGGCAGGCCTTGATGGGCCAAACCGGTGCTGTGAAGACGCCTTGCGCGCCGAAAAATTCGTTCTCGACCCATGCGTCAACCAACTTGGGCCAAGTGCCTTGCGCAATCAACGCGAAGACAAACACACCCGCCAAGTGAAACACGATCCGCATGATCCCAGCGGCGAAGGGGCGTTCTTCTTCCAGCCAACCGGCGAGAATATCGGTACGGGTCATGCGTCCGCTCATCAACGCGTGGGCAGCCTGCAGGAATACGATTGCGACGATGGAATTGGCGACGATCTCGGCCACGCCCTGAACCGGTGAATTGAAAACCGAGCGCCCGATGATGTCTGCGCAAATCAGCAGCATCAGGCAGAAAATCCAGATGGACGCCGTGCCGCTGACAAATCCGGTCAGCGCGGTAAATGCGCTGACCGTTTGATCGGTGCCGTGCCGAAACCCGCGGGACGTGAACACGGTCACCATCTGCTCTTACTTCGCGGACCAGTCGATGCGCGGGTTCAACCCGGCAGCCTTGACCTTGTCCATATAGGCGGCCAGCACCTCGGCGGCGCCCTTATCCCCGTTGGCCTCGGCCCAGTCGCCCGCCAAGTTTGGCAGACCATCGGCCCAGGCGGCGACTTCTTCTGCTGGCAGCTCAGTGACGGTTGCGCCGACATTGGGCAGTTCAGCGAGGAACTTTTCGTAGCGCGCCATGACTTCCTTGGCGTGGGCGACGGTGTACTCCTCACCGAGTTCGATCAGCACCTGACGTACATCGTCCGAAAGATCGTCCCAAACGTCCTTGTTGATGCCGAGACCTCCGGTCATATGCGCGCCAATCCCGACGAGCGTCACGTACGGTGCGACCTCATAGTGCTTGTTCGGGAACGCGCCGGTCAGGATGACGACCATGCCGTCCGCCACGCCGGTTTGTACCTGGTTGTAGTAGGTCGGCAAAGCACCGTTGACCGGTACCGCACCCAGATGTTTAATCCAGTTGGCAGAAGGGCCCGGTGCAAGGATCTTACGACCCTCGAGATCGGCCAGCGAATTGACGGGGAAGTTTGTCAGCAGGTGATAGGTTTCTACCCCGCTTGCTCCGAGGAAAACAACATTCTGATCTTCCCAAGCTTCCTGCAAAACCGGCAATTCGCGGTGCAGCTCGTTCATGATCTGAAGCGTGCCGACCAGATCATCCGAGACGAACGGTGTGAAGTAGGTCACATTCTGCAGCGGCATCTTCGAGCCTTCCCAAAGCGTGCCGACCCAGCCCGCATCCGTCAGGCCGTCGCCCACCGCTTCGAGCGTGTCCTTGAAGCCGTAAAGCGCGCCGCCATAGGCCTCGGTCCATTCCACGCGGTCGTCCGACCCCATGGCTTCCAACCTGGTGTTGGTCTCAGCCACAACCAGTGTCGAAAGCTGGCCCACCCACGGCAGAACAGTCGGGTGGCTCGATGCCATGGTCAGGTTATAGGTCTCGGCCTGCGCCATGGACGCGGCAGCGCCGATGGCCAGTGCTGCAAGTGTCTTTTTCATGTGATCTTCCTCCCATTCTTCCGGTCAGCTGACCGTATGTTTGCCGGTCGAGAAATCGACCGTCAGGTTCAAACGTCCCTCATTCAGCAGCCAAGGACGGACGGTGAATTCGCGTGCACCTGACGCATGCATCGGATCGCTTTCTGCGATCTCGCGCGCGTGGGCCAAGCTGTCGGCGCGGATGATGACCATGCCCTCGCCGTTCCACGTGTGTTCGTCGTCGGCCCAATGGGGGCCAGCGCCAACCATGATGCCGCGCTGCTCGAGCGAGACCTGGAACTTCAAGTGCTCTTCGATGTTCTCCATCACCGGGCCCATCCCATTGGTGGGCCTAGTGAATACGACATAGAGCTGGAGCTGAAGCATGCCTTTCGAGGCTTCCAGAATGTCGTCCTTCGTGATGTTCGGTCCGGACATCGGTTCTCCTCCCTTAGAGTGTTTCGCAAACCTGATCGAAACTCAGACGTGGCAGACGGCGGAAAATCTTCGACGTGTCAGCGTAGCCCAGGTTCACAAGGAAATTCGATTTGAGCGAGGTGCCGTGGAAGAACTCCTCGTCCACTTTCTTGTTGTCGAAGCCCGACATCGCACCCACGTCGAGGCCGACAGCGCGCGCCGCCAGCATGAAGTATGCGCCCTGCAACGTGCCATTGCGGAACGCGTTCACCTGCGCCGCTGTCGCGTTGTTCTTGAAGATCTCTTGGGCGTTCTTGTTCGGCGGGAAAAGCGTCGGCAGCTCCTCCCAGAAGTTCAGGTCGTAGGCGAGGATGGCCGTCACGGGAGCCGTGCGCATCTTCGGGCGGTTCGCCTCGAACAGGCAGGGTTCCAGACGATCCTTCGCCTCGTCCGAGCGGATGAAGATGACCCGCATCGGCTGCTGATTCATTGAGGTCGGACCCATTTTGGCGATCTCGTAGAGCGCCTTCAGCGTGTCCTCAGAAACATCGCGATCCTGCCAGCCGTAATGCGTGCGGGCTTCGGTGAAGAGCAATTCGAGCGTTGTCGGATGCGCGGTCAGTTCACGTGCCTGAAAGGTGGCGGCGGTTTCGCGGGCCGCCTGATCCAGTGCTTCTGTGTTGTCCAGCATGTATTTTTCCGTGTTCAGGTTTGGAGGGAGAGGCCATGTCCGGCACGTGCCGCATTGTGGCTTACGTCTTCGGTGCCAGAACGAAGTCGAATTCGACATCCCAGTAATGCGGCCCTTTGAATTCCATATCGGCAATTCTCTGCGGATCTTCGACCTTCACGAACTCCGCAATCAGGCTTTCCTTCACACCGAAAACGGCGTCGTTGTCGATATAGACGTCGTCCGGGTCGAAGATATGCGTTGTCACCTCATCATACCCATCCTTCGATATGATGTAGTGCAGGTGCGCCGGGCGATACGGGTGGCGGCCAAGGTCGTCGAGGAGCTTGCCCACCGGTCCGTCGGTCGGGATCGAATAGTGCTTGGGCCGCACCGCCTTGAACCAATAACTGCCGTCTTTCCCCGTTCGGAACACCCCACGCAGGTTGAAATCCGGCTGAATGCCTTTCTGTTGAACATCGTAGAAGCCTTCGTCATTGGCTTGCCAAACGTCGATCTTCACGCCCTCCAACGGATTGCCTTCGACATCGAGGACGCGGCCCCGCACCACCATATCCTCACCCTTGCCATCGAGGCAGATATTGGTGCCCATCGGATACTCCGGGGTCCCGCCGATATGGAACGGTCCCAGCACCGTGTTTTCAGACGCACCCGCGGGACGGCGCGAGTTGATCGCATCCACAAGCATCGACACGCCGAGGACGTCTGAGAGCAAGATGAACTCCTGTCGCCAGTCGTCGCATTTATGGCCCGTCTCGGTGAGAAACATGATGGCCTTCATCCACTCGTCCTGCGTCGGCTCAATCTCTTTGATCGCGGCGTGCAGGTGCCGGGTGATTGCGTTCATCACCTCGCGCAGGCGGGCATCTTCGGCATTGACGTTCTGACTTGTGACGACGTCCGCCGAGTCTTCTTCGGTGAAATAGGCCTTGGGCAATCCTTCCAACATGGGAGTGTTCCTATCGCGCAAGAATGGTGGTCAAAACACGGGTGAGTTCGCCCTGCGGATCGTCTGCCATCTCATCAATCCGCCACGCGACGTGGTGGTCGGGGCGGACAAGCAGGCAACCGGTATCGGAGATCTCGGACGCCCTTGCCCAGTCCCCAACATGGTCAACGTATTTCTGTCGCGGACCGATGACATGGCAATTGAGGGCTAACCCCATGTCGCCTGCAACTTTCTCAGCAGCGGCACACCACGCTTCACCACCAATGCCCGTCAGGATGGTGAACGCCCCGTTGCCGCAAAGATCGAGAGTTGACACCTGCGCCCCGGTATCATGGTCGAACACCCAGACATGCGGCAGCCGCGCGCCCGGCCAGGTGGTCGGCTGATAATGAAGCTCGGCGTCCAGCTCAAATGCCGGTTCCATCTGCCCATCGGTAACAATGGCGCCCGACTTGTAGCGCTGGTTCATCTCGACGCCATGTGCGTCAAATTCGTACTTCTTGAACGCAATCGCATCGCGGATTGCAGCCCGCTGCTTTTCGGCAGCTTCGCCTGTGTCACAGCGTGCGTCCATATTGGCTTTGATCACGTCGTGGTCATCGCCGCCGGTCATACCGAGCGCCTCAAAGATGGGACCGAACTCGCCAATCGACTGATTGGCACGCGTGACAATCTGCTTCGCGACCGGGGCGCGCTCTTCCGTGTAGCTATCCAAAAGCGCTTCACCAGCTTGACCTTTTACAACCGCTGCCAGCTTCCAGGCCAGGTTAAAGCTATCCTGAATTGACGTATTCGAACCAAGTCCGTTCGAGGGCGGGTGCCGGTGGGCGGCATCGCCCATGATGAAAACGCGGCCTTTCTGCATGTTGGTCGCGTAGGCATCATTCACCGTCCAGGTGTTCGCGCTGAGGAGTTCGATCTCCAGTTCCGGATCGCCCACCAATTGGCGCGCGACGCTGGTGGCAAAGGCTTCATCAACCTCGGGCGCGGGTTCATTGATGTCGTAGCCCCAGACGATCAGCCATTCATCCCAGGGCCGGATCATGCGCACCAGCCCCATGCCAATCCCGCCGACATCCGCGCCGGGCTGCATGACCCAGTAGAGAACCGAGGGGCGGTGGGCGACATATTTGGAAAGGTCAGCCTTGAACAGGATGTTCATTGATCCGCCGACGCCCATCTTGCCTTCGATGGGCGCGTCGATGTGCTCAGCCACCAGCGAGTTGCCGCCATCGGCCCCCACCAGATACTTCGAGCGCACTTCAAACTCGCGACCGGAAAGACGGTCGCGGAGCGTTGTTGTAACCCCTTCCGCATCCTGCACATGGCTCAGATACTCCGTCGACATCCGCCCTTGCGCACCGCGTTTGCAAGCGGTTGAGAAAAGGATCGGTTCCATGAAGGTCTGCGGCAGGTCGTTCATGTGGCAGGGGGATGCCAGTTGATGCTCGGCGCGGCTGAACGGATGTTTGCCCCAGCTTTTCATCCGACCGATTTCTTCCCCCGCAAGGCTTTCGCAGAAAACGTTCTCGCCCATGAGATCCTGCTCAGTCGCATGCATGTAGGCTTCAGCTTCGACCTCATGACCAAGGTCCCGCAACACCTCCATGGTGCGTTGGTTCGTGATATGTGCGCGCGGCGTGTTGGCCAGCCAGCGATAGCGGTTCACGACCATGTTCTCTACGCCATAGCTCGACAATAGCGCGGATGTCGCCGAACCGGCGGGCCCGGTGCCGATAATCAGAACATCGGTGGTTATTTCGGCCATTTTCGGCGGTCCTCCCAAGGTCGTGTCTTCAGGTGCCCGGAGCCTCCCCGCTCCAGGCGTTTTGCAAAAGCGCGCGAATGCCGTCGGCGGTGATTTCGCGCGGGTTCCAGTATGGTTTCGAAAGCGCGATCTCGGTCGCACGATCCAGATCGTTTTCTGTCAGGCCGAGATCGCGAAGCGCCAAAGGTGCATTCAACGACTTGGCAAAATCCCAAAGTGCAACGCCCGGCGTCCGACCACCGAGCAGGTCACTGATGGGCGCCAAAAGCTCTGGAACGGCCTCGGCGTTGAAATGGACGGCGTGCGGCAACACAATCGCGTGGGTCTCGGCATGCGGCAGATCGAAGGAGCCGCCCAACGTGTGACAAAGCTTGTGATGGAGCGCCATGCCGACCGCGCCCAAAACCGCTCCGCAAGCGTAAGCGCCACGCTGCGTTTCTTCGCGGGCACGGATATCTTGCGGGTCGGCAAGAACCTTTGGCAAAGCCTCGACGAAGGCACGCAGGCCTTCCTTGGAAAGCCCGGTCGTTGCTTCGGTACGATCCTGCGCGTAAAGCGCCTCCGCCGCGTGCGCCATGGCGTTCAATCCACTGGTCACTGTCATCGCCGGTGGCAGAGTGACGACCAGTTCGGGGTCGTAGAGAATGACTTCCGGCAAGACTTTCGCGTCCGTCAGCGTTGTTTTTACACCATTCTCGGTCTGGCCGAGAATCGGGGTCGCTTCGCTCCCGGCATAGGTGGTTGGGATCACGATCTGGGGCAGGTCGGTGCGCAGCGCCAAGGCCTTGCCCAACCCGGTGGTCGACCCCCCACCCAGAGCCACGAAGCAATCAGCGTTGACCTCGCGTGCATGGCACAGCGCATCTTCGGTGACATCCACGGGCGTGTGCATCGTCGCGCGGGTATATATCCCGGCGATATGACCGTTAAGGCCAGCTGCAAGGTCCATCGCCGCATCGGACTGCTGGGGCGTAGACAGCACCAAGGCGCGTTGGCACTCAATCTCCTCCAGAACATCAAGTATATGATGCCGGATACCCGCACCAAATCGCACGACTTGTTCTGAAATTGCTTGATCGACCGCCAGCATTCCCGCGCTCTCATTGCTGCGTATCTTCGCAGGTTAACGCTGAAAAATGCGATCTTGATCGAATTCACACCACACTACATAACATAGAGTTATGAAGATTGATCCGCGCCACCTCGAAATCCTTGCAGCCATTGTTGACCACGGCGGATTGACCGAAGGCGCTTCGGCGCTTGGCAAGTCGCAACCCAGTGTGTCCCGCTCACTTTCGATGCTGGAGGAACGGCTTGGAATTGCACTCTTCGAGCCCAATCGCCGCCCCTTGCAGCCAACCGAATTCTGCCATCGCCTCGCCGAAGAGGGTCGCAAAATCCGAGCAGCCGGAGCGACCGCATCAACCGTCGTGCAGCAATTCAAAGGCGGGCTTCGGGGCGCGGTTCGTGTGGCGGGCTCACCGTTCTTCATCGACGGGGTGGTGTCCCCCATCATCGCGTCGTTCCAGTCCGAGTACCCGGACATCCACATCAACCAGAGCTACGGCTACGCCCGCGATGTGATCGACATGATCACCAACGGCACGCTCGACGTGGGGATTGTCCCGATCCGCTCAAGCGAAATACCACCCCACATAGAAGCGCGGCAGATCCTGCCCGGCCGCAACGTGATCGCCTGTCGCATCGGGCACCCATTAGCGCGCAAGTCCTCGGTCCGGCTCTCCGAGATCGCACAATACCCCTGGATCGCGCCACCGCCGGACAGCCCGCTCTATCACGACTTGCGGGCCGTTCTCGATGGGATCGGGATGCGCGACTTCAAGGTAAGTTTCTCGGGCGGTTCGCTGGCCTCGGTCACGGCGGTCTTGGCGAGTTCGGACTCGCTCACCGTACTCCCCTACTCCGTCGTCTACATGTTAAGACGTCAGAACGCGCTGTCGGCCCTCTCCATTCGGATCGGCGACCCCGACCGGCATCTCTGCATCCTTGCAGCCAAATCGACGGCAGGTTCTTCGGCCACCGACAAGCTGGTAAAATTCGTCAAAGCCGAGTTCGCTTCGCTCAACGAACTGATGCAGCGGCGAGAGCAGAATAGTCTTTGGAGGTCGTGATCAACGGCTGGGCGTTAGAAACCCACCCGGTCGCCACCCTTCAAATCGAGGATCTCGCGCGCCTCATCCGGCGTTGCGATCTCTGAGCCAAGGTCCTCGACAATCCGCCGGATCTTTTCGACCTGTTGCGCGTTGGATGTGGCCAATTCGCCGCGTTTGATAAACAGGCTATCTTCCAGCCCCACACGCACATTGCCGCCCATCTGGCTCGCAGTCGTCGCCATAGGCATTTGTGCCGCTCCCGCCGCCAGAACGGACCAACGATAATTATCGCCCAGAAGTTTGTCGGCGGTCTTCTTCATGAAGACGAGGTTCTCGATATCCGAGCCAATCCCACCAAGGATCCCCATCACGAATTGCAGGAAGACCGGCGGTTTGAAGAGGCCGATATCCATGCAGAACTTGAGATTGTAGAGATGCCCGACGTCATAACATTCGTGCTCGAATTTGATGTTGTGAGGGGCAAGACGTTCGGCCGCCTCTTTGATGTCGGCAAAGGTATTGCGGAAGATATTGGCTTCAGAGCCTTTGATATACGCTTCTTCCCAATCGTACTTGTAGCTTTCGTATCGCGCGGCAAGCGGATGAAATGCGAAGTTCATCGAGCCCATGTTAAGCGAGCACATCTCGGGGCTGAACTGCTCCGCCGCCCGGAGACGCTCTTTGATCAACATTGTCGGCGCGCCGCCGGTGGTGATATTGACGACTGCATTGGTCGATTGCTTCACGCGGGCGAGCATGCCGGTGTAGTGCTCGGGTTCAACTGCGGGGCGCCCATCTTCCGGATCGCGGGTGTGCAGATGCAGGATCGCCGCCCCCGCCTCTGCTGCCTCAATCGCCCCCGTCGCAATCTCGTCATGCGTGACCGGCAAGTGCTCTGACATGGTCGGGGTGTGGATCGCGCCCGTGACGGCACAGGTGATGATGACTTTGGGTTTTTGGGCCATGAGGTCAGTCTTTCTGCCGGACGCGGTAGGACAATGGGAAGAGCTCGAGATCGTATCGGTCGCGGATCAGGCCCCAGACGCCTTTGGGCGCTTTCAGCATCACGACAATCGCAACAAGACCGAGCACCATCAGGTAGATCGTCCCGTAGTCGGCGAGCACTTCCCGCAACGCAAAGAACAGGAGCGTGCCGATGATCGGTCCTTCAAGCGTGCCGATGCCGCCGATCACGACAATGAAAATCACGAAAGCGGTCCAGTCATTCACACTGAAGGCGGCGTCAGGCGAGATGCGGAGCTTTTGCAAGAAGATCAGACCACCGATGATCGCGGTGAAAGCGGAGGTCACAACGTAGACCTCAAGCTTTGTGCGCCAGATGTCGATGCCGAGGCCAGAGGCGGCGACCTCGCTGTCGCGAATGGCGGTCAGGGCGAGGCCGCGGCGCGAGCGCAGGAAGAAATAAACCGCAAACAAGACGATCACGGCAGCGCCGAGGGCGAGCCAATAGGATGTTGCCTCGCGGGCCGCTTTCTTCGCACCGAGTTCCTTCACGACGGCGACAGGCAGC
The DNA here is from genome assembly GCA_022824525.1 of Silicimonas sp. Taxonomy (GTDB): domain Bacteria; phylum Pseudomonadota; class Alphaproteobacteria; order Rhodobacterales; family Rhodobacteraceae; genus JAJDOD01. Next base: position 21,189 of record JAJDZT010000134.1, on the reverse strand, counting down.
GAAGAACCGGAGCCGCCGCCAAGCGCCTGGATTTGAGCGAAGGACAGGCGGAAGACCTCCGCCACGACCCAGGTGCCGATGGCGAAGTATGCGCCCTTGAGGCGGAAGATGAGCGTTGCGATAGGTATGGATATCGCCGCTGCGAGCAGCGCGCCGACAAGGATGGCCACCACCGGATTGAGGCCCGCGAACACCGTCAGCGCGAACAGCATGTAGCCGCCGAAGCCGACATAGGCTTGTTGGCCAACGCTCACCAAACCGGCGTAACCTGCCATGAGGTTCCAGAGACAAGCTAATGAAAGGTAGAGATAAATTTCTCCCATCAGCCGCAGATCCGCCCTGCCCGCCCACCACGGCGCGGCAGCCAAAACGACCAGCCCCAATAGCCCGAGCACCATCGCGATGCGCGAGGCACGGGTAGAACGGGTGACGGTCGCGGCGCTCAATGTTCCACCCTCGGTAAGAGGCCGTTGGGACGGACGGCAAGGACGATCAGGAAAGCGATGTGACCCGCGAGGATCTGGAAACCCGGGTCAATCTTGGCCCCGATGGTCTGCGCGACACCTAGGATGACACCGCCCGCCAGAGTGCCCCAGAGATTCCCGAGGCCCCCGATGATCACGGCTTCGAACCCGAAGATCAGGCGACCGCCGCCGATGGCTGGATCAAAGCTGGTGCGCATTCCGAGAAGGATGCCGGCAATCGCGACAACGGCGAGTGCCAATGCCATGGCAAGGCCAAAGACATGCGCCTTGTTGAGACCCATAAGCTGCGCGATGTCCTGATTGTCGCTGACCGCCCGGAAACCTCGGCCGAGGGCCGTGCGATAGAAGATGAACTGAAGCCCTGCGATCACAGCAACCGCGATGAGGAACGTCATCAACGGCAGTACCCCAATGGCGAGGCCACCCATATCGATACTGGCGACCTCAATGCCTCCACCGTCGAGCTTTCGCGGGTCAGCCGTATAGGTCTCCAAGAGCGCATTCTGGATGATCACCGAAAGACCGAAGGTCACCAGCAAAGGCGGCAGGATGTCGTCGCCCAACGTCTGGTTAAGGATACCTCGTTGCAGGACATATCCCAGCCCAGCCATCACAGGCATCACGATCAGCAAAGCGAGAAACGGATGCACACCAAGCATCACCGTCGTCGTCAGCCCCATGTAGGCAGCGAGGATGATCAGATCGCCGTGGGCAATGTTCACCAGCCGCATCACGCCGAATATGAGCGACAGCCCAGCGGCGAAAAGCGCGTAAAGCCCGCCCAATAGGACGCCTTGCACGATGACGCCGGTCCACTCGATCATGCGTCCATCCCGAAGTAAGCGGCGGTGATCTGGTCGTGGGTGACGTCGCCCGTCGCACCTTCCAGCGAAATCCGCCCCTCTTGCAGGCAGTAGACACGCGACGAAACCTTGAGCGCCTGCGCAATGTCCTGTTCGACAATCATCGCCGTCATCCCCTGCCCGACGATGCCCGGCAGAGCCTCGTAAATCTGGCGGATGATGACCGGAGCAAGTCCGAGCGAAATCTCGTCAAATAGGATCAGGTCAGGGTTGGCCATCAGCGCTCGCCCGATGGCCACCATCTGTTGCTGGCCGCCCGATAGAGAAGTCGACGCTTGATGGCGCCGCTCTTCGAGGATCGGGAAGAGCTCATAGACCGTTTGCAATGACCAATGGCCTGGACGTCCGACCTTGCCGCCGATCATCAGGTTTTCTTCGACCGAAAGCGACGGGAACAACTGGCGACCTTCCGGCACCAGTGCAATCCCAAGTTCGGCCACCTGATCTGCCCGAAGCGCGCCTATGGCCTGCCCTCTATAGCTGACCCCGTCAGCGCGGTTCTTCAACAGTCCAGAGATCGAACGCATCAGCGTCGTTTTTCCGGCACCGTTTGCACCAATGATGGCGATCACCTCGCCCTCACCGATGGACATATCCAATCCGTAAAGCGCTTGGAAATCTCCGTAGTGGGCGTCAAGGCCGGAAAGGGTCAGCAAGGCCTCAGGCATCTGGATCGACCCCGAGATAAATCTCTTTTACTTCAGGACTCTCCATGATGGTCTTCGGGTCCCCCTCGGCAATCTTCTTGCCGAAATCGATCACGATGATGCGTTCGACCACAGCCAGAAGTGCGTGGATGACATGCTCAATCCAGACAATCGTGGTGCCTCGGGCGTGGATACTCTGGATTGTGGCAATCAACGAATGGCACTCAGCCTCGGTCAGCCCCCCAGCGATCTCATCAAGCAAGAGAAGTTTCGGCTTGGCGGAAAGCGCGCGGGTCAGCTCCAGTCTTTTGCGCTCGAGGAGCGTCAGCGTGCCCGCCCTAGCATTCGCTTTTGCTAAAAGCCCGGTGTCGTCCAATACCGAGAGTGCATGCTCTTCCGCCTCGTGACCGGACAAGCCCGCCCCTTGCGTTGCGCCAACGAGAGCATTCTCGAAGACTGTCATGCCGCCAAAGGGCTGCGGAATCTGAAAAGACCGCGCGATGCCTGCTTTGCATCGCGCCGCCGCTGAGTGTGTGGTGATGTCCGCGCCTGCGAAACCAACCTGCCCAGCATCCGCTTTCAGAGTGCCGGTGATCAGATTGAAAAGGCTCGTTTTTCCCGCTCCGTTCGGACCCAGGATACCCACCGCCTCGCCTTCCGAGATATCGAAAGACGTGGCGTCGGCGACGACAACGGCGCCGAAGGACTTTTGCAGCCCCTGGATGGAGAGAAGCGCGGACATCCTTTCGCTTAGGCGAGCAGCTTCAACTCGCCGCCGACCGGGATTTCCGGCGCCTGTGCGTTGTTGGTGATCACCAACTCGACACCGTTGCCATTATCCTGCCACTGGCCGGAGACGAGCGGCGTCTTGGTCACGTTCGGCACCGGTCCTGCTGACCAGTTCACTGTTCCGACAATGGTGTTGATGTTGGTCGCTGCAATGGCGGAGGAGACCGCATCGGCATCTTCGAGGTCTTCCGCGCGCCCGATCACATCTGCCACCACTTCGAAGAGAGCGTGCTTGAACCCGATCGGCTGCGTCCAAGGACGACCCGTCGCGCCTGAGTAACCTGCTGCCAGATCACCTGCCGAGATGCCCGTAAGAGACGAGTTGAACGGGTGGTTCGGAGACCACCAGATCTCGGACGAAAGACCGACACCTCGGTCGCCCAGAGCCTCGATCGCGGACGGGAACAGAAGCGCCTTGCCGACGGTCGCCACCTTGGGCTGGAAGCCCTGCTGTGCGGCCTGGCTCCAGAAGGTTCCGAAATCTGGCGGGATCATCACGCCTGTTACAATCTCAACGCCCGCATCTTTGAACGCGCTGATATAGTTCGAGAAATCGTCCGTCAGCGGCTGATACCGACCCGGATCGGTCAACTCAAACCCTTGCGCGGCCAAGGGAGCAGGCAGGCCCAACTCGGGATGCCCCCACGCGTTGCCGTCCGCATCGTTCGGGAACAAGCCGCCGACTTTCTTGGCGACCCCGCTGTCATTCCAGAGGCCTGTGAAGTTGGCGATGATATCCTCAAGGCCCCAGAAGAAGTGGTAGGTATAGGCGAAGCCCTCCGCCGGGTTGCCGCCGCGCCCGAAAAAGTACGGCTGCCATGGTGCGTCGGTAGTGATGCAAGGGATCTCGTTGATCTCGGCCTGATCCGCTACCGGGTTGGTCGTGTCCGGCGTCGCAGCCGCCGTGATGATGTCGACCTCATCGTCGAGGATCAGCTCGGCCGCAACCTCAGCAGCCCGGTTCGGGTTGGACTGGCTGTCTTTCTTGATGATCTCGATGTTGTAGGACTTGCCGTTGTTCTCCACCCCGCCGGCGAAATGCGCACGAAGGCCTTCAAGAATGTAGTCATCCGCCTCAGCAAACCCGGCCAGCGGCCCGGTCGACGGCGTCACAAATCCGACCTTGATCGTGGGCGATTGGGCGTAGGCCCGTGTCGAGGTCAATATGGCCGGGGTCGCAACACCTGCGGCCAACCCGCCCAATACTTGGCGTCTTGTTGTGGTTTTCATCGGTTTCCTCCCATCGTCGACTTTGCGTCGTTTGATCGATTTTCTGGTCCAGTCTTAAACATTATATGGCCGACAGTTATACAATTCGCGCCGATCAATATAACGCCGTGTTATGTATTTTTGGCTGGCAGAATCCCCTCCAGTTTTCTCAGATGATCAGCGATCCTCGCTTTCGTCGCAGCGAGATCGTCGTCCGTCCAATCCATGAACCCGGCCCCGGCTGCCATGCCAGTGCGCCCGGCATCGATCATGTCTTGAAGCATCGGCGACGGCGCATCCGACGTCTCCAGATCGAATAACACTTGCCGGTGAATGTCTTGCGTCAGTTCCAGCCCGACCAGATCGGCGTTCTCAAGCGGTCCAAGGACCGCGAGGCGACGTCCGAAGCTTGCTTTCACCACGTCATCCACCGCCTTCGCCGTGCAAATGCCGTTCTCCACCAGACTGATGGCCTCCCGCCAAAGCGCGTGCTGCAACCGGTTGCCGATGAAGCCCGGCACGTCTTTCTCGACCATGACGGGGGTTTTCCCGACCTCGGCCAATAAAGCGTGGATTGCATCCGCACAGTGCGGATCAGTCCACTCGGTTTTGACGACCTCAACCAAGGGGATCATGTGCGGCGGGTTCCACCAATGGGTTCCGAGCGCGCGGTGACGCGTGGCGAGACCGCTCATGATTTTGGAGATCTGAATGACAGAAGTGTTCGACGCAAGGATGGCGTCTGCGGGTGCATGCGCCTCGATCTCAGCAAAAAGCGCTTGCTTGAGGTCAAGCTTTTCCGGTGCCGCTTCAAACACATAATCCGCAGTACTCACGGCATCCGGAACCGCCGGATGCGTTTCGATCCGCCCCACAGCAGTGCTGAGTTCGTCCGTCGCCGCACCAAGCAGCGTTAGACTTTCGCGCACACGGGCGACCAGGCTGTGCCGCATCTCATCTACCGGCTCCGCAACCGATACATCGTGGCCCGCCCGCGCGAAGGTGAGCGCGATGCCATGGCCCATCAGGCCGCCGCCTATGACGGCGACCCGGCTCATCCCGCCGTGTACCCGCCGTCGGCGTAGAGGATGTGTCCGGTGTAGAAGTCACTTGCGCGCGACGCGAGGAACAGGAGCGGTCCAGCCAAGTCCTCAGGCTCACCCAGACGGCCCTTCGGCACGCGCGCCAAGAACCCTGTCCGTACGGTCTTGGCGTGGTCGTCATCGCCGAACATCCAGGCCGTCAGGGGCGATCGGAACACCGTTGGCGCAATCGCGTTCACGGTGATGCCCGTCGGCCCCAACTCGCAGCCAAGCGCCTTGGTGATTCCGTCGACGGCCGCCTTGGACGCGCAATAGGCCGTGTACCCGGCCGGATGACCGAGCAACCCGCGCGCCGAGGACATGAGGACGATCTTGCCGCCGTCACCTTGGGCCTTCATCTGGCCAGCGGCCGCCCGCGCCATCAACCAGGACTGCGTGACATTGGCATCCATGATGCCTTCGAACGTTTCGGGCTCCATATCGTTGATCAGCGCGACCTTGTTCATGCCGGACGCGACTACGAGGATGTCGAGCTGTCCAAACGCCTCGACTGCTTTTGCGACCAGAGCCTCACAGGCCTCTTCGCTGTCCGGACGCGCGTTGACCTGAACAACGTCGCCTTTGCAGCGCTCGGCCACCTCGGCCATCGCTTCCGAATTGCCAGCGGCCAGTACCAGTTTGCAGCCCGCGCCAGACAGCGCCTCGGCAGCCACAGCGCCAAACGCGCCGGACGCGCCAGTGATCAGCGCCACCTTCCCGGTGACATCGAACATCTTTAGCGGATCGGAGAGACTCATGTCGGGCGTCCTCCTTCGGGATACGGGATCACCACCAGCATCTTGCAGACGTGGTTCGACTTGTTTTCGATCCGACGCTCCTGTCCGGCTGGTACGGTGCAACTGTCCATTGGCCGAAGAACTTCGGTCTTGCCGTCCCATTCGAGCGTCATCTCGCCCTCAAGAACGACATAGACCTTCTCAAACGGCGTGCTGTCCGGTCCCGCCCCGCCGCCAGGAAGGAACTGGCTGAACCCGATCCACTGGTTTTCCGGACCGCCGTCTTCGAAGCCCTGAAGACGCAACCCGGTGACGCCCCAATGGTTTGGGGCCTCATAGACGATTGCGTCTTCGAACCGCTTGATCAGCATCAGAAGCTCTCGCCAGCTTCGATCCGGTAGTTCTGGCCTTTGTCGATCATGGCGACAAGCCGGATGATACAGCCATCGCCACGATCCCAGTTCCACGGGAAGAAGGCGAAGGTGCAGCGTTTGCCGGTCACGGCATCGAGATCGCCGCCAACATTTTCGATGCCGAGAATGCCGTTCTTAAAGAGGATGTTATGCACCGGCTCCCACTCCGGGAAAGCCTCATCCCAAGGAATGCCACCGGACCATTCCTTGTACTCTTCTGCCAGATGCGGGTGCAGCGGGCCGTTCCGATGGGGACCGATGGCCGTCGCCAGCGGGTGATCGTTGGCCTGGGTGTCGTGACCGACAATCTTGATGCCCTTCTCGACCATCCACTCGCCAGCCGAAGGCACGAGGCCCGGGCAATGGGTGAAGTAATCGCCGTCTTCGTACTGGTGATGCCAGCCTGTGTTGATGATCAGAACATCGTTCTTGCGGATGGCATGACCGCAGGCTTTTTCCAGATCTTCGGCCGTGATCGGCTCCCACATCTTCTTGGGGATGCTCACGACGAGGCCCGACCCGAAGAAGTGCGGAAGCGGCACTTCGTCGATGAACGGCGTGCCCTGTACCACGTGGGCCGGGGCGTCGATATGAGTGGTCACATGCATCGTCGTCGTGAGGGTCTGGCTGAGAACGCCGGACTTCGCCATGTAGTGCATCCGCTCAATCTGGACGTCGCGGAAATAGGGCCAGTTCGGGCACTGAAACCCGTAGCGGTGGCTGAGATTATAGAACTCAAGCCCCATGTCGTTGTTGGTGTTTTCCTGAAACTCAATGCCACGAATTGTGATCGGCATGCGTGTTTCCTCCCGTCGCATCGATCTGTTTTGCAATATGGTGCGACTGTATCGTATTTCGGTCAAGTCTTGATTTGCACCGTATTGCGGGTTAGTTCCCCTTATGGATTTGACGATTCACACTCTTTGAGAGAGACGACATGACGACTGCTGAAGCGCAAAAAATCTCAAATATTCAAGTTATTTCGCGTGCAGCCAGCATACTCCGAATCCTAGCCCAAAGCTCGGGAGGAATGAGCCTTGGGCAGATTGCGACCAGGGTAAATTTGCCCCGATCTACGGTACAGCGCATTGTCGCGGCTCTCAGCACTGAAGGCTACATTGTCTCTGATGGCGGGAGTGGAGGAATCAGGCTCGGACCCGAAATTCATAGCTTGGCACAGGCCGCGGCGGGCGATCTGAAAGAGCGGCTTCGCCCCGTCATGCGGGACATTGCCTCCAAGACGGGTGAAACGGTCGACCTCGCGGTTCTTAAGCGCGGGCGGATGCACTTTATCGACCAGATCGTTGGAACCCATCGTTTGCGTACCGTTTCGAGCATTGGAGAGTCCTTCCCGCTGACCACGACCGCAAACGGCAAGGCCGCCCTCGCCTGCCTCGATCAGACCGAGGCTGCGAGGCTGGTCCTCGCAGAACTCGAAACGGAAGGCGCCGACAATCGGTTGATGAGTGTTCTTGAGAATGTCGAGAACATCCGCGCAGGCTCGCTCGCTATTGATGAAGACGAGCACACGGACGGCATCTCGGCCATGGGCTTTGCCCTGCACGATGCGACCGGCGACGTCGTAGCGATTTCGGTGCCCGTGCCGAGCAGCCGTTTCGCCCGCGTGCGCGGACAGCTTTCTCAGGTATTAATGAAGGCGCGGGACAGCCTACGTTAAGAAGCCGCCCCGCGAAGGTTCAATCAGGCGGCGTCTTTGGTCCGCACCGCTTCCACGATCGCCTGGAATTCGGCGTCATTCAGAATATCGCGCTTCTCGATGCCCTTAGCTTTGACTTGGGCCAGCACTTCGCTGGCCTGCTCTTCACTCAACTCGCCAAGGTTCAATTCTTCCATCTTGTAGGCAACAGAAGCCTTGCCGCTTTTCTTGCCCAAAACAACTTCACCTGACCGCCCAGTCAGTGCCGGGTGCGTGCCGAACATGACCAGCGGATCGTGCATGACATACTGGATGCCAATGCCGCTTTCGCGGATGAAGTTGCCGTGGCCCAGAACAGGCTTGTTGCGCGCAATCGGAATGTTCGAAAGCTCCGAAAGGAGGTCGCCAAGCTCTGGCAGTTTGTCGAGACGGTAGCCTGTCTCGTAACCATAGAGCAGATCAAGCCCGAGCATCAGCTCTTCAAGCGCCGCATTGCCGGTGCGCTCCCCCAAGCCATTGCCACAGGAGTGCACACATTCGGCGCCCGCTGTTACAGCGGCCAATTCCGTGGCAACGCCCATGCCGAAGTCGTTATGCGTGTGAATCTCAATCGGGAGACCGGTCATGCCTTTCACCCAGCGCACCATGTATTTGATCGCTTCAGGTGTGGCGCAGCCCATCGTGTCGACGATGCCAATCGCGTCGGGCGGGCTTTCGGCCATGATCGCATTGCAAAGGCTCGTCAGATCCTCCGGTCGCGCGCGGGTGGTGTCATAGGGGAAAAAGACGGCGTGCAAGCCGCATTCCTTGGCGTAGTTGATGACATCACGGCTCTTCTTGAAGACGTCTTCCCACGTCCACCCGAATTGAGTCACCAACTTGGGATACCCGATGGGCACTTCAATGATGACGCCTTGCGCGCCGCATTCGAGCGCCATATCGATATCTGCCTTCAAGGCACGCGCGAAGGTGTAAACCTTTGACTTTAAGCCAAGTTTAGAGATTTCCTTGATGGCTTCGGCATCCATCGGAGACACCGCAGGCATCCCAGCTTCGATCCGGTCCACGCCAATTTCGTTCATCTTGGAGGCGATGCGAATCTTGTCGTCGATTGAGAACACAACGCCCGGCGTCTGCTCCCCGTCGCGCAAGGTCGCGTCATGGATTTCCACTTTCGGCGGCAGGTTAAGAGACTCTCGAACCTCGTCCACGAAGTTGTACGGGCTGACCCAGTATTTTCCGTCTTCGTAGTGCGAATTGCGCATTGGCCCGCCCTTTCCAGTTTTCTTGCTTCCCTACGAAAGTTATACCCATTTTTTCTATTTCAACAATAAAAAACCTACTTTTTAGGCAGTGCGAGCTCCGTAATTTGGCGAACTGTCAATGCAAACTTACAATGCTGCCGCTACATCGTACGAAGGAGAGCAGAAAAACGATATTTATTGCCTCTCCAACGAAATGATGGCAATTTTAGTTCATGGATAAATCCGTTGCCCCACAGACTTCCTCGCAGTCGTCGACACAGCGTGCGTATCTCGCACTTCGGAATGACATCATCTTTGGCCGCATCGCTCCTGGCGAGCGCCTGAAGATCGACGCGCTGAAGGAAACACTCGACACAGGCGCATCCCCCGTTCGTGAAGCGCTCAGCCTTTTGACCTCGGATCAGTTGGTGGACCGGATTGATCAGCGCGGCTTCCGCGTCGCGGCCACCAGTCGGGAACAGTTTCGGGAAATCCTCGACCTGCGGTGCCGATTGGAAGACCTTGCAGTGCGCGACAGCATTGCAAACGGGTCCGCCGCCTGGGAAGAGTCTCTCGTGCTCGCGCACCACTATATGGTCCGCGCACGCCAGAAGAGCCCAGAGGATTTCGAAGAGTGTCACAAGGCCTTTCACACGGCCTTGCTGGCGGGGTGCAAATCGCCGATCCTACTAAGGTTCTGCAATCAGCTTTACGACCTCAACGTGCGCTATCGCTACCTTGCCGGAAAGTCCAAAGGCTACGACCGGCGTAACGTCGATGCCGAACATGAAGATATCTTGAACGCCGCAGTGGACCGTGATGTCGAGGCTGTCTCTACACGCCTTCTGGAGCACTACCGGAACACCGGCGCGTTCCTTGCGGAGCAGATGGATTAAGTCAACGGGACCAGTTTCAGGTCGAAATCTGCGACGAGATATGGCTCGTCAACCGATCCTGATAAGTCGTACCCATCCGGAAACGTCTCGGGCGTCTGCTCGACATATTTCATGACGAGATCCTCGCGCACACCAAACACCGTATCTTCATCAAGATACGGATCATCGTCAGGGAAAATCTCTGTAACCAAAGGACGATATCCGTCAGCCGTGATGATGTAGTGCAGGTGCGACGGACGCCATGGGTGCCGCCCGGTCGCGCGCAGGATATCACCCACGGGACCGTCCGTCGGCACCGTATAGCTGACTGGTTTAACCGTTGTGAATCCATAGGCACCATCCGCTCCAGTAGTTTGAATTCCGTGGAAGGAATACGTGTCCTGATCTGGGTCCTGGCTGGAGTAGAGACCATTCGGTGCCGTCTGCCCGATATCGATCTTCGCGCCCTCAATCGGATTGCCACTTGGGTCGGTCACCCTGCCCCTTGCAAGTAGAACCTCGCCCTCGTAATCGCGCTTCATGTCATGCCCGAACGGAATGTCGGGCGCGCCGGAGATGTGAAACGGTCCCAGCACGCTCGATGACGTGCCCTCTGGCACCGAGTTAATCATGTCCACCAGTGAAGACAGCCCCAACACATCTGACAGAAGAACAAATTCATGCCGTTCCTTGTCGGAAATCTCACCGGCCCATTCCATGAACTCGATGCCCTTCTGCCATTCCGCATGGGTCAGGTTCACGTCCTTTGCAAAGGCATGCAGGTGTTTGGCCAGGCTGGCCATGACCTCGCGCAAGCGCGGGTCGGTGTCCGGGCCAAAATAGCCCATGAAGACGTCGGTGATGTTGTCTTTTGTGACAGTCCGCATGGTCGGTCTCCTAGTTCAGAATGGCGATACTGAGTGCCGGGAAGCGGATCAGAAGGATCAGCACCAGCAGCATGACAAAGGCAAAGGGCAACGCGCCCAGAAACACATCTTTCAGCTTGATCCGATCATCGTCGAGCGTGGCCTTGATGACGAAACAACTCAGGCCGAGCGGCGGGGTCAGCAGCCCGATCTCTGCGGCCACCACGGCGACAATGCCGAACCAGACAAGGCTCAAACCCATACTTTCGATCAGCGGCAGGAAGAGCGGCACGACAATCAGGATAATGGACGCGGTATCGAGAATGGTGCCCAAAAACAGCATCAGAACGACAAGGATCACCATGATCCAGAAGAAATCCAGATTATTCTGCGCCAGGATTTCTTGAAGTTCATTCGGAAGTCCAGCGATCCCCAACATGCGCGCATACATCGAAGCAGCTGTGATCAGAAACAAGAGTGCCGCAGTAATGTGACCAGTCTCGATCAGCGTCTCCCACATGCTTTGCAGTGTGATCTTGCCCCGAAACGCGGCGATGATGATCCCGATCAGCGACCCGGCTGCCCCCGCTTCCACGGGCGTTGTCCATCCGGCGTAGAGCCCCCCCAGAACGACGGCGATCAGAAAAAGTATCGGCAGGGTCTTCGACGCAATCTCACCCCACCCCATCAGATCCTCTTCCTCGATCAACTCCCCACCAACGAACCCGGGGGTAAATTTGCCCATGAACCAAATGGCCAAGACATAGGCAAACGCGAGGAGAAGGCCCGGCACGACACCGGCAAGGAACATCTCGCCCACGGATTGCTCAGCTACAAAGGAATAGATGATCAGCATCGCCGATGGCGGAATAATCATGCCCAAAACCGAACTGCCTGCGACGACACCGACCGCGAAGCGCGGGTTGTACTTGTGGCGCAACATCTCGGGCACCGACATTTTCGAGAAGACCGAGGCGGAGGCGATCGACGACCCGGTTACCGCCGCGAAGACGGCGTTTGCGCCCACCGTGGCCATCCCGATCCCACCGGTGATCCGTCGGAACCCCTGGTTCATGACGGCGTAGATATCGGCCCCAAGCCCCGCCTTTGAGACCACGAGTCCCATAAACACGAAGAGAGGAATCGTCGCGAAGGTGTACTCCATAGCGCTGTCGCCAATCGCAATCTTGGTCAGCGCAAAGGCCAGATCGATGTTGTCGCGCATCAGCCAAATGGCGATGAAGCTCACCATGCCGAGCGCTACAGCGATGTAGACGCCGGCCCAGATCAGCAGCACAATCGCTGCGATTGAAATCAGGCCGATTTCGACGGGAGTCATGAAATGTCTTCTCCGCCGTGCTCTTCTGGATCAGAGGTGAACGTCGGCCCGTGAAGCACATGCAGGATGAAATGTGCTGCGCAAAGGACTGCGCTCAGGAAGATCACGAGTTTGACAGGCCACCACGGCGCCGTGAAAACCCCTGGAATCCCGAAGAAATCCTGGCTTTCCCACATATCGACAAACTCGGGCCAGATCGCGATCGCGATGATCACCATGAATGTCAGGCTAAAGAGGTCGATGGCTCGTGAGAGGAGCTTTCCCGCAGATGGATTTCGGCGCCCCACCAGACCCAACAGCCCATCCGAACGGGTTAACCGTCCAACGCGGATCACGTCTGGCAACTGGAGAAACACAATCAGGACCATCGAGAACTGAACGACCTCGACAGCCCCGAGAAATGGCTTGTTGAACAGGCTGCGCGCAATCGCATCGTAATTCACGATGATCACCAGCCCAAGCACGACAAGCGTGCCAACGGCGTTCGCGGAGATCGCGACGCCGTTGAACAGTTTCGTCACCGCAGAGATCGCGGAGCGGCTCACTTCAGTTGGTCGCCGGAGCGGTCCAGTCGCGGACCGGTGCGTAACCAGCTTCGGCCAGCATGCCGAGATACGCGTTCAGCATCTCGGTGCCCGGCTCGCCCTTGCCGTCCAGGTTCGCAGCCCATTCAGCGGCGATGTTGGGCATGGCTTCGGCCCAAGCTGCGCGCTCGGCCGGATCCATTTCAACAATGGTGCCACCGCCATCGATGAAGGCCTGGCGACTTGCTTCGGCGCGATCCATTGCGATCCCGGCAACGTGGTCACGATAGAGAACGGCAACTTCTTGCAGCACGCCCTTCACTTCGTCCGGCAAACCGTCCCAGTAGTCTTTGTTCACGGTGATGGTCTTGGAGTTCACCGCGCCCAGATCAGCGCGCAGCATGTACGGCGCGACCTCGGCGATCTTGAAGGTCTTGGCTGCTTCTGGCCAAAGCATCGCCTTATCTACAAGGCCGGTCTGGAGCATGTTGTAGAAGTCGGTCAGACCGCCACGGACGCCAGCTGCGCCTTCGATCCCTTCGAGGTAACGGAGGTTCATGCCAGCACCCGCCACCTTGGCGCCTTCCATGTCTGAGAGCGCGTTGATCGGCTCTTTCGAGAAGACCTGATAGGTATCGAGCACCACGCCAGTCGCCAGATAAACCTGGTTTTGGGCAGCAAACTCGTTCTGCATGGTCGGGAATTCCTTGGCGATCTCGTCAACCGCCTTGGCCACCGCGCGCGCATCCGCCGCCACAAATGGCGTCACGGCCGAAATCGCCTGGCTCGGCAGTTTCGAGCTGTGGAAGATCGTCGTCACGATGCCGATATCACCAAGTCCGAGCGAGACACCTTCCAGAACGCCCTTCGGCTTGACGATGGCACCGCCATAGCTTTCCTGCCAATCCATCTTGTAGTTGCCGGTTTCGGCCAAACGCTTGTCGACCTCTGGGATAAAGAAGTCCGTGAATTCCTTCACCCAAAGCGCACGTGCCGGGTAACCGTCTATCACTACGGCCTTGATCGTCTCGGCAGACATGGCCGGAGCGGCCGCAAACCCGAGGGCCAGCGCCATCGCGGTGCGGCGGGTCAGTTTTCCAATCATTGCAGTTCCTCCCGTGTTTGGCGCGTTCAAGCCTTGCGCCATGTGACTGTCAGGTCCGTCCCCGACTGTTCGTAAAGTTTTGAAATCCGACAGAATTTTTCTGTCTCTTTAGCGACCGCAGCCAACTCCTCTTCGGTCGCGGTTCCGTCCGAGGTGACCTCAAGACGGATCGCCTTGAAGGGAACGTCCACCTCCTCCATCAAGAGAACGCCGCGACGGTCGAAATCGACCTCCATCTCGAAGCTCAGATGCCCGATATCGACACCCAATTTGTCGGCGCATTTGTTGCCGATCACATTGGTGCAGCCGATCAAGGCGGAGTAAGCGGTCGCCGTCGGGGACGGTCCCTCGTTCGTCCCACCACGGGCCACGGGTTCGTCGATGACATGCATAAGCCCATCGACGCGGGATTCGCTGCGAGAGTGGCTGGTGCCTCGGCCCGACAGTTTGATCGTCATTTCTGTTTTCTGCCGGATTGCCATCGTCAGACCCTCACGCGAATGAGCATACGTCGTCGAAAGCGAAGCGCGGCAGCTTCTGGAAGAGCGCACTTTCATCCGCATAGCCTAGATTGATCAGGAAGTTCGACTTCAGGGTCGTGCCAGCAAAGAACTCCTCATCGACCACGTCGTTGGAGAACCCGGACATTGCACCCACATCCAATCCAAGGGCGCGTGCCGCGATCATGAAATAGGCGCCTTGCAGGGTGCCGTTTCTGAACGCCGTCGCCTCGATGTGAGCGGGTTTGCCTTCAAACATCGGACGCCGATCCTCATGCGGAAAGAGGAAAGGCAGATGCGTCCAGAACTCCAGATCATGTGCAATTATGGCCGTGACCGGTGCGCTCTGCATCTTCGCGACGTTCTTCGGCTTCAGAGATTTCGCCAGCCGCTCCTTCCCTTCGTCCGTCGTCACGAAGACGATCCGGGCCGGACACGTATTCATGCTGGTCGGACCGGCGGCCATGATCTCGTAAATGGCTTCGAGCATCTCCCGCGGCACAGGCCGGTCGCTCCAAGCGTAGTGGCTGCGAGCATCGCGCAGGATCAGATCAATGCTGTCATCGTCGAGTTGCGGCTTGCGCTCGCGGAGATTTCGTACGGTGGCTTGCGCCTGCTCGCGCAGGGCGTCGAGGGCGCTCGTGTCGGATAGGCTCGCAGATGTCATGTTAAGCTGACACCTCTAGGCTCTGTCGCTTCATTATCAGATGCACCTCCCATGCGCGCCTTATCGGCGTTTTTCTAATTTTTGCCCATGTTTCTTTTTCTTGTCAAATAAAATCGATATTTTTATGATGAAGCATGTGCTGCCCGCCTTTGCCGTACATTTCACAGGAATGATTGCCCTGCCTTAGAACAAAGTGAGCGAGTTATGATTGCATCCAGACCGTTGAGCGAGTTGCTCACCACTCTCCTCGAGCGACCGACTTTTGGCTGGAAGTCCACCGACAGCCACCGCATCCGCGAAGACTGCGTGAAGCTTCTCGCGGAACGCGCTGAAATCTCGGGACTTCAATTGGCAGCCAAGATCTTCGGTGAATACGATGCGCTGAATGACGCGCAGAAGCTCGCATTCTTCGAGTTCCTCAACGAAGACCTTGATATTGACCCCAGATCGGTGGCGAGCTTGGCAGAAGCCTATCATGACGCGCCAACACCCGAGAACTACCAAGCCCTTGCAAAGGCTGTCGAACCCGCGCGCCAACGCCTGTTCCGCCGCCTGAACGAAGCCCCCGGCGCCACTGCAGGGATCGTCCGGATGCGCCAAGGCCTTCGCGAACTTCTGAAGGACCACCCACATCTTGCGCGCACGGACCACGATCTGCTGCATCTGCTCCGCAGTTGGTTCAACCGCGGTTTTCTGGTCATGCAACAGGTGAGTTGGGACAGTCCGGCCACGATCCTCGAGAAGATCATCGCCTATGAAGCTGTACACGAAATCCAGAACTGGGACGATCTGCGCCGCCGCCTGCAACCTGAAGACCGGCGTTGCTTTGCTTTCTTTCATCCGTCGATGCCAACCGAGCCGCTGATCTTTGTCGAAGTGGCCTTGACCAAGGGCGTTCCCAACTCGATCCAGACACTGCTCGCCGATACTGGCGACGCGTTGACCGAGACCGAGGCCAACACGGCCGTGTTCTACTCGATCTCAAACTGCCAGCCTGGCCTTGCGGGCGTGTCCTTTGGAAACTCGCTTATCAAACAGGTGGCGCGCGACTTGTCACGCGACCTTCCCAACCTGAAGACCTTCGTGACCCTCTCACCGATCCCGGGGTTCAAGCAGTGGCTGAAGATAGAAGATACTGACTCGGAGGAAACCCAGCTGGAGAAACTGGCGGCCAAGTACCTGTTGACTGCGAAAGACGAAAAAGGCCGCCCGCTAGACCCGGTCGCCCGGTTTCATCTTGGCAACGGCGCGCAAGTGCACGCACTGCACTCTGGCGCCGATACATCCGAGCGGGGCCTGCGCCAATCGAGAGGTGTCATGGTCAACTACCTCTATGATTTGAACAAGATTTCCCAGCGCGCCACGCAGTTCTCGAAGAAGAGCACCATCGCCGCGTCGTCTGAGGTAAAAGCCCTTGTCCGGCGCGCCTGAGCTCAGGCGTGGCTGACCGGGAACGGGACACGGTCGACATATGAAATCTCTGCCCGTGCCAGTACCTCGATCAGCCTCGCGCGCTCGTCGGCGGAGTTGGGGTCGTCCCACAGGTTCTCGAACTCACCCGGGTCGTTCTCGAGATCGTAGAGCTCGCCCCACTCGGCGCCGTCGAACAGGGACAAGCGCCAGCGCTCGGTCCGGATTGTATGCGCACGCGGCGGACGCCCGAGACCGGGGTTGGTGGTCTGGTGGTCGTACTGGATAAAGGCCAGATCGCGACCGCCCTCCAAAAGCGACCGCCCCTGCATCCCAATAGCCGCTTCGATCTGCGCGCGCTCCAGAATGGTGACGCCGATATCATGCGTCTGGCCAATCGCATTCGTAGTTGGCGCTTGGTCTCGCTCCGGATCGTTCCAGATGAACGGCACGCGCGTCACCTCTTCATAAGCCGCCGCCCCTTTGAACAGCATCCGGTGATCGCCAAGATGATCGCCGTGATCGGTCGTGAAGATCGTCACCGCTTTCTTCGCCCCAGCGACGGACCTTACCCGCCCGACGGCATCGTCAATCATCGAGATCATGCCACAGGTCAGCGCCTGCGCTTCCCGCACCTCGCGCTCGCTCGTCCCTATCGCACCCATGCCCTTGAGGTTCGCACGCCCATCCTCCCGTTGCTGCAGAACGCCCGCCACATGCGCCGGTGGATCCCACGCATTTGTCTTGAACGCGGCGGGCGTTTCCATGTCGTCCGGGTCGTACATGTCCCAGTAACGGCCCGGTGGATTGAACGGATGATGTGGATCGGGAAAGGACACCATGAGGAAGTAGGGTTGATCACCGTCGGCGTTTGCCTTCAACCACGCCTCGGCCCGCTCTGCGATATAGGTGGTCGAGTACAGCTCCTCCGGCACCGCTGTGCGGATCGCCTGCGGGCAGACGTAGTCGTGCGGAAGCTGGTTCTCTGCCCCAATCAGGCGATCGATATTCGGCTCCCGCTCCAACACCCACTCGCGATAGTTCCCGAGGCACCTGTCCCCGTGGCGCGTCACAAGCTCCACGTGATCGAACCCGTAAAACGGCAGTTCCGTGTCGAAACGGTCGCGCTCCGGATGCTCCGCCACATACGTTGCGTGATCGTGCCGGATGGCTTCAGACAGCGGCCCATCGGCGCGGTGAAAGCCATCCCGTGTTTCCGGTCGTGCCAACGTCGCTGGCTTGCCGGAAAACGGCTGCAAATGGCTTTTCCCAATCAGAGCGGTTTTGTACCCGGCCTCACGCAACAAATCGACAAACGTCACATTACGCCGGTCCAGCGGGATACCGTTCGATCGCACGCCGTGGCTCGAGGGCACGCGGCATGTCATGAAACTGGCCCGGTTGGGCATACAAACCGGGCTCGCCACGTAGAACTTGTTCCAGATCGTTCCGCTTTCCGCGATGGCGTCGATATGTGGCGTCTTCAGCACCGGGTGCCCCATGCAACCGAGGTAGTCGGCCCGGTGCTGGTCCGTGATGAATAGGATGAAGTTAGGCTGTTTCAGCATGACCACGAGACCGGTGGTTCAGAAGGATCAGCCCCACTGCGGCAACGGCTGCGCCCATCCAAAGCGCTTCGGCAGATGCCATGATGAGTACGGCCAATAAGAGGCGCAGCGCTATCTCCCAAGACGCCAGAGGCGCTCGGTCATATCCTGAGAGGGCTGACGAGACGAGGTAAAGCGCAAGAACCAATCGCGCGAGGAGAAGAGCGAGCGCACCGATATGCACCTCCCCGTCGTAACCCGGCAGATAGAGGTTTCCGCCCGTCGGTTGCGGATCAAGGATCGCTTCATCGATCAGCAACAGCTCAGGGTAGAAGGCGAAAATGAATGGCACGATGAAAATCACGATCCCTGACTTCACTGCCGAGAAACCCGTCGCCATCGGCTCTGCCTTGGTGATTGTTGCCGCCGCAAAGGCAGCAAGTGCAACGGGGGGTGTGATTGCGCTCGCCACAGCAAAGTAGAAGATGAACATATGCGCCGTGAAGAGCGATAGGCCCAACCCGGCCAGCACCGGCCCCATCAATAGAGCGGCATTGATATAGGCTGGAACGGCCGGCATCCCCATGCCTAGCAACACTGCCAGCAACATCGTCATCAAGAGCGCGATGAATTGGAACGCCACAGAGCCGCCGCCGCCGAGATTCAGGCTGTTTAGCCACTCCAGAACGTCGAGCGACAGAAAGACCGGCAAGCCGGTGAAGGACAGGCAGAAGTCGATGATCGAAACGGCAAGAAACATTAGGTAGAGCGTCGAGATAAGAATGCCTGCATTCGACATCGCGTCGACGATCTTGCGCGGCTTGGCCCTCACTTCTGGGTCAACAAAGAGCAGCACCAGTAAGAGCATTACGGCCCACCAACCCGCCGCCCCTGCCGACCCGGCGGCGTTCTGCACGGCCTGTTGGAACCAGCTCAAGCTCTGCACCTGACAGCCCGCTTCCGTGAAGACACGCTCAGCCCCAAGCACGCCTCCGAGCAGTCCGCAGCCCACCGCGTCTTTCGCAGTCAAGAGCAGCGCGAGGATCAACAGGATCGGTCCAAAGATCATGGCGAGGTTCAGATAGTCCTGCCGGTCGAGGATCATGTCCTCGGTAATCTCGCCAATCGCAGTGATGCCCTGTTTGCGTGACTGGAACACCGCCGACAGGAACAGACAGAAGAAATAGGCTGCAGCCGGGATGATTGCTGCAATGATCACGCTGGAATAGGGAACAGTTGTCAGTGAGGCCAGCACGAACGCGGCGACCCCCATAACCGGCGGCATGATCGACCCACCAGAGGATGCAGCCGCTTCAACACCTCCCGCGAACACCTTGGAAAACCCGCGCTTTACCATCATCGGTATCGTCAGAACGCCTGTCGAAAGCACGTTCACAATCGGCCCGCCGGAGATCGTGCCGAACATGGCTGATGAGACGATGGCTGCGTGCGCCGGTCCGCCGCGCAAATGCCGGGTCCAGCGGAACGCGAGCTTGATAAGCGATTTCCCACCCGCAGAACTGCCGAAGAGAGAACCGAGCACAAGGTACGGAAAGATCGTGTTCAACACGATGTCCATGAACCGCCCCAGGAGGCCGGAGGAGTTGTTCACCAGAACGTCATGCACGCGCGGTCGGCCATCGGCCAACATCCTCGGCTCACCCGCGAGTTTGGTCACGAAGTACTTGTTGATGTCCTCGACGCCATAGACATACCAAACCAGCACCGTGCCGATCGTGTAGGCAGCCATCAGTATCGCGACCAGCACCAGCGGCAAGCCCCAGACCTTGATGTTGTAAGACAGGAAAACAACGATCGCGAGGCCAACGATCAACACCAGCCACCCGCCTGTGGTGTTGACGCATTGTGGGTCCTCGACCGTGGTCGGTGCGGCGAGGCCCAGGCTCTCGTTGAATGCGGCCGCAGCCGCAAGACTTTCTTCGATCAGGCGCGCGCGGTCACCATTCAGTTGATCGATCAGGCAGATCGCCTCGATCTCGACGAGGTACGTGAATGAAATCGTGAAGGCCATCGCCACAAGAGCGAGGTCCATAAACAACCCGAATTTCCGGCGGAGCGGCGACTTGTCTTCCCAGTCGCGCCACATCGAGTGTTTCAGTGCGACGATCAGCATCATCAGCGCGAAGAAGGCGGGATAGAACCATTCGAACGGGAACTTCCGAAGCTGTGCACCGTCCATGCCAAGGACCGACGCCACGAGGTTGTCGTACCCCGGGATACCCGGCGTGGAATTGAAAAGACCGATAACGACCATGGCGACTGACAGCCAATAAAGCACCCTAAGCGAGAAGCTCAGTGGCTTTACCTTGGTCTCAGCTTCGCCTGTCATGACTGCCCCTGAAACAGAAAATCAGCCGGGCCCTGGCGCGCCCGGCCTCCTCAGTTTTGGCCCCGATTATTTGGCGCAATCCGGTATCGTGTACCCTGCTTCCTCCCAGGCCGCGACGGCGCCGGGATGATACTTGATCGGGTTGTTCCCGCACATATCCGTAATCGCCGGATCCGTTTCGCCATGCCATGTGCCTGGCATGAATGGCGCCTTGGTGTGATAGATAGATTCGATGTTCTTGATGAAGGCCGCAGTCAGCGATTTCGCAAGATCGAAGTCCATGTTCACGTTGACGATATCGGCCCCCACGGTGCCCGGCCCACGGAACATGTCGTCCTCCGAGACAACCGTCACGCCATCGCCATATCCCATTTCCGACAGCGGAAGCTCGACCGGCACAGTCCCCGGCAGCTTGCCGACATTCTGGAACGCCTCGCCATCGAAGACCTCTTTCGAGACCGACCAGATGGTGATGTCACCAGACGCCAAAGCCGCGGTCACGCGTGGGTCCGGGAAGGACATCGGAAGGACAAACGCATCAGCTGATCCATCCTGGATCGTCTTGACGGCCTGTCCCCAGTTGACCTGCACGCCTTCGTAGCCCGAGCCCTCTTCCATCCCGGTGTTGACCTTAATGAGCAGGCGGGCATTGGTCAGCGCGGCACCGCGCGGCGGACCGTTGTAGATCGTCTTGCCTTCCAGCCCGTCCCATCCGCTGATGTTCGAGCTGTCATAGGCATAAGAGCCTGAATCATAATTAGTTAACATATTGTAATAATTACGTTATTGCCCGCGCCACCCGTCGCATCAGGAACCGGCACGCGGCCAATTGGACCCAAGCCAGAGAACTGGCCAAGGTACGCTCCACGTCCTTCGCCAA
>JAJDZT010000035.1 GCA_022824525.1 Silicimonas sp. | reverse complement strand
AATGATGCTCGTCCATCAGCGCGCGGAAGCGCGGTTCGTCTTCCGGCACCACCGGTGCAACGGTCAGGTTCGAGAGATCCATTGCGGCCTCTGATTCGAGTTCAGTCAGAAAACGTCATAGACGGTTGACAGAAGAATGTTCAGCCGGTTCAGAAAACCCAATGTAAAAATAGACGATCATGCACTGAAAAATTCGCCGTGGTGTAATACCCCGAATCTCTTGACGTGGTGGGTAAAACCCCGAATATAGGCACCTATGGTGTGTGAAACCCCGAAACCTGATGAGCAGCTGCTCCCGGATCGACATCCGCATGATGATCTCTTCATCTGCGACGTGGCCGATGCCGTTCTGAAAGACGTGATGCCTCAGATGGAGCATCCGTTTTACTCGCTGTCCAAAAAGCCCGAGACCTCGATCCGCCGCTATGAGCACAAGGGCAATTGGCTGGAGATCACGCCAAGCGTCAAGGGGCTGGCAACGATCTACGACAAGGACATCCTGATCTACTGCATCTCGCAGATCATGCATAAGCTGAGTGCTGGCGAGAAAGTCTCGCAGCGGGTTCGCCTCAACACACGTGATCTTCTGGTCTTCACCAATCGCGGCACTGCGGGCAAGGATTATCTGGCCGTGGTCGAGGCCATCGATCGGCTGGCCGGCACTCGGATCAGCACCAACATCAAAACCGGTGACGAGGAGCAATATGACACCTTCGGCCTGATCGATGCGGCTTCGGTGCGACGCAAGCACGGGCGCGACGGGCGGCTTCTCTGGTGCGAAGTCCAAATCTCCGATTGGGTCTTCAACGCGATCCGCGCCCAGGAAGTGCTGACACTCCACAAGGACTACTTCCGTCTCAGAAAGCCCATTGAGCGCCGGGTCTATGAGATCGCGCGCAAGCATTGCGGCCGTCAGCCAACCTGGTCGATCAATCTCGAGCTCTTGCACAAGAAGTCGGGGTCAAAATCGACGCTGAAGGAATTCCGTCGATCTATCCGCCATCTGGTGGAGCATGATCACCTGCCGGACTATTCGGTCTCCTTCAAAGATGGCTCGGACATTGTGGTCTTCGTTAACAGAGGCACGATGCATCCACCGCAGCCGGTTGTGTTGGATGTTCCGATCACGCTCAAATCCGCGACCTTTGAGGAGGCCAAAGGGGCAGCGCCGGGTTGGGATGTTTACTATCTGGAACAGGAATGGCGCAGCTGGATGGCCGATGGCGGTCTGGATGCCCCCAAACATCCAGACCGCGCCTTTATCGGCTTTTGCAAGAAGTGGTTCGAGAAGCGGGGCCGCCCTTAAGCGCGGCACCCACCATTGTGTGAACCTGTCCAAGCCTCTACATTTTGCAGGCCGTTATCCGAGGCGTCGGCTCTGGCGGTAAAGGGTGTGGAGGGGCCATGGCAAGGCCATGGTTCCTCTCACTTCCCTCCAAAACCTCACTCTGAAAGCACGTCGCCCGGGCGATCAAGGCGTTGCGCGCGCTCTTCGAGCTCATCGATATCAAGCCCGTCTGCAGCCGCAGAGATGGCCGCACTTGTCGTGGCAGCGGGGGAGGGCGCCTGCAGGAAGTCTGAGATAGTCGCCTTGATCGGTCGGTGATCGGCAAAGCCGTTCGGATCATTGTCGCAGTAATTGGCCTCCGGGAAGAGGATCGCGGCTTGAGTCCGATCACTGAAACTTGCTGGGACGAAGATCTGATCGAGCATCGAATTGTAGTCGGGATTGCACTGGGTGGTCATCGGGTTGCTGGGTTCCGCCCAAGCCAGTCCGGATCGGGTGGTGACGTTTTGCAGCGAGACGAGATTATCGCCTGTCAGCGGGGTTCCGTCCGGCGGGATCGGAATGTTGCTGTCGCCGAGAAGAATGGTTGGCAGACCGCTGCGGGTCAGCTCGGCCGATAGCATCTCGGTCTGATGGGCGCGGATGTCAGCTGCATCGCAGCATTTGAGATGCAGGTTGCAATCTGAAACTCGGTTTCGGTGTCATAGTGAAAGAGGCGCAGCATCAAGACGCCACGGACCGACCAAAAGGGCTCTCCATAGGGACCCGCACCTTCCTTGGAGCGCACCATGTGAAACTCGGTGGTGGCGAGCTGACGAAACGCATCAGTGTTGTAGATGATCCCCAAGAGGTCGTCCTGACGGCTGCGATTGGTGCCGCTTTCGCTGATGACATAACGCCAGCGCCCACCATGCTCTTCTGCCAAAGCCTTGGTATAAGTGAAGAGGGCCTGTTGATCCTGAACCTCCTGGACCGCGAGTATATCAAGCGGGCCAAGTTCCTTGATTTGCTGAGCAACCAGGCTCGGCACCGTGTCACTATCGGATTCTGTGTTGAACGTGGCTACTGTCAAATCGCCCGCCAGTGCTGGTCCGGCGGCTAGGGCACAAATCGCGCATAGTAGTTTTTTGAGCATAAATGGATCCTCCAAAATGGTTTTACGAACTGTGCCCGATTTTGAGGGACGCCACCTCAGATCAGGCACACGGAATGGGTGAATTGGACGAAAATCCAGTCGGCTTGTCAAAGAGGCCGGTTTAGCCGCTCACGCCGCCTTGGATTTTGGCGGCTCATTGCGGTTGTCCGCGACCGGACGGGTCTCGGAGATACCGAATTCGAGCTTGAAGAAGGGCGGCCGCGAAAAGCTGAGCTTGATGTGAGTGGTCATCTTCACCGTTGCCGGCGCGTTCGGTTTGGTCTGGTTGTTTATGTATCCTCCTGGGCAATCATTTCTCAAAACGCGCGTTCGAGAAGAGCTGCTCAGAAAGGGCGGGGGGCACCGCTTGCCGGGCGGAACGTCAGTGGCGCACCCAAACGGGTTGACCCCTGCCCGAAGCGGCTCACGATCATCAGCGTTGGAAGTGGTTGCTCAGCAGGAGGTATATCCAGACCAATCCGCGCAGCCGCGCCTGAAGAGGCACACCTCAGCGAGCCATATCAGACGTGTTCAATTGTCTAGCTATCGGCAATAGGCGTCGGCGCGCGTCGGCGAGGACCTGGCGGCGCGATGCTGTGCGGATTTCCTGCGACTGTGCCGGTGAGAAGGTGGCCCTGCCTAAGAGCCTGACCGAAAAGTAGTTGAGCGATACCAGCAAGTTGTGATTCTCTGTTTCTTGAAAACACAGAACGGAGGATCGACTGTGCCTTGGACTGATACCGCCCGCAAAACGTATAAACGCAAAACAGATCGTTAT
>JAJDZT010000004.1 GCA_022824525.1 Silicimonas sp. | reverse complement strand
TTAACGCGGATTTCTGCACAGGCGTCTGTGCATTTGGCAAAAAAGCGCAATAATTACAGTATGTTCACGCCAATGAGAGCAATTCCCACCACCTGCGTGAACCCACGTGACCAACCGTGAGCTTTTGTTGCAGAACAGGGTGAGCCTAACGCAATTCGATGTGTAGATGATCGTCGTGCCGGGCGGCTCGACAACCTTGAAACCTGATTTTTGCGCTTCTCAGCCCAAGGCTCGACGTAAGATGCGGTTCAAGGAAAATCCGACTGATCCGCGCATCTTCTGAAAGGCGGGACACAAGAAACCGCGTACGTTCTTCATCGAGGTCGAGATTGCGAAAAAGAGGTTGTAAGGCGTCAAGGTCCCAGCGAAGCGTTGGCCAGACGTTCGGACACTCCGTCGCCCCTTGTTGAAAAGCAAAGTACCCGACAGGACTGCGCGTTGCGCCCCGCACGTATCCGTTTTCATCACGGTAATAGAAGGCAAGGTCCGCCTTCCGACCATCAGCATGGGACAGATGAGGTAGAAGGGGAAAGCCATCGCCAAATGGAAATCCCGCATCCAAAAGTAGAGTGGTTGTTTCCGGGAAACGCTTCGCGACCGCCTCGGCCGTGTCTTCGAGGGACGCCAAAAGCTCGGGCGCCATGAACGTGCGGTTGGTGAGACAGTAGAACCAGGACTGAACCTGCAACGCACCGTCACGCCAACACGTTACACCAACCCGACCGAAGGCCGGCGCGACACCGAGCGCAGCGGCCGAGAAACTGAGATATAGAACAGCGAACGCCAAAAGGCGTCCACGAAAGAGAAGCGAGAGCAGCCACGCCAAACCGCCAAGCTGCGTCAGAACAGTCAAAACCAATAGTACCGCACTATGCTTGACGACTTGTAACAATCAGTTTCAGCTCCACCATCCGGTGCGCAAGGCATGTGCCCAGTTGTCGGCACTTTTTGCCTCAGCCAGTCGGGCCATGCCTTCGGCGTCATAGGGAACCGAGATCAGGTCGACCCACCAGTCATCATCCAACTGTTCAATGATCGCATAGCGGGCGTCCGGTGATCCGGTCTCCTGCACGAAGTTCGGCTGCACACGATCGTCGAGATAACAGGGGCATCCTACGCTGCCCGGATTGACGATCCGGCGCCCATCCGGCAGCCGAACGCTGCGAGGGGCATGGGTGTGGCCGCAGGCTGTCATGCGATGCACCACTCCAGCCGCCCGTTCTTCAACCCCTTTCAAGTCGCGCGCAACCAGCCGATGCTCTGGTCCGCGTCGGTCCAGCCAGTTTTCTTCATCATTGCTCGGCGTCGCATGACAAAGGAGAACTCCTCCAACTTCCCGGATCAGCGGCAGTTCCCGGCACCATTCCAGTGTTTCCAGAGCAAGATCCTCGATGCACCAGCTTTCCCATTTCCCCATCTTTTCAATCGGGCGATCTATGAGTTGCCGGTCGTGATTGCCGCGTACCGTGGGAAGATCGAGCGGGGCCAACATCTTTGCAGTTCCGGCTGCGTCCAAGGGGCCGGAGAAACAGTCACCAAGATTGGCGATGCTCTCAACATCCCGTTTGCTGATGTCGGCAAGAACCGCTTCAAGAGCGGCGCTGTTGCCATGAATATCGCTGATAATAGCCAGTCTCATTTGGGCACATTCCGCCCTCGCGCACGGGCGTGCAAGGAAATATAGACAAAGACAAAGCTATGGCGGGAGTAGCGCGACATGCATGCGCATGTAACGGCAGAAATGGGCACGTTGGAATGAGTTACTCTGACGACTTCCTTCACCGGGTGTTGGACGAAGCAAAGGTCATTGCCATGGTCGGGGCTTCAACGAATACTGTCCGCGCCTCGTACTTCGTCGCGAGTTATCTAAGTGCCCGGGGGCGACGCATCATTCCCATCAATCCCGCGCAGGCGGGACAGGTTCTCTTCGGGGAGACGGTCCTCGCCGACCTTTCTGAAATCGACACGCCCGTCGACATGGTCGATATTTTTCGTCGCTCCGACCATGTGCCTGAAATCGTGGACGCCGCGATCCAGCATCTTATGCCCGGCCTCAAGTCGGTCTGGATGCAGTTTGGTGTGATCCACGAAGAGGCTGCCACGAAAGCGGAAGCCGCCGGTCTCGACGTGGTGATGGATCGTTGCCCGAAGGTGGAATACGCACGCCTAAATCGTGAGATTGGTGCCGTGGGCATTCCGTCAGGGATCGTATCTTCGCGTTTGACCCGAAAGCTGTAAGTCGATTTCCTTTGCGGCATACGCCCGGTATTGTCCGCCCGAACAGGGAGGATGAGATGGGAAAACCCGCAATCGGATTTATCGGTGTTGGCTTGATGGGCCACGGCATGGCGAAAAACATTGTGGAAGCCGGCTATCCGCTTTCTGTGATGGCGCACCGAAAGCGCGAGGCCGTGGACGACCTGATCGGTCGCGGAGCGGTTGAGGTGACCTCACCCAGGGAAATGGCCGAAAGCTCAGACATCATCTTTCTCTGCGTGACCGGCAGCGCACAGGTCGAAGCCGCAATCAGGGGCGAGAATGGTATTCTCTCGGGGCTGCAGCCTGGCGCTGTGGTCGTGGACTGCTCGACGTCCGATCCGGTTTCTACGCTGACCCTTGCCGCAGAAATCGAGGCAGCAGGGGGACTCCTTGCCGACGCGCCCTTGTCACGGACACCTAAAGAAGCATGGGAAGGCACGCTTGATGCGATGGTCGGAGCAGCACCGGATGTGTTCGAGCGGATCAAGCCTGTGATCGACACTTGGGCGGGAGTTGTCGTGCACCTCGGCGAAGTGGGGCTTGGTCACAAGATGAAGCTCATCAACAACTTCATCGGGATGGGTTACGGGGCGCTCTATGCCGAAGCGCTGGCACTTGCGCGCAAGTCAGGTCTTTCGGCCGAGCAATTCGATAGCGTCATCCGTCCCGGGCGGCTTTCGAACGGGTTCTACGAGACCTTTATGAAATGGACGCTGGAGCAGGA
Organism: Silicimonas sp.; assembly: GCA_022824525.1. Lineage (GTDB taxonomy): Bacteria > Pseudomonadota > Alphaproteobacteria > Rhodobacterales > Rhodobacteraceae > JAJDOD01. The sequence goes on along the minus strand of JAJDZT010000004.1, from coordinate 4,558 downwards.
CGAGAACGCGCATCGGTTTGCGATCTCGAATGCGCACAAGGACATGGCCTATCTCGCCAACCTCGCTGTATCGGTCGGCGCCGTTAATCCGATGCAATCAGTGGTCAAGAATGCCTACGCCGCGATGGAAGCAGCCGGGGAAGGGGAGCACTATGTGCCGATGCTCGCCGATTTCATTGCGCGAACAAACGGGTTGAAAGATTGACATAGTTCCGGAACGTCGTTGCTCGGGCGCGCTTTGAGATCAGGTCCTGGCAGGTGGTCGGCGTTTTGACTGGACTTACTCAGAAGACAGTCTGCTTCTGAATAACGCTCGTACTGCTCAGATCGGTCTCGGCCAGCACGTTGGCGATGGTCGGACCTGCGTTGCCTTGACCATAAGGGTTGTCCGCTTTCCGGACCGCGCTTTGGAAAGCTCTGTCTGTCAGCGCGGTGCGGATCGCATCGAAAATGGCGTTTTCCTCGCACGGTACGTGCAGAACATTCTCGCCTCTCAGTCGCCCATTCTGTCGCGGCCCGATGTCGACTGTCGGACAATGAAAAGCGGGCGTCTCCTTCAATCCGGACGAGGAGTTCCCGACGCAAACCCCTCCATGCTGTCCGCAATAATTCAGGACGCCATGATAAAGATGGCGTCCAAGACTCTTGCGCAAAATGGCTTTCGGGTGATCGGATTTGAAGGTCTCAAGCGCGTCGATGATCGCTGCCGACCCAACGTCGCCATTTGGATGGGTCAGAATTATCTGTGCGCCGAGTTCTGTTTCGGCTCGCCCAATTGCGGCCATGCAAGCTGCGATTTCTGCGCTGGCGGTTGCGGGAGAAGTGCTGATCGGGTGGAGCGTAAAGAGAACTGTCGGCACCGGGCTTTCACTGTCCAGTCCGAGTTCGACGACAACGTCTTCCAGTCCCGCAAAGTCGCGAGCTTCAATCAAATCTATCGGGGGAAAGCCTGCGGTCGTTATGCGCCAGTTCTCTTCCCCCATGTCTCGCAAGCGTCTTGCGGCATCGGCGTTGGTCGGAAAGTGCAGATGCGCGAGCTTGGACATCGCGTGCCGAACGACATCATCGAGTGTCCCGCCTTGTGTCAGATCGCCCCCCTCGATGTGGGCAGTGGCGAGGCCGCGTTGCGTGCTTGCGATCATGGCAGCAAGGGCTTCGAAACGGTCTCCATAGACAATAAGCGCATCGAGTTCGAGCTGATCCAGAGCTTTGGTAAGCCCAAGCACTCCTTGCCCGATCGCATTCGGCGTAGACGCTGGGGTTTCATCTTGCCGCGCGATGGGCACATGCGCAGAGATCGGAAATTCAGGGTTCCCGGGCGATGGATCGCCCGAAACAACAGACAATTGCAGGTCGGGATGCGCCTCCACTGCACGCATGATCGGCACAAGAAGACCGTACTCAGACCGGCTGCCGGTAAAGACGCCTATTTTCTTTGTTGTCATGCGTTTCGATTACACGGCGGCATCCACCGGCACCAGCCACTTCTCGGCGAAACGCATGATACGGCCATCCCGGTTTGTAGCGCAGGCCGTTCCGTGCAACGTTTAAGTGCTGGGAAAGAAGGAAGCTGCGATGAACAGGGTCGGGTTTATCGGTTTGGGCGACATGGGGGTGCCGATGGTCACACAATTGGCTGATGCGGGCTTGAACCCATTGATATGGTCGCGACGCCCAGAAAGCGGAGAAAATGTCGTAGCACGGGGCGCGGAACGCGCCGGTTCGGTTGATGAAGTGTTCGAGCTTTGTGATCGCGTGGTGCTTATGCTCGCCCATGATAGGGCGATGGATGAGGTGTTGAGCCGAGGAACACCTGACTTCGATCGCAAAGTGAAGAACGTGACGCTGATCCATATGGGGACTACCGCGCCCGGGTATTCAGAAGCACTCTCTCGTGACGTGATTGCTGCAGGTGGCCATTACGCAGAAGTGCCGGTGTCAGGGTCCACCGGTCCGGCCGCAACCGGGCAACTGGTTGCGATGGCTGCCGGGTCCGAAGATGTTCTCGCCTCGATCGATGATGTCATTCGACACATGTGCCGGGCAGTGATCCCGTGCGGTACGGTGCCCAAAGCACTGCAGATGAAGTTGGCCGTAAATACCTATTTGGGCGGTCTGGTAGCGGGCTTGTTTGAGGCATTCAATCTTGCGCAATCGGCGGACCTCGATCTTACCACCTTCGCCACCGTTCTCGAAGCCGGGCCCATGAACTGTGATCTTATGCGTATGAAACTGCCGAAGTTGCTTGAACAGAACTACGCACCACAAGGAAGTATCCGGCAAGCCTGCAACAACATGCAGATGATCGTGAACGAGGGCGACAGAGTTGGGGCATCGACGCCGGTGTCGGCCGTGATACTGGAACTTGTGCTCGACGCATCGGCCCGCGGTTGGGACGATCAGGACATGATTGCGATCACAAAGGTACTGGAAGCTGGCCCCTGAGAGGCCAAGGGCACAAAACCCCTTCGTTACCCGGCCTCGGCACGGATACTCTCTACAATTCCCTGCATCTGCTGGAGGTCCACGTAGCCGCGAACGAAGTTGTCGCCCATGATAAAGCTCGGCGTGCCCTGAATTTGCAGCGCCTGTCCAAGCGCGCGGTTCGAAGCGATGATGCCGCTGACGACGTCGCTTTCCATTTCAGCGAGTACGGCATCGTGGTCGGCGATACCGACGTCACCCGCAATCCGTCCAAGCGCACCTGCGTTGACCGGACCTTGCCATTCCATCAATGCGTCATGCACTGCAGAGTAGGCCTCGTCACCGGCAATGATCTTGGTGGCGATTGCATAGCGCGATGCCAATTCGCTTTCGGCCCCTAGAATTGGATACTCTTTGACGATCAGCCGGATGCCGCCGTCACCTTCGATCAGCGCCTGCACTTCCGGATGTGCTTTTTTGCAGAACCCGCACCGATAATCGAGAAATTCGACGATCGTGACGTCGCCCTCGGGATTGCCACCAACCCAGCTGAACCCATCCTCGAAGATATCGTCACGGTGCCGCTCGAGCATTACCATTTCATTGGCGGCGGCCTCGGCGGCACGACGCTCTTCAAGCACTGCAATGGCTTCCATCAGAACTTCTGGATTCTCCAGAAGATAGTCTCTGATCTCGGAGCGGAAGATATCGCGCTCTTGCTCGGTCATCGCCTCAATTTCGAATGCTTGCGCAGTCGAGACGGTGAAACAAACGGCGATGGCGGTTAGAATGGCACGGATCATCAGCACGCTCCCCAAGAGTTTGGGTAGTGAGGATGGCACATCGCGCTGCGAAGGCAAGGCCTTCACATCTTTGTGTGCATTGACGGGCGTTCCTTGGCTTGGCAGGGAAGCGGTGAAGTAAAAGGAAATTTCATGCGCCATTCGCAACGCTCGAAGGTGGACCCGTTCATAGTCATGGACGTTATGGAGGCTGCGGCGAAAGCTGAGGCCGAAGGACGCGACATCGTTCATATGGAAGTCGGTCAGCCGGGCACGTCGGCGCCCGAAGGTGCGCGTCGGGCCCTTGCCGAAGCGATGGAATCAGGCTCCCTTGGATACACCGTGGCACTCGGCCTGCCAAAACTGCGTGCCCGGATTTCAAAATGGTACAAGGATCGGCACCGTCTAGATATTCCGCCAGAACGGATCATCGTCACAAGTGGCTCATCTGCCGGATTTCTGCTGGCATTCACGGCTCTTTTCGACGCGGGCGAGCGGGTTGCGCTGGGTGCGCCCGGATATCCGTCCTATCGGCAGATCCTCTCGGCCCTGAGCTTGACCCCGGTTGATATCGAAACGCGGGCCGAAGATCGATATCAACCGACGCCCGACGCACTCCCGGACGATATCCATGGCTTGATCGTGGCCTCCCCGGCAAATCCATCGGGCACGATGCTGGACAAGCCCGCTCTGACTGCACTGATCGAAGCCGCGGCATCGCGCAATGCGGCCTTCGTCTCCGACGAGATATATCACGGCATAGAGTACGATCGTCCGGCCGTGAGTGCCTTGGAAGTCACCGACGATGTGTACGTGATAAATTCTTTCTCAAAATACCATTCGATGACGGGCTGGCGGGTCGGATGGATGGTGGTGCCGGAAACGCATGTTCGAACCATCGAGAGGCTGGCGCAAAACATGTTCATATGTGCACCCCACGCAAGTCAGGTTGCGGCTCTTGCAGCAATGGATTGCACGGCGGAATTGAACGCCAACATGCAAGTATACAAGCGCAACCGATCCCTCATGATCGATGGGCTTTCAGACGCCGGTTTTACGCGTGTCGCTCCGCCGGATGGCGCGTTCTACATGTACGCAGACGTTTCTGACTTTACGGACGACAGTCGCCAGTTTGCCGCGGATATCCTGGAACAGGCGGGTGTTGCGGTCACTCCGGGCCTCGATTTCGACAAGAAGCGTGGCGCGAGAACTCTCAGAGCCTGAATCATAATTAGTTAACATATTGTAATAATTACGTTATTGCCCGCGCCACCCGTCGCATCAGGAACCGGCACGCGGCCAATTGGACCCAAGCCAGAGAACTGGCCAAGGTACGCTCCACGTCCTTCGCC
>JAJDZT010000032.1 GCA_022824525.1 Silicimonas sp. | reverse complement strand
TTAACGCGGATTTCTGCACAGGCGTCTGTGCATTTGGCAAAAAAGCGCAATAATTACAGTATGTTCACGCCAATGAGAGCAATTCCCACCACCTGCGTGAACCCACGTGACCAACCGTGAGCTTTTGTTGCAGAACAGGGTTGTTCGTCACGGCGTCTGACCCTATTTGACATCGGTGGCGGGCACTGCCCTTCCCGTGCCGGGGACAAATTCCGGTGGCCTTAAGCAAATCCGAGGGAGCTGGCTCTGTCCGGATCGTGGTCCGATTACCTGGCGCCCACCTGTGAAAACAGGTCCTCGGGAATTCAGATGCCCCTACGGTCGCGGCGGTCCCGCCACTTCACTTGTCCCGCGACATCCGATCCCGCACGTGGCGGAAGAACCGCTGATTGGTCTGGACGAATTCTTCGATCAATCCACTGAGCGTCGTGTCGCGCCCCTTCAGCCACAAAAAGCCCGAACCGGCACCGATCAATGCGCCGACCGCATCGACAATGAGGTCGGACATCGTATCGACCAACCCGCTTTTCTGCATGTTCAAGCCAAACACCTGATCCATGGCGAATTCGAAAACCTCCCACAATGCCCCGATTGTCATCGCGAAACAGAAAGCAATAAGCGCCAGCGCGATCGGAGGCGCGGCATATTTGTCGCCTTCGAACAAATAGAAGACGAACAGAAAACCGACGATGCCGAAACCCACCGCGGAGAACCCGTGCAGGACAATGTCCCACCACCAGAAACGCTCGTAGAAGTCATATACCTCGCCGAGAAAGAGTGTTCCGAAGACGAAGGCCGAGAAAGCACCGATGAATGCGAGCGGCAACCGAATGTGGAACCGTTCGGAGAAGAAGGTCGGAAGGAGCGTCAGACCAAAGGCGGCACAGCAGATAAACAGCGTCGCCCAGCGCCCGGTAAATAACGAAATCATCGCATCCAGAGCCAGAACGCCCCAGATGATCCAGGTAAGATATGGGATTCCGGCAAGACGCATGTCAGAAATATGGTTCCTTCAAACGGAATTCGGAAGAGCGACATTAATGAAGCTCCACCTCGCCACCTGGAATATTCGGAAATGTGTCGGGCTTGACCGGCGCCGCGACCCGCATCGTACGGCTCGGATCATCAACTCGCTCAGTGCTGACATTGTGGCCTTGCAGGAAGCTGACCGGCGGCTCGGCCATCGACCAGCCGCGCTCAAGGAAAGCATCGTCGAGGACGAAACCGGATTGATTGTCGCCGACGCTGGCGGGCACGAACCTTCTATTGGCTGGCACGGGAATGCTGTGCTGCTTTCTTCAAAAATACGGGTCGAAGACCGTCACAACCTACACCTCCCCGGCATTGAGCCTCGAGGCGCACTCATCCTTGAGCTTCTTGCGCACGACCGTCCCCTTCGACTGGTCGCAACACATCTTGGGTTCGTGCGGCGTTTCCGACGCGCTCAACTCGCCACAATCCGCTCGGCAGTCAGCGCACTTGAACCGCGACCCACGGTGATCCTCGGCGATTTCAATGAGTGGTCGGCGCAGCGCGGGTTGGAGCCGCTTTCAGAGTTTGAAGTGTTTTCGCCCGGTCCGAGTTTTCACGCGGCGCGTCCTGTTGCACCGCTCGATCGCGTGGCGGTCAGTAGAGATATGCGTGTGACCTCAGGTGCTGTTTTGGCCAACCGAGAAACACGGATTGCCTCTGATCACTTGCCAGTTGTGGCAACTGTCGAATTTTCAGATCAGTCGTGACTGTCGTCGTCTTGGCCTTGGCCCATACGCATGACAGTGATTCCGAACTGGACGCCAGCGAAGACAATGCCGTTGAAGAAGCAAAGCAGCGCGAATGCCAGCCAACCACCTTCCACATGCGTTACCAGATGCCCTAGGTGCGCAATGTCGAGTGCGACCAGCGCAGCAGAAAACACAATCGCTATGGCGAGACCCAAGAGACATTCCCGGATGTAGAGACGAACGAGGTCAGGCATGTCTGGGAGGTAATGCATCAGACGACCACGTCCATTGCTTCCTGTTCCCCGACACCAAAAACGCGTTTGTAGCGCTCGATCTGGTCTGACGGCCCCATCGCTTTCCTTGGATTGTCCGACAATTTCACCGTGGGTCGGCCATTCGCGCGAACAGCTTTGCAGACAAGGCTGAACGGAGCCAGGCGATCGTCCGGGACGAGGTTTCTAAAATCATTGGTAAGCATCGTGCCCCAGCCGAAGCTGACACGCACCCGTTCAGCAAAGCGGTCATGCAATTCGACGATTTTCTCGACGTCTAGCCCGTCCGAGAAGATGATGAGCTTATCTGCCGGGTTTTCTCCCCGGGCCTTCCACCAGCCGATCGCCGTTTCCGCGCCTTCCACCGGATCGCCACTGTCGATCCGTATGCCTGTCCAGCCGGCCAACCAATCGGGCGCATTCTCCAAGAACTGCGCTGTTCCGTACGTATCGGGTAGGATGATACGCAGATTTCCGTCATGTTCCTCATGCCAGTCAGCCAGAACACGATAAGGTGCCTCTGCAAGCGCTGCATCGTCCTCCGCCAAAGCAGAATAGACCATGGGCAATTCATGGGCGTTGGTTCCGATGGCCTCGAGGTCGCGGTTTTTTGCAATCAGGCAATTGGATGTGCCCACGAAAGCTTCACCTAGCCCTTCCGTCATGGCCTGAACGCACCAGTCTTGCCATAGGAAGCTATGGCGACGACGCGTGCCAAAATCGGCGAGTTTCAGGTCTGGAATATCACGAAGCCGTTCGACCTTCTGCCAAGTGCGCGTCATGGCTCGGGCATAAAGCACCTGAAGCTCGAATTTACCGAGATTCTTGAGCACCGCGCGTGCCCTCAGTTCCATCAACACTGCAAGTGCAGGGATTTCCCAAAGCATCACCTCCGGCCAGTTGCCCTCAAAGGTCAGTTCGAACTGTCCGTCATGTTTTTCAAGCTGGTAAGGCGGCAACGTGAGATTCTCGAACCACTCCATGAAATCCGAACGGAACATCTGGCGCTTGCCGTAAAAGGTGTTTCCGCGCAGCCATGTGCTTTCGCCGCGAGAAAGTGACAGGGAACGGATGTGGTCAAGCTGTTCCCGAAGCTCGCCTTCGTCCACCAACTCTGCCAATCGGATCGATTTGGTGCGGTTGATCAGGCTGAACGTGACTTGCGTATCCCGCTTGTTGCGGAACACGGACTGGCACATCAACAACTTGTAGAAGTCTGTATCGATAAGTGAGCGGACGATTGGGTCAATCTTCCACTTGTGGTTCCAGACACGGGTAGCAATGTCGACCATGAGCCGGTCCTCCCTGACGACCCTATTTGCCAATGGCAAGGCAGGAATGTCCAGCAGTGGGAAGCCTTTGCGCTATTTGCCGCTAGCTGCGCCAGACGCCTTTCAACGACGTGAGGGCTTCGTGGAGTGCAGCGCTTCAGTCCTCTACAGGTGGCCTGGCATCGAACCCAGTCACTTCAGCGAGCCACCAGTGTAGCGGTCTGCCGGCACCATGGGTTGCGACGACATCGGCTTCGGCTCTTCGCGCCTGCGTCCTTGACTGGCCAGCCAATCAATTGCTTCCGCAATTGGTCGGCGCTCCCCCGAACCATCGTAGGCCACACCACAGTTCACAGCATGGACGGTCGATGGGTTGTCGAACCCAGGTCCAGGCGGGCGTGGTGGGAAGGTGGCGCGGCATCCCTCGGTATCGGAAGAATATGCGCCCACCGCCAAACCGTACTGAAAAAGCACAACCACATAGGCCTGAGAGTTGCCGAATTGCGGCGTGTAATAACCGGGAGGGTTCGACATGTTGCGGTAGATATAGGCCACCTGCCCCACGGCTAATTTTTTCTCTGCGGGTTTTGACGCGGTGTTTGACGTGCCGGCACGTCATCCGGGTTCGGGTTCGGCTTTTTCGGCAGTGATTGCGTGATCCCGTTTCGGCTTTGCCCGCCCTGTTGCTGATTGCAAAC
>JAJDZT010000157.1 GCA_022824525.1 Silicimonas sp. | reverse complement strand
CTGAGTGCTTCAAACCATGTCGTTACCTCCATGATCCGCTCAGGCTGCTACCAACCGAAGCGACAATTGTTGCGCGGGGTTCGCACCCGCAAGGAAGACGCGCCTTTCCACGGCGCACACCCGAACCCGGATGACGTGCCGACACGTCAAACACCGCGTCAAAACCCGCAGAGAAAAAATTAGCCGTGCCCTGCCCTTCGATCTGCGTGGGTTGCGCGACCGGGCGATCCTGCTCCTAGGCTACGCTGGTGGTCTCCGCCGCTCCGAGATCGTCAGCCTCGATGTCGGGAAGGATGACACACCTGATAGCGGCGGTTGGATTGAGATCCTGGACGAGGGCGCCGTTCTGACCCTGAACTCAAAGACCGGCTGGCGCGAGGTCGAGATCGGACGCGGCTCCAAGGATGAGACCTGCCCCGTGCACGCGTTGGAGCAATGGCTTCACTTCGCCAAGATCAACTTTGGACCGGTCTTCGTAAGGACCTCGCGGGACGGCAAGCGTGCCCTTGAGGCGCGTCTCAGTGACAAGCACGTCGCCCGCCTGATCAAAGCCACCGTCCTGAAATCCGGCATCCGTGCCGACTTGCCTGAAGCCGAGAGACTGGCGCTGTTCTCCGGACACTCCCTTCGGGCCGGCCTCGCTTCCTCCGCGGAAGTCGACGAACATTATGTGCAAAAGCACCTGGGCCATGCCTCGGCCGAGATGACTCGCCGGTATCAGCGCCGCCGGGACCGGTTCCGTGTGAACCTGACGAAGGCGGCGGGGTTGTGAATAAAATTCGCTTAACCGTATGTTTTTCAACATTGTTTCGGACGATTACCAGTTGGTAATCGCTCGAATTACCAACTGGTAATTCAGAACTCACCATCCATCATCTTTTGCAGAGCTGCTTCGACTTCCGGGCGTTTCATGTTGGCCGGGATAGTTACTTGAAGTGCCCTGCCCTTGCGGTGCACTGAAATGGACTGACCAGATCGCGCCGAATATTCCTTTGCCGACGACAGCTTTTGCTTCGGTGGCGAAGCAACCAACTTCAAGGCCGCCACAACCTTTTGCGCATCCACAAACTGCGCTTTACCTGCCCGTGCCAGGGCTTGCTGCGCCGCGATTTCTTTCGCCTTACCCATGACACGCATCTTGCTGTCAGCTTCCTTCAAAAGCGGCTTCAGTGTGCGCGCATGTAGTTCGCGCAGATCGCGCTTCGAAGGAAACGCAGCCACGATCTCGGACGGCAGACGCGCCAACTCAAGATACCGCGACAACCAAACTGCCGAGACTTCCAACCGCTCAGCCATCGCTTTCTGTTGTCCGCCGTAGTACAGCTTAACCGCCGACGCATAGTCGACCGCGCGTTCGTAATCCGAAATGTCTTCGCGCTCGCGATTCTCGATGTCAGCCAAACGGAACGCTTCTTCGTTGGTAAGATCACGCACTTCGATTAGATATTTGAATTGGCTATAACCCTGCCCTTGTAGCCACGTGACCGCAAAGTGTCGGCGTGCGCCACAGATCACTTCGTAATCGGCATCCGCTTCGTCAATGCGGCGCACAATGGCGGGAAATTCCTGTCGCCCCTGTGCGCGAATACCTTCGATCAAGTCACCACAGTTTTCGGCTGTCAGAAGACTATAGTCGCGGTTGTGCCTATCCCACATGCGGCAGCGCGCCGGATCAACCCAATGGAGCGTCTTTTCCTCGTGCTCGCCCGAAAGACGATCACTAATCGCATTGCCACGCTTCAGAAACCGTGCGCCGCCCCGATCTTTACTGGGTTTGTCTTCCGGCCTGAGTGGAACGCCGCTGAGAACTGCGTCAAATACATCTTCATGCCTTTTGGTCATAGCAAACCCTCCATCTCGAGAGATTTGTGGTGGCTGGGCCAGGTCTTGCGGATCAAAAGCTCGACCTCGCGCCCGACGGCGTCCAGATAGGCCCGGCAGCGTTTGTGTGTCTCGGTTCGAGCACCCGCGCCGGCGATTTCGTAGACGGTTCCAAGATTGGCAGTTGCATTGTCGATTTCGGCGCTGTCCTTCAGCACAGCATTCAACATCTCTTCAGGGAAGACCGCGTCCATCATACGCTTGATGACCCCATGCGCCGATTTGTTGTCGTTCATCTTCGTCGCGACAATCTTAACAAAAGCATACTCGCGCGCGCCACCAGCCTCGGCCAATTGATCCAGGGTGGCAGACATCATCTTCAGGAAATGCGCCGTCGAGCCGAAATCGATATTATTCGGGGGCGCAGGAATAAGCAGCGCATCAGCCGCGCGCAGAACAGAAAGCGACAGCATGCCAAGGGCCGGGGGTGGATCAAGAAGAATGATATCGAAACGGTCTTTGATAGTCGCGATGCCGTTCCGCAACCGGTCCAGCACAAAGTTGTTTTCGCGAGCCATCCGAGCGGCGAATTCATATTCGGCGTCGTAAAGCCCCAGGTTTGCGGGGATCAAAGCGATGTTGGGCCAATAGGTCGCCCGCATGGCATAGACCAGATCACTTGGGCCGCCGTGTTGGAAGAAGGGATAAAGAGTGTCTTCGTCTTCATCTACGTCGACATCAGGGTTCAGGCCAAAAATCGACGTGGTCGACGCCTGGCTGTCGCAGTCAATGACACAAACACGGTATCCTTTCAGCGCAAAGTACTGTGCCAGATGACAGACCAGTGTCGATTTGCCGACACCGCCTTTGAAATTTTGCACCGCCAGAACCAGCGGGTCTTCGTCGGGTTGTCGGTGGGGTAGGGCGCCAAAGTGGACGCGCATGTCATTGATCTGGGCAAGCGTGTATCCCGTGCGACGGCCTGACTTTGGATCTTTGTCCGGTTCGTTAAGGTGACCTGCGGCTTCTGCTTCCCGAATGGATTTTTCAGTGCGGCCCACCATCTCGGCTGCCGTTTTGACGTTGAATCGAATGTTCATCGTTTTGCGCGCATCCGGAGCGTAAACTTGGTTGCGTAAGCGTTCAATGATATCACTGGATCGATCGGCGACGCGTGTGAGTCGATCAAGATCGAAAGAATCGGGAAGGTTTGGGTTCTGTGCCATGCTGCTCTCCTGTTCGAACTTTCGTGCGGTTTGCTACGAGGTTCGGTTTTTTTAACCATTGCCAGAAATTTCCGAACCTTTCCAGCGAAAGTCCTGTTTGCGGGGTTGAATTGCTTTCGGCTTGGCGGCAATCAGGACTTGAAACCCCAGAGATTGGTTACAAGACTTGGAAACACCCAAATTTTAATCCCAGAAAACACCCTTGTTCTGATTCTTAGAGTTCATGGTTCGTGCGACGTAAGCCATTGATATAATGTAATACTACCCATATTTTCTTACGTATTGGGACGTATGGCATTACATGTTGGGGTGGAAAAGCTTACGTTTTGGGTGCCAAATCTTACAACCTGGGTGCCATAAACTCTTACGTTTCGGGATGGGTTGCGAAGAGACTCTAATCAAAGGGTTTTCCTGAGTCTTTTCAAAGCGACAGCAGTTCACTTGGATTCAGTTCTCTTACATTTTGGGTGCAGCTGTTACCGTTGATTAAACCATCGTTCCAAGCTATTCTTACGCTCAAAGCCAGACCATGTAAGAGTTTGGCGGGAGAGAGCAGTTGAGTAAACCCCCAAAGGCGCCGTTGACGCGCACCAAGGATGTTCAACCAAATGCGGCGACGCTGGTCAAACCCGGCGAGCTGATAGATGTGGTCGAAGTGACGCCGCTGACGTTGAATGATCGGCGGATATATAACGTGCTGCTGGAAAACGCCTGGGACGCGATCGACAAGAAAGTCGAGCACGTCATTTCCAAGGCTGATTTGCGCGGCAGTCACAATTCGAACGATAGGGTAGGGGAGAGCGTCGAGCGTTTGATGTCAGCGATCGTGCGGGTGAAGGTGCAAAGAGACGGGCAGCCGCATCTGGAACGGGTCCAACTGTTGGGCGGAAACGTTGAAAGCCTGAAGCGAGACGGTTTGCTGCACTACGAAATCCCGGCAAGGCTGCGCCATATCATCGGGGATTCGACTGTTTTTGCCCGGCTCAAGCGCGAGGTCATGTTTGCGCTGTCTTCAAAATACGCGCTGACGCTGTACGAGATGATCCAAAAGCGTGGCAATCTGAAGTTCAAGTCCAGCGAGCGGTTCAGTCTGGATGATTTGCGGGGTATTCTGGGCGTGCCTTCGGGCAAGCTGACCAGTTGGTCGAACTTGAATCTTCGGGCACTAGCGCCGGCTGTGAAAGAGGTCAGCGCTCTGTCGGATTTTGAGGTTCAGATCAACCCGATCAAAACGGGTCGCCGCGTGACGCATATCGAGTTGCGATGGTGGCGTAAGGATGCGGACGGGGTAGGGGCCTCAGCTCGCGAAATGAGTTATTCGAAGGTCGGACGGCAAGCTCGTGTTGATGGGACGCCGGATAACTTGGTTCCTTTGCGTCCGCGCCCCGCTTCGATGGAGAAAATGGGTGTGGCTTTGCAAACAGATACGTATCAGACGGCGCGGTTGCGGCATCAGGGGTATGACATCTATTTTGTCGAGCAGGAATGGCGGTCTTGGTCCGCTGGGAAGGAGCCTCCGAATGATCCAGACAGAGCGTTCTTGGCATTCTTTGCAAAGTTTGCTGAAAATAATCCAATTTAGAGCGGATGCCCCGATAAAGAAGGCCGCGTCTTGATCTAGTCCCTCGCGTCACCTGATTTGACAGTTTGGATTTTCTCTGAATCACTCTTCGGCAAATCAGGGAGGATTTGTTATGGGCAAGCGTGGTCGTGTTGCGAAGTTTGTGGTTCGGTTGTCAGGCGAAGAGCGTGCTGATT